>JAUILQ010000069.1 GCA_030433005.1 Alphaproteobacteria bacterium
CGAGCCGCCGGTCGACTCGACGGCGCAGCGGATGCCGTGGTCCTTGCGTTTCTTGTTGACCAGGCGGCAGATCGCGCCGCCGGTCGGGTAGTAGACGCCGGTCACGCCGCCCGTGCCGATCGAGATGAACTGCTGCTGGGCGACGGCGGTCCCCGTCGAGGCAGCGCCGTAGGCGCCGACCGCGAGGGCGAGCGCGGCGCCGGTGAGCGCCAGTTTCGTGGCCAGGTGTTTCATGGTCTGTGTCAACCTCCGAAGTCTCGTGAGCCGAGTTCTCGGGGGTCGGATTCCGACGACGGCACCCCGCCGGCTGCCCGACCGGCACGACCGGTCGCGGACCCGACGGCCGACGCGAGCGGCTTCCGCAGGGGAGCCACGCCACGTCGAAAGCGGCTGCGTAGGCGCAGCCGGGCGGCGCAAGGCGCCGGCAATCCTCCCCGTTTCTTTGCGCCGGCGTGCGAAGCCGCCGACTTGGGGCGCCATTGAACAACGTCGCAGCCGTCATGGCTAGCCCGGGATTCCCGCGTCCCGTCCGCGCGCCGGCTCGTGCCGGGCCGGGCTAGACGGCCGGCGCCATCAGGCCGCGGGCCGCGGCGGCGTCGGCCAGAGGCCGCCCGATCGCGCGGACCGCGGCGGCGACCGCGGCGACGCTGTCGGCGTTGTCCGCCGCCGGGCGGCCGTCGGGCAGCTGCAGGTTGTTCTCGAAGCCGACGCGGACATGGCCGCCCAGGGCCGCCGCCGCGACGCCGCAGGCCGCCTCGCGCGGGCCGAAGGCGCAGAGCGACCAGACCTCGCCGGCGTCCGGCGCCCGCTCCGCGAGGAACGGCAGCAGGTCGTCGGGGCGCGAGCGCTGGCCGGCGCTGTAGCGGCCCAGCACGTAGAGTAGCGAGCGCTCGCCGGCCGGGATCGCCCCGGCCTCCCGCAGCGCCAGGAAGCGCCGGAGGTCGGCGGGATCGTAGAGGATGAACTGCATCAGCGTGCCGGCCTCGGCGAGCTCGGCGAAGAAGCGCGCCGCCGCCGTCTGCGATCCGGCGTCGGGCACCAGCTCGCGCAGGGCGAGGCTGACCGCCTCGGGCCACAGCGCCCGCACGCAGGCCATCTGCTCGTCCGGGCCGTAGCGGCCGACCTGCTCGGTGGTGATCTGCACGATCATGGTGTCGCCCAGGCGCTCGCGGACCGCCGCGGTCGCCTCCCGGTAGCGCCCCGGGTCGAGGCTGTGACCGCCCTCGGCGTCGCGCACGTGCAGATGGATCATCGCCGCCCCGGCCTCGCGGCAGGCCGCCGCCGCCTCGGCCAGCTCGCCGGGCTCGATCGGCAGCGCCGGGTGGTCCTTCTTGGTCCGGCGCGCGCCATTCGGCGCGACCGCCAGGATCATCGGGTCCCAGGCGCCCGCCCCCGGCGCCGGGCCCCCGGCGGCGCCGGTCACGCCGGCTCGGCCAGCGCCATGTCGATCGCGCGGCCCAGCCGGTCGACGATCTCGGCGACCTGCGTCTCGCCGATGATGAAGGGCGGCGCCAGCAGCACGTGGTCGCCGGCGACGCCGTCGGCGGTGCCGCCGCCCGGATAGCACATCAGCCCTTCGGCCATGGCCAGCCGCTTGATCCGGGCGTTGAGCCGCCGCGACGGATCGAAGGGCTTCTTGCTGCCGCGCTCCTCGACCAGCTCGACGCCGAGGAACAGGCCCCGGCCGCGGATGTCGCCGACGTGATTGTGGTTGCCGAAGCGCTCTTCCAGGGCCTCGCGAAGAGCCGCCCCCTGGCGCCGCACGTTCTCGAGCAGCCCCTCGCGCTCGATCGTCCGCTGCACCTCCAGGCCGCCCGCACAGGCCGTGGCGTGGCCGATGTAGGTGAAGCCGTGGTGGAAGAAGCCGCTGCCGCCGACGATGGTGTCGTGGATCTCGCCCGACAGCAGGCAGGCGCCGATCGGCTGGTAGCCGGCGCCGAGGCCCTTCGCGCAGGTCAGCAGGTCCGGCGCGATGCCCTCGTCCTCGCAGGCGAACAGCCGCCCGGTGCGGCCCATGCCGCTCATCACCTCGTCGAGGATCAGCAGGATGCCGTGGCGGTCGCAGATCTCGCGCACCCGCTTGAAGTAGCCGGGCACCGCCGGGACCGCGCCGAGCGTCGCGCCGACCACGGTCTCTGCGATGAAGCCGATCACCGTCTCGGCGCCGAGTTCCAGGATCTTGGCCTCCAGCTCGTCGGCGACCCGCCGGCCGTAGGCCTCCTCGCTCTCCTCCGGGGACTTGTCGCGGTAGGCGTAGCAGGGCGCGACGTGGTGGGTGTCGAGCAGGATCGGGTGGAAGATCGCCCGGCGCTCCGGGTTGCCGCCGACCGACAGGGCGCCCAGCGTGTTGCCGTGATAGCTCTGGTGGCGGCCGATGAAGTGGCGGCGCTGCGGCTCGCCCTTCTCGACGAAGTACTGGCGCGCCAGCTTGAGCGCCGTCTCGTTGGCCTCCGAGCCGCCCGAGACGAAGTAGACCTTCTCCAGGCCGGCCGGGGCGCGGGCGATCAGGTGCTCGGCCAGCTGCTCGGACGGCTCGTTGGTGAAGAAGGAGGTGTGGGCGTAGGGCAGGCGGTCGAGCTGCGCCTTGATCGCCTCGACCACCGGCTTGCAGCTGTGTCCCAGGCAGGACACGGCGGCGCCGCCGCTGGCGTCGAGGTAGCGCCTGCCCTCGCTGTCGATCAGATAGGGTCCGTCGCCGGCGACCGCGAGCGGCAGGGCGGACTTCGGATGACGGTGCAGGATGGCGGACATGGGAAGTAGAGGCCTCCGGATCGCTGCGCCGGACCGGGCCCGGCGCCTTGTCGACCGATGATCCCGGTCGTCGGTCCCGGGCCGTTGTTCCCCGGGCATTTCGCCGCTAGCTTAGCGCCGCCGATACAGCGAAGCGAGGGGGGACGGTCCCGCATGGACCTCAAGGACCACATCCGCGGCATTCCGGATTTTCCGAAGCCGGGCATCCTGTTCTACGACATCTCGACCCTGCTGGCCGAGCCGGCGGCCTGGAAGGAGACGGTCGACCGCCTGGCCGAGGCCATCGGCCCCTACCGACCCGAGCTGCTGGTCGGCATCGAGTCGCGCGGCTTCCTGACCGCCGCGCCGCTCGCCCTGCATCTCGGCCTCGGCTTCGCGATGGTCCGCAAGAAGGGCAAGCTGCCGGGGCGCACCGTGTCGCACTCCTACGACCTGGAGTACGGCACCGACACCATCGAGATCCAGGCCGACGCCGTCGAGCCGGGCCAGCGCGTGGTCATCCTCGACGACCTGCTGGCCACCGGCGGCACTGCCGCGGCCGCCGTCGAGCTGCTGCGCTCGGTCGGCGCCGAAGTCTCGGGCGCGGCCTTCATCATCGAGCTCTCCTTCCTCGGCGGCCGGCAGAAGCTCGACCTGCCGGTGCACACGCTGATCGCCTACGACGACTGAGCGGACGCGCCCCCGCCGCCGAGACGGCCGGCGACGGCCGCGGCGGCGGCGCGCGCGCCTTGCAGAAACAATGGCCGACTCGCGCGAAACAAGACTCGCGGGCGTCGGCCGCGCTAGAGTCCGAGGCCGCGCCCGCCGTCGCGGGTCGCTCAGAGCCGAGGACCGAGAATTTTCGTTTACGAGAGATTAACGCGATACCGGCAGGCTAGGCCGCTGGAGTCCTGCGGTCGCCCGCACGGCGACTGCCGACGGGGCGCGACGCCGCCGGCGAGGCTCCGCAGGGCAGACGGATCCGATCGCACCTCATGCATTCCGACGGCTTCCAGCTTCTGATTGCGTTGCCGGCCGGTCTGGCCGCCGGCTTCGCCGTCCTGGCGCTGCTGCTGGCCGGCGAGCCGGCGCTGACCCGCCGCTGGCTGGCCTGCTCCGTCGCGGCGGCGCTCGCCGCCCTGCTGCTGGCCGTCCCGCACGTCGACGGCCAGGACCTCGGCGGCCCGGATCTCGGCAGCCTGGCCTTGGCGGCGGCCGGCCTGGCCGCCAGCCTGGCCGCCTGGGCCCACCTGGACCTGGCCCGGCGCTGGCGGCTCCTGCAGCTGACGGCCGCGGCCGCCGCCGGGCTCGTCGCCTGGCAGGCTTCGGCGGCGCCCGCCGGCGTCGCGCTCGCGGGGGCGGCGGCCGGAGCGTTGCCGCTCGCCGCAGGCCTCGGCCTCGCAGCGCACGCGGCGCGCCGGCGCCGGCCGGCAGAGGTGGCGCTGGCGGCCCTGCTGCTCGGCGCCGGTGCGCTGGTCCTGGCGGCCCTCGCCGACGTCGGCCCGCCCGCACCGACGGGGCTGACGCTGGGCCTCTCCCTGATCGCAGGCCTGCCGGCCGTCGCCGCCCTCGAGGCGCTCCGGCGTCGGGGCGATCTGGCACGGGCGGCGGCCGAGACCAGCGCCGTCCGCCTGCGCGAGCTGGCCGAGATCAGCTCCGACTGGCTGTGGGAGACCGACGCCGACCACCGCTTCACCTATGACTCGGCGCGCTGCGCCGAGGTCAGCGGCCTGCCCGCGCCGGCGATCCTCGGGCGGACCCGCCTGGAAGCCTGCGCCGGCGACACCGACACGCCGATGTGGCACGCCCATCTGGCGGACCTGGCGGCGCGGCGCCCCTTCGACGACCTGACCTACGAGGTCCGCGTCGAAGGCGTCGGCCTGCGCTGCTTCCGGGTCAGCGGCCGGCCGGTGTTCGACGCGGACGGCCGCTTCGTCGGCTACCGCGGGATCGGCGACGACATCACCGACATCCGCGCCGCCGAGGCGACGGTGGCGCGCCTGACGGGCCGCCTGGAAAGCGCCATCGCCAGCCTCGACCACGGTTTCGCGCTGTTCGACGAAGCGGACCGCCTGGTGGTCTTCAACGAGGCCTACCACCGCTTCGTGCCGGGCCTGGGCGCGGTTCTCGCACCCGGCCAGACCTTCGAGGAGATCCTGGGACGGATCTGGGACCTGGACGCCTACGCAGGCCGCGAGCCCGACCGCGAGGCCTTCGTGACGCGACGGCTGGCGCTGCACCGCGCCGCCCCCTACGAGGTCACGCAGGAACTCGCCGACGGCACCATCCTGCAGATCTCCGGCGCGCCGACCAGCGAAGGCGGCCGCGTCATCCTGATCGGCGACGCGACCGACCGCCGGCGCCGCGAGCGCGTGCTCGAGACGCTGGTCTCCCGCCTCGAGGGCTCGACCACGCTCTCCGCGATCGCCGAGGCCGCCGCCATCGCCAGCGGCTTCCGGGGCGCCGGCATCGCGCGCTGCCTCGACGACGGCCGGGTCGAGCTGGCGGCCTGGCACGGCGAGGTGGCGCCCACCCCGGGCACGCGCCTGAACTTCGACGGCACCGGGGGCAACCGGACCGGCGACCCCGAGGAGTTCGTCGGCAGCCGGGCCGGCGCGGTCTTCCCGGGCTGCCAGCTGGTCGGCAGCAGCGGCGCGGAGGCCTACCTCTCGCGCCGCCTGGAGCTGTCCGACGGCACGGTGATCGGCTACCTGCTGGCCCTCGACGACCGCGCCTTCGAGTCCAATCCCGCCGATGCCGAGCTGCTCGCCCTGGTCGGCCGCGGCGCGGCGCTGGAGCTCCGCCGGCTGCAGGCCGACGAGGCCCTGAAGATCAGCGAGCAGCGCTTCCGGGACATCGCCGAGCTCAACAGCGACTGGATCTGGGAGACTGACGCCGAGCATCGCTACACCTACATCTCGGAGCGCTTCGCCCAGGTGTCCGGCCTGACCGTCGAGGGCGTGCTCGGCAGGCGTCGCGAAGACCTGGCCCAGGCCGACCCGGAGGATCCCTTCTGGGTGGCGCACCTGGCGGACCTCGAGGCCCACCGCGACCTCAGGGAGTTCGTCTACACCGCGAAGCTGCCCGGCAACGACAGCCCCGGCCGCTACCGCATCAACGCCAAGGCGCGCTTCGACGACCAGGGTCGCTTCCTCGGCTACCGCGGCACGGCCAACGACATCACCGAGATCACCGAGGCCCGGGCCACCGCCGAGACCCTGCGCCAGCAGCTCGAGGCGGCCGTCACCTCGCTGCCCGACGGCTTCGCCCTGTTCGACTCCGACGACCGCCTGGTCATCTGCAACGAGGCCTACCGCCAGGTGAGCCCGGCCATGAACCGCGTGCTTCGGCCCGGCGTCGGCTTCGAGGAGATCGTGCGCGCGGCCCTGGGCGACGGCCTGTTCGAGCTGCAGGGCCAGGACCCCGAAACCTTCATCGCCGAGCGCATCGCGCAGCACCGCCGGGCGCCCTATCGCCTGGAGCAGACCTATGCCGACGGCAGGGTCGTCCAGATCTCGGTGGCGCGGACGCCGGACGGCGGCAGCGTGCTGCTGTGGACCGACATCGGCGTCAACGTCCGGCGCGAGCGCGTACTGTCGATCCTGGTCGAGAGCCGGACCCGTGGCCGCGACCTGCTGGAGGCCGCCTCGGAAGCGCTCCACGCCGGACTCGGCTTCCGCTGGGCCGGCGTCGCGCGCCGCGGCAAGGAGCCGGGACAGGCGGAGGTCCTGGCGCTCTGGGACGGCCGGGAGGACGGCCCCGCCCCGACCTTCGGCTATCCGCTGGCCGGCACGCCCTGCGACCACGTCTACGAGGACACCGCGCGCTGCTTCTGGCCGCGCGACGTGGCCGCGCAGTTCCCGGACGATCCCTATCTCGGCGAGCTGGGCGTGCAGGCCTACCGCGGTCACCTGCTGCTCGACGGCCATGGTCGCGTTCTGGGGCATGTCTTCGCGATGCACGACGAGCCGGCGCAGACCCGGCCGGGCGACGACGACATCGTGCAGCTGGTCGCCAACGCCGTGACCATCGAGCTGCAGCGCCTCGAAGCCGCCCAGGAGCGCGACCATGCCGCCGAGCTGCTGCGCATCATCTTCGAGAACGTCGGCGCCGGCATCTCGGTGGTCGACAAGGACCTGCGCCTGATCGGCCACAACGAGCGCTTCCGCGACCTGCTGGGCTTCCCGCCCGAGGTGCTGGCGACGGCCTCCTTCGAAGCCCTGGTCCGGCACAACGCCGAGCGCGGCGAGTACGGCCCCGGCGACATCGACGCCCAGGTCGAGGAGCGGGTCGCGCTCGCGCGCCGCTTCGAGGCGCACCGCTTCGAGCGGCAGCGGCCCGACGGCAGCTACCTGGAGGTGCGCGGCGACCCGCTGCCCGGCGGCGGCTTCGTGACGACCTACACCGACGTCACCGAGCGCCGCCGCATCGAGGACGCGCTGCGCGACAGCGAGGGACGTTACCGGCTGATTTCGGAGATGACCTCGGACCTGCTCTACTCGTTCCGGCTGGAGGAGGACGGCACGATCGTCGCCGAGTGGTCGGCCGGCACCCTCGGCGAGATCGAGATCGATCTCGACGATCACGGCGTGCCGGGCAGCGCCTGGGCACGCTTCTCGGCCATGCTGCATCCCGACGACCGGCACCTCGACGACGAGCGCCTGGAGCGGCTGCGCGCCGGCCGGAGCTCGGTCGACGAGGTCCGCATGACCTCCGGCGGCGACAAGCTGATCTGGGTGCGCCTGCACGGCCGGCCGGAGATCGACCCCGAGACGGGGCGCGTCGTGCGCATCCTCGGCGCCGCGCAGGACATCACCGAGCGCATGCAGAGCGAGTTCGAGCTACGCAGCGCCATGGAATCCGCCGAGCTGGCCAACCGGGCCAAGAGCGAGTTCCTGGCGACCATGAGCCACGAGCTGCGCACCCCGCTGAACGCCGTCATCGGGTTCTCCGAGGTCATGGCGCAGGAGCTGCTCGGCCCGCTGGGCACGACGCGCTACCGCTCCTATGCCCAGGACATCCGCGACAGCGGCACGCATCTGCTCGAGATCATCAACGACATCCTCGACGTCTCGAAGGCCGAGGCCGGCATGCTGGAGCTGGTCGAGGAGGAGATCGACCTCGAACAGGCCGTCGCCGCCAGTCTGCGCCTGATCGGGCCGCGCGCCGAACGCGGTCAGGTGGCGCTGCGCGACGCCCTGCCGCGCGAGCTGCCGGCGCTGCTCGCCGATCCCCGGCGCCTGAAGCAGATCCTGCTCAACCTGCTGTCCAACGCCGTCAAGTTCACGCCGGCCGGCGGCACGGTCTCGGTCGACGGCGAGCGCGCCGAGGACGGCGGGCTGCTGCTGCGCGTCTCGGACACCGGCATCGGCATCCGCCCGGAAGACCGCAAGCGTGTCCTGGAGCCCTTCACCCAGGTCGACTCCGGGTTCAACCGGCGCCACGAGGGCACCGGTCTCGGCCTGCCCCTGACCAAGGCCCTGATCGAGCTGCACGGCGGCACGCTGGAGCTCGGCGCCGGTGCGCCCGGCGGCACGGTGGCCACGGTGCGGCTGCCGCCGTCGCGCGTGCTGGCGGGCGATGCCCGACAGCCGCTGAGCGCCGTCGGCGGCGACTGACGCCGCCGCCGGGCAGAGGCCTCAGCCCGGCGTCGAGGCCAGCTGCCTGGCGAAGGCGAGCAGCGCCCGGTCGCTGCCGGCCGGGCCGATCAGCGACAGGCCCAGGGGACAGCCCTCGAGGCGGGCCAGCGGCAGGCTGACCTGCGGCAGGCCGGACAGGCCGGCGATCGCGGTCAGCGAGAGGACGTGGCCGCGATGCTGGCGCAGCGATTCGGCGTCGGCATCGAGGCGCGGCGCGATCGAGGGCGCAGTCGGCAGCAGCAGGACGCTGCCGGGCGCCAGCCGCTCGCGCAGCCGCCCGCTGAACTCCGCCCGGGCCTCGCGCGCGGCGGCGACTTCGGCCTCGGCGATCGACTCGACCCACGCGAAGCGCTCGGCGATCTCCGGGCCGAAGCCCGGCCGCGTCTCGCGGATCCAGTCGCCGTGGACCTGCCAGATCTCCCCGGCCTGGATCGTGCGGAAGCGCAGCATCCACTCGCCGAGCCCGCCGCCCGGCTCGCCGGGGCGCAGCGCCTCGGCCTTGCCGAGACGCTGCTCCAGGCGCTCGCGCCAGGGCGCCAGGGCCTCGCGCGCCGCCGGCTCCGCCAGTTCCCAGGCGTCCTCGGCGACCAGCAGGCGCTCCGGTGCCGCGGCTGCCGGATCCTCGCCGAGCAGGACGGCGCCGACCGCCTCGAGCGTCTCGGCCTCGCGCGCGAACCAGCCGACGGTGTCGAAGCTCGGCGCCAGCGGCATGACCCCGGCGATGTCGACGCGGCCGTGCGTCGGCCGCAGGCCGTAGAGCCCGCAGTAGCTGGCCGGCACGCGGATCGAGCCGCCGGTGTCGCTGCCCAGCGCGCTGTCGCAGAGCCCGCCGGCGACCGCGGCCGCCGAGCCGCTCGAGGAGCCGCCGGGAATGCGCCCGGGGGCGTTGCTGTTGGCCGGCGTGCCATAGTGGAAGTTCTGGCCGTTGAGGCTGTAGGCCAGCTCGTCGGTCACGGCCTTGCCGACGACCCGGGCGCCGGCCTGCAGCAGGCTCGCGACCGCGGCGGCGTGCCGCTCGGCCGGGCCGTGGGTGCGCGCCCAGTCGGGGTTGCCGCAGCCGGTGACGCGCCCGGCGATGTCGAAGATGTCCTTGACCGCGACGTCGAGCCCGGCCAACGGGCCAACACCGTGAGGGCCGACGCCCTCCGGCCCGATCTCGAAGCGGCCGCCGGGCACGAAGGCGCCCAGCGGGTCGCGGTCCCGGCTGCTGGTCTCGGTCATCCCACTGGTCTCGTTCATCCGGCTCCCCTCTTCCCCGTTCCGTCCCGGCTGCCGCCCTCGCGCCACAGGGCCATCGCCACGACCAGCGCGCAGATGCCGGCCAGAGTCGCCGGCAGGCCCCAGGACGGCGAGAACTCCGTGGCGACGCCGCCCACCGCCGGCCCGATCAGGCTGCCGGCGGAATAGACCATGATGAAGGCGGCGTTGGCGACCCCCAGGTCGGCGGCGTCGAAGCGGTCGCCGAGCAGGCCGAGGCCGAGATTGTAGAGCGCCAGGATGGCGCCGCCGAGCAGGAAGCTGACGGCGCCGGCGGCCAGCGGCGCGTCGCCGACGAAGCCCAGCGCCAGCGCCGCGGCGAGGCCGATCAGGCCGGCCAGCGCGAGCGTCGGGCGCCGCGTCCAGCGGTCGCCGAGCCAGCCGAACGGCAGCTGCAGCAGGATGCCGCCGACCAGGAACACCGTGAGCAGCAGCAGCGCCGCCGGCTCGGCCAGGCCGTTGCGCACGCCGAACACCGGCAGCAGCGAGAAGCTCGCGAACTCGGCGAAGCCCGCGGCGAGCGCCGCGAGCAGCATGGTCGGCGCATGGCGAACCACCTGGCCGAGGCGCAGGCCCGGCCGCCGCGGCAGCAGCGGCGCCAGGCTCATCACCGGCAGCAGCGGCAGCACCGCCATGGCGGTCGCGGCGGCGATCACCAGGAACGGCAGCCAGCCCTCGGTACCGGTCAGAGCCAGCAGCGACGGGCCGATCGCGAAGCCGGCGAACAGCGCCGAGGAGTAGATCGCGATGACCCGGCCACGGTTGTGCTCCAGGGCGACGACGTTGATCCAGGTCTCGCCGACCAGCCAGGGCAGCGCCAGGCCGGCGCCGGCGAGGAAGCGCAGCAGCGCCCAGGCCCAGACCTCGGGGACCAGGGGCATGACGCCGATCGAGACGGCGGCGACGACGCTGCCCAGCATCATCGCCCGGGCGGTGCCGAGGCGCGCCGCCAAAGCGCGCAGGCTGGGCAGCAGCACGACGTTGGCCAGGGTCGGCAGGGCGCCGACCAGGCCGATGACGCTGGCGTTCTCGCCCCAGCGCTCGAGCACCAGCGAGGTCAGCGGGATCGAGGCGCCGAAGGCGATGCCGATGGCCGTCATGTGGAAGACGATGGCGACCAGGCTGTGGCGCCGCTCCCGGAGGCTCAGCGTCCGGCCCGGCGTCTCGGCCTGCGGGGCGGTCTCGTCGGTCATCCCTAGCCTCTAGCCGCTCGGCGGGCCGCGGTCCACGCCGGCCGCCCCTGGGGCAGCCATGCAGCGGGCGCGGCGCCGCGACCGGCGGCCCGGTCGACAGACGGCGGCGGGCGTGCAAGGAATGCCTCGCCATAGCCAGATACCGAGGAGACGACATGGCCACCGACGCCGCCTTCCTGAGCGCCACCGAGCTGCTCGCCGCCTACAGGGACAAGCGCCTCTCGCCGGTCGAGGCGACGGAGGCGGCGATCGGCCAGATCGAGCGGCTCAACGAGCGCCTCAACGCCTTCTGCCTGGTCGACCGGGAGTCGGCGCTGGAATCGGCTCGGGCCTCCGAGCGGCGCTGGCAGGCCGGCGCGCCGGAAGGCCGGCTCGACGGCGTGCCGCTGAGCGTCAAGGACCTGCTGCTGACCAAGGGCTGGCCGACCCTGCGCGGCTCGCGCACGGTCGACCCGGCGGGCCCCTGGGACGAGGACGCGCCGGCGGTCGCGCGGGTCCGCGAGCAGGGCGCCGTGCTGCTCGGCAAGACGACCTCGCCGGAGTTCGGCTGGAAGGGCGTCACCGACAGCGCGCTCTGCGGCGTCACGCGCAACCCCTGGGACCCGGAAAGGACGCCCGGCGGCTCGTCGGGCGGCGCCGCGGTCGCCGCGGCCACCGGCATGGGCGCCCTGCACTTCGGCACCGACGGCGGCGGCTCGATCCGGATTCCCTGCGGCTTCACCGGCATCCCCGGCATCAAGCCGAGCTTCGGGCGGGTGCCTGCCTATCCGCTCAGCCCCTTCGGCACGGTCTCGCACGTCGGACCGATGGCGCGCACGATCGCCGACTGCGCGCTGATGCTGACGGTCATCGCCGCGCCCGACCCGCGCGACCCCTACACCCTGCCCTACGACGGCGAGGACTACGGCGCCGGCATCGGGACCGGCGTCGAGGGCCTGCGCATCGCCTACCTGCCGACACTCAACGGCCGCTGGGTGCATCCGGAAGTCGCCGAGTCCGTGGCCAAGGCGGCGCGGCACTTCGAGACGCTCGGCGCCCGGGTCGAGCAGCCCGAGCCGGACCTGCCCGACACCGCCGCCGTGTTCGCCTACCACTGGTACGCCGGCGCCGCGCTGCTGCTGTCCGGCCTGTCCGACGACAAGCGGGCGCTGGTCGATCCGGGACTGCAGGAGGTGGCGGCCCAGGCCGAAGCGTTCTCGCTGCTCGACTACCAGCGGGCCGTCAAGGCGCGCGAGGCCTTCACGGTGCGCATGAACCAGCTGCACCAGGACTTCGACCTGCTGCTCATGCCGAGCCTGCCGCTGCCGGCCTTCGAGGCCGGGGTCGAGTGCCCGCGGGGCTCCGACGGCGATCGCTGGACCGACTGGACGCCCTTCTCCTACCCCTTCAACCTGACCGGCCAGCCGGCGAGCAGCCAACCCTGCGGCCTGACCGCCGAGGGCCTGCCGATCGGCCTGCAGCTGGTCGGGCCGCGCCACCGCGACGCGCTGGTGCTGCGCGCCGCCCACGCCTTCGAGCGCAGCCACCCGACGCCGCGCCCGCCGCTCGCCGAGGCCTGAGCCGAGCCGTGGCGAGCCGGGCGGCGGGCGCGCGCAGCCGGCACGGCGGCGCCGTCGCCGGCGGCCACGACGAGACGGTGCGCGCCGCCGCCGAAATCCTGGCGGCCGGCGGCAACGCCTTCGACGCCGCCTGCGCCGGCATCGCGGCGGCCTGCGTCTGCGAGCCGGTGCTGGCCTCGCTCGGCGGCGGCGGCTTCCTGCTGGCCGAGCCGGCCGGGGCCGCCCCGCGGCTCTACGACTTCTTCGTCGACACGCCCGCGCGGGGCCCCGAGGAGCGACCGGCCCCGTCGGCGCCGCTCGACTTCGCGGCGGTCGAGGCCGACTTCGGCACCGCCCGGCAGGTCTTCCACATCGGCCTCGCGGCGACCGCGGTGCCGGGCGTGCCGGCCGGCCTCGAGACGGTCGCCTCGGAGCTCGGCCGGCTGCCGCTGGCGCGAAGCCTGGCCCCGGCGGTGGCGCTGGCCGGCGACGGCTACGCCCTGCGCCCGATCGACGCCTTCGTCGCCTCGGTGGTCGAGCCGATCGTCAGCGCGTCGCCCGGTCTGCGCGCGCTGCATTGCCAGCCCGGGGGCGGGCTGCGCCAGGCCGGCAGCCGGCTGGTCCAGCCCGAACTCGCCGAAAGCCTCGGGCGCCTCGGCCGCGAGGGCGCGGCGCCGTTCTACCGGGGCGACCTGGCGCAGCGCCTCGTGCAGGCCTGTGCCGAGGCGGGCGGCCTGCTCGCCGCCGAGGACTTGGCCGGCTACCGCGTGGTGCGCCGCGCGCCGCTGGCCGCGGCCTACGACGGCAACCGGATCCTGACCAACGGCCCGCCCTCGAGCGGCGGGCCGCTGATCGCCTTCGCGCTGGCGCTGCTCGACGGCCTGCCGCTCGGCGCCTTCGGCACGGCGCGCAACCTGACGCTGCTCGGCCAGGCGATGGCGCTGACCAACGAGGCGCGCGGCGAGAGCGGCCTGGCCCTGGCCGAGGACGCCGCGGAGGAGGCCGCGGCGGCCGCGCGGCTGTTCGAGCCGGGGCTGCTGGCGCGCTACCGCGACGCCCTGGCGGCGGGGCCGGCGCGGCCCGGGCCCGGCGTGACGCGCGGCACGACGCACCTCTCGGTGATCGACGCCGCCGGCAACGCCGCCGCCGCGACCCTGTCGAACGGCGAGGGCTGCGGCCGGCTGCTGCCGGGCAGCGGCATCCATCTCAACAACATGCTGGGCGAGGAGGATCTCAATCCGCGCGGCTTCCACCGCTGGCCGCGCGGCGTCCGGCTCGGCTCGATGATGGCGCCGAGCCTTGCACAGGAGGCCGGCGGCGGCCTGCTCTGCCTGGGCTCCGGCGGCTCCAACCGCCTGCGCACCGCGATCCTGCAGGTACTGCTCGACTGCCTCGGCCACGGCATGGCGCCGGCCGAGGCGGTGGCGGCGCCGCGGATGCATGTCGAAGGCGGGCGGGTGCAGCTGGAGCCCGGCTTCGAGGCGACGGAGCGCGGGATCGGACATGACGACCTGCCCTGGCTGGCCGGGCTCGGGCCGGCGACGCTGTGGCCCGCGCGCAACCTCTACTTCGGCGGCGTGCACCTGGTGCGGCGCGCCGCGGACGGCCGGCTGGAGGCGGCCGGCGATCCGCGGCGCGGCGGCGCCGAGCTGGTGCTCTGAAATCTGCCCGTCCGCCGGCCGGCTTCGTCGCGTGTCCGTTCGGGAACCGGCTCGGTCGCCGGGCTCAGGCGACCCGGGACTCGCCGCGGTCCCGATCCCGGTCCCGGTCCTTCTTGATGTAGGCCGAGGCGCAGTGCTTGCTGCAGTAGGGCTTGCCCGGCAGCGCCGGATCGTCGCAGAAGTGGAAGCCCTTGTCGTTCGGGTCGCCGATCGGCCACTGGCAGCTCTGGCCCGAGCGCCGCTCGGACAGGCGGGTCGGCTTGGGCGCCTCGAAGGCCTCCACGCTCTCGCCGCTTTCCTCCGGCACCACCGGGGTCGGCAGCACGGCCGGCCGGCGACGCGGCGCCGGGCGGGCGTCCTTGCGGATCGGCGAGGGCCGGGCCGGCAGGTTCAGCCGGTGTGCCTTGCCGACGACGGCGTTCTTCGAGACGCCGAGCTTCTTGCCAATCATCGAGGCCGAGTGACCGCTGTTCCACAGCTGGGTCAGCTCGTCGATACGGTCGGGTGTCCAGGTCATGCGCCAGCCTCCAAGCTATCGTGGTGCGCCATATATATTGCGCTCAAGCCAGGCATTCACACCATATCGGGTAGAAATGTCCTCGTCGAGTCGCCGGGCCCACTTTGCTGTGGAGAACTTGTCGCAGGATGCGCGGGCCGGGTCCGGCCGGCGGCACCGTAGCCGCGGCGCCAGGCTTCTGCTAGGACAGCGCCCTTTCCGACGCCGCCCGGCAGCGGCGCGGCGAGCCAAGAGGCGAGAGAGATGACCTATCAGACGCGCGGCATGCTGCTCGGCGTCCTGGCCATGGCCCTGGTGGTCGTGGCCTCGAACGTGCTGGTCCAGCACCCGATCCGGCTCGACCTGGCGGTCTTCGGTATTCCCGCGAGCGAGCTCTGGACCTGGGGCGCGCTGAGCTATCCGGTCGCCTTCCTGGTCACCGACCTCAGCAACCGGGCGCTCGGCCCGGCGCGCGCCCGCCGCGTCGTCTACGCCGGCTTCGCCGTCGCGGTGGTGCTGTCGGTCGTCTTCGCGGGCTGGCGCATCGCCCTGGCCTCGGGCAGCGCCTTCCTGCTCGCCCAGCTGCTCGACGTCACGGTGTTCGACCGGCTGCGCCGGCTGCGCTGGTGGCAGGCGCCGCTGATCTCCTCGAGCCTGGCCTCGACGCTCGACACCCTGGTGTTCTTCGCCCTGGCCTTCGCCGGCACCGCCGTGCCCTGGGTCACGCTGGCGCTCGGCGACTACGTCGTGAAGCTACTGGTCGCGCTGGTCATGCTGCTGCCGTTCCGCGCCCTGATGACGCTGCTGCCGCCGGCCGAGCGCGGCTTCGCCACCAACCGCTGAGGCTACTCTGCCGGGACCGGGGCCGGGCTGCCGCCCGATCCGTCCTTGCCCGAGCCGCTCTTCGTCGGCCCCTCCCCGCCCGACCCGCTGCCGCCGGCCGCCGACTCGCGCTCGGCGGAGTGGTCGCGCGCGACCAGCGTGTAGACGGCCGGCGTGACGAACAGCGTGAACAGCGTGCCCACGGTCATGCCGGCGGCGATCACCAGGCCGATGTCGAAGCGGCTCCGGGCGCCGGCGCCGGTCGCGATCAGCAGCGGCACCATGGCGACGACCATCGAGGCCGTGGTCATCAGGATCGGGCGCAGGCGCACGGCCGCCGCCTCCTCGATCGCGCGGACCCGGCTGTAGCCCTCCTCCTCCTGCAGCTTGTTGGCGAACTCGACCATCAGGATGCCGTGCTTGGAGATCAGGCCGATCAGCGTGACCAGGCCGATCTGGGTGTAGATGTTGATGGAGGAGCCGCCGGTCAGCGACAGGATGTTGACCGGCAGCAGCGCCCCGAAGATCGAGGTCGGGAGCGCGATCAGGATGATCACCGGGTCGCGGAAGCTCTCGAACTGGGCGGCCAGCACCAGGAAGATGACGATCAGGGCGAACACGAAGGTGATCGCCAGGGTGTCGCCTTCCTGGACCTGCTGGCGGCTCTCGCCCTTGTAGTCGTAGGAGAAGCCCGCCGGGAAGTTCTCCTCGGCGTAGTTCCTCAGGAACTCCAGCGCCTCGCCGGAGGTGCGTCCCGGGAAGGGCACGCCGGACAGCGTCGCGGCGTTGAGCTGCTGGAAGGTGCCGAGCGCGTTCGGCTGCACCGTGTCGGACAGCGTCGCCACGGTCGACAGCGGCACCATCTGGCCGCTGTCGGTGCGCACCTCGTAGCGGGTCAGCCAGTCGGCGGTCAGGCGGTAGTCGCGTGGCACCTGCGGGATCACCTGGTAGCTGCGGCCGTAGAGGTCGAAGCGGTTGACGTAGTTGCCGCCCAGGAAGGTCGCCAGCGCCGTGCCGATGTCGCGCATCGAGATGCCCAGGCGGTTCGCCTTGTCGTGATCGATGTCGAACTGGATCTGCGGCGCGTTGAACTTGAGGTCGCTGTCGGTGAACAGGAACAGGCCGCTCTGCTGCGCCGCCTGCTGGGCCTGCTGCAGCACCTCGGCGATCTCCGTGAAGTCGCTGGTCGAGGTGATCACGAACTGCACCGGCAGACCGCCGCTCGAGCCCGGGATCGACGAGGGCTCGAAGGCCACCACCTGGCCGCTGGTCACCGTGCCGAACTGCGGCTGCAGCGAGGCCAGGATCTGGCTGGCGCTGCGCTCGCGCTCGCCCCAGGGCTTGAGCAGCATGCCCGAGAAGGCCGAGGTCACGCCGTCGATGCCGTTGATCGCGAAGACGTGGTCCTGCTCGGGCACCTTGGCGAAGATGTCGTAGAGCTGGCCGGTCGTCTCCTCCATGTAGTCGAGGTTGGCCGACTGCGGGATCGTCGCCTGCGAGAACACGATGCCCTGGTCCTCGGTCGGCGCCAGCTCGCTCGGCGTGGTCATGTAGAGCATCGCGGTCATGGCCAGCACCGCGACCAGCACCGTCACCGTCAGCAGCCGGAAGCCGAGGGTCTTCGACAGCCGCGAGCGGTAGGCCTCCTTGAGGCTGTCGAAGCGGCGGTCGAGGAAGCGCGAGAAGGCGCCGCCGCCCTTCTCCTGGCTGAGCAGCTGCGAGCACATCATCGGCGACAGGGTCAGCGCGATGATGCCGGAGATCAGCACCGAGCCGGCCAGGGTGAAGGCGAACTCGCGGAACAGCGAGCCGGTCAGCCCCGAGACGAAGCCGATCGGCGCGTAGACCGCGATCAGCGTGATGGTCATCGAGACCACCGGCATGGCGATCTCGCGCGCGCCGCGCAGCGCCGCGTCGTGCGGCGTCATACCCTCCTCGATGTGGCGGTAGATGTTCTCGACGACGACGATGGCGTCGTCGACCACTAGGCCGATCGCCAGCACCAGGGCGAGCAGGGTCAGCAGGTTGATCGAGTAGCCGAAGGCCTGGAGGATCAGCATCACGCCGACCAGCGACAGCGGGATCGTGACGATCGGGATCAGCGTCGAGCGCAGGTTGCCGAGGAACAGGAAGATCACGACGATGACGATCAGCCCGGCCTCCCAGATCGTGCTGACGACCTCGTCGATCGAGGCGTTGATGAAGGCGGTGGCGTCGTAGGCGATGGCGGCCGACAGGCCCTCGGGCAGCTGGTTCTGGATCTCCGGCATCAGCTCGCGGACGTTCTCGATGACCGTCAGCGGGTTGGCCGTCGGCGTGGTGAAGACGCCGATGAACACCGCCTTGATGCCGTCGAAGGCCGAGGAGGACTCGCCGCTCTCCGGGCCCAGCTCGATGTCGGCGATGTCGCGCAGGCGGATCAGCGAGTCGCCGCGCGTCGCGACCACCAGGCGCGAGAAGGCGTCCGCCGAATCCAGCGAGGTCTCGGCGTTGATCGAGGTCTGGACGAAGTCGCCCTTCACCTGGCCGGCCGCCGAGGTGAAGTTGTTGCGCGCCAGCGCGTCGGCGACGTCGGTCGGCGTGATCTGCAGCGCCGCCATGCGGTTCGGGTTGAGCCAGATGCGCATGGCGAAGGTCTGGCCGCCGAGGATCTGCGCCTGGGCGACGCCGTTGACCGTCTGGAGCTTGGGCTGGACGACTCGCGTCAGGTAGTCGGTGATCTGCGGCGCGTCGAGCACGTCCGAGTTGAAGGAGATGTACATCAGCGCCGTGCTGTCGCCGGTCTGCTTGGTGACGACCGGGTCGTTGGCCTCGTCGGGCAGCACGCCCTGGACCTGGTTGACCTTGGACAGCACGTCGGCGACCGCGCGGTCGGCGTCGGCGTTGAGCACCAGGTTGAGCGTGACGGTCGAGGTGTTCTGGCGCGAGGTCGAGACCAGCGTGTCGATGCCTTCGGCGCTCGACACGGCCTGCTCGATCGGCGTCGTGATGAAGCCCTTGATCAGGTCGGCGTTGGCGCCGGGATAGCTGGTCGTGATGGTGATCGTCGTGTTCGACAGCTCGGGATACTGGCGGATCTGCAGCGAGAAGCCGGCCTGCAGCCCGAGCAGCAGGATCAGCAGGCTGACGACGGTCGCCAGGACCGGCCGCTTGATGAAGAGATCGGTGAAGGAGCCCATGTCGCGGCCGCCGCCTAGAGCTTCGGCCGATCGGCCGGCTCGGTCAGCGCCGGCTTGTCCGAGATCTTGACCTTCTGGCCGGGCGACAGCTTGTTCTGGCCCGCGGTCACGACGAGCTCGCCGGGCTTGACCCCCTCGACGACCGAGACGCGGTCGCCGCGGGTGTCGCCGACCCTGATGAAGCGGCGCTCGAGCTCGACCACGTCGCCCGCCTTGGCCTCGCCGCCGGAGCCGGAGCCGCTCGCGTCCGATCCTTGGCTACCCGATGCCTGTCCGCCCGAGGCCTGGCCGCCCGATGCCTGTCCGCCCGAGGCCTGGCCGCCCGAGGCCTGGCCGCCCGAGGCCTGGCCGCCCGAGGCCTGGCCACCCGAGCCCTGCTGCCCGCCGGGCCCGGAGCCCTTCACGACGTAGAGGCTGTCGCCGTAGAGGCTGTAGGAGATTGCGGTCCGCGGCACGGTGACGACCTGCCGGCTCTCGTCTTCCAGCACGGTCACCGAGGCGAACATGCCCGGCAGCAGGCGCCGCTCCGGGTTCGGCAGGGTCGCGCGCACCAGGATGTTGCGCGTCTCCTGGTTCACCCGGGCGTCGATCGAGCTGAGCTTGCCGGTGAAGCTCTGGTCGGGAAAGGCGTCGATGCGGGCCTCGACGGTCTGGCCCATCTGCAGCCGCGAAAGCTGCTGCTCGGGGACCGGGAAGTCGACGTAGATCGGATCGAGCTGCTGCAGCGTGACCAGGGTCTCGCCGGCGCTGACGAACTGCCCGAGGTCGACCTGGCGGATGCCGAGCCGGCCAGAGAAGGGCGCCAGCACGACCTTCTGCGCCAGCAGCGCGCGGATCCGCTCGACCTCGGCGGCGTTGCTGTCGCGCTGCGCGACCGCGGCGTCGAAGGTGCTGCGCGGGGTGTTGCCGCGCTCGACCAGCTCGCGCTGGCGGCCCAGGTCGGACTGGCTCTGCTTGAGCTGCGCCTCGGCGGCCTTGAGCTGCGCCTGCTCGACGTCGGTGTCGAGCTCCAGCAGCAGGTCGCCCTGGCTGACCGACTGGCCGGAATCGAACTCGATGGAATCGACCAGGCCGGCGACCTCGGTCGCCAGCTCGATGCCCTGCACCGCCTCCAGCGTGCCGATCGCCGGGATGCCGGGCCGCCAGCTGTCGCTCTCGGCCGCGACCACCGAGACCGAGGTCGTCGGCTGCGGCTGGCTGGAGATCGCCTGCTCGATCATCTGCGGCTTCATGACGAACTGGAAGTAGGCGAAGCCGCCGACCAGGCCGGCCAGCAGCAGGAAGACGACGATGAAGATGATGGTTCTTTTCATGGGCCCCGACGCCGCTCAGCCAGACGCTCCGATGGCGTGGCGCAACGCCCGCACGAGGCCGGAGCCGCAAGCGGCACCCTCGCGCGCTGCGGCACCTCCGCCTGCCCGTCGCCGCGGGCCACCCCCATCCAGTCGCCGGCCAGACTACACCAGCGACCGCGCCGACGGTATGGATTTGAAGGCCTTAACAGGCGCTGAATGGAGCCGGCGCGGCCCGGGCACGGCACCGGCGGCGGCCCGCCCGACAGCTCAGGCGAGCGCCGCGGTCTCGCCGGCGGCCGCGCGGCGGCGCTCGCGCAGGCGCCGCTCCCAGCGCGAGAAGGCCGCGCCGACCGCGCCGACGAACATCGCCGTGCTGCCGATGACGAACAGCCAGACCCCCGCCTTCTCCCAGGAGTCCCAGAAGAAGAAGACGCTGCCGACGACGAAGGTGAAGTTGCCGAAGACGCCGATCAGCGTGTGCACCCACTCGTAGTGGTGCACCGTTTCGCGAACCAGGCGGGAGCGCTCCTCCAGCCGGGCGACGAAGCGCAGGAAACCGTAGGCGCGGTCGGACAGCATGGCGGCGAGCCTAGCACGGAGCCCGGTTGCGGGGAATCGCCCGGGGACTATGCTTGCGCGACGGGAGAGCTACATCCCGGCCAGCCAACGAACCCGTGAGCCAACGAGCCAGTGAGCCAAACGAGGGAGCGCCACGCCATGCTGCGGACCACGATCGCCGGAAGCCTGCCCAAGCCGAGCTGGCTCGCCGAGCCCGAGAAGCTCTGGGCGCCCTGGCGCCTGGAGGGCGCCGAGCTCGACCGGGCCAAGCGCGACGCCGCCCTGGTCTGGCTGAAGGAGCAGGAGGCCGACGGCATCGACGTGGTGACCGAGGGCGAGCAGTTCCGCGTGCACTTCGTCCACGGCTTCCTGCAGGAGGTCGAGGGCATCGACTGGAACCTCAAGACCAAGATGGGCATCCGCAACGACCGCTACGTCGTCGAGGTGCCGACCGTGACCGGGCCGGTGCGCCGCAAGGGGCCGGTGCACCGCGACCAGGCCGCCTTCATGCGCGCCCACACGACCAACGGCCTGAAGTTCACCCTGCCCGGGCCGATGACGATCTGCGACACCATCGCCGACGGCCACTACGGCAGCCGCGCCGACATGGCCATGGCCTTCGCAGAGATCCTCAACGACGAGGCCAAGGAGCTGGAGGCCGCCGGCGTCGACGTGATCCAGTTCGACGAGCCGGCCTTCAACGTCTTCATGGACCAGGTCAAGGAGTGGGGCATCGCCGCCCTGGAGCGCGCCATCGAGGGCCTGAACTGCACGACGGCGGTGCACATCTGCTACGGCTACGGCATCCAGGCCAACATCGACTGGAAGAAGACCCTGGGCGGCGAGTGGCGCCAGTACGAGGAGATCTTCCCGGCGCTCAACGCCTCGAAGATCCAGCAGGTCTCGCTGGAGTGCGCCAACTCCAAGGTGCCGCTGTCGCTGCTCGAGCTGCTGGGCGACAAGGAGCTGCTGGTCGGCGCCATCGACGTCGCCAGCGAGAGCGTCGAGACGCCCGAGCAGGTCGCCGCGACGCTGCGCGCCGCGCTCGAGCACGTCGACGCCGCGCGCGTCCAGCCCTGCACCAACTGCGGTATGGCCCCGCTGCCGCGCCACGTCGCCGAAGGCAAGCTCAAGGCGCTCGGCGCCGGCGCCCGCCTGCTCCGCAAGGAGCTGGGGGTGGTGGAGTAGCAGCGCGGGGCGGCGCCCGCGGCCCAGAGGATCGAGGTCGACTGCGCCTTCTCGCATGGCGCGGCGTAAAAACAATCAGTCTTGCTTGTTTGTTTCTGGCGGCGTTAACCTTGCCGCTCCGACAGGCCGGCGAACGGCCGGCGGCGGTCCCGCGACGCGACGGGGGCGCCGGAAGACAGGGAACAAGGAGGCAAGATCCATGAAGATGCGTGCCACGCTGCTCGCCGGCCTCGCCGGCGCGGCCCTGGCGGCCGGTGCCGCCGCCCCCTCGGTCGCCCAGACCGAGTTCATCGCCAACTCCTTCTACGCCGAGCAGCACCCGCTCTCGAAGTACGGCTACGTCGAGTGGGCGCCGATCGTCGAGGAGCTCTCCGAGGGCCGCCTCAAGCCGGAGGTCTACACCGGCACCGTGCTGCTGGCGCCGCGCGCCAGCCTGCAGGGCATCCGCGACAACGTCGTCCAGGTCGCCCACCACGCCGCCGTCTACACGCCCTCCGAGCTGCCGGTCGCCAACGCCGTGCAGGAGCTCGGATTCAACTACGCCGACCCGCTGGTCGCGATCTTCGCGGTCGCCGACTTCTCGCTGAACAACCCGACCCAGCTCGCCGAGTGGAAGGACAAGGGCATCGTCTACCTCGGCGCCTACACGACGCCGCCCTACATCCTGTTCTGCCGCGAGCCGGTGCGCACCCTCGAGGAGGTCAAGGGCAAGCGCATCCGCACCGCCGGCTCGACCGTCTCGCTGTGGGCCGAGGAGGTCGGCGCGGTGCCGGTCAACGTGCCGTCCAGCGAGATGTACACCGGCCTCGAGCGCGGCACGCTGGACTGCGCCTCGAACGCGGGCAACGACCTGATCGACCGCTCGCTCTGGGAGGTCGCCGAGCACACCACGCTGCTGCCGACCGGCATGTACTGGTCGGGCCCGCACTGGGGCTACAACCCGGACTTCTGGGCCAGCCTCTCGGCCGAGGACCGCGAGGTGCTGATGGAGGCGACCGCCCGCTCGATGGCGCGCATGAACATCAACTACATCGCGCGCGCCGAGGAGGCCCTCGAGGAGGCCGAGGCCAAGGGCAACAACGTCTACGAGCCGGCCGAGGACCTGATGGGCTCGGTCGTGTCCTACCGCGAGAAGGCGCTGTCGCGGGTCTACGACACGGCCAAGGAGAAGTACGGCCTGGACAACGGCAAGGAGGTCATCGACGACTTCCGCGCGACCTACGACAAGTGGGAGAAGCTGATCGCCGGCGTCGACCGCACCGACGAGGACGCGCTGACCGCCCTCGCGATGCAGGAGATCTACGACAAGCTCGACCCGGCCACCTACGGGGTCTACTGAGGAGCCTGCCCGCCGCGCCGCCGCCTCCTTGTCCCGGAGCGGCGGCGCGGCGGCGCCTCACGAGACCATGGGGTATCGCTTGTCCACCACCGATTCCACCGGCCGCCGCCGCCCGAGCGCCCTCGCCGGCCGCCGCAGCGGCCCGGCTCCGCAGGGCCGCCGGCCGCGCCGCACCCAGGCCGAGCGCTCGCACGCCACGCGCAGCCGCATCCTCGAGGTCACGCTGGAGTGCATGCTCGAGAAGGGCCTGCGCGACAGCTCGACCGTCGAGATCGCACGCCGCGCCGGCGTCTCGCGCGGCGCCCTGCTGCACCACTTCCCGACCAAGGAGGACCTGCTCAAGGAGGCGCTGCGCTTCCTGCTGGTCGCCGAGATCGCCGAGATCCGCAAGATGGCCGGCGGCATCGAGGCCGGCACGGTCGACTTCGAGTCCTTCCTGGGCACGCTGTGGGAGCACTTCTCCGGGCCGCTGTTCATGATCACCCTGGAGTATCTGACGGCGGCGCGCACCGATCCCGAGATCAAGGCCGCCCTGGTCCCGCCGGCGCTGGAGTTCAACCAGTCTCTCGACGAGATCTGGGAGCGCCTGATGCTCGACAGCGACAGCCTGCCGCGCGAGCGGCGCCTGGCGCTCAACGTCACGCTCTGCTTCCTGCGCGGCATGGGCACGCAGACCGTGTGGCGCGACGACCCGCAGCTGTTCGAGGACATGCTGGCCTTCTGGAAGGAGACGCTGCGCCGCGCCGGCCTGGTCGACCTGGTCGACGCCGGTCCCCCCGACGAGCAGCGCCTCGACCGCCCGCGCCTCGACCGCCGCGCCGGCTAGCTCCCGACGCGCCCGAGCCCCCAGCCCGCGCCCTCAGCAGGACCGCGCCATGACCGAGACCCTCGCCAGACTCGCCGCCCGCGTCGACCGCGCGCTGCTCGCCGTGTCCTGCGCCTTCCTGGCGCTGATGATGCTGCACGTCACTTTCGACGTGGCGCTGCGCTTCCTGTTCAACGCGCCGGTCGTCGGCACGCTTGAGACGGTCTCCTACTACTACATGATCATCGCGGTGTTCCTGCCGCTGGCCTACGTCGAGCGCAAGGGCGAGCACATCCGCGTCGACCTCTTCGTCCAGCACCTGCCGCACGGGCTGCAGCTCGGCCTCTACCTGCTCGCCTGCCTGGCCGGCCTCGCCTTCTTCGGCATGCTCGCCTACCAGGGGCTGCTCGACGCCTGGCGCTCGACGCTGCGCCAGGAGACCATCATGTCGAACTTCCTGTTCTACATCTGGCCGAGCCGCTGGGCGCTGCCGCTCGGCTTCTTCGCGGTCTGCCTGGCGCTCGTCGCCAACATCCTGACGGCGCTCCAGAAGCGCCGCGCGCTCTAGGCCGGGGACGGCGGGCATGGACAACCTGGAGATCGGCGTCGCCGGCGTCGCCGTCGCCCTCGCGCTGATCGCCGTGCGCATCCCGATCGGCGTGGCGCTCGGCCTGGTCTCGATCGGCGGCATCGCGGCGATGACCTCGACGCGCGTCGCCTGGGGCATGATCTCGGCGACGCCCTTCGACTTCGTCGGCCAGTGGGAGCTGACGGCGGCGCCGATGTTCCTGCTGATGGGCTATCTCTGCACGACGACGGAGATGACCAAGGGCCTGTTCCAGGCCATGCGGCTGTTCCTGGCGCGCCTGCCCGGCGGCCTGGCGGTCGCCAGCGTCGCGGCCTGCGCCTTCTTCGCCGCCGCCTCCGGCTCCTCGGTCGCGACCGCTGCCGGCATGTCGCGCATCGCCGTGCCGGAGATGCTGCGCAACAAGTACGACAAGGGCCTGGCGACCGGCACGATCGCCGCCTCCGGGACGCTCGGCTCGCTGATTCCGCCCTCGGTGCTGCTGGTGCTCTACGGCGTCTACGCCCAGGTCTCGGTCGGCCAGCTGTTCATGGCCGGCTTCCTGCCCGGGCTGATCTCGGCGCTGCTCTACATGGTCATGATCATGGGCCGGGTGAAGCTGACGCCATCGCTGGCCGGCACGGTCGAGCTCAACCCGACGCGCGAGGAGAAGCTGGAGGCGCTGCGCGACATCTGGCCGCTGCCGGTGCTCATCGTCTCGGTGCTCGGCGGCATCTTCCTCGGCGTCTTCTCGCCGACCGAGGCGGGCGCGCTCGGCGCCTTCGTCGCCGCGGTCATCGCGATCGCGCGGCGGGCGCTGACCTGGGCGGCGCTGAAGGAGGCGCTGGTCTCGACCGCCGTCAGCACGACCTCGATCTTCATCATCCTGATCGGCTCGGTGCTGTTCACCCGCTTCCTGGCGCTGTCCGGCGTGCCCGGGGCCTTCTCCGAGCTGGTGCTCGGGGTCAGCGACCAGACCTGGTGGATCATCGTCGCCGTCGCGGTGATCTACGTCGTGCTCGGCATGTTCATCGACTCGATCGGCCTGCTGCTGCTGACCCTGCCGCTGGTGCTGCCGCTGGTCGGCGGCGCCGACATGAACCTGGTCTGGTTCGGCATCATCGTCATCAAGCTGCTGGAGATCGGCCTGGTGACCCCGCCGGTCGGCCTCAACGTCTACGTCATCAAGGGCGCGCTCGGCGGCGAGGTGACGCTGCAGGAGGTCTTCAAGGGCATCGGCTGGTTCGTCGCCATGGACGTCGTCGCGCTGCTGCTGATCGTCCTGATCCCGGCCCTGTCGCTGTGGCTGCCCAGCCTCATGTACCAGTAGCCGCCCTTCCCCCCGACCGCTCAAGCGAGGAGCCCGATCCCGTGACCGCCACGCTGTTCACCAACGCCTCCGTCCTCGACACCCGCGCCGGCGAGATCCTCGCCGACCGCCACGTGCTGGTGCGCGACGGCCTCATCGCCGAGGTCTCGGAGAGCCCGATCAAGACCGCCGCCGACCGCACGCTCGACCTCAGGGGCCGGATCCTGATGCCGGGCCTCGCCGACGGCCACGTCCACGTCACCGCGATCACGCCGAACTTCCCGCTGCTCAAGCGCATGTCGCCCTTCTACGTCTCGGCGGCCAGCAACGAGCTGCTCGAGGCCATGCTGATGCGCGGCTTCACCACGGTGCGCGACGCCGGCGGCGCCGACTTCGGCCTCGCCAAGGCGGTCGAGGAGGAGCGGATCAAGGGACCCCGCCTGCTGTTCTGCGGCCACGCGCTGTCGCAGACCGGCGGCCACGGCGACATGCGCGGGCCGGGCGAGAACGACCTCGACCAGTGCCTCTGCTGCGCCGGCCTCGGCCTGGTCTGCGACGGCGTGCCCGAGGTGCGCCGCGCCGCGCGCGAGGAGATCCGCAAGGGCGCCACGCACATCAAGATCATGGCCTCGGGCGGCGTCTCCTCGCCGACCGACCGCATCGATTCGACCCAGTTCGCGCTGGAGGAGATCGACGCCGTCGTCGAGGAGGCGACGGCCGCCAACATCCACGTCATGGCCCACGCCTACACGGCGCGCGCGATCAACCGTCTGATCGAGCACGGCGTGCGCACGATCGAGCACGGCAACCTGCTGGACGAGGAGAGCTGCGAGCTGTTCCTCAAGCACGGCGCCTTCCTGACGCCGACCATGGCGACCTACGACGCCCTGGCCAAGGAGGGCGTCGAGGCCGGCATGGCGCCCGAGCTGCAGCGCAAGACCTTCGACGTGCTCGACGCCGGCTACCGCGCGCTGGAGCTCGCCCACTCCAAGGGCGTGCGCATGGTCTACGGCTCCGACCTGCTCGGCTCGATGCAGCGCCACCAGCTCAACGAGTTCAACATCCGCAAGGCCGTGGTGCCGGCCGACGAGCTGATCCGCGCGGCGACCTGCACCGCCGCCGAGGCCTTCCAGCGCGAGGGCGAGTTCGGCGTCGTCGAGGCCGGCGCGCGCGCCGACCTGCTGGTCGTCGAGGCCAACCCGCTCGACGACGTCACCGTGCTGACCGAGCCGGAGAAGAACCTCTCGGCGATCGTGAAGGGCGGCAGGTTCTACAAGGACACGCTCGGCTGAGCGCGTCTTCTCACGCCACCGCCCGGGCCGCCAGGTAGCCGGCGACCGACGCGGTGGCGGTGAGCGCGGTGCCCCAGGCCAGGTCGACCAGCGACATGGCCAGCGGCCAGCCCTTGAGGGTCGCGAGGTTGGTCATGTCGTAGGTGCCGTAGGCGACGAAGCCGACGACGGCGCCGTAGAGCAGCGCGACCTTCCAGGACTGCGCCTGCAGCGCCGGCTGCACCGCCAGGAACACCAGGCCGCCGACGTAGCCGAGGTAGAACAGCCCGGCGATCCAGAGGTCCGGGCTCTGGCGGATCAGGCCGTCGAGCTGGCGGAAGTAGAAGTCCTTGGCGATGCGGCCGAGCCACAGAGCGTCGATGCCGAGAAAGACCACTCCGGCGGCGAGATAGGCGACGAGGTACTGCATGACGGCTCCGCTGCTGGCCTGCCCAGAGCGTTAGAGCTAGGCCCGAAGAGCGGCGCGGCCAGGGGGCGGCAAGCGGCGGCGCGGCTACTTCAGCTCGGCGCGCATCTGCCGCACGAAGGCGATCACGTCCTCGATCTGCTGCAGCGTCATCTCGATCGTCGCGACGTGGCTCGGCAGCTCGGTCGGCGGCGGCGCGTCGGGCACGCGCACGAAGACCGGG
>JAUILQ010000107.1 GCA_030433005.1 Alphaproteobacteria bacterium
CGGCGGGGCGCGGCGTCGCGGCGTCGCCCGCCGAGGCGGCGGCGGGCCCCTCGCCGGCGCCCTGGCGCCGGCGGACGCTGCTGACGCGGCCGTGCTCCAGGAAGACGATGGCGTCGATCGCGCTCAGCACGCCGCTGCGGTGCGAGACCACGACGATGGCGGCACCGCCGCGCTTGGCCTCCTGGAGCGAAGCGGCGAGGCTGCGCTCGCCGGCCTCGTCGAGATGCGCGTTGGGCTCGTCGAGCAGGATCAGGCGCGGCTCGCCGTAGAGCGCCCGGGCCAGTCCGACCATCTGGCGCTGGCCGGCGGAAAGCGCATGCTCGCCCGGTCCGATGCGGGTGTCGTAGCCATCCGGCAGTTCCAGGATCGCCTCGTGCACCGCGGCGCGCCGGGCCGCCGCCACGATGGCCTCGGAATCGAGCGGGCCGAAGCGCGCGATGTTCTCGGCGATCGTGCCGGGGAACAGCTCGACGTCCTGCGGCAGATAGCCGATCGAGGGGCCGAGGCGGCTGCGCTCCCAGCGATGGATGTCGGCGCCGTCCAGGCGGACCACGCCGGACTGGAGCGGCCAGGCGCCGATCAGCGCGCGCAGCAGGCTCGACTTGCCGGAGCCGCTGGGCCCGACCAGCGCCACGGCGGTGCCGGCGGGAACCCGCAGGTCGACCCCCTTCACCACGGCTTCGCCGCGTCCCGGGGGGCAGACCACGACGGCCTCGGCAGCGAGGTTGCCCTGCGGCGCCGGCAGGTCGAGCCGCGACCCGGCGTCCTCGCGCGCCGCCAGCTCGGCGCTCAGGTCGCGATGCGCCCGCCGGGCCTGCAGGAAGCGCTTCCAGGCGCCGATGATCTGCTCGACCGGCTGCAGGCCGCGCTGCGAGAGGATCGAGACGGCGATGATCGCGCCGGCCGAGAGCTCCTGGCCGATCGCCAGCCAGGCGCCGCAGCCGATCAGGCCGACCTGCAGCAGCTGCCGGATGAACTTGGTCAGGCCGACCAGCGAGCCGGTGGTGTCGCCGGCGCGCATGCCGGCGGCGATGGCATGGCCGCGCAGCGCAAGCAGCCGCTCGGAAAGCGCCGCGAACATGCCCATCGCGTGCAGCGCTTCGCCGTTGCGCAGCGAGTTCTCGAGCAGCGTCGAGGCGCTGACCGCCCGATCCTGCGCCGCGCCGAGCGCGCCGCGCGAACAGAGCTCGTTGAGGCCGGCGAGCAGCAGCAGCAGGAGGGCGCCGGCGGTGGCGATCGCGCCGAGCAGAGGATGCAGCACCCAGATGGCGGCGATGAACAGCGGCGCCATGGGGGCGTCGAAGAAGGCCAGCGCCTGGGGCGAGCCGAGGAAGCTTTTCAGCGAATCGAAGTCGCGCAGGACCAGCGCGCCGCGCGCGCTGCCGGCGGTCAGCGACCGGTCGAACGACAGCGCCAGCAGCGCCGGCCCGACCTCGCGCTCCAGCCGTCCCGCGGCGCGCTGCAGGATGCGGCTGCGCAGCACGTCGAGCAGCGCCATCGCGGCAAGCAGGAAGACGACGATCGCGGTCAGCCAGAGCAGGGTCGAGGCGCTGCGGCTCGACAGGACGCGGTCGTAGATCTGCATCGAGTAGAGCGGCGAGGCGAAGGCCAGGCCGGCCACGCCCAGGCTGAACAGGCCCGTCAGAACGAAGGCCTGGCGGCAGATCGCGAGGAAGCCGACGCGCGTCGGGGGGGAGGACGGTGGCATGGCGAGACGCGTTCCCAAATCGGACCGGGCGTGAGGCGACGTCGAGAGAGGCAGCGCTCCGGCGCGCTCGGACTGCGCGCCCGAAGCCTCGTCTTGCGGGGCAGCTTCGGCGCTGTGGCCTTTGTTCGCGCAAGGCCGAATCTGGA
The DNA here is from genome assembly GCA_030433005.1 of Alphaproteobacteria bacterium. Lineage (GTDB taxonomy): Bacteria > Pseudomonadota > Alphaproteobacteria > Kiloniellales > DSM-21159 > Tistlia. The sequence continues at coordinate 1,855 of JAUILQ010000107.1, forward strand.
ACCGCCGGGATTAAAATTCCGTTCAATGGCGGTTCGGTGACGGCACTGTGGCCGCCGGCGGTGCCCGCCGCCGCAGGCCGACGAGCCCGGCCGGCAGGGCCTGGATCAATTGGCCGGCTCGCGAGTTGTCCTCGGAGCGGCGCCGCGCCGGCAATTCGGCTCGAGCGCGGCCGCGAAACGATGGAACCGGATGGGAAAGACGATGTCTGGCAAGCAGGCCGCCGGCGCGACGCAGCGGGAAAGCTCCGCAAGGGACAAGGCGACGTCGCCCGGCGGCGCCCGGGGCGAAAACCGCGGCGAAGACCGCGACAACCTGACCTTCCTGGCCGACGCCTTCGGCTCGGCCATGGCCGGCCGTCACGCCGACGGGCTGGTCAACGGCGCGGCCGAGACCGAGAACGGCCGGGCGCGGCAGATCCTTTCGGAACTGGTCGGCGAGGCGGTGGCCAGGCACCAGCGGCTGCCGGAGGCGATCACGGCTCTGCCGGGGCAGGTGTCGGCTCTGCGCGACGCGCTCGAGCGGCTGGACAAGCAGCAGGGCGACTCGGCAGCTCGAGTCGAGGAGTTCACGGCGGGTCAGGCGCGGCGGCTCGATTCGCTCGAGCGGCAGCTGGTCGAGATCAAGTCTTCCCTCGGCACCGTCTCGGAGCGGCTGAACCAGGATCTGGCCGACGAGCTCGACGCGGTCGATCATCGGCTGGCCCGGATCGCCGAGGGCGCCCAGCGCGCCGAACGGTCCCAGAAGCGCGCCCTGGCGATCGGCCTGTCCGCCGGCATCCTGCTGGCGCTGCTGTGCGGACTTGTCGCGGGCGCGGTGCTGGCCGGCGGCTCCGCGGAGAGCGCGTACCAGGGACTGCGCAGCCTGACCCTCGGCTGACGCCTGGTTCCTGTCGGGCAATCGCGAGCCAGGCCGACGGCCTGCCAGTCGCGACGCGCCACATGCAAGCGTTCGCCCTGCATATCGCGTTACCGCTCCCGCAGAATTCCCTTTCCGGGCGGATGATATCTCGTGTTCTAGAGAGACGCGAGTGTCAGGATTCTTTCCAATACTTATAACAAGCGCCGATCATCGAGAGATCGTGCTGCCTCTTCTTGTGCGCTTTACCAGCGATTAAGGTAGCCGCCGCTATTTGCGGGGTCGAAGCCGAGCGACCCTTGAGGAGGCACCATGGTGAGCGCGCCCACGACCAACCGGATTCTCACGCTGGCGGTCCGGCAGCCGCTGCAGGGCGCTTCCCTCGACCTGCTGATCGCCGTGGACGGAAGCTATCTGGCCGCTGCGGTGGCCCTCCCGCTGGCCGCGGAGACGGCTCAGGGGCCTCTCCTGGCGGTCAGCTTCGTCCTGCCCGCGGGGATCGATCCTGCCGGACTGCGGCTCCTCGCCAGCGGCGGCGAGCCCGGCGCCATCGTCGGGCTGGAAGGCGCCTGGCTGGGCGATGCGCTGCCGGAAGCCGGCGAGCTGGGAGCGCCCGACCTGCCGCTCGACGAGGCGCTGGCCAGCGGCCATTCCCTCGTGCTGCCGACGGCCGGGAGCGGCGACGCCGCGGACGCGACGGCGCCGGCCGGGGCGCTCGTCGGCAGCGACGCCGCGGACCGCCTGGAGGGCACGGCCGGATCGGACGTGCTGGTCGGCGGCGGCGGGGCCGACACGATGATCGGCGGCCGGGGCGACGACACCTACTACGTCGACGACGCCGACGACCGGATCGTCGAGAGCTGGGGGGCCGGAACCAACGGCTTCGACACCGCGGTCAGCACGGTCGACTACGCGCTCGCTGCCGACAGCTGGGTCGAGACGCTGCGCGCCGGCTCCGACGCCGGTCTCAGCCTGAGCGGCAACGCCGGCTACAACACGCTGGTCGGCGGCGCCGGCGACGACGTCCTGGACGGCGGCGCGGGCAACGACGTGATCGAGGGCGGCGCCGGCGACGACCTGCTGGTCGCCGGCAGCGGCAGCGACGTGGTGGACGGCGGCGCCGGCTTCGACACCGCGGTCTACGCCGGGCGCGCGGCGGACTACCAGGTGCGCCAGCTCGACGACGGCCGGATCAAGGTCAGCGGGGCCGGCAGCTACGACTACCTGAGCAACGTCGAGGCGCTGCGGTTCGACGACGCCAGCCTGGCCATGGGGCCGGTCGCGGCGCCGCTGGCGCCGGCCGACGACGCCGCCGAGGCCGAGGAGGACGGCAGCGTCCTCATCGACGTGCTGGCCAACGACACGGGCGAGGGCCTGACCATCGTCGGCTTCCAGGCGGTCTCGGCCCGGGGCGGCCAGGTCGAGCTGACCGCGGACGGCAGCTTCCGCTATCGGCCGGCCGCGGACTTCAACGGCAGCGACAGCTTCACCTACCAGGTCGTCGACCGCCACGGCGCCAGCGCCACCGCGACCGCCAGCGTCGTCGTCGCCGCCGTCAACGACGCCCCGGAGCTGGGCCCGGACGCCTTCACGCTGGACCTCGGCGGCCAGCTCGCCGGCATCGACCTGCTGGCCAACGACAGCGATCCGGACGGCGACGCCCTGAGCGTCGCCGGGTTCGACGCTGTCTCGGCCGCGGGCGGCACGATTTCGCTCGGCGAGGACGGCAGCTTCACCTACCGCCCGGCGGCCGGCTTCGTCGGCACCGACAGTTTCGCCTACAGCGTGACCGACGGGGCCGGCGGCACCGCGACCCAGACGGTGGCGATCACGGTCGCCGCGCCGGTGGGCGCCATCGTCGGCAGCGACGCCGCGGACCGCCTGGAGGGCACGGCCGGATCGGACGTGCTGGCCGGCGGCGGCGGGGCCGACACGATGATCGGCGGCCGGGGCGACGACACCTACTACGTCGACGATGCCGGCGACCGCATCGTCGAGAGCTGGGGAGCCGGGACCAACGGCTTCGACACCGCGGTCAG
>JAUILQ010000002.1 GCA_030433005.1 Alphaproteobacteria bacterium
CTCCTGTGCCACGGCGGGCGCGGCCGGCGCAGGCACCGCCTCGACCGGCCGCGGCGCGGCCGCGCCCCAGGCCGAGTCGGCGGGCAGGATCAGGGTCGCCGGGCCCGAGCGGCCGAGCGCCGCCTGCCAGGCGGCCTGCACGTCGGCCGGGATCGCCTCCGCCGAGACGATGCGCCGGACCCACTTCGACATCGGCGCCGCCAGGCTCTCGATGTCGCTGGTCAGCGGCGCGTCGTGGGCCAGGTGGTAGGCCGCATGGTCGCCGACCACGTTGATCATCGGCGTGTGCGCGCGCCGCGCGTTGTGCAGGTTGGCGAGGCCGTTGGCGAGGCCCGGGCCGAGGTGCAGCAGGGTCGCCGCCGGCCGGTCGGCCATGCGCGCGTAGCCGTCGGCGACGCCGGTGACCACGCCCTCGTGCAGCCCGAGCACGCAGCGCAGCGCCGGCTTGCGGTCGAGCGCCGCGACGAAGTGCATCTCCGAGGTGCCGGGATTGGCGACGCAGAGCCCGACCCCCTGGGCGAGCAGCGCGTCGCAGAGCAGATCGGCACCGTTCATCATCGTTCTCCAGTCTGCGCCGGCCCTCTCCCCCACCCGGCCACCCACGTCAGTATCCTGGAATGGGTGGCCGGGTGGGGGAGAGGGCCGGCGCGAGCCCGCCATCGCCTCAGAATCCCAGCGCCATGCCGTCCTTGCGGTGGTCGGAGCCGGCGCGCAGCACGCCGGCGGCGCGGTCGATCCAGATCGCCTGGCCGCCGCCCAGCGGCGTCGGCCGCTCGACGATCGCGTGGCCGCGCCGCGCCAGCTCGGCGATCACCGCCTCGCCGAGCGGCGGCTCGACCTCCAGCTTGCCGTTGAACGCGAAGGCGCGCGGCTCTGCCAGGGCCTCCTGGAGGTCGAGGCCGCGGTCGAGCAGGTTGCTGAGGAACCAGGCATGGCCGGCCGACTGGTAGTGCCCGCCCATGACGCCGAACGGCATGACGGTCTCGCCGTCTCGGCGCAGCAGCCCGGGGATGATGGTGTGCAGCGGCCGCTTGCGCGGCGCCAGCACGTTGGGATGGCCGTCCTCGAGCCGGAAGGAGGTGCCGCGGCTGTGCAGCAGGATGCCGCTGGCCGGGTCGGTCAGGGTCGAGCCGAAGCCGTGGAACAGCGAGTTGATGAAAGAGACGGCGTTGCCCTCGCGGTCGACCGCGCAGAGGTAGACCGTGTCGCGGTGCTCCGGCTCGTTCCACAGCGCCGGCCGGCCGGCGCGCGCCCGGTCGATACGGCCGCGCAGGATCGCGGCCGTTTCCTCGGACAGCAGCTCCGCGACCGGGGTCGGCGCGAAGGCCGGGTCGCAGAGCAGGGCGTCGCGATGGTGGTAGGCGAGCTTGGTCGCCTCGGCGTGCAGGTGCACGCGCTCGGCAAGGTCGAGCTCGGGGCCGAGGTCGAAGCCCTGCAGCACCGAGAGGATCATCAGCGCCGCCAGGCCCTGGCCGTTCGGCGGGCACTCCAGCACCTCCCAGCCACGGTAGGCGAGGCCGATCGGCTCGGCGTAGTCGGCGCCGTCGCAGGCCGTCGCGAAGTCCTCCTCGCTGTGCAGGCCGCCCAGGCTCTGCAGGAAGGCGACGAGGTTGCGCGCGGTCTCGCCGGTGTAGAAGGCCTCGGCGCCGCCGGCCGCGATCTCGGCGAGGCGCGCGGCGAGCAGCGGCTGCCGGTGGCTGGCGCCGGCACGCGGCGCCTCGCCCTCGGGCAGGAAGACGGCGCGGCTGCCGGGCTGCTCGGCGAGCAGCGGCGCCTCGTTGGCCCAGTCCTGGGCGACGCGCTGGGTCACCGGATAGCCCTCGCGGGCGTAGCCGATCGCGCGCTCGAGCAGCCGCGCGAAGGGCAGGCGGCCGTGGTCGCGGTGCAGCCTGGTCCAGCCGGCGACCGCGCCGGGCACGGTGACGCCGTGCGGCGAGATCCGCGGCACCTCGGTCAGGCCCAGGTCGCGCAGCCGGGCCGCGGTCGCCGCCGCCGGCGAGCGGCCGCTGCCGTTGAGCGCGACGACCTTGCCGCCGCGCGGGGCATAGAGCGCGAAGCAGTCGCCGCCGATGCCGGTCATCGCCGGCTCGACGACGCACTGCACGGCGCAGGCGGCGATCGCCGCGTCGACGGCGTTGCCGCCGCCGGCCAGGATCTCGAGGCCGGCGGCGGTGGCCAGCGGGTGGGAGGTCGCGATCATGGCGTCGCGCGCCATGGCCTGCGGGCGGCCGGGACGGAAGAAGTCGTGCATGGGTTTGTGCGGTGTTCCGGAACGGGACGGGCGGGGAGCGCAGACTGGCGCAAATCCGCGGTCCCGTCGATCCGGGAAAAAGCCTCGCCGTCGGCAGCCGCGGGCCCGGAAACGACGAAGCCGGAGCCGCGCAATGGCGCTGGACTCCGGCTTCGGCTCAATTGGAGCGGGCGATGAGATTCGAACTCACGACCCCAACCTTGGCAAGGTTGTGCTCTACCCCTGAGCTACGCCCGCATCGGGATAGGCCGGCGGAGAACGCCGCCGGGGAGCGACGATCTAGCGAGTCCCGCCGGCGAACGCAAGGGCTTTTCCCGCAACTCCCCGCCGATTACGGTCCGGGACCGCGGAACACGGCCAGTCGCCCCGCGCGACCCGGCCGGCAGGCGATCCGGAAACCGAGGGGGCGACGATGGGCGAGGCGGAGACTCCCGAGATCGAGGCGCGGCTGGCCGACGGCAGCGCGCCGATGACGCCCGACGCGCTGCTCGCGCGCCTGGCCGAGCTCGGCATCGCCGAATCGACGATCGGCCACCCGCCGGTCTTCACCGTGGAGGAGGCCAAGGCGCTGCGCGGCAAGCTGCCCGGCGCCCACGTCAAGAACCTGTTCCTGCGCAACAAGAAGGGCCGCATGTGGCTGCTGTCCTGCCTGGAGGACCGCGAGATCGACCTCAAGGTCCTGGGCGAGCGGCTCGGCGCCGGGCGGCTGTCGTTCGGCAGCGCCGAGCGGCTGATGCGCCACCTCGGCGTGCGCCCCGGCTCGGTGACCGCGCTGGCGGTGGTCAACGACCACGGTGGCGAGGTGCAGCTGGTGCTCGACCGGGCGCTCACCGAGATCGACCCGGTCAACCTGCACCCGCTGGCCAACGACCGCACGACGGCGCTGAGCCCGGACGGGCTGCTCGCCTTCTGCCGGGCCGCCGGCCACGATCCGGCCTTCCTCGACTTCCCCCTGGCACCGTGACGCGCGCATCGGGGCCGGGCGCTTCCGCTAGGCTTGTCTAAGCTGGCGCGAACCGCCAAATAGAGGGCGGTTTTCCACCCCATCGACCCACCCGGCCGCAAGGGCCGGCGTCCCGGACCGCCCTCCGACCCGCGGGCGGGGCAGCGCAGAGCGGAGCAAGACTATGTCCAGCCTGATCGGTCAAGCCAACCAGCCCGCGAACCAGCCGGGGGCCGACGCGGCCCAGGGCGGGCCCGCCGGCGGTGCCGCGGGCGCCAGCGCGGCGATCAAGGACAGCGACCTGCAGAACTTCGCCAAGGACGTCATCGAGGCCTCGATGGAGCGCCCGGTGCTGGTCGACTTCTGGGCGACCTGGTGCGGGCCCTGCAAGACCCTGACGCCGCTGCTCGAGAAGGCAGTGACCGCGACGCGCGGCGCCGTGCGCCTGGTCAAGATCGACATCGACAAGAACCAGACCCTGGCCCAGCAGCTGCGCATCCAGTCGGTGCCCACGGTCTACGCGTTCTACCAGGGCCAGCCGGTCGACGGCTTCCAGGGCGCGCTGCCGGAGAGCCAGCTGACCTCCTTCATCGACCGCCTGATCGAGATGAGCGGCGCGCAGCCGGAGGACGGCGGCCAGACCGCCAGCGAGCTGATCAAGGCCGCCGACGTCAAGCTGGCCGAGGGCGCGGCCGAGGAGGCCGAGGCGCTGTACCTGCAGGCGCTGCAGTCCGACGGCGACAACGCCGCGGCGATCGCCGGCATGCTGCGCGCGCGCATCCAGCTGGGCGACCAGGAGGCGGCGCGCGAGATGCTCGATTCGCTGGACGACGAGATGCGCGCCAAGCCCGAGCTGGCCGCCGTCGCCACGGCCCTGGAGCTCGGCGGCCACGCCGTCGACAGCGAGGAGATCGCGAGCCTGCAGGCCAAGGTCGAGCAGGACCCCAAGGACCACGAGGCGCGCTTCCAGCTGGCCCAGGCGCTCTACGCCGGCGGCCGCCAGGAGGAGGCCGGCGAGCACCTGCTGGAGATCGTCCGGCGCAAGCGCGACTGGAACGACGAGGCGGCGCGCAAGGAGCTGGTCAAGTACTTCGACGCCTGGGGGCCGACCAGCGAGCTGACGCTCGACTTCCGCCGCCGCCTGTCCTCGATCCTGTTCGCCTGAGCCGCCCGGTCGCATGAGCCGTTCCTCCTTCGACCCGGCCTTCGACGAGCTGCCGGCCAGCCTGCCGATCTTCCCCCTCCCGGGGGTGCTGCTGCTGCCGGGCGGGCGCCTGCCGCTCAACGTCTTCGAGCCGCGCTACCTGGCGATGGTCGAGGACGCGCTGCGCAGCGCGCGGCTGGTCGGCATGGTGCAGCCGAACGAGGAGGCCGACGGCGACGTCGGCGCGCTGCCGGTCTACGGCACCGGCTGCGCCGGCCGCATCACGGCGTTCCAGGAGACCGACGACGGCCGCTACCTGATCACGCTCACCGGCCTGATCCGCTTCGACATCCAGGAAGAGCTGACGACCCTGCGCGGCTACCGCTCGGTGCAGGCCGACTGGAGCCGCTACCGCGCCGACCTGGAGGCCGAGGATCCGCCGGGCATCGACCGCGCGCGCATGCTCGAGGCGCTGCGCGCCTACTTCGACGCGACCGGGATCGCCGGCGACTGGGACGCCATCGACGAGACGCCGAACGAGAAGCTGATCACCTCGATCGCCATGATCTGCCCCTTCGAGGCCGCCGAGAAGCAGGCCCTGCTCGAGGCGCCGACGCTCGGCGAACGCGCCGAGGCGATGACCGCGATCCTGGAGATGGCCGCGCTGCGCGGCGACGACGCCCCGGAAGGCGAGACGCCCCGGCACTGAAGAGCGGAGGAGAAGAGCCATGAGCGACCGCACGGCGCCGGACGACGGCAAGGCTGGCGAAGCGACGGCGGCGCGCGGCGGGGTCGACCCGCGGCTGCTTGAGATCCTGGTCTGCCCGATCACCAAGGGCCCCCTCGACTTCGACGCCCGGGCCCAGGAGCTGATCAGCCGCCAGGCCGGTCTCGCCTACCCGATCCGCGACGGCATCCCGATCATGCTGCCCGACGAGGCGCGCCGGATCGACGAGTAGCTGCGCGGGCCCAGCGAGCAGGCGGGAAGCCATGAGCGAGTTCGACGTCCAGCACCATCCCACCGAGATCCGCTACATCTCGGCGGACAAGCGCCTCGAGATCGACTTCGACGACGGCGCGCGCTTCTCGCTGCCCGCCGAGCTGCTGCGCGTCGAGAGCCCCTCGGCCGAGGTCCAGGGCCACGGGCCCGGCCAGAAGCAGATCGTCGGCGGCCGGCGCCACGTCGGCATCCTCGAGATCGAGCCGGTCGGCTCTTACGCCGTTAGAATTCGTTTCGACGACCTCCACGACAGCGGGATATACTCCTGGGACTACCTCTACAGGCTCGGGGAGGGGCAGGAGGAGCTGTGGGCGGACTACCTGAGGAACCTGGAGGCGCGCGGCCTGTCGCGCGAGCCGCCGCGGCGCGGCGGCTAGACAGGCTCCTCATGCGCGCGGCGGGAGCCGCGCTTCTGGCCGTGCTGCTCTCGACGGCCGCCGCCCCGGGTGCCCGCGCCGCCGGCTGCGCCGAGCCGCCGCTGACCGCGCCGCTCTGCGAGACGGCGCTGCAGAGCCGCGGCGACGAGACCGCCGCCCGGCTCCGCCGCGAGAGCTGCCGCTTGGCCATGCAGTCCTACATCTTCGCCCTCGACCGCTGGGCGCTCTGCGTGCGCAACGAGGCCGAGCTGCGCAAGCTGGAGGCGCGCCGCCGCCTCGACTGCCTGGCCCACGACGGCTTCAACTGCTCCTGACGCCCCGGTCATCGGCGGCTCGGGACCGGCGGGCCGGAATCCGTCCGGCGGATGCGTTTGCGACCCCGCCGCGTCGCCGCCGCGCGAGCAGGCGGCGCCCGCCTTCGCCACCCTGACGGTCGCCGGCCGCGTTTCGGGTGCCCCGGTGCCCGGCGCTGCCGCGGAGGGGGAGCGCAAGGATGCCCGACAGCCTGACGCCGAGCCTGCTCAAGGAGCCCGACCTGCCGCGCCTGCGCCGCGAGCGTCTGGCCCGGCTGCGCGCCGAGCTGGCGCGCCGCGAGCTCGCGGCGATCCTGCTCTACGACCCGGTCAACATCCGCTACGCCACCGACAGCCGCAACATGGCCGTCTGGACCCTGCACAACCCCGTGCGCTACGCCTTCGTCGCGCTCGAGGGGCCGGTGCTGGTCTTCGACTTCCACAACTGCGGCCACCTGTCGGACGGCCTCGAGCTGATCGACGAAGTGCGGCCGGCGATCAGCTGGTACTGGTTCGGCGCCGGGCCGGAACAGGGCCGCCGGGTGCTCGCCTGGGCCGCCGAGATCGCCGAGCTGGTGCGCCGTCACGGCGGCGGCAACCGGCGCCTCGCCGTCGACCGGCTCGATCCCGCCGGCACCCGCGCGCTGGAGGCCGAGGGCATCGAGCTGCTCGACGGCCAGGAGCCGATGGAGATGGCGCGCCACCTCAAGACCGCCGACGAGGTCGTCGCCATGCGCCACGCCGTCGCGGCCTGCGAGGCCGGGATGGCGGCGATGCGGGCGGCGCTGAAGCCCGGGATCACCGAGAACCAGCTCTGGTCGATCCTGCACCAGGTCAACATCGCGCGCGGCGGCGAGTGGATCGAGACGCGGCTGCTCGCCTCGGGCCCGCGCACCAACCCCTGGTTCCAGGAGTGCAGCGACCGGGTCATCGAGGCCGGCGATCTGGTCTCCTTCGACACGGACCTGATCGGCCCCTACGGCCTCTGCGCCGACATCAGCCGCGCGTTCCTGTGCGGCGCCGACGACGGACGGCGCGCGACCGACGAGCAGCGCACGCTCTTCGCGCTGGCGCGCGAGCAGCTCGAGAGCAACATCGCCCTGCTGCAGCCGGGCATGGGCTACCGCGAGTTCGCCGAGCGCTCCTTCCGCCTGCCGGAGGCCTACCTGCCGAACCGCTACTCGGTGATCTTCCACGGCGTCGGGCTGTGCGACGAGTACCCGGCCTGCGTCTACCTCGAGGACTTCGAGACCGGCGGCTACGACGGGCTGGTCGTGCCCGGCATGACGATCTGCATGGAATCCTATGTCGGCGCCCGCGGCGGGCGCGAGGGAGTCAAGCTGGAGCAGCAGCTGCTGGTCACCGAGACCGGCCTGGAGCCGCTCTCAAGCTTCCCCTTCGAGGAAGCGCTGATGCCGAGCCGCTGGCTGTAGGGAACGGAGCCCCCTGCAGCCGCCTCACATCATCGAGGCGCCGGCCGGCTTCTCCCCGTCCTTCCATTCCTCGCCCGACTGCGCGGCGAAGATCGAGGTGTAGCCGCCCGACCAGTCCGGCGGCAGCAGGCAAGGCCGCGGGTCGTGGCGCGCCCAGCGGGCCGGGCGGCCGCGCAGCAGGGTGCGGTCGTGCCGCGAGACCGAGGGATTCACGGTGTAGGGGAAGGCATCGGCCGAGGCATAGGCGTTGAGCAGCAGCGGCCGACCGTGCGCCGTCGTCGCCGGCGGCGAGGAGTGCACCGTGCGGCAGTTGTGCACGGTGATCGAGCCGGCCGGGCCGCACAGCGTCACCGCCTTCGCCTCGTCGAGCGTCGCGGCGTCGGCGTCGGACAGGCAGCCGGTCCAGTGGCCGTCGGCGTCGTACTGGTCGTAGAGCGGGCCCTCGTGGCTGCCCGGCAGCACGGTCAGCGGCCCGTCGGTCGGCCCGACGTCGTTGAGATAGAGCCCGATGGTCAGCGGGCTGTAGTTGGTGTGCGGGTAGAACTGGATGTCCTGGTGCCAGCGCACGGCGTTGGCGGCCGGGTTCGACTCGCTCCATTTGAAGTTCAGCTTGGAGTGATGGAAGGTCACGCCGCCGCCCTCCTCGGCGCCGATCAGGTCGGCTGCGACGTCGGCCAGGACGCCGCTCGCGACCTCCCAGAACAGCGGATCCTGCTCGTCCGGGGTCTTGAGCCGGCGCAGCCGCGGGCTCTCGGCGCCGTGGCCCGGCGCCAGGTCGAAGACCTCGTCGCTCCTGGCGACGGCCCGGCTGCGCTCCAGGAACTCGGCGACCTTGGCGTGGAGCCGCGCGAGCAGCGCCTCGTCGATCAGGCGCTCGACCAGCAGGTAGCCGTCGCGATGGTAGGCCGCGACCTGCTCGGGGCTGAGGAGAGTCGGACGGGTCGGGACTTCGACGGCTGACATCGCGGGCACCTCGCTCTGTGACATATCAGCAGTATGCAACCGCCGGCCGGACGGCTGCAAGGGTTGCAGCCGATGGGGTCGCGGCCGATCGGGCCGCTAGAGGGGCTCGCCCCTGCACAGCCGCGGCAGCTCGCCGACCAGGCCCATGGCGTGGCGCATGAACAGGCGCTTCAGCGGCACCGCCCGGTTGACCGCCGCCAGCCCCAGGTCGCGGGCCAGGCGCAGCGGCCCGATGTCGTTGGAGAACAGGCGGTTGAGGCCGTCGGTCACGGCCACCAGCGCGAGGTTGTCGAAGCGCCGCCAGCGCTGGTAGCGCGCCAGCACCTCGGGCGCGCCGAGGTCGAGGCCCAGGCGACGCGCGTCGACCAGCACCTCGGCGAGGGCGCCGATGTCGCGCAGGCCGAGGTTGAAGCCCTGGCCGGCGATCGGGTGGATGACGTGCGCGGCGTCGCCGACCAGCGCCAGGCGCTCGCCGACGCTGCTCTGCGCCAGCTGCAGGCCGAGCGGATAGCGCCAGCGCCGCCCCGAGACCCGGATGCGGCCGAGCGAGTCGCCGAAGCGGCGCTCGATCTCGCGCGAGAAGGCGGCGTCGTCGAGCGCCATCACGCCCTCGGCGACCGGCCGCCGCTCGGTCCAGACCAGGGAGGAGCGGTGGCTGCCGTCCGGCAAATCGGTCAGCGGCAGCACGGCGAAGGGCCCGGAGGGCAGGAAGTGCTCGTGCGCGACGTCCTCGTGGTCGAGCTCGTGCAGCAGCGTCGCGACGATGCCGTCCTGCGGGTAGTCCCAGCGGGTCACCCGGATGCCGGCCGCCTGACGCAGCGGCGAGCCACGGCCGTCACAGCCGGCGATCAGCCGGGCCGCGCGCCGACGGCCGTCGGCGAGCACCAGCGCGGCGCCGCCGGCCGAGCGCTCGGCATGATCGACGCGCGCCGGCGCCAGCAGCTCGAGATCGGGCAGCTCGGCGGCGCGGCGGTGCAGCGCGCGCCTCAGCACCCGGTTCTCGACGATCCAGCCCATGGCGTCGCTGCCGATCTGGCCCGCCACCTCGTCGGCGTCGTAGTGCAGGAACAGGCGGCTGGCGGCCTCGGCGACGCGGCCGTCGGAGACCCGGATGTCGCGGATCGGCGCCGCCTCGTCCCCGACGTGGCGCCAGACGCCGACGCCCTCGAGCAGGCGCCGGGAGCCCAGGGCGATGGCCGAGGCCCGGCCGTCGAAGGGCTCGCCCAGCACCGTCGCCGGATCCTCGGCGTCGACCACCGTCACCGGCACGCCGGCGCCGGCCAGGGCGCAGCCGAGCGTCAGGCCGACCAGCCCGCCGCCGGCGATCGCGACCTCCGCCGCTTCCTCGACCTCGCGTTGCTTCCTCACCGCGCTCGTCCCTTCGCCTCGCTGTCCGTCGGGCCAACCATCGAAGGCCGAGGCCCCTCTGTCCAGCGCCACCCGGTCGCAGCGGACCACCTGCGCGCATTGCACTGTCCAGAATTTGTGCAATCTCGCCGATTTGCATATATTTTGGGCATTTTTAGGCGCTCCCGCTGCCGGCTCCTCGACGTCGGGCCGCCCCGAGGCTGCCCAGGCGCCGCTTTCTTCGCAGCGCAGCACGACTGGCACGCTTCTTGACTCTTCCTGGCCGGGCTCGGCCCGCGCCGTGGCGCGTCCGGTCATCCGACCGGGCCGCTGGCGGGCCGACGGAAGCAGAACGAAGGGGAAGACGACGCATGAAAATGGTCGTTGCCATCATCAAGCCCTTCAAGCTCGACGACGTGCGCGAGGCGCTCACCTCGATCGGGATCGAGGGCCTCACCGTCAGCGAGGTGAAGGGGTACGGACGGCAGAAGGGTCAGACCGAGATCTACCGCGGCGCGGAGTACTCGGTGAACTTCCTGCCGAAGGTGAAGATCGAGGTCGCGGTCACCGACGACCAGGTCGAGCAGGTCGTGGAGACGGTGCAGAAGGCCGCCAACACCGGCCGCATCGGGGACGGCAAGATCTTCGTCCTCGACGTCTCGCACGCGGTGCGCATCCGCACCGGCGAAACCGACGCCGAAGCGCTTTGAGGAGGGGGTAGATGACTCAGTTGAGAAAGCTCACGGCCGCCGGCGCCATCGGCTCCGCCGTCCTGCTGGCCGCCGGGCCGGCGCTGGCGCAGGTCGATCCGGAGACCAAGTTCGCGCTCGACACCTTCTCGTTCCTGATCTGCGGCGCGCTGGTCATGTGGATGGCCGCCGGCTTCGCGATGCTCGAGTCGGGCCTGGTGCGGACCAAGAACACGGCGTCGATCTGCCTGAAGAACATCGCGCTCTATTCGATCGCGGGCATCTGCTACTACGTCGTCGGCTACAACCTGATGTACGCCGGCGTCGACGGCGGCTACATCGGCAGCCTGTCGATCTTCTACGACGCCAGCGACGCCGAGCTCGCGCTGATCGGCGGCGACGGCGAGCAGCTGCAGGGCGTGATCGACAACGGCTACTCGGTGATGTCCGACTGGTTCTTCCAGATGGTCTTCGTGGCGACCGCCGCGTCGATCGTCTCGGGCACCCTGGCCGAGCGCATCCGCGTCTGGCCGTTCCTGATCTTCGTCGTCGTGCTGTCGGCGGTGATCTACCCGATCCAGGGCTCCTGGGTCTGGGGCGGCGGCTGGCTGTCCGAGATGGGCTTCAGCGACTTCGCCGGCTCGACGCTGGTCCACTCGACCGGCGGCTGGGCGGCCCTGACCGGCGCCATCATCCTGGGTGCGCGCAAGGGCAAGTACGGCCCCGAGGGCCGGGTCAACCCGATGCCCGGCGCCATCCTGCCGCTGGCAACGCTGGGCACCTTCGTGCTGTGGCTCGGCTGGTTCGGCTTCAACGGCGGCTCGCAGCTGGCCCTGGGCTCGGCGGCCGACGCGGCGAACATGGCCATCGTCTTCGCCAACACCAACATGGCGGCTGCGGCCGGCGTCGTGGTGGCGATGCTGCTGACCCAGTTCATCTACCGCAAGATCGACCTGACGATGGCGCTCAACGGGGCGATCGCCGGCCTGGTGGCGATCACCGCCAACCCGGACGTCCCGGCGGTCTGGTGGGCCATGCTGGTCGGCGGCGTCGGCGGCGCGCTGGTCGTCTTCGCGGTGCCGCTGATCGACAAGCTGAAGATCGACGACGTGGTCGGCGCCATCTCGGCCCACCTGGTCGCCGGCATCTGGGGCACCTTCGCGGTCGCCTTCGAGGACGGCAACTTCGTCGAGCAGATCACCGGCATCATCGCCATCGGCCTGTTCGTCTCGATCACCTCGGCCATCGTCTGGCTGGTCCTGAAGTTCACCATCGGGATCCGCGTCAGCGAGGAGGAAGAGGAACTCGGCCTCGATCGCGCCGAGCTGGGGATGGAGGCCTATCCCGAGTTCGGCACCGGCTCCGGCCGCCTCTAGAAGGCCCGCAGCCGACCAACCATCAACGGCGATCCTCCGCCAAACTCGGCCCGGCAGGCACACCCTGCCGGGCTTTTTTTCTTTGCGTCCGGTTCGGGGGGGCCGGCTGTCAGCTCAGCGGGATCATGACCTGCTCGGCGAAGGCCGGACGCGCCGCCAGCCGACCGTACCAGGCCTCGAGGCGCGGCAGCGTGGGGCGCTCGATCGGCATGGCGTACCAGCGATAGGTCGCGCAGCCGACCGGCACGTCGCCGATCGTCAGCGCCTCGCCGACCAGGTAGTCGCGGCCCTCCAGCGCTTCGTCGAGCAGCACGAAGGCCGCGGTGCAGGCCTCCAGCGCCCGCTCGATCGCGACCACGTCGCGGCGCTCCGGCGGCGTGCGGATCAGGCCCCAGAAGGCCGTCGTCATCGGCGGCAGGATGGTCGTGGTCATCCAGTCCATCCACTGGTCGGCGCGCGCCCGCTCGTGCAGCCCGGCCGGCAGGAAGGGCGCCGAGCCGTAGGCGGCCGCCAAGTAGCGCACGATCGCATTCGACTCCCACAGCGTGAAGTCGCCGTCCTGCAGGGTCGGCACCCGGCGATTCGGGTTGAGCCGGCGGTAGTCCTCGCCGTCGAGGCCGCCGAACGGGCCGCCGACGTCGAGCCGCTCGTGCGCCAGCCCGAGCTCGCCGATCGTCCACATGACCTTCTGCACGTTGATCGAGTTGTTGCGTCCCCAGACCTTCAGCATCCCGTCTCCTCGCTGGATAGCGGCGCCTCGCCGCCGGGGCGGCCCCCGCGGCCGCGGATCATCGGCAGGCCCGCCGGGAGCGCGCAAGAGCGATTCCCGCGACGCGGCCATTCGGCTAGGGTGCGCGGCGCCGTCGGCGGCCGCCCTCGCGGCCGCCGGGACCGGCCTTCGATCAGGGGAGTGGGGAAGGATGACTGGCTGGTGGAAGGCGCCGCTGCCGGCGGCGGCTCTGGCGGCGACTGCTCTTGCCGCGGCAGCGGCTCACCTGCTGCCGGGCACCGCCCGCGCGGCGGATCCGGCGCTCGTCGAGCGCGGCGCCTATCTGGCGCAGATCATGGATTGCGACGGCTGCCACACGCCGGGCGTGATGAGCGGCCAGCCGGACTTCTCGCGGCGTTTGGCCGGCGGGACGGTCGGCTTCCGGGTCGGCGACCTCGGCGTCTTCTGGCCGCCGAACCTGACCAGCGACCCGGCGACGGGTCTGGGCGCCTGGAGCGCCGAGGAGATCACCGCCGCCCTGCGCACCGGCTTGCGCCCGGACGGCCGCGAGCTGGCGCCGATCATGCCCTGGCGCTCCTATTCGGCCCTGACGGAGCAGGACATGGCGGCGCTGGTCGCCTATCTGCAGAGCCTGCCGGCCGTCGAGCATCAGGTGCCCGAGCCCCACGCGGTCGGCGCCGCGGCGCCGCTGCCCTACCTCGACGTCGTCCCGCCGGGCTGAGCGGAAGCGGCGGCGGCGAGGGCGGGGGAGAGCGCGGCGGAAGCTCATGGACTGTACCAACTCTGTTCTCCAAAATATTGGGATTCGCGCATTTCCCGCCGCTACAGCTTGCTGCTGCCCGAATCTGCTTCTAGTATGATTCACGGTTTGTCCCGGGCCGGGAAGTCGACCCGAGACGACCCGGTCGGGCGCCCGTTCCCCAAGCATGAGTCGGGAGGGACAGCGCGACTCACCGCGACCGGCGATCAGGAGACAGGCTCGAGGATGGCGACGCAGGCAGAGACCCTTTCCCGTCAGGAGACGAATCGGCCCGACCCGCGGGTCTTCCAGCCCTTCCTGCGGCTGGCGCGGCTGCTTTCCGGGGTCGAGCCGGGGCGCTCGCCGCTGCCCGACGGCCGGCCGGTCAACATGGCGGTCGGCGACCCGCAGCAGCCGGCGCCGCCGCTGCTCGCCGAGACCGTCGCGCGCTTTCCCGACGGCTGGTCGAGCTACCCGCCGTTCCGCGGCACCCCGTCCTATCAGCAGGCGACCGTCGGCTGGCTGCAGCGGCGCTACGGGCTGCCGGCCGGCTTCGTGGAGGGCGAGCGGCATGTCCTGCCGGTCCCGGGCAGCCGCGAGGGGCTGTTCTTCGGCGCCCTGGCGGCGCTGAGCGCGGGCGCCGCCGAGGGCCGCGACTGCGTGCTGCTGCCGGCGCCGGGCTACCACGTCTACGCCGGCGCCGCGGCGGCGGCCGGCGCCCGGCCGGTGTTCGTGCCGGCGACGCGCGAGTCCGGCTTCCTGCCCGACTTCGGCGCCCTCGACCCGGCGATCCTGGCCCGCACGGCGATCGCCTTCGTCTGCGCGCCCTCGAATCCCGAAGGCGCGGCGGCGGACCTTGCGCGCTGGCGCGCGCTGCTGGCGCTGGCCCGACGCCACGGCTTCGTGCTGGCCGCCGACGAGTGCTACGCCGACCTCTACTACGGGGCGCCGCCGGCCGGCGCCCTGCAGGCCGCGGCCGAGACGGGCGTGCTCGACAACCTGCTGTGCTTCCATTCGCTGTCGAAGCGCTCCAACGCCGCCGGCCTGCGCTGCGGCTTCGTCGCCGGCGAGGCGGGCCTGGTCGACCGCATCGACGCCTTCTGCCGGGTCGGCGGCGCCGCGGTCGCCCTGCCGGTGCTCGAGGCCGGGGCGGCGCTGTGGAACGACGACGCCCACGCCGCCGCCAACCGGGCCTTCTACGCCCGGCTGTTCGAGCGCGCCGAGGCGATTCTGGACGGCCGCTTCGGCTGGACGAAGCCGGACGGCGGCTTCTTCCTGTGGCTCGAGGTCGGCGACGACGAGGCAACCGCTCTCAGGCTGTGGCGCGAGGCCGGCATCCGCACCCTGCCCGGCAGCTACATGGTCGCCGACGCCGGCTTGCGGCCGAACCCAGCCGCCGGCTTCCTGCGCGCCGCCCTGGTCCACGACGAGGCGACCGTGGTGCCGACGCTCGAGCGGCTCGTCGCGGTCCTGGACGGCTAGCCGGAGAGGCGGGGGACGCGATGTCGCTGCGCGAGAGCATCGAGGGCGGGTTCCAGGGCGGCCGGCTGCTGCCGCCCGGCAGCGGCCCCTTCCTGCGCCGGCGCGGCGCCGAGCTGCTCGGCGGCCTGCTCGCCGCGGCCTCGGGCGGGCTGGTCGCCGCCTGCCTGACCTATGCGCCGGGCGATCCCTCGCTCAACCGCGCGACCGGCGCGCCGGCGCGCAACCTGCTGGGCGGCGCCGGCGCGCAGGTCGCCGACCTGGCGCTGCAGGGCATCGGCCTCGCGGCCTTCCTGGTCGCCATCGTCGGCTTCGCCTGGACCTGGCGGCTGTGGCGCGCCCACGGCCTGCCCGCCTGGGGCCTGCGGCTGGCCGCCGCGGTCGGCTGCTGGCTGCTCGCCGCGGTTGCCCTGGAGGCGCTGCCGCGCCCGGACACCTGGTCGCTGCGCTCGGGCCTCGGCGGCTTCGTCGGCGAGCTCGGCCTCGGCCAGGCCAGCGCCTTCGGCGGCCTGCCGCCGGCGCCGATCGCCGCCGTGGCGGCGCTGCTCGGCCTGCTGCTGCTGCTCTACGCGGTCGCCCTGACCGGGCCGGAATGGCGGGCCATCGGCCGCGCGCTGGCCTGGCTCGGGGTCAACATCGGCCGCGGCGCCGCGGGTGCCCGGCGGCAGCTCGGGGCGCGCCGCACGTCCGAGGCCGCGCGCGGCGCCCGGCGCCGGCTCGTGCCGAGCCTGCTGCCCGGCCGCGCCGACGCGGAGGCCGACACCGAGGACGGCGACACGGAGGATGGCGAGACGGGCCCCGAGCAGGAGCTCGCAGACGAGGCGGCCGACGGCGAGAGCGACGACGCGGCGCCGGCCGCGCGCAACCGCCGCAAGGCCGCCCGCAAGGAGCCGACGGTCGCCGTCGAACCGCGCGCCGAGCGCGTCGAGGCGCGCAAGAAGGCGGCACCCGGCAAGCGCGACCGCCAGGAAGCGCAGGGCTCGCTGGCCTTCGGCGGCGGCTACGAAGCGCCCTCGCTGGCGCTGCTCGCCGAAGCGAAGAACAGCGGCGACGCGCGCGAGAGCCGCGACGCGCTTGAGAAGAACGCCCGGCTGCTCGAGGGCGTGCTGGCCGACTTCGGCGTTCGCGGCGAGATCGTCAAGGTGCGCCCCGGCCCGGTGGTCACGCGCTACGAGCTGGAGCCGGCGCCCGGCACCAAGACCAGCCGGGTCGTCGGGCTCGCCGACGACATCGCGCGCTCGATGTCCGCGGTGTCGGTGCGCGTCGCCGTGGTGCCCGGCTCCAGCACCATCGGCATCGAGCTGCCGAACGCCAAGCGCGAGACCGTCTATCTGCGCGAGCTGCTGGCCTCCGCCGACTACGAGGAGAGCAAGCTAAAGCTGCCCCTTGCCCTCGGCAAGGACATCGGCGGTGCGCCGCAGATGGTCGACCTGGCGCGCATGCCGCACCTGCTGGTCGCCGGCACCACCGGCTCCGGCAAGTCGGTCTCGGTCAACGCCATGATCCTGTCGTTGCTCTACCGGCTGCCGCCGGAGGCCTGCCGCTTCATCATGGTCGACCCGAAGATGCTGGAGCTCTCGGTCTACGACGGCATCCCGCACCTGCTGTCGCCGGTCGTCACCGAGCCGAAGAAGGCGGTGGTCGCGCTCAAGTGGGCGGTGCGCGAGATGGAGCAGCGCTACCGCTCGATGTCGTTGCTCGGCGTGCGCAACATCGAGGGCTACAACAGCCGCCTCGAGGAGGCCCGGCGCACCGGCGAGGTGCCGACCCGCAAGGTGCAGACCGGCTTCGACCCCGACACCGGCCAGCCGATCCACGAGGAGCAGCCCTTCGACCTGACGCCGCTGCCCTACATCGTCGTCATCGTCGACGAGATGGCCGACCTGATGCTGGTCGCCGGCAAGGAGGTCGAGGGCGCGATCCAGCGTCTGGCCCAGATGGCGCGCGCCGCCGGCATCCACCTGATCATGGCGACCCAGCGCCCCTCGGTCGACGTCATCACCGGCACCATCAAGGCGAACTTCCCGACGCGCATCTCCTTCCACGTCACCTCGCGCATCGACAGCCGCACGATCCTCGGCGAGTCGGGTGCGGAGCACCTGCTCGGCATGGGCGACATGCTCTACATGGCGCACGGCGGGCGGGTCTCGCGCGTCCACGGCCCCTTCGTCTCCGACCAGGAGGTCGAGCGCATCGTCGGCCACCTGAAGCGGCAGGGCGAGCCGGAGTACATCGAGGAGGTGACCCGCGACGAGGAGGAGGGCGGCGGCCTGGGCCTCGGCGACGACGGCGACGGCGGCTCCGGCGACGACCTCTACGACCGCGCGGTGGCCGTGGTCGCCCAGCACCGCAAGGCCTCGACCTCGTTCATCCAGCGCCAGCTGCAGATCGGCTACAACCGGGCGGCCCGCCTGGTTGAACGAATGGAGGCCGAGGGCGTTGTCAGCGAGGCGAACCACGTCGGCAAGCGCGAGGTGCTGCTGCCGGAGCGGTGACCGCCGACGTCGCGCCCGCAGCTCCGGGCCGGTGCGGGCAGGGGGCAGGGCCGCACGCCGCTGCCTTG
This sequence comes from Alphaproteobacteria bacterium, assembly GCA_030433005.1. Lineage (GTDB taxonomy): Bacteria > Pseudomonadota > Alphaproteobacteria > Kiloniellales > DSM-21159 > Tistlia. Next base: position 17,328 of record JAUILQ010000002.1, read on the forward strand.
GACTTGCCTCAATCGACGGGCTGCTTTCCGCGCGACGTTTCCCATATACGGGACTTGTCAGCGAGGAAGCCTCCAGTGATGAACAGACGCGATTTCCTGCTTGCCGGCGGCCTGCTGCTCGGCGCTCTCGGGATGGCCGACGGCCTGCCCGGCACCGACCGGGCGGCGGCCCAGACCCTGAGCGAATCGCTGAGCGCCGACGACCGCGCGGCGCTGCAGCGGGTCGAGCAGTACCTCAACGGCATCGACACGATGTACAGCCGCTTCCGCCAGACCGCCTCGAACGGCACGGAGGCGACCGGCTTCCTGGCGATCGACCGGCCGGACTACCTGCGCTTCGAGTACGACGCGCCGCACCCGGTGGTGATGATCGCCGACGGCTACGAGCTGACCTACTACGACCGCGACCTGCAGGAGGCCCGGCAGCTGCCGACCTTCGAGACGCCGCTGTGGTTCCTGCTGCGCGACGAGATCACCTTCGGCGACGGCCTCGACGTGCTCTGGGTCAAGCGCGACGAGCGCGTGCTGGTCGTGCGCGTGGCCCAGCAGGGCGAGGCCGACCGCGGCACGGTGAACCTGGTCTTCTCGCTCAATCCCATGCACTTCCGCGGCTGGGAGATCGTCGACGCGGCCGGCGTCTCGGTGCAGGTCGCCCTGGAGGATCCGCGCTACGGCGTCGAGCTCGATTCCGACATGTTCGACGAGAAGCAGCTCGAAGGCTTCAGCGGCTCCAGCCACCAGCGCAACAGCCGCTGAGGACCGGGCGCGCCGGCCGGCGGCCCGGTCAGTCGCTTCCGGCTGCGGCGCGCGGCCGCTCCGGCCGGCTGCCGCCCTGGAACGGCCGCAGCAGCAGCCCGACGAAGCCCAGCTCGCGCCGCCGCTCGACGCCGATCGCCATCTCCGGCCGGCGGGAGATGGCGCTGCGCGTGCCGAACAGCGGATCCCAGAGCGACAGGATCGTGCCGTAGTTCGAGTCGGTGTCGGCGCGCCGGGCGTGGTGGTGCACCCAGTGGATCGAGGGCGTGATGACGAGGCGCGAGAGCGCGTGCTCCAGGCCCGCCGGCAGCCGCAGGTTCGAGTGATGGAAGATCGTCGAGAGCAGCACCAGCGTCTCGAACACCAGGACCGAGACGAAGGGGATGCCGAGCAGCACGACGACGCCCGCGCGCGCGGCCGCCGACAGCAGCACCTCGCCGAAGTGGAAGCGCAGCGCGCTGGTCGTGTCCAGGGTCCGGTCCAGGTGATGGACCTCGTGGAAGCGCCAGAGCAGCGGCAGCTCGTGGTTGGCGCGATGCCACCAGTAGATCAGCAGGTCGAGCAGCAGCAGGTCGAGCAGCAAGCCGCCGGGGCCGCTCCACCAGGACGGCCGCCAGTCCAGGGCGTGCTGCGCCGCCCAGGCGGTCAGCGGCAGCACGACCAGCGGCGACAGCAGCAGCGTCGCCGCCCAGAGCCCGCCGTTGCGCAGCAGGCGGTGCCAGCCGCCGCCCGGCTCGCCGTCGCGCACGGCGGGCGCCGGCGCGGCGGGGCGCCAGCGCTCGGCGGCGAACAGCACCGCCAGCCAGGCCCCGACGACGAGGCCCTTGAAGGCCAGCGACTGCTCGAGGAACTGCTCCATCGCTTGTGAGATGTCAGGCCCCCGCGGCCGGAGCAAGACAACAAGGCGTGACGCCGGCCGCGGCGGCGCGCGTCGCGACAGTCCGCCGCAGGCCACGGCTTGCGGGCGCCCGGGGCAGTGGCTACTTCTAGGGCATGGATACCGCCGCCCCCGCCGCCCGCTTCTTCCAGGGGCCGAAGCCGCTGATCGGCTTGCCGGCCTGCGTCAAGCCGCTGAGCGGCCAGGACTTCCATACCATCGGCGACAAGTACGTGCGTGCCGTCGCGCTGGCCAGCGAAGGCCTCCCGGTGATGCTGCCCTCGCTCGCCGAGCTGGTCGACCCGCGCGCCGTGATCGAGCGGCTCGACGGCCTGGTGCTGACCGGCAGTCCCTCGAACGTCCACCCGAGCCGCTACGGCCAGGCGCCGACGCCCGAGCACGAGCCGCACGACGAGGCCCGCGACGCGACGACCCTGCCGCTGATCGAGGCGGCGCTGGAGGCCGGCCTGCCGCTGTTCGCGATCTGCCGCGGCCACCAGGAGCTCAACGTCGCCCTGGGCGGCACGCTGCACGCCCGGGTCCACGAGCTCGAGGGGCGCATGGACCACCGCCGGCCGCAGCACGACGAGATGGACGTGCAGTACGGCAAGCGGCACGGCGTGGCGCTCGAGCCCGACGGCCGGCTGGCGCGCATCGCCGGCCGCGACGAGATCGAGGTCAACTCTCTGCACTGGCAGGCAATCGACCGCCTCGCCCCCGGCCTGACGGTCGAGGGCCGCGCCGCCGACGGCACGATCGAGGCGGTCAGCGTCGCCGGCGCGCGCGGCTTCGCCCTCAGCGTGCAGTGGCATCCCGAGTACAAGGTGCTCGAGGATCCGGTCTCGACGGCGATGTTCCGCGCCTTCGGCGCCGCCGCGCGCGAGCGCCTGGGCCGCTTCGCGACCGCCGCCCAGTAGGTCGGCGTCGCGGGACGGAATCTTCGTGCGGCGGGCTGCCGCAGGGATTGCGCCGCCGCCCGGGTTGCTTATCTCAAGGTAACAAGACGGGACTGCAACGGTCCCGCATCAACGTGGGAGCTACCTGGATCCCCTGACAGGTCCCACGCGCTCCTTGGAGCGAGGAACGCCCGGCTGCCCCCCGACCGGGCGTTCCTTTTTTTTGCGCTTTCGCGGCCGCGTCTCGGCCGGCCCCGGGCTCCGGCGACATCTCGGACCTTCCGGCACCGGGCCCGCGCCGCTAGCCTGCGCCCCCGCGGTCCTTCGGCCGCCAAGCTTCGACCATCAGGGGGACCTTCGTGCGCATCGCGACCTGGAACGTCAACTCGCTGCGGCAGCGGCTGGACCACCTCGCCCGCTTCGTGCAGGCGCGCGCCCCGGACCTGATCTGCCTGCAGGAGACCAAGGTCGACGACAGCCTGTTTCCCGCCGAGGAACTCGCCGCGCTCGGCTATCCCCACCAGCAGCGCCGCGGCCAGAAGTCCTACAACGGCGTCGCCGTGCTCTCGAAGCAGCCCTTCCGCGCCACCGACCACCGCATCTGGTGCGAGCGCGACGACAAGCGCCACGTCAGCGTGGTGACCGACGGCGACTTCGAGGTGCATTGCTTCTACGTGCCCTCGGGCGGGCCTATTCCGGATCCGGAACGGAACGACAAGTTCGCCCACAAGCTGCAGTTCCTGGAGGAGATGGCGGCCTGGTCGAAGATCGAGGCGAAGGGCCGCAAGTGCCTGATCCTGGGCGATCTCAACGTCGCGCCGCTGGAGAACGACGTGTGGAACCACAAGCGCCTGCTGCGCAGCGTCGGCCACACGCCCGGCGAATCCCAGCGCATCGCGGCGCTGCTGGAGGCGGGCCACCTGACCGACCTCGGCCGCCACTTCGTTCCGGAACCGGAACCGCTCTACAGCTGGTGGGGCTATCGCTTCCCGCAGTCCTTCGAGAAGAACTACGGCTGGCGGCTGGACCACGCGCTGGCCAGCGAATCCGCGCTTTCGGCCGTCACCGGGCTGGAGATCTTCAGCGAGAGCCGGACCTGGGAGCGGCCGTCCGACCACGTGCCGGTGATCGTCGACCTGGCCTGAACGGCCGGGACGGCCAATCGTTCCGGGATCGGATCATTCCGGAAGACGATCGTTGTCAGCCGCGCGCCTCGCGCAGCTGCTCGTTGGTCTTCTCCAGGCGGTGCGCCAGCACCCGCATGACCTCGATGGCGATCTCGGGGAAGTCGCTGACCATGCGGAAGAACAGGTCCTTGGTGATCTTGAGGGTGACGACCTCGCCGGTCGCCTGCACCGTCGCGGTGCGCGGGACGTCGATCAGGATGGCGATCTCGCCGACGATGTCGTTGCTGCCGACCGCCGCGACCCTCAGCGGCCCGTCGGCGGTGTCGATGACCACGTCCGCCTTGCCTTCGATGATGATGTAGGCGGCGTCGCCGGCGTCGCCCTGGCGGCACAGCGCCTGGCCGTCCTTGAAGACCATGCGCTGGCTGGCGAAGGCCATCAGCTTGAGACGCGCCGGATCGATGTTGGCGAACAGCGGAATGCGCCGCAACGTCGCCACTTCCTGGTCCAGGCTCATCGGCACCTCTCCTTCGTCACCCGCACTTTCGATCCGGCGACGGAACGATCCGCCGCCCCGTCCCCTCGCCTCAGTCTTCGGCGAGCAGCAGCTTCAGGTCCTCGCTGCGCTCGCTGACCTCGGCGAAGCCGCCCTGGTCGAGCAGCCGCCCGGCGCGCATCACCAGCACCGTGTCGAAGCGCTCGGCCAGGGCCGCGCGCTCGATCGCCCAGATCACGCCGCGGCCCTCGCAGAGCGCCAGGATGTTGGCGACCAGCCGCGCCCGCGTCGCGCCGTCCATCACCGCCGTCGCCTGGTTGATCACCAGAAGGTCCGGCCGCTTGAGCAGCGCGCGCGCGATCGCCGCCTTCTGGCGCTGGGTCGCCGACAGCCGCTTGCCGCCGACGCCGACCTCGAAGTCCAGCCCGACCGCGCAGACCGAGGGCCTGAGGCCGAGGCTGTCCAGCGTCTCGCGCACCGCCGTGCCGATCGCCTCCTCGGCGCCGGCCTGGCCATAGACCAGGCGGCCGAACAGCACGTTGTCGAGGATCGAGGCGGCGGCGTTGTAGGTGCCGGCGTCGTAGAACTCGACGGCGCCGGGGTCCTTGGCGCGCACCGCCTCGGCGATCAGGCGGCGCGCCTCGACGACGCCGGCCGCGAAGGCGTCGTCGACGAGGCCGAGGCGGTGGCGCGCCTCGATGTAGCGGAACGGCAGCGCCTTGAGCCGGCGCCGGTCCTCGGTCGGCAGCTGGTCGATGCCCCGCTGTTCCGCTCTCGTAACGAGCTGGCGGAACTCGGGCAGGTCGTCGGCGTCGATGAAGGAGAACTGCTCGAAGAAGGGATGGCCCGGCGGCAGGTCGGCGAAGATCTCGACCATGGTGCGGGCGATCGCCAGACCCTTCTCGCCGAGCAGCGCCGACAGGCCGGCGCGCTCCAGCGCGTCGCGGACCAGCGCGTTGTCGACCAGCGCCTCGGCGGCGTAGTCGGGCCGTTTCGGCGTGCCGAACAGCAGGTTCTCGGCGAGCGAGGCGTTGGCGTTGTAGCGCCCGGCGTCGAAGCGCACGACCAGGTCCTCGCGGTCCTGGTCGGCCAGCCGCCGGGCCAGGGCGTCGCGGGCCTCCAGCAGCCGCTCGGCGACGTCGGGCTGGGCGGCGGGATCGATCGCGCCGTTGAGGCCGAAGCGGTAGACGTCCTCCTCCAGGTCGACGGCCTCGAGAATCTCCAGGATGCGCGCCAGCAGCTCTTCGGGCCCGGAGCAGCCGGCCGCCTCGTAGTCGGTCCAGTCGGCCTCCAGGTGGAACAGCGAGTTGCCGGCCCGGCGGCTCTCGGCCAGCTGCGCCTTCCAGCGCTCGAGCGCCTCGGGGTCCTGCTCGGCCTCGCGCAGCGGACGGTGGCGCAGGCCGTAGACCAGATTGTCGCGCAGGGTCGTGGCGAAGAGGTAGGCGCTGGGATCGACATAGCCGATGCGCCGGCCGAGCAGCGCCTCCGGCATGTCCTGCACGTCCGTGCCGCCGATGCGGATCTTGCCGCTGCTCGGCGGGAACAGCCCGGCGACCAGCAGCGTCAGGTGATCCTTGCCGCTGGTGCCGTCGCCGACCAGCGCGACGTGCCGGTCGAGCGGCAGCTCGAAGGTCACGGCGTCGACGTGGCGCACGTTGTTGTCGTCGATCAGCGACAGGCTCGAGACGGCGACCGCGCCGGCCAGCGCCGCGGCGGCGACCTCGGGGTCCTGGCGCTCCGGCTCCAGGATGTCGGTCGGCTGGAACTGCTCGATCACCTGGTCGTACTTGATCTGGACGTCGTTGCGCTGCTGCTCCCAGTTGATCAGGTCGCGGATCGGCCCCGGCAGGTCCTTGTAGGCGGCGATCACCGCGACCAGGGCGCCGATGTCGAGCTGGCCGTAGATCGCCAGCAGGCCGCCGCCGAGATAGAAGATGAAGGGCGTCAGCTGGCTCAGGAAGTTGTTGAGGAACTTGACGAAGAACTTGCGCTGGTAGATCTCGAAGCGGATGTCGAAGATGCGCCCGAGGCGGCTGGTCAGCTCGGCGCGCTCGTAGTTCGAGCCGTCGTTGGCGTGGATCTCGACGGCGCCGTCCATGACCTCGCCGATGCGCCCGGCGAGCTGGCGCGCGGTCAGCTGGCGCTGCTTGCCGAGGCGCAGGATCGGGATGCGCAGGCGCGGGATCAGCAGCGCCTGGATCAGCACGATGCCGCCGGCGACCAGGCCGAGCCACAGCGACTGCGACATGATGAAGACCATCGCCGTGATCGCCTGGCCGCCCAGGAAGGCCGGCGTGACGAAGGCGTCGCCGATGAAGCCGCCGAGCGGCTCCACCTCGTCCTTGATCATGGTCGCGACTTCGGGGCCCTTCATGCGGCGCAGCTGGCCGAGGCGGAAGCGCAGCAGCCGGTCGGCCAGCTCGTAGCGCAGCCGGCGCAGCATGCGCTCGCCCAGGCGGCCCTTCGAGGTGTTGATGACGAACTTGAAGACGCCGTTGACGCAGACCAGCGCCAGGAACGCGAAGGACAGGAACAGCAGCGTGTCGACCTGGTCGAGGCGGAAGCCCTCGAACAGCAGCAGCGGCTCGCCGAACAGCGTCTCGCTCAGCGGCAGCTCGATGCGCCCGTGCACCGTGGTGTCGGCGATCGACTCGAAGCCCTGGCCCTGGATGCCCTCGTTGACGATCTGCTTGGGCAGGTTGAGCGACAGGAAATAGAACGGCAGCGAGACCAGCACGAGCAGCAGGATCGCCAGCTGGTCGCGCTTGCTGTGGCGCCAGACGTACTTGAAGAGATTCGGCTCCATCGCCCCCTGCCCGCCAGAACCGACGACCGCGCCGCGGCGTCGTCTCCGCGGCGGTCCCCTGGCTGCCGGGCGCGAGCTTAGCCCGACGTCGGCGCCACGCCAACTCGCCGGGTGCCCTGTCGTCGGATGCCGACCCGGCGGGTGCCAACTCCCGCTTTGGCACCGCCTTCGCCTGTGCCATAGTCGGGCCGCAGCAGACGCCGAGGCGGGGTCCGGGGGGAGTCCAGGCGATGAGGGAAGGCCGCGACGGCGTGCGCATACTCGTCTACAGCCACGACTCCTTCGGCCTGGGCCACCTGCGGCGCTGCCGCGAGATCGCGCACGCCCTGGTCGAGGCCGACAGCGACCTCTCGGTCCTGATCCTCTCGGGTTCGCCGATCATCGGCAGCTTCGATTTCCAGAACCGCGTCGACTTCGTGCGCATACCCGGCGTCATCAAGCTGCGCGACGGCGACTACGTCTCGCTCAAGCTGCCGCTCGACGTCGAGCAGACGCTGGCGCTGCGCGCCTCGATCATCAAGCACACCGCCGACATCTTCGACCCCGACCTGCTGCTGGTCGACAAGGAGCCGCTGGGCCTGCGCGGCGAGGTCGCGCCGACGCTGGAGCTGCTGCGCGCGCGCGGCGTGCCCTGCGTGCTCGGGCTGCGCGACGTCATGGACGACCCCGAGCTGCTGGCCAGCGAGTGGGCGCGCAAGAACGCGCTGCCGGCGCTCGAGCGCTACTACGACGACATCTGGGTCTACGGCCTGCCGCAGATCTGCGACCCGCTGGAGGGCCTGTCGGTGCCGGCCGGCGTGCGCAAGCGGGTCAGCTACACCGGCTACCTGCGCCGGGCGATCTCGGAGCACGCCCCCGAGGTCCAGCTCGAGAAGATCAGCGAGCCCTACGTTCTGGTGACGGTCGGCGGCGGCGGCGACGGCGAGCAGATCGTCGACTGGGTGCTGCGCGCCTACGAGAGCGACCCGCGCATTCCCCATCCGGCGCTGATCGTGCTCGGCCCCTTCATGGGCTCCGAGCTGCAGAGCGACTTCCTGCGCCGGGTCAACCGCCTGGACAAGGTCGAGGCGATCACCTTCTCGGCCCATCTCGAAAGCCTGATGGCGCGGGCCGTTGGCGTCGTCGGCATGGGCGGCTACAACACCTTCTGCGAGGTCCTGTCCTTCGACAAGCGGGCGATCATCGTGCCGCGCCAGGAGCCGCGCCGCGAGCAGCTGATGCGCGCGACCCGCGCCCAGGAGCTCGGCCTGCTGCGCATGCTCGACGACCAGGGCCGGCGCGACCCGCAGGCCATGGCGACGGCGCTGCGCAACCTGCCGCAGCAGTCGAAGCCCTCGGAGCGGGTCGTGCCCGGGCTGCTCGACGGCCGCAAGTCGGTGGTGCGCCTCGCCCGCCACCGCGTCGCCCAGGGCCGCCACCGCCCGCTCTCGGCCGCCCAGCTGTCCTGAGCCGCCTCTCGCTCGCGGCCTCTCCGGCCGGTCCGGCGGCACAACGCGCTTGACGGCGGGAAGAGCGCCCCGCACACCAGCGACGCCATGCCGCGACTCGCCGTCTTCCTGAAGGGCTACCCGCGCCTGTCCGAGACCTTCATCGCCCAGGAGATCCTGGCGCTGCAGCGCGCCGGCATCGAGCTGGAGATCGTCTCGCTGCGCCGCCCGACCGATCTGGCGAGCCACCCGGTGCACCGCGAGATCACCGCGCCGCTGCGCTACCTGCCGGAGTACCTGCACGAGGCGCCGCTCAGGGTGCTGAGCGGCTGGCGCCGGGCCCGCCGCCTGCCCGGCTACCGCGCCGCCCGCCGGCGCTTCCTCGCCGACCTGCGCCGCGACCCGACGCGCGGCCGCCTGCGCCGCTTCGGCCAGGCCTGCGTCGCCGCGGCCGAGCTCGGCCCGGAGACCGAGCGGCTCTACGTCCACTTCCTGCACACGCCCGGCTCGGTCGCGCGCTATACCGCGCTGCTGCGCGGCCTGCCCTGGGCGGCCTCGGCGCACGCCCGGGACATCTGGACGACGCCCGAGTGGGAGAAGCGCGAGAAGCTGGCCGAGCTCGACTGGCTGGTCACCTGCACCGCGGTGGGCCGCGACCACCTGGCCGCGCTGGCGCCGGATCCCGGCCGGGTGTCGCTGCTCTATCACGGGCTCGACCTCTCGCGCTTTCCGCCGCCGCCGGGCCAGCGGCCGGCGCGAGACGGGGCCGACCCGGGCGATCCCGTGCGTCTGCTCTCGATCGGCCGGGCCGTCGAGAAGAAGGGCTACGACGACCTGCTCGACGCGCTGGCGCGCCTGCCGGAGACCCTGTCCTGGCGGCTCACCCACATCGGCGGCGGCGCGCTCGCCGATACCCTCAAGCGGCGCGCCGAGGCGCTCGGCCTGTCGGGGCGCATTGTGTGGCTGGGCCCGCGCGCCCAGGAGGAGGTGATCGCGGCCTGCCGCGCCGCCGACCTCTTCGTCCTGGCCTCGCGCGAGGCCGGCGACGGCGACCGCGACGGCCTGCCCAACGTGCTGATGGAGGCCCAGAGCCAGGGCCTGGCCTGTCTCTCGACGCGCTTTTCGGCGATTCCCGAGCTGATCGTCGAGGGCGAAACCGGCCGCCTGGTGCCGCCGCGCGACCCGGCCGCGCTCGCCGAGGCGCTGGCCGGCCTGATCGCCGACCCGGCCGAGCGCGCCCGCCTCGGCGCCGCCGGCGCGGCGCGGGTGCGCAAGGCCTTCGACTTCGAGTCCAACGTCGCCCGCCTGGTCGAGCGGCTGGCGCCGCGTACCCAGATCGCCGCCGATTAGGTCAGGAGCTCGCCGAGTCCGGCCATGCGCGTCGCCTTCCACGCCCCGCTCAAGCCGCCCGACGACCCCGTGCCCTCGGGCGACCGCGCCATGGCGCGCCGCCTGCTGCAGGCGCTGCGGCTTGCCGGCCACGAGGTGACCCTGGCCAGCCGGCTGCGCAGCCGCGATCCCGCCGGCGATCCGGCCCGCCAGCGGCGCCTGCAGGCGCTCGGCGCCCGGCTCGCCGAGCGCTACTGCACGGCGGTCGAGCAGGGCCGCCGGCCGCGGCCCGACCTCTGGTTCACCTACCATCTGTACTACAAGGCGCCGGACTGGATCGGCCCGGCGGTCAGCCGGCGGCTCGGCATCCCCTACCTGGTCGCCGAGGCCTCGGTCGCGCCGAAGCGGGCCGGCGGCGCCTGGGACCTCGGCTTCCGCGCGACCCTCGAGGCGCTGGACCAGGCGGCCGTCGTGCTGCCGATCAATCCGGCGAACATCGCCTGCCTGCCGGACCCCGCCAAGCTGCGGGACCTGCCGCCCTTCCTGGACGCCGCCCCCTACCGGACGGCCGTCGCCGCGCGCGCACGCTGGCCGGCGCTCGACTCCGCGCAGCCCTGGATTCTGGCCGTCGGGATGATGCGCCCCGGCGCCAAGCTCGCCTCCTACCGGCTGCTCGTTGCCGCCCTGGAACGGCTCGCGGGCCAGGCCTGGCAGCTGCTCGTCGTCGGCGACGGCCCGGCGCGCGGCGAGGTCGAGTCGGCCCTGGCACCGCTCGGAGAACGCGTCGTGCTGGCCGGCGCGCTGGACGACGAGGCCCTCGCCTGCGCCTACGCCAGCGCCGACCTGCTGGCCTGGCCGGCGATCGACGAGGCCTACGGCATGGCCCTGCTCGAGGCCCAGGCGGCGGGCCGGCCGGTCGTCGCCGGCCACGGCATCGGCGTCTCCGCGGTGGTCGCCGACGGCGAGACGGGATTGCTGACCGGTCGCGACGACCCGGCGCTGTTCGCCGCCGACCTGGCCCGACTGCTCGACGATCCGGCGCTGCGCGCCCGACTCGGCGCGGCAGCCGCCCGGCGCGTAGCGGCGCGCCACGACCTGCCGGCCGCGAGCCGCCGCCTCGACGCGATTCTGCGGGAGCTGGCGGCGTGACGGGGGCGCCGACGGGGAAGGCGAGCGACGGCCTGCTACTCTGGGTCACCCACCTGTTCGGCATCGGCCACCTGCGGCGCGCCGCGGCGATCGCCCTCGCCTGCCGCGCGCAGGGGCTGCCGGTGACCCTGGTCTCCGGCGGCCGGCCGGTGCCCCGGCTGGCCGAGACCCTGAGCGAGGCCGGCGTCGCCTTCGCGCAGCTGCCGGCCCTGCACACCCGCGACGGCGACTTCCGCAGCCTGCTCGACGACGCGGGCGCGCCGGCCGGCGAGGCGCTGCTGGCCGAGCGGCGGCGGCGGCTGCTCGCGCTGCTCGAGGCGCGCCGGCCGGCGGTCGTGATGACCGAGATGTACCCTTTTGGCCGGCGCGTGCTGCGCGCCGAGGCCGAGGCCCTGCTCGCCGCCGCGCAGGTCGCCTGGCCGCGGCCGGCGCTGCTCGCCTCGGTGCGCGACCTGCTGGTCGCCAAGCCGGCCGAGCGCCAGCGCTGGATGCTGGACGCTGCGGCGCCCTTCGACGAGATCCTGGTGCATGGCGACCCGACGCTGCTCGCCTTCGAGGAGAGCTTCGCCTTCGTCGAAGAGCTGGGCGACCGGCTGCGCTACACCGGCTACGTCGTGACGCGGCCGGACCCGGAGGCCGCCGGGGCCGAGCCGGAGGCGGGCCGCGACGAGGTGCTGGTCTCGGCCGGCGGCGGCGCTTTCGGCCTGCGGCTTCTGGAGACCGCCCTGGCCGCCCGGGCGCTCTGTCCGCGGCTCGGCGCGCTGCGCTGGCGCCTGCTGCTCGGCCCCAACCTGCCGGCCGCGGCGGGCGAGCGGCTGCGCGCCGCGGCCGACGCCGGAGGGGCGGCGGGCGTGGTCGTCGAGGCAGCCCGGCCGGACTTCCCGGCCCTGCTCGGGCGATGCCGCTTGTCGATCAGCCAGGCCGGCGTCAACACCCTGCTCGAGGCTCTGGCCGCCGGCGCGCGCAGCCTCGTCGTGCCCTACGCCGAGGCCGGCGAGACCGAACAGGCGACGCGCGCCGCCCGTTTCGCCGCGCGCGGCTGGCTGTCGGTGCTCGACGAGGCGGCGCTGTCGCCGGCGCGCCTCGCCGAGGCCGCAGAGGCCGCGGCGGCGCGGGCGCGACCGGGCGTCGCGATGAATCTCGACGGCGCGCGCCACTCGGCCGAGATCGTGGCGCAGAGGACTGCTATAGTGCGCCGCGCTGCTGGCAGGGAGGAAGGATGAGCGCGGCGGTGACCGACTTCTACCGCTACCCGCCGAACCGACTGGTCGGCGACTACCTGCGCTCCGGCGTGGGCGTCGCCTTTGGATTGGCCGTGCTGCTCGCCGCCGATTCGGTGACCTGGGTGATGGCGCTGATCTTCGGCGGCCTCGCCCTCGCCTTCTCGGCCTTCGGCCTGCGCACGGTGCGCCAGCACCTGACCGAGGTCGCGGTCAACGACGAGGGCATCTACACGCGCAGCGTCACCGGCGCCCGTGCCCTGCCCTGGGACCAGCTCACCGCGCTGCGCCTGCGCTACTTCGGCAGCCACCGCCAGCGCAAGAGCCGCAGCGGCGGCTTCCTCGAGCTGACGCTGCAGGGTCCGGAGCAGCGCCTGAAGCTGGAGTCCTCGATCGCCGGCTTCCGCGACATCGCCTGGTGGTCGGCGCGCGCCGCGCGGCAGAACGGGCTGTCGATCGACCCGACGACCGCCGGCAACCTGCTGGCCATCGGCATCGACGCGGACAGCGAGACGCCGCGGCCGGTCAGCGACCCCGATTTCGAGATCTGAGCGGGGATGCGGTGACGGATCTGCTCAGGGTCGAGGACCTCGAGGTCGGCTTCCGCCTGCCGGAAGGCGAGCTGGCGGCGGTGCGCGGCGTCTCCTTCCGGGTGCGCCCGGGCTCGACCGTGGCGCTGGTCGGCGAGTCCGGCTCCGGCAAGTCGGTGGTCAGCCAGTCGATCCTCGGCATCCTGCCGAAGAGCGCGCGGATCCGCGGCGGGCGCATCCTCTTCGCCGACCCGCTGCAGGACGGCCGCGTCGTCGACATCGCCCGGCTCGATCGCAACTCGCGGGCGATGCGCGAGCTGCGCGGCGGCCGCCTGTCGATCGTCTTCCAGGAGCCGATGACCTCGCTGTCGCCGGTGCATACCATCGGCAACCAGGTCGGCGAGGCCCTGGAGCTGCACCGCAGGATCGGCGGACGCGAGGCCGAGGAGCTGGTCCGCGAGATGCTGCACCTGGTCGGCTTTCCCGATCCGCAGCGCGCGCTCAAGACCTATCCCTTCGAGCTGTCGGGCGGGCTGCGCCAGCGCGCGGTGATCGCGATGGCGCTGGTCTGCCGTCCGGCGCTGCTGATCGCCGACGAGCCGACGACCGCGCTCGACGTCACCATCCAGGCCCAGATCCTCAAGCTGCTCAAGGACCTGCAGGCCGAGCTCGGCATGGCGATCCTGCTGATCACCCACGACCTCGGCGTGGTCGCGAACATGGCCGAGGAGGTCGTGGTCATGTACCGCGGCCGGGTCATGGAGAGCGGCCGGGTCGAGGACATCTTCCGCGACCCGCGCCACCCCTACCTCAAGGCGCTGCTGCACGCGGTGCCGCGCTTCGACATGGGCGCGGACGAGCGGCTGGTGCCGCTGCGCGAGATCCAGACCGACTCCGACAGCGAGCTGCTGCGCCACTGGAAGGCGGCGCGCCCGGACCACGCGCAGGCGGCGCCGCTGCTCGAGGTCGAGGAGCTGCGCAAGGAGTTCGAGATCCGCAAGTCGGGCTGGGGCAGCAAGACGACCGACCGCGTGCTGGCGGTCGACAACGTCTCGTTCCAGATCCGCCGCGGCGAGTGCCTCGGCCTGGTCGGCGAATCGGGCTGCGGCAAGACCACCGTCTCGAAGATGATCATGCGCGCCCTGACCCCGGATTCGGGCCGTATCACCTTCAACGACGGCGACGAGGCGATCGACGTGCGGGCGCTCGAGGGCGACGCGCTGAACGCCCACCGGCGGCGCATGCAGTTCGTCTTCCAGGACCCCTACTCCTCCCTGAACCCGCGCATGACGGTGTTCGAGATCATCAGCGAGCCGCTGGTCATCCACGGCATCGGCGACGACGCCAGCCGCGCCGAGCTGGTCAAGGAGCTGATGCGCCTGGTCGGGCTCGACGTGCGCCACCTCAAGCGCTACCCGCACTCCTTCTCGGGCGGCCAGCGCCAGCGCATCGGCATCGCCCGCGCGCTGGCGCTGCGCCCCGAACTGCTGATCTGCGACGAGCCGGTCTCGGCGCTCGACGTCTCGATCCAGGCGCAGATCCTGAACCTGCTCAAGGACCTGCGCGACGAGCTGGGGCTGACCTACCTGTTCATCAGCCACAACCTGGCGGTCGTCGACTACATCGCCGACCGGATCGCCGTGATGTGCCGCGGCCGGCTGGTCGAGCTGGCGCCCAAGGAGCAGCTTTTCAAGCAGCCGCTGCATCCCTACACGCAGGCGCTGCTCGCCGCGGTGCCCGAGCCCAACCTCGCCAAGCCGCTCGACCTGACCGCGCTGATGGAGGGTCGCGCCTCGGAGCCGGCGGCCTGGCCGGCGCCCTTCACCACCGACGGCACGACGCGGCCGAAGCTGATCGACGTCGGGGAGGGCCACTTCGTGCGCTTCGACCCGGCGACCGGGCAGCCCGACGCCAGCCTGCGCCGGACCGGCTGAGGGGTACGCGGGATGCTGGCCTATACCCTGCGCCGCCTGCTCATGATGGTGCCGACGCTGCTGGTGATCTCCTTCATCATCTTCGTCATCATCCAGCTGCCGCCGGGCGACTACCTGGAGACCTACATCGCCGAGCTGCAGGCCCAGGGCGAGGCCGTCGACCCGGCGAAGATCGAGTTCCTGCGCCAGCAGTACGGCCTCGACAAGCCCTTCCTCGAGCAGTACTTCCTCTGGGTCTGGGGGCTCGTGCAGGGCGACCTGGGCTACTCCTTCGAGTACCGCCTGCCGGTCTCGGACGTCGTCGGCGACCGCCTGCTGCTGACCGTCGTGGTCGCCACCGCCTCGATCGTCTTCACCTACCTCGTCGCCTTCCCGATCGGCGTCTACACCGCGGTCAGGCAGTACTCGCTGGGCGACTACACGCTGTCCTTCATCGGGCTGCTCGGCTTGGCGACGCCGAACTTCCTGCTCGGCCTGATCCTGCTGCACCTCGCCTACGAGTGGTTCGGCACCTCGATCGGCGGGCTCATGGATCCCGAGTACATCAACCAGCCCTGGTCTCTCGCCAAGGTCGGCTCCGTGCTCGCGCATCTCTGGGTGCCGGTCGTGGTGATCGGCACGGCCGGGACGGCGGCGATGATCCGCCGGCTGCGCGCCAACCTGCTCGACGAGCTGGAGAAGCAGTACGTCGTCACCGCGCGGGCCAAGGGCGTCCCGCCGGTGCGCCTGCTGTTCAAGTACCCGCTGCGCCTGGCCATCAACCCCTTCATCGCCGACATCGGCAACCTGCTGCCGCAGGTGATCTCCGGCGCGGCCGTGATCTCGGTCGTGCTCGACCTCAACACCACCGGGCAGATGCTGGTCACCGCCCTGCAGAGTCAGGACATGTACCTCGCCGGCTCCTTCCTGATGTTCCAGTCGATGCTGGTCGTCGTCGGCGTCTATCTCTCCGACATCGCGCTGGCCGCGCTCGACCCGCGCATCCGCCTGACCGGGGGAGCGACGAAATGAGCGACGGGATCGAGCGCGGCGACCGCCGCTCCCCGGAAGCGGATCCGCGCGCGCCGCTGCCGCACTGGGTCGACGAGGCGCCCTTCGACCCGCACGAGAGCGACGCCATGTCGCCCGAGCAGGAGCGCTACTACCTCGCCAACCAGTGGACCATCATGTGGTGGAAGTTCCGGCGCCACCGCCTGGCCATGGTCTCGCTCGGCGTGCTGCTGTTCTTCTACAGCTTCGTGCTGTTCGCCGAGGTGCAGGCGCCCTACGAGCTGCACAGCCGCCACACCGGCTTCATCTACGCGCCGCCGCAGGCCTTGCACCTGTTCCACGAGGGCGAGTTGGTCGGGCCCTTCGTCTACGGCTACGACCAAGAGCTCGACATGGAGACGCTGCGCCGCGTCTACACCTCGAACCCCGACAAGGTGCAGCCGCTGCGCTTCCTCTGCTCGGGCGACCCCTACGAGTTCTGGGGCTTGTTCGAGGCCGACTTCCACCTGTTCTGCCCGGCCGAGGGCGGCGAGGTCTTCCTGCTCGGCACGGACCGCCTGGGCCGCGACGTGCTGAGCCGGATCATCTACGGGGCGCGCATCTCGCTGACCATCGGGCTGATCGGCATCGCGCTGGCGCTCGTGCTCGGCATCGTCATCGGCGGCCTCGCCGGCTACTACGGCGGCTGGGTCGACAACGTCGTGCAGCGCTCGATCGAGATCATCCGCTCGTTTCCGGAGATCCCGCTGTTCATGACGCTCTCGGCGATCCTGCCGGTGACCTGGTCGCCGATCGGCGTGTTCTTCGGCCTGACCATCATCCTGGCCTTCCTGGAGTGGCCCGGGCTGGCGCGCGCCGTGCGCTCGAAGCTGTTCTCGCTGCGCGAGGAGGACTTCACCACGGCGGCGCAGCTGATGGGCGCCAGGCCGGCGCGGATCATCGGCCGCCACCTGCTGCCCAGCTTCACCAGCCACCTGATCGCCTCGGCGACGCTGTCGATCCCGACGATCATCCTGGCCGAGACGGCGCTGTCCTTCCTCGGCCTCGGCCTGCGTCCGCCGGTAACCTCCTGGGGCGTGCTGCTGACCGAGGCGCAGTCGAGCTCGGTCATCAACGTCTATCCCTGGCTGCTGCTGCCAGGGGTGCCGGTCGTGCTGGTCGTACTCGCCTTCAATTTCCTCGGCGACGGATTGCGCGACGCGGCGGACCCCTACAAGTAAGAGAGACCCGTTCCCGAAGGATCGCCCGCGATGCAGCCGCCGCTCCTGGCCAAGCTCGAGATCGAGTTGCGCCGCTTCCGCGACAAGGAGTTCCAACGCGCGACGCTGGCCGCCTGCCTGCTCATCGCCGAGGCCGACGGCGCGATCGACCCGGCCGAGGAGGCCTCGATCCGCAGCGCCTTCGACCGCCTGCCGATCCTGCGCGAGCTCGATGCCGACAAGGCGCTGGCGCTGTTCGAGCAGTACCGCGCGCTGCTCGCCGATCCGCTCGAGGGACCGCGCGCACGCCGGGTGCTCTACCGCAAGGTCGAACGCTTCCAGGGCCGCTACAAGCACGCCCGCACGCTGCTGCGCGCCGCCTACCTGGTGCTCGGCGCCGACGGCGTCGACCACCCCGACGAGATCCGCGAGTTCAAGCGGCTGTGCGGCCTGCTCGGCCTGGAGCCGCGCCTGGTGATCGGCGAGGAGCAGGGCCGCAACGGCGTCCCGCCGGCCGACATCCGGCCCTCAGGCTAGTCGCACCAGGTCGAGCGGCTGGCCGACGCCCTCGACCGTCTCGCCGGGCAGCGCCTCGTGGGCCGGCCGCGGCTCGAAGCCCTGGCGGCAGGCGAGCGCGTAGGCCTCGGCGCTGGCCAGGGCCAGGCTGCCCGCCCGCTTGTTGTGCTTCTCCAGCTTGGCCGAGAGGTTGACGGCGTCGCCGATCACGGTGATCTCCAGGCGGTTGTCGGTGCCGACGGCGCCGAACAGCACCGGCCCGGTCGCCAGCGCCCCGTTGACCCGCGGCGCCGGCTTGCCGGCGGCCTCGCGCTCGGCGCGCCAGCGCTCGGCCGCCTCGATCACCGCCTCGAGGGCCCGCAGCGCCTCGGCGGCGTAGGCCTCGTTGCGCTGCGCCGCGCCGAAAGAGGCCATGATGCCGTCGCCCAGGTATTTGTCGATCGAGCCGCCGTGGGCCTGGACGATCGGCACGACCCGGGCCTGGTACTCGCCGAGAATCGCCAGCACCGCCTGCGGCGACTCGCTTTCGGCCAGGCGGGTGAAGCCGCGCAGGTCGAAGTTGAGGATCGCCGCGTCGCAGATCTCGGCGCTGCCGGCCTCGATGGCGCGCTCGGCGCCCTTGATGCGCTGGGCGACCTGCGGCGCGAAGAAGCGCGACAGCTCCTGGGCGGCGATGCCCTCGCTGACCGACCGGATCAGCAGGTTGCGGCCGCGGGTCAGCGCGACGCCGAGCACGATGGCGACGACCAGGATCGAGATGACCTTGTCGAACTCGGCGCCGAGCAGGATGGCGTTGGAGGTCAGGTACTCGACGTAGTTGCGCGTGATCATCGAGTCGGCCGGGTTCGAGAAGACCACGTAGCCGACCATCGCCAGCCAGCCCGCGGCGGCGACGAGACCGGACCAGACGACGAAGCGCGCGTCGAAGCGCAGGGCCCTCAGCGCGATGAAGATGAAGACGTAGAGCAGCGTCGGCGCCTTCAGGTAGAACGACGGCGGCTGGCCGTACTGCAGGTGGAACGACCAGATCAGCGCCATCAGCAGCGCCATGTCGAGGACCGACGAGAGCGCCACAGTCCAGGCCGGCAGCCGGCCGAGGTAGGACCAGGCGATGCGGACCACGGTCAGCAGCAGGTAGACGCCGAGCGCGATCGGCACCGGCTCGAGCCCGACGCCGCCCAGCCCGGTATCCTCGAGGTCGCCCCCCCGTGGCGCCGTCTTGGGCGCGATCAGGTAGAGCGCGCCGAACAGCACGACGATCGAGAGCTGCAGCCAGCCGATCAGCCGTTCGGTCTGGTCCTCCTGCTCCTGGATCGCGTCGCGCACGCGCTGCGGCAAGCGCAGGGGCACGTCGCTGCGACGCAGCAGGCGGGCCCGCCAGGGCCTCGGCTCGCGAGGAGTGATGTCGCTGGCGACCACCGCTTCGGCCTCCCGTCCCGCGGCCCTGTGGCCGCGCCTGCCAGTCTAGGGCGCCTCGCCCGGACGTTGCACGGCCTCAAGATGGCCCGGGTGCCGGACACGCGGGCATCAGAAGGCCGTGACCGGGCGGCGAGGTCCTCCCCGGGGAGCGCGGCGGCGGATCAGCGCCGCCGCTCGAGCCAGAGGCTGGTCTCGAAGGCGCCTTCCGGCAGCGGCAGGTGCCCGGCGACGCCGGCGGCGACCCGCTCGGCCAGCCGCGTCGCCGCCCAGCGGCTCGACCAGAGCAACGCCCAGTCGCCGCTCTCGAGCAGCGGCGGCAGGACCTGCTGCTCGTTGTAGCCGCGCCAGTCCCAGCTCTCCGGATAGTCGTCGGGCAGGAAGATGTCGTGGACCTGCAGCAGGCAGCCGACCGGCAGGCGCGGCAGCACCCGCCCGAAGAACAGGTCGACGTCGCTGCCCGGAACCAGCAGATGGCTGGAATCGATCGAGACGGCGTCGCCGGCCGCCAGCCCTTCGAAGGGCGCCGGGCCGGTTTCCTGCAGCAGGCGGCGGTGCAGCGTGATCGGCAGCGCTGCGACGTCCGCCCGCGGCGCCGGGTCGATCGCCGTCAGCGCCAGGTCGAAGCCGCCGTCCTGCGCGGCGCGGCGAAAGAAGCGGGTCGAGTGGCCGGAGCCGACCTCAACCAGGCGGGCCGGCCGGCGTTCGCGCAGCAGCGCGTAGGCGGCGGCAGCGTCCAGGCGCGGGAACCAGCTCTGGCGCCAGCGCGGCGCCGGCGGCGGCTCGGCGCCGATGGCGAGCAGCGCGCCGGCATGGCGCTCCATCGCCTCCAGGAGCGCGAGGAAGGCCGGCTCGGCGGCGCGGAAGCGCTCGGCCAGCTCGGGATAGGCGGTGTCGCGGACCCGCGCCGGCCAGCGGCCGGCATAGCGATGCGGCAGGAAGAAGCCGCGCCGGGCGGTGCCGAGCAGGGTCGGCAGGCCGAGCGCCAGGCGCCGGCGCCAGGCACGGGTCACCGTTTCGGATCCGGAACGGCGACGAGAGGCTGGTCGAGCAGGCTCACGGCGAGAGGGTCATGCCCTCGCGCGCCACGACCGTGCCCGGCCGCGCCGCCTCCGCGGCCTCGGCGACGGCGTCCATGAAGCCGTCGTCGTGCGAGGGGTCGTGATGGAAGATCGCGAGCCGGGCGCCGGCGGCCTCGGCGAGGCGCACGCCCTCCTCCCAGGTCGAGTGGCCCCAGCCGCGGTAGCGCGGATACTCGGCGTCGGTGTAGCTGGAATCGTAGATGACCAGATCGGCACCCTCGATCAGCCCGAGGACGGTCGCGTCGAGCTCGCCTTCGCGGTGCTCGGTGTCGGTGACGTAGCAGATCGCCCGGCCGTCGTACTCGACCCGGTAGCCGCAGGCCCCGTTGGGGTGGTTGAGCGCGGCGGTCTTCAGGGTCACCCCGGGGCGCGGGGTCAGGGTCTGGCCGCAGTCGAAGTCGACGAAGCTGCAGTCCGCGGCGAAGATCGTCGGCGGCACCGGGAACAGCGGCGCCGACATGAACTTGCAGAGCACGTGGTGCAGCTCGAGGCCCGGCTCCAGGTGACCGGCGTGCAGGCGGATGCGGTTGCGCTTGTCGAACAGCGGCCCGAAGAAGGGCACGCCGGCGATGTGGTCGATGTGCGTGTGGGTCAGGAAGATGTCGAAGTCGAGCCCGTCGGGCCCGCAGTCCTTGGCCAGCTTCTGGCCGAGCGGCCGCAGTCCGGTGCCGGCGTCGAAGATCAGCAGCTGTCCGCCGCAGCGCACCTCCAGACAGGAGGTGTTGCCGCCGTAGCGGCTGTAGTCCGGGCCCGGGCAGGCGATCGAGCCGCGGACCCCCCAGAAGGTGACGGAGAAATCGTCTGTGCCGCTCACCGGCCGTCCCCGGTCTGTGACATGACGTTTCCTATGTAGGCGGTGGGCGGCGGCGGGCCAAGCAAGGGGTCAGGGGACCAGGCGGTAGCCGCCCGGCTCGGTGACCAGGATCCGGGCGCTGGAGGGATCGCTCTCGATCTTCTGGCGCAGCCTGTAGACGTGGGTCTCGAGCGTGTGGGTCGTGACCCCGGCGTTGTAGCCCCAGACCTCGCCGAGCAGCGTGTCGCGGCCGATCGCGCGGTCGCCGGCGCGGTAGAGGTACTTGAGGATCGCCGTCTCCTTCTCGGTAAGATGCACCTTCTGCCCGTTCTCGCCGTGCTGCAGCAGCTTGGCCGCCGGGCGGAAGGTGTAGGGGCCGATCGAGAAGACCGCATCCTCGCTCTGCTCGTGCTGGCGCAGCTGGGCGCGCAGTCGGGCCAGCAGCACGCCGAGCTTGAAGGGCTTGGTGACGTAGTCGTTGGCGCCGGCGTCGAGGCCGAGGATCTGGTCGGAATCGCCGTCCATCGCGGTCAGCATGACGATCGGCGACTTGACGCCGTTGCGGCGCAGCAGCCGGCAGACCTCCCGGCCGTCGAGATCGGGCAGGCCGACGTCGAGCAGGATGGCGTCGTAGTGATCGGCCTTGGCGAGGTCGAGGGCCCGGCAGCCGTTCTCGGCCTGGGTCGCGGAGAACTCCTCGTGCAGCTGCAGCTGCTCGGCGAGCGACTGGCGCAGGCTGTCGTCGTCGTCGACGATCAGGATCTTTCTGGCAACCGGTGTCCGCATGGTCAGCTCGGCACTCCTCGGTCCGCCTTCGCCCGACCGGCCGTGCGAGACCGGGCCAGACTCAGGAAATCGTCCCGTTTTGCGCTAGATAGCATAGGGACCGGTGGAGCGCATGGTCCTTTTCGCCGAGCGCGTCGACCGCACTGAAGTGGTGACGGCCGGGCAGCGGCACCACCATGGCGCGGTTGCCGCGGGCCTCCCAGCCGGCCAGGAATTCGTCCTGCTGCTGAATGAACTCCTCGGGCTCCTCCTCGCCGACCGCCAGGATCATCGGCGGTCCCGCCTCGGGGATCAGCGCCTGCGGGCTGCAGGAGGCGACGGCTGCGTTGTCGAGCTGCAGCACCTCCTGCTGGTAGGACAGGCGGATCGGCTCGAGCTGGTACAGCCCGGAGACGGCGCAGGCGCCGCGCAGCATGTCGCGCGGCAGGTCGTGGCGCGACCAGTCGCAGACCGCGGCCATGGCGGCCAGGTGGCCGCCGGCGGAATGGCCGGCGACGACGATGCCCTCGCGGTCGAAGCCGAGCTCCTCGGCGTTCTCGTAGAGCCAGGCCAGGGCGCCCTCGACCTCGGCGACCATCTGCGGGATCCGCGCCGCCGGCGCCAGGGTGTAGTTGATCGAGGCGTAGGCGATCCCGGCTTCCTGGAAGACCGGCGCGAAGGAGGAATAGTCTCCCTTGTCGAGCGACTGCCAGTAGCCGCCGTGCACGAAGGCGACGAGCGGCGCGTCGGCCTGCCCCGCGGGGAAGAAGTCGAGCGTCTGCATCGGCTTGGCACCGTAGGGCAGGTCGAGCCGGCAATCGGCCTGGGCGCGCACGCGGCGGCTTTCCTCGGCCCAGCGGGCGAAGTATTCGACATGCTCGGGCGTGCGCGCCCGCAGATTGATCTGCCGGTCGAGCGCGGCCTTGTCGTATGCGCGCCAAAGCGTCTCGCTCATGGGCCTCATGCCTCCCTTGCGTTGCCGGCCGGTGTGGCTGCCCCATGTATAGGCAGCGGGAGTCAGCAAAGAAAGACCGAGCGGCCGTTCGCGTGCGGCCACGGGAAGCGATGGATCAGAGAACAGCCCCCCTCATGACTGGCGCGGAAGCGGCCCGCCCGGTCCAGCAGGCCCTTGCCGCCCTGCGCAGCGGCGACGCCGTCGTGATCGAGGCGCCGGGCGGCCCGCTGCTGGCGGCCTCGCCGGAATGCCTCGACGAGGCCGACCTTGCGCGCCTGCGCGAGGCCGCCGGCGGCGAGAGCCTGAGCCTGGTCAGCGCGGCCCGCCAGCGCCGCGACGACGTCTCGGCGCTCGTCGTCGGCGATGCCGATCTGGCGCAGATCCAGGCGCTCGCCGACCCGACGCGCGCGGCGGCGCCGCCGCCCTCGATGGCCAGCAGCCCGATGTCGCTGGACGAGGCGGGCGTCGCGCTCAAGCTCTGCAAGCTGGCCCACCTGATGCCGGTCGCCCTGCTCGCGCGGGCGCGCGACGGCATTCCCTGGCGCGTCACGCCGGCCCAGGTGGCGGCCTATGCCGACTGGGTCGACAGCGAGCTGGTGCGCGTCGCCGAGGCCCGCGTGCCGCTGGCGCTGTCGGAGAACACGCGGATCGTCGCATTCCGGCCGCGCGACGGCGGCCGCGAGCACCTGGCCGTGCTGGTCGGTGCGCCGGAAGCCGAGACCGCGCCCCTGGTCCGCATTCATTCCGAGTGCTTCACCGGCGACCTGCTCGGCTCGCTGCGCTGCGACTGCGGCGACCAGCTGCGCGGCGCGCTCGCCGCGATGAACGAGGCCGGCGCGGGGATCCTGCTGTACCTCGCCCAGGAGGGCCGGGGCATCGGACTGGTCAACAAGCTGCGCGCCTACAGCCTGCAGGATCGCGGCGCCGACACGCTCGAGGCCAACGAGGCCCTGGGCTTCGACGGCGACGAGCGGACCTATCGGCCGGCGGCGGCGATGCTGCGCGCGCTCGAGGTCCGGCGCGTGCGCCTGCTGACCAACAACCCCGAGAAGCTCGAGGCGCTGGCGGCCGCCGGCGTCGAGGTCGTCGAGCGGGTCGCCCACAGCTTCCCCTCGAACGGCCACAACGAGAGCTACCTGACGACCAAGGCGGAGCGCTTCGGGCACCTCTTCTGACGCCGCCGCCCGGCGTCGAGACGGCGCATCCGGCAGCCCGGCAGTTTCTGCCCGGCAAGGCCGTGCCGCCGGGCCGGCGGCGAACCTGCAAGTCCTTGAAGGGACACGCCTTCCCGACTGGCATCGCGCTTGCTACCCAGGACGGGCAATGTCACGCGCCGCCGACATCGACCCCTTCATCCGCCCGCCGCTGCAAGCCGAGCAGCGCGAGCGCCTGCGCGCCGAGGGCGCGATGGGACCGGCGGACCGCGAGCTGAGCTTCGACCAGTTCCTCGACGCCATCAACCCGCTGCACCACATTCCGGTCGTCGGCACGCTCTACCGCGCGGTCACCGGCGACCAGCTCGACAGTTCGGCCTCGGTCGTCGGCTCGGTGATCTACGGCGGGCCGATCGGCCTGGTCGCCGGCCTCGTCGATTCCGTGGTTCAGCACGCCAGCGGCCGCGACATCGGCGGACTGGCCCTGGCCGTGCTCAACGGCGAGAGCATCACCGCGCCGGTGGACATGGCCGCGGGTGCGGCCACGACGGCCGCAGGCCAGGTCGCGTCGGCCGCCGGGTCTGCCGCCGGGTCTGCCGCCGGGTCCGCCGCCGGAAGCGCCCTCGCGGCTGCCGCGGAGACGGCCGTGGAGACGGCCGGCGCCGGTGCCGGTCTGGCGGCCCGGGCGCTCGCCGACGCGGGCGACGGGTCCGCTGCCGCCACCCTGCCGGACCGGGCGGCACCCGGGGGCGGCGGACCGGCGGCCGCCACGGCAACGGCGCCGAGCGCCGCAGGCGGCGGCTCCGCCATGCTGCAGGGCGACGATGCCCTCGCCGCGCTGGCCGCCGACCTGCGCGCCGCCGTCGCCGGCCAGCAGCCCTCCGGCCAGCAGCTTTCCGGCCAGCAGCTTTCCGGCCAGCAGCTTTCCGGCCAGCAGCCGGGCGCACGGCAGCCGGCCGCGGCGCCCGCGCCGGAGGCCGCGGCCCGGGCCCCGCAGACGGTCTCGGCGCCGCCGCCGCCGTCGAGCTTCATGCCGCTCGCCGCCAACGCCTTCGCCGGGCCGGAGCTCGCGCAGCGGGTCAACACCGAGCACGTCCAGGGCGCGCGCATCGAGGGCCGGGCGCCGACCCGCCAGGCCGGCCTCTACCCGGCCAGCCTGAGCCGCGCCTACGAGCGCACCGCGTCGGCCGAGGCCGGCGACGAGGCGCCGGGCCCCGGCCTGGCGCCCGATCCCCGCTTCGCCGCGAGCGCGTCGCCGAGCGGCAGCTTCACCGAGCGCATGATGGAGGCGCTCAGCAAGTACGAGGCCCTGGACCAGGGCGGCAGCGCGCTCAACTGAGGCCGGGCCGGGAGACTTGGCCTGAGCGGGCCCGGCGCGCTATAGCCGGGCCATGGACCTGATCGTCGAAGCCGCGGGCGACGCCTGGCGGGCCCGCTGGGGCACGCAGGAGCTGCGCTGCGCGGTCGGCCGCGGCGGCTTGGTCGCCGCCGCCGAGAAGCGCGAGGGCGACGGCGCCACGCCGGTCGGCCGCTGGCCGATGCGCCGCCTGCTGTACAGGCCGGACCGGGAGCGCGGCGCGCTCGGCCGCCTGACCGCCCGGGCGATCGCCCGTCACGACGGCTGGTGCGACGATCCCGGCCACGCCGCCTACAACCAGCCGGTCACCCTGCCCTTCGCCGCAAGCCACGAACGCCTGTGGCGCGACGACGCGCTCTACGACCTCGTCGTCGTGCTCGGGCACAACGACGACCCCCCGATTCCCGGGCGCGGCAGTGCGATCTTCCTGCACTGCGCCCGACCCGACTGGAGCCCGACCGAGGGCTGCGTCGCCCTGCAGCCCGACGCCCTGCGCGCGCTGCTCGCGGAGGCGGGCCCCGGCGACGCCGTGCGCGTCGTGGGCCCGGAGGGCTAAGGTCGCCGCCAAGGTTGGAGCAGATTCGGACGGCCTTACGGATCGCGTGAGCGATCCCCTGTGGTCACCGCAGGCTAGGGCCTGTCGCGGCGGCCGAAGATCGCGCTGCCGACCCGGACGTGGGTGGCGCCGAGCTGCACGGCCGCCTCGTAGTCGCCGCTCATGCCCATCGACAGCCCGTCCAGGCCGCAGTCGGCGGCGAGCTGGCGCAGCAGGCCGAAGTGCGGAGCCGGCGCGTCGTCGAGCGGCGGAATGCACATCAGGCCGGCCAGCGGCAGGCCGAGCTCGTCGCGGCAGAGTCGCACGAAGTCGGCGGTGTCGGCCGGCGCGACGCCGGCCTTCTGCGGCTCCTCGCCGGTATTGACCTGGACGAAGCAGCGCGGCCGGCGGCCCTGGCGCTCCATCTCGCGGGCCAGCGCCCGCGCCAGCTTCTCGCGGTCGACGCTCTGGATCACGTCGAACAGCGCCACGGCGTCGGCGGTCTTGTTCGACTGCAGCGGCCCGATCAGGTGCAGCTCGAGCTCCCGGTGACGCGCGCGCAGCGCCGGGAACTTCGCCTGCGCCTCCTGGACGCGGTTTTCGCCGAACACCCGCTGTCCGGCGGCCAGCGCGGCCTCGACGGCCTCGGCTCCGAAGGTCTTGGAGACCGCGACCAGCGTGACCTCCCCGGCCTCGCGCCCGACGTCGGTCGCGGCGCGCTCGATGCGGCGGCGCACCTCGTCGAGGTTCCGGGCGATCTCGTCCGGCGGAAGGGGCTCGCTCATGCCGGGACTCTCATGCCTGGGTTCCTGCTGACGCGGAGGTCGCCTGCCGGGGCGGCAGCGGCAGCGCGCCCTCGACCGGCCGGTCGTGTTCGTCGAGATAGCCGAAGCGGCGCATGCCCTCGCGGCAGCCCTCGATCAGGCGGTCGCGCTGGGCCGGCGAGTAGAGGCTGCGCCAGCCGCCGGCCCGTCCGGCCCGGAAGAAGCGCTCGGCGTTGGGCGAGCGCTCGACGAAGCCGCTCCGCTCCTCCTGGCGCCGCAGCTCCTTGAAGGAGCAGAAGCGCAGCGCGCGCTCGAAGCGCTGCGGGTTCGGCGGCAGGCCGAGCCAGCGCACCAGCCCGCCGAAGCCGCCGCGCGGATCGGCCAGCAGGTCCTCGTAGCGCAGGAAGTGGCAGTTCAGGCCGGGCGCGTCGAGCCAGCTCGCGGCGTGCTCCTGCCAGCTGCCCAGGTAGACGAAGGTCAGGCGGTCGTGGCGCGGGATGTGGTTGTTCGGGTCGCCGAGGTAGTCGATCGCGGTGTCGAGATCGATCCCGAAGTGGTCGGCGTAGGACGGCGCGACGTCGAGCGGGTTGCGCAGCACGTAGACGGCGCCGCCGGTCACCGTCGGCTCGACGGTCGGCGAGCCCTTGAGCACGGCGATCTTGCTGTGCGTCTTGCACAGCACGGTGCCCGGCCGGGAGGCGGCGATCATGCGCTGGGCCTGCGGGCGCAGGCGGTTGACCTCGTCGTCGTCGATCTCGTCGTAGGAGCGCCCGGTCAGGGTCTCGTACTCGCCGACCCGCTGGTCGCTGACGGCGAAGCGGTTGAGCTCGTTGATCTCCAGGGGGCCGGGCTGGTTGGCGAAGAGGTTCGCCAGGAAGGCGCGCACCCAGGTGTTGCCCGACTTCGGGTAGGAGGCGAGCCAGAGCAGCCCGGACACGGCGTCGCGCTCCGCCTCAGAGCACCGGCCGGCCGTCGGCGTCGAGATAGCCGAAGCGGCGCATGGCGGGGCCGTGGGCTTCGATCAGCCGGGCCCGCTGGGCCTCGTCGAGCGCCTCGAAGCCCTTGCCGATCTTGCCGACGCGGAAGAAGCGCTCGGCCTGCTCCGAGCGCTCGAGGAACTGGTAGCGGTCCTCCTGACGGCGCGCCTCGTCGAAGGAGGAGAAGCGCACCGCGCGCTCGATCCGCCCGGCGTCCTCGGTGACCCCGAGATGGCGCACGACCTGGCCGAAGACCTCGAGCGGCCGGCGCAGCATGTCCTCGTAGCGCAGGACGAGCGGCTTCAGCGGCCGGGCGTCGGCCCACTTCGTGACGTGGCTGCTCCAGTCGCCGATGCGCTGGCCGATCGTGCGCTCGCCGTCGCCCTGCAGCTCGCTGCCCGGCGAGCAGAGCGAGGCGACGGCGTCGTCGAGGCTCAGCGCGTAGTGGTCGGCGACCGAGACCGCCACGTCGAAGGGGTTGCGCACCAGGTAGAGCGTCGCACGGGTCGCCGGCACCGTGATGCTCGGGATGCCGGCCTCGATGTAGAGCGCGCTGTGCGTCTTGACCAGGATGAGGTCGGGGCCCTGGGCCGACAGCAGCCGGTGCGCCCGCGGCCGCAGCCGATGCACCGTCGCCAGGTCGAGCGCGCCGGCCGGTCGGCCGCTCAGCCTGACGTAGGGCTCGGCGATCATGTCGCCGAAGGTCAGCTTGTGGATCTGGTTGATCGGAAAGGGTTCCTCGCGGTCGAGCAGGTAGTTTGCCAGGAACAGCCGCAGCCAGGTGTTGCCCGACTTCGGGTAGGAGGCGAGCCAGACCAGCGTCGGCCGGGCCGGCGGCAGCTGCCCCGGGGCCGCGGCACGCTGGGCGATCGTCGGAGCGGGGGCTGCGGCGGGCCCGCCGGACGCCGGGCCGGCGAGGCCGCCCTTCGCTGTCGGAAGCGTCGCCATGGGCTCAGACCGGCTCGATCAGGCCGCGCTGGATCAGGGCCTTCAGGGCCGTCTCCAGCTCCGCCGGCCGATGCCCGGCGAAGGCCGCCTCCAGGTCGCTCAGCGCGAACAGCTCGACCTGCCGGGCCCAGCGTTCGAGCGCCGCCGCCGGCTCGCCCGCCGCCGCCTCGCCGGCCGCCGCCTCGGGCTCGCCCGCCGCCAGGGCGGCGCGGCGCAGCCGGAAGCGCTGGTTGGGCCGGCGCTGCGGCAGGTCGTAGACGGCGAACTGCTCGAAGGCCTTGGCCTTGAGGAACTGGCGCATGGTCTCGGCCTGCTGCGGCTGCCGGACGATCTCGCGCAGCTGGTCGGCGACCTGGCCGAGCTGGCGGGCCAGCGCCTCGGGCTCGTCGAAGTGCGCGAGCGGCGCCCGGAAGCCCGAGATCTTCGGCAGGTCGCGGACCAGCAGGTTGACGAAGTCCTGGACCAGGAAGTGGCAGGCGCCGTAGCCGATGTGCACCGAGGCGTCGGTCTCGGCGAGCGCCTGATGATAGAAGCCGGGCGGCAGGTAGAGCAGGTCGCCCGGCTCCAGCGTGACCTCGAGCAGCAGCGGGCCCTTGCGCTTAGCCGCCTCTTCAGGCGAGACGCTCTGGCTGTCGAAGCCGGGGATGCGCGCCGGATTCTCCTCGCGGTTGGCGAAGACCTGCCAGGTCTTGCGGCCGACGACCTGCAGGGCGAAGACGTTCTGCGTGTCGAAGTGGACGTTGTAGCCCTGGACCTTGTGCCACGAGGCGAAGAGGCTGACCGAGACCGGGGCGCCGACCGCCGAGGCCAGGGCCGCCGACGTCGCCCGCACGCCCGGCAGCAGCGTATCGATGTAGTTCAGCACCACGGTCGCGCCGCGCGCGATCAGCTCCTGCACTCGCGCGGTATCGGGCCTGAGGCTGCGGCGCCCCTCGCGGTCGATGCCCTCGTAGCAGTAGGCCTGCGGCGCGAGCGTCCGGCCGCCGAGCGCGAGCTCGAGGGAAGAGTCGCTCCACAGCGAGGTCATCTCCAGGAGCTGGTTGATCTGCTCCCAGGTGACGCTGCGGCCGGGCTTGTCGAGCGCCGAGCCGGCGGCGGGGACGTGCAGGGGCGTGCGGCCATAGGTGTCGGCCAGAAAGGCGGCAGGATCGAGCGGCGCGATCAGCTCGCGAAAGCTCAACGGGGTTGCCTGCTCGGCCGCGGCGTGCGTCTCCGCGGCTGCGCCGGGCGCACCGGCGGCGGCGGCTGACTTGGCAAGACCGGCTGAGCTCAAGGCGGCGCTCCCAGGAGAGACCGGGAGGGAACGGCGGCGTCTCGCTCCCGCCCGGCGGCGGCAAGACTACTCAGTGCCCCCCGCGAACGCAAACCGCGCGACCGCCTCGCGCCCGCCCGTGGCGGGGCTGCGTCGGCGCGCCGCAGGAGGGGCACGACGAGACGCACAAACGGAAAAGGGGAGCAGCCGAAGCTGCTCCCCTTCCCGTAACAGGTACCGGGTATCGGCTTAGAAGCGCAGCTTGAACGCGCCGATCACCGCCCAGGTCTCGGACTCGGAACCGGTGTCCGCGTCGAGGTTCTGGTAGGAGACCGAGCCGACAGCCGTCACGCCCGGGCCGAGGGCGTAGCTGGCCGCGCCCTCGTAGGCCTGGTACTCGGTGTCGCCGGCAGCGGCGGAAGCGTCGGCCTCACCGTTGAAGTAGGTGAAGGACACGCCCCACGGGCCGGTCTCGTACGACACGCCGACGTCGAAGCCACGGCCGGTGTTGGCGCCCATGTCGTCGGTGTTGGCGTAGGAGCCGCCGATCGTGAAGCCGGCGTAGCCGAGGTTGATGCCGGCCGACCACAGCGACGGGTCGCTGCCCGCGGCCGACTCGTCGTCCGCCCAGTCGTAACGGCCGGAGACCGCGACGTCGAAGCCGTTGAAGGACTCGACGAAGTTGGCGCCCAGCGAGAAGCCGTCACGGTAGGAGACGGTGGTCTCGTCGACCTGGGCGTTGGAGTCCTCGTTGGGATCCGGCAGGTACGACGCGCCGAACTGGAAGCCCGAGAAGCGCGGGGTGAAGTAGGTCAGCTTCTCGGCCTTGTCGGCGGCGTCCAGCTCCAGATAGGTCGAGCCGAGCGGGGCGTCGAAGAAGGCGGCGCCGGCGAAGCCGCCGGCCTGCGGCAGGAAGCCGGTCAGGATCGAGGTCGAGTTGACGCCCAGCCCGACGTTCGGGGCGGCGTAGGTCATCAGGTAGCCGGCCGAGTTCTCGGAGCCGATGTTGAAGCGGCCGAACGAGCCCTCGACGAACAGGAACGACTCGTCGATCTGGTCGGCGGCGTTGCTGTTGCCTTCCAGCGCGATGTTGACGCCGAAGCTCAGTCCGTTGTCGAGCGTGGTCTGGGCGAGGAAGTGGACCTCGCTGTTCGACTTGACGTCGAAGCCGTCGAAGGCGTCGCTGCCCGAGCCGACGTTGGTGTCGCTGCGGGCGTAGCCGACGAACTGCTGCATGTAGCCGCCGAGCCCGAGCTCCAGCTGGGCCTGGGCGGGGGACGCGGCGAGCGCGCCGGCGGCCAGGGCGGTGGCAAGCGCCGTGGTGGTGAACAGGAACCGTTTCATGAGCCCAACCCCTCCTCGTCAGTGTAAGGAAGACCTGGGCGGGTTGATGCTGCCCCTTCTGGGTTTCGGATTGCGCCGAGCTGGTCCCGGTCGGATGAAGCGATCGACACGCCGCGATCTGTGACGCCGCTATCTTCCTCCAGTACCGCGCGCCGTCAATCGGGCGGCGCGGCCCGTGCGACGATCTTCGCCCGCTGTAGCTCTTCCGCAACAGCGAAGGACGCCAAGGCGCGTCCTGCCTTCGCCCGAGGCCGCTCATGTTGCAGCGCAACGGGATAGGGCGGGCCAGGCGACGGCGCCGGCCGGCAAGCGCCCCCGGAAAATGGCCGACGGAGCGCTCCGGAGGCCGCGCGCCGCGCCGGCCCTGCCAGCTTGACGCGTCGACGGACCCCATGGTCTATCATCTTTCCGCCGTCGGCCGGGCGCGCCGCCGGTCAAGCCCCTGCGCCCGCTGCGAGGAGCAGCTTTCCTTTCCGGTTCTCGAGAAGAGACAGCCCGCGCATGCCCGTCACCAGGCCCGTCACCCGGTCCGTCATCCCCTCCCCGCTCGGCCCCGACCTGACGCCGCGACCCCGGTCGCGTGCCAGGTCCCTGCTCGGCGCCGGCGCCGCCCTGATGCTGCTCGCCGGTCTGGCGGCCTGCTCGGCGGCCGATTCCGACACGGCCTACCCGCGCAGCAAGCCGGGCGGCGGCGGCGCCACCTACCAGGAGAGCGACAGCCTGTTCGGCCCCGGCGGCCTGAACCTCTTCGGCGGCGGCGACGCCGCCGAGCAGCCGGGCAGCGGCGGCACCGGGATCGGCGTGAACGCCTTCCTCTGGCGCGCCTCGCTCGACACGCTCTCGTTCATGCCGCTGGCCTCCGCCGATCCCTTCGGCGGCGTCATCATCACGGAGTGGTACACGCCGGACGAGACGACCCGCGAGCGCTTCAAGGTGAACATCTTCATCCTCGGGCGCGAGCTGCGCGCGGACGGCGTGCGCGCCTCGGTGTTCCGCCAGGTGCGCGACGAGACCGGTGCCTGGACCGACGCGCCGAGCAGCGAGGAGTCGAACACCGAGATCGAGGACGCGATCCTGACCCGGGCCCGCCAGCTGCGCATCGCCCAGGCGGGCTGACGCGCGCGCGGCGGCGGGCGACACGGCGTCACCGGCGGCGGCCCGGCGGCAGCGGGCGCAATCGGGCCAGGCGCAGCGCCCGGCGGGGTGGCCGCCGACAGCTAGAGGACTTCCATGAGTCGTTACGATCCGAAGGTCAGCGAGCCGAAGTGGCAGGCCGCCTGGGACGCAGCGGGCTGCTTCCAGGTCGAAGCCGACCGCGGGCGCCCGAAGTACTACGTCCTCGAGATGTTCCCCTATCCCTCCGGGCGCATCCACATGGGCCACGTCCGCAACTACACGATCGGCGACGTGATCGCGCGCTACAAGCGCGCCCGCGGCTTCAACGTGCTGCACCCGATGGGCTGGGACGCCTTCGGCCTGCCCGCCGAGAACGCAGCGATCGAGCGAGGCACCCACCCGGCCGCCTGGACCTACGCGAACATCGACGCGATGCGCGAGCAGCTGAAGTCGATGGGCCTGTCGATCGACTGGAGCCGCGAGGTCGCGACCTGCCATCCCGACTACTACCGGCACCAGCAGCGGCTGTTCCTGCAGTTCCTCGAGGCCGGCCTCGTCTACCGCAAGGAATCCTGGGTCAACTGGGACCCGGTCGACCACACGGTGCTGGCGAACGAACAGGTGATCGACGGCTGCGGCTGGCGCTCGGGGGCGCCGATCGAGCGGCGCAAGCTGTCGCAGTGGTTCTTCCGGATCACGGCCTTCGCCGACGAGCTGGCCGACGCGCTCGACGGCATGGAGGGCTGGCCGGAGAAGGTCCGCCTGATGCAGCGCAAGTGGATCGGCCGCTCCGAGGGCGCCCGCGTGTTCTTCGAGATCGACGGCCGCGAGGATCGCCTGGAGGTCTTCACGACCCGGCCCGACACGCTGTTCGGCGCCTCCTTCTGCGCGCTCTCGCCGCATCACCCCTTGACCGCCGAGCTCGCCGCCGGCGACGCGCGCCTGCGCGACTTCGTCGCCGAGTGCGATCGCCTGGGCACCAGCGAGGAGACCATCGAGCGGGCCGAGAAGCAGGGCTACGACACCGGCCTGCGCGTGCGCCATCCCTTCGTGCCCGGCCAGACGCTGCCGCTCTACGTCGCCAACTTCGTCCTGTACGAGTACGGCTCCGGCGCGATCTTCGGCTGTCCCGCGCACGACCAGCGCGACCTCGACTTCGCCCGCAAGTACGACCTGCCGGTGCGCCCGGTGGTCCTGCCGAAGGGTCGCGAGGCCGCCGGCTTCGAGGTCGGAGACGAGGCCTTCGTCGAGGACGGCGTGCTGATCAACTCGGCGTTCCTGGACGGCCTGCCGGTGGCCGAGGCCAAGCGCGCGGCGATCGAGGCGCTGGAGACGCGCGACGCCGGCAAGGGCACGGTGCAGTACCGACTGCACGACTGGGGCGTCTCGCGCCAGCGCTACTGGGGCTGCCCGATTCCGGTGATTCACTGCCCGAGCTGCGGCGCCGTGCCGGTGCCGGCCGCGGACCTGCCGGTGACGCTGCCCGAGGAGGTCGACTTCTCGCAGCCCGGCAACCCGCTGTCGCGCCAGGCCGAGTGGAAGGCGGTCGCCTGCCCGGCCTGCGGCGGCGCCGCCGAGCGCGACACCGATACCATGGACACCTTCGTCGATTCCTCCTGGTACTTCGCGCGTTTCTGCTCACCGCAGTTCGACGAGGCCCCGCTTGACCCCGCGCAGCTCGACTACTGGATGCCGGTCGACCAGTACATCGGCGGCATCGAGCACGCGATCCTGCACCTGCTCTACTCGCGCTTCTTCACCCGGGGGCTGAAGCAGTTCGGCTACACCCGCGAGGCTGAGCCCTTCGCCGCGCTGTTCACCCAGGGCATGATCGGGCACGAGACCTACCGCGGTCCCGACGGGCGCTGGCTGTCGCCGGACGAGGTCGAGAAGGCCGCCGACGGCACCGTGACGACCCGCGACGGCGGCCCGGTCACGCTCGGGCGCGTCGAGAAGATGAGCAAGTCGAAGCGCAACACCGTCGACCCCGAGATGATCATCGGCAGCTACGGAGCCGACACGGCGCGCTGGTTCATGCTGTCCGACAGCCCGCCCGACCGCGACATGGAGTGGACGGAGTCGGGGATCGAGGGGGCGTGGCGCTTCGTCCAGCGTCTGTTCCGGATCGTCAACGACGCGGCGCCCGAGCTGCCGCCAGCCGGCGCGGCGATGCCCACCGCCTTCGGGCCGGAGGCCTTCGCGCTGCGGCGTCAGGCCCACAAGGCCATCGAGCAGGTCGGCCGCGACATCGAGGGCTTCGGCTTCAACAAGGCGGTCGCCCGGCTGTACGAGCTGGCCAACGCACTCGGCGGCTTCCGCGCCCAGGACGAAGGCGACCGCTGGGCGCTGCGCGAAGCCTGCGAGGCGCTGACCCGCCTCGCCTCGCCGATGGTGCCGCACCTGGCCGAAGAACTCTGGCGGACGCTGGGTCACGACGGCCTGCTCGCCGACCAGGCCTGGCCGGTCGCCGACGCCGCCCTGACGGTCGACGAGAGCGTGACCATCGCGGTCCAGGTCAACGGCAAGCTGCGGGCGCGCCTCGACGTGGCGCGCGATCTCGACGAAGCCAGCGTGCGCGCCGCCGCCCTGGCCGAGGAGTCCGTGATGAAGCATCTCGACGGCAAGGCGCCGCGCAAGGTCATCGTCGTGCCGAACCGCGTGGTGAACATCGTTGCCTAGGCGCCGCCAGCCGGCCGCGGCGGCCGCCGTCCCGCGCCGACGGCTGCTGCGCGGCTTGGGGGCGGGGCTGCTGCTGACGGCGCCGGTCCTGGCCGGCTGCGGGCTGCAGCCGCTCTACGGCCGCAAGCGCAGCGGCGGCTCGACGCTGGGCGAGCTCCAGACGATCCGGATCCTGCCGATCGGCGACCGGCCGGGGCAGATGCTGCACAACGCCCTGCGCAACGAGATGAACCCGCGCGGCCAGCCCCTCGACCCGCGCTATGCGCTCGACGTCGAGCTGGTCGTCAGCAAGGAGGAGATCGGCGTCCGCAAGGACGAGACCGCGACCCGCGCCAACCTCAGGCTCGAGGCGAACTACACGCTGACCCGCCTGGAGGACGAGGTGCGGATGACCTACGGCACCGCGAAGTCGATCGTCTCCTACAACATCGTCGATTCCGAGTTCGGCACCTACGCCGCCGAGGAGGACGCGCAGGAGCGCGGCATCCTGCAGCTCGCGCAGCAGATGCGCCTCCGGCTGGCGGCCTACTTCGAACGCCTGGTCGGCGGCGCCGCCTCGCCCTGACAGCGCCCCGGACGGCGCAGGGACGGCACAGGGCCGTCCGCTCGCGTCGTTGCCGCCCGCCCCTCGCCGCGTCCCGGAGACTCCACCGATGCAGGTCAAGCCCCAGCAGGCCGACGCGCTGCTCAAGGCGCCGCCGGCCGCGCTGCGTGCGATCCTGCTCTACGGGCCCGACGGCGGCCTGGTGCGCGAACGGGCGAAGGCCGCGCGCACGGCGGTGCTCGGCAGCGCCGACGACCCCTTTCGCCTGACCGAGCTGACCGGAGCGGATCTCAAGGACGATCCGACGCGCCTCGCCGACGAGGCCGCCGCCCTCGCCTTCACCGGCGGCCGTCGCGTGGTCGCGCTGCGCGACCTCTCGGAGACCCAGCACCGGCTGGTCCAGGACTTCCTGGCCAGCCTTCCGGGCGAGGCGCTGGTCGTGCTCGAGGCCGGCGACCTGCCGCGCCGCGCGGCGCTGGTCAAGGCCTTCGAGGCGGCCGGCCCGGAGGCCGCGGCCGTCGCCTGCTACCGCGACGAGGCACGCGACCTGGGACGGGTCATCGAGGAGAGCCTGGGCGCGGCCGGCCTCGCCGTGACCCCCGACGCCCGGGCCTACCTGGCCGCCAACCTCGGCGGCGACCGCCTGCTGACGCGTCGCGAGCTGGAAAAGCTGAGCCTCTACAAGGGCGTGACCGGAAGCGATCGCGCCGGCGGCGACCGCGTCGAGCTCGAGGACGCCATGGCGGTGGTCGGCGACAGCGCCGCGATGGGTCTGGACGATCTGGCCCTCTCGGTCGCCGCCGGCGATCTTCCCGGTCTCGACCGCGCACTCAAGCGCAGCCTGCAGGAAGGCGCCACCGCGGTCGGGCTGCTGCGCGCCGTGGCCCGGCACTTCCAGCGGCTCCATCTGGCCGTCGGCCTCGCTGCCGAGAGCGGCGACGCCGATGCCGCGCTGAAGCGGCTCCGCCCGCCGGTGTTCTGGAAGCAGAGCGCCGCCTTCAAGGCC
This sequence comes from Alphaproteobacteria bacterium, assembly GCA_030433005.1. GTDB lineage: Bacteria > Pseudomonadota > Alphaproteobacteria > Kiloniellales > DSM-21159 > Tistlia. The sequence goes on from JAUILQ010000002.1 coordinate 53,267, forward strand.
CAGATGCGGCTCTGGCCGCCGCGGTCCCTGGCCGCCGCGCTCGCCCGGCTGCTCGAGGCCGAGGCCGACTGCAAGCGCACCGGCTTTCCCGACGAGGCGCTGAGCGCGCGGCTGCTGTTCGAGCTGGCGCGCCAAGCCGCGGCGCGGCGTCGCCCGCGCTGACTCGCGCGCGGGCCCGCCGTCCGGCCCCGCGCCGGATCAGCCGAACTGGACCGCCTTGTTCAGACGCTTCAGCACGTCGTCGAGCTGGTCGAGATTGTCGTAGTGGATGGTGACGGTGCCGCGCTCGCCGTCCTTGAGGTCGATCGAGACCTTGAGCCCCAGGACCTGCGCGAGATCGCGTTCGATCGCCAGCGTGTCGGCGTCCTTGGCCGGACGCTCCGCGCGCACCCGGCTGGGCCGCGGCGTCTTGGCGGCCTCGGCGGCAAGCCGCTCGGTCTCGCGTACCGACAGGCCGCGCGAGAGGACCTGCTTCGCCAGGGCCTCGGGCTCGCGCGCCGAGAGCAGCGCCCGTGCATGACCGGCTGTCAGGTTGCGGGCCCGCAGCTCTTCCTTGACGGGCTCCGGGAGATTGAGCAGCCGCAGGGTGTTGGCGATGTGCGGCCGGCTCTTGCCGATCAGCCGGGCGAGGTCGTCCTGGCTGTGGCCGAACTCGTCGATCAGCCGGCGGTAGCCCTCCGCCTCCTCGACCGCGTCGAGGTCCTGGCGCTGGACGTTCTCGACCAGCGCCGCTTCCAGGGCCTGGGAGTCGTCGAGGTCGCGGATGACGACCGGCACCTGATGCAGCTGGGCACGCTGGGCGGCACGCCAGCGCCGCTCGCCGGCGATGATCTCGTAGTCGTTGGCCCGCTCGGGATGGCGCCGCACCAGGATCGGCTGCAGCAGGCCCTGCTCCCTGATCGATTCCGCGAGGCTGTCGAGGGCCTCCTCCGAGAAGGTCCGGCGCGGCTGCACCCGGCTGGTGTGGAGGCGCTCGATCGGCACTTCCTTGGCGGAGCGCATGCGGTCGAGCGAGGCGTAGTCCTCGCCGTCCTCGCCGAGAAGGGCCGCGAGGCCGCGGCCGAGATTGCTGCGGCGGGGGGAGTCGCTGTCTGTCATGGCAGGGCCTGGGGGTGCCTGTTGGTCGGAAGCCGGCCCGCATCCGGGCCGGCCGAAGGCCGCGATCGGCCGCTCAGGAGGCGATCGCGGTCAGGGGCGGCGGCGTCTCCTCGCGGCGCAGCAGCTCCCGGGCCAGGCGGATATAGGCCTGAGCGCCGGCGCAGCGGAAGTCGTAGAGCAGCACCGGCTTGCCGTGGGAAGGCGCCTCGGAGATCCGGACGTTGCGCGGGATCATGGTGTCGTAGACCCGGGCGCCGAGGTAGTCGCGCACATCCTTCGCGACCATGTCGCACAAGTTGTTGCGCTTGTCGTACATGGTCAACACTACCCCTTGAATCCGCAGCTCGGGATTGAGGGCTCGGCGCACCCGCTCGATCGTGCGCAGCAGGTGGCTCAGGCCTTCGAGCGCGTAGAACTCCGCCTGCAGCGGCACCAGGACGGCATGGGCCGCGACCATCGCGTTGAGGGTCAGCAGGCCGAGCGCCGGCGGGCAGTCGATCAGGATGTAGTCCCACTGGCGGGCGTCGTCGCCGAGGCTCTCGCGCAGCCGGCTCTCGCGGGCGAGCTCGCCGACCAGCTCGATCTCGGCCCCGGAGAGATCGACCGAAGCCGGGACGATCTGCAGGTGCGGGACCGGGCTCTCGACCACGCAGTCGGCCAGTGCCTTCTCGCCCATCAGCAGATCGTAGACCGTGGTCCGACGCCGCTCGGGATCCAGACCCAGACCGGTGCTGGCATTGCCCTGGGGATCGAGGTCGATGATCAGGACCTCTTTGCCGCAGGCCGCCAGGGCGGTTGCCAGGTTGATCGTCGTCGTGGTCTTGCCGACCCCGCCCTTCTGGTTGGCCACCGCCAGGATCCGGCCCGCCCGGCTCGGGGCGAGCGCGCGCGGGAGCGGGGTGGGTCCGTCGGCCTTGACCGGCTCAGGGATCATTTCCAGGGTCCTCGGATGCGGAGAATGCGAGCCTCGGGCTCGGTGCGGCTGGCCAGCAGCTCGCAACGATCCTGCACCTCGCGCGGGAGTCGGGTCAATTCGCCTTGCGCGTCGCGACCCTTGTGGAAAAGGCAGACGGCGTGCGCAAGGAGATGGGGAGCGGCCCAGGACAGGAGCTGCGCCGCCGGCGCCAGCGCACGGGCGGTGACGACGTCGGCCGCGAGCGGCGGCAATACCTCGATCCGGCAGTTGTGGATCATCGCCGGCGCGCCGGTCCGTCGGACCACCTCGCGGAGAAAGCTGGCCTTCTTGCGGTCCGATTCGACGAGATGCACCTGGCCGGCCCCGGCGATCGCCAGGACCAGGCCCGGGAAGCCGGCGCCGCTGCCGAGATCGAGGATCACCGGGCGGCGCTCCGCCTCGCCCCGCGCGGACGGCTCGGGGTCGGTGGCCTGGCCCTCGCCCCGGATCAGCGGCAGGAGCTGAAGCGAGTCGAGCATGTGGCGGCGCCAGAGGTCGTCGAGCGTGCTGCGCGCGACGAGATTGATCGCGCCCGACCAGCGCCGCAGCGTTGCGGCATAGTCCTCGAGGGCGCGCTGCGTTTCACGTGAAACAGGGATGAGGGCGGCCAGCGCCTCGGCCGAGGCCGGCCCGGCGCCCTCTGCGCCGGTCAGGGCCGGTCTCCCTGCCCCGCAGCCGGACGCTTCACGTGGCGCAGCAGGGTCAGCACCGCCGCCGGCGAGACGCCGGGCAGCCGCGCCGCAGCCCCCAGGCTCGCCGGCCGGCTTTCCGCCAGGCGCTGGGCCGCCTCGCGCGAGAGGCCCGGGACCGCTCGGTAGTCGAGCCCTTCCGGCAGCCGCAGCGCCTCGTCGCGCCGATAGGCCTCGACATCGGCGTCCTGCCGCGCAAGATAGCCGGCGTAGCGCGCGTCGATCTCGAGCTGCTCGGCGATGGCCGGCGGCACCGCGGCCAGCTCGGGCCAGATCCGCGACAGCCGGGCCCAGTCGGCCTCGGGGTAGCGCAAGAGCTCGAGCACGTTGCGGCGGCGGCCGTCGCGGTTGATCGCCAAGCCCTCCCGGACCAGCGAATCCGGGGTGGCGCTCAGTCCGTCGGCGAGGCGCCGCGCCTCGTCGAGGGCGGCGCGCTTCGCGGCAAAGGCCCGGGCCCGCCGCGTTCCGACGCACCCCAAGGCGGTTCCGAGCGGAGTCAGGCGCTGGTCGGCGTTGTCGGCGCGTAGCCGCAGTCGATACTCCGCCCGGCTGGTCAGCATCCGATAGGGCTCCGCCACGCCGCGCGTCGTAAGGTCGTCGACGAGGACCCCGATGTAGGCATCGGCCCGATCGGGCCGGAACCGCACCTCGCGCCCCGACAGCGCCAGCGCGGCGTTGAGGCCCGCGACCAGGCCCTGCGCCGCGGCCTCCTCGTACCCCGTGGTACCGTTGATCTGGCCCGCGAGATAGAGGCCCGGCAGGCGCCGGCACTCCAGATCCGCACTCAGCTCCCGCGGATCGATGAAGTCATACTCGATGGCATAGCCCGGCTGAAGCAGGCGGGCGCCGGCGAGGCCCGGGATGGTGTCGAGCAGCGCACGCTGGACATCCTCGGGCAACGAGGTCGAGATGCCGTTCGGATAGACCGTGGGATCGTCGAGGCCCTCGGGCTCGAGGAAGATCTGATGCCGCTCGCGCTCCGCGAAGCGTACGACCTTGTCCTCGATCGAGGGGCAGTAGCGCGGCCCGACCGACTCGATGGCACCGCCGTACATCGCGCTGCGATGCAGGTTCTCGCGGATCAGCGCGTGGCCAGCCGGCCCCGTGTAGGTCACGCCACACTCGACCTGCGGCGTGGTGATCCGCTCCGTCAGGGTCGAAAAGGGTTCCGGCGGCTCGTCGCCGGGCTGCAGATCGACGGCTGTCCAGTCGATCGTCCGGCCGTCGAGCCGGGGCGGCGTCCCGGTCTTCAGGCGCCCCAGGGCGAAGCCGAGGCGCTGCAGAGTCTCGCCCAGCGCAACCGCCGGCGCCTCGCCGACCCGGCCGGCCGGTCGCTGCCGCTCGCCCAGATGGATGACCCCGCGCAGGAAGGTGCCGGTGGTCAGGACCACTGCGCCGGACCGCCGCTCGGTGCCGTCGGCCAGACGCACGCCGCGGCAGCGCCCCTCGGCGTCGACCAGCAGGTCGTCGACCGCACCGCTCTCGATCGTCAGCCCCTCCTGTTCGGCCAGCAGCGCCGCGATGGCCTCCCGGTAGAGCCGTCGGTCGGCCTGCGCCCGCGGGCCGCGCACCGCCGGTCCCTTGCTGCGATTGAGCAGTCGGAAATGGATGCCGGCGCGGTCGGCCGCCTGGCCCATGAGACCGTCGAGCGCGTCGATCTCGCGCACCAGGTGACCCTTGCCGAGGCCGCCGATCGCCGGGTTGCAGGACATCACGCCGATCGTGTCGATGCGATGCGTCAGCAGAAGCGTGCGGGCGCCGAGGCGCGCAGCCGCCGCGGCCGCTTCGCAGCCGGCATGGCCGCCTCCAACCACGATCACGTCCCATAGCGCCGTCATGGCGGGAAGATGCGAGGATCCGCGGGGGCGGTCAAGGTCGCGCAAGGCGCCGCGCCCAGCGCCCCGCCCCTCGCCCGGCCCCACGCCCGCGTTTCACGTGAAACGGCGCGCCGCTCACTTCCCGATACAGAACTCGCCGAAGATCCGGTCGAGGAGGCGTTCGACGTCGAAGCGCCCGACCAGGCGTCCCAGCGCAGCCCGGGCGCGGCGCAGATCCTCGGCCGCCAGACCGGGCTCCGGCGCCGCCAGCGCCTCGGCCAGGCAGCCGGCGCAGTCCGCCAGGGCGGCCCGGTGCCGCTCGCGGCTGAACAGGCCCTCGTTCGGCGCACCCCAGAGCTGCCCGAGCCGTTCCGCCAGCCGGGCCTCCAGCCCGCCGAGACCCTGCCCCGTGACGGCGGAGACGACGACCCCGCCACGCCCCGCCACGGCGACCCGACCCGGGTCCGTCCGGTCGCCCTTCGTGATCACCGGGATGCAGCGGTCGTCCACCAGATCTAGCGTTATCGGGTCGACTGCCGGCCATATATCGCCGTCAAACAAGGCAAGCACCAAGTCGGCAGCGGCCGCACGCGCACGCGCCCGACGCATACCCTCGCGCTCCACCGGATCCCGCGGATCGTCGCGCAGTCCCGCGGTGTCGAGCAGCGTCACCGGCAAGCCGCCGAGCTCCAGCCGGACCTCGACGACGTCGCGCGTGGTGCCGGCGACCTCGTGGACGATCGCCACCTCGCGCCGTGCCAGCGCATTGAGCAGGCTCGACTTGCCCGCGTTCGGGGCGCCGACGAGCGCCACCTCGAAGCCCTGACGCAGCCGCTCGCCGAGCGAGACCTCGGCGACCGCCGCCTCGAGCTCGCCTTGCAGCCCGGCGATCTGTCGCCGGCAAAGCTGCCAGAGATCCGCCGGCAACTCCTCGTCGGCGAAGTCGATCGTCGCCTCGACGCGCGCCGAAACCTGCAGCAGCGTTTCCTCCCAGCCGCCGAGCCGGGCCGACAGGGCGCCCCGGCTCCCCGCCAGGGCCTGGCGCCTCTGGGTCTCGGTCTCGGCGGCGACGAGGTCCGCGACCGCCTCGGCCTCCAGCAGGTCGATTCGCCCCGACTCGAAGGCGCGCCGCGTGAACTCGCCCGGCTCGGCCGGGCGGAAGCCCGGCAGCGCGGAGAGCGCGCCGAGCAGCCCGCGGAGCACCGCCGGCCCGCCGTGGACCTGCAGCTCCGCCATGTCTTCGCCGGTGTAGCTCGCCGCGGCCTGCCGGGCGCCGGCCTTCGGGCCGGCGGCCGCCGACGGCAGCCAAACGACTACCGCGTCGTCGAGCGTGCCGCCCTGGGCATCGACCAGCCGGCGCCGGGAGAAGCGCCGCGGCGGCGGGCGACGCCCCCCGGTGAGGCGGTCGAGGGCCTCGCCGCTCCCCGGTCCCGAGAGCCGGATCACGGCGATGGCCGCGCGCCCCGGCGCCGTCGAGAGCGCGAAGATGCCGTCGCGTCGTCCCGCGCCGCCGGCCGGCCCGGCCGGCCCCCCCGGCTCAGTCAGCGGCGGCCTCGCGCGGTGCGGCGCCATCCCAGGGCCTCAGGAAGTCCGCGGCCGCCGGCCGTCGCTTGGCCGGCTGCTCCTCGCTCGGCGTGCCGACGAAGACGAAGCCGACCATCTCGTCCTTCGGCTGCAGCCCGAAAGCCGCCTTGACATAGGGGTCGTGCGCGTTCGGGCCGGTCAGCTGGATCGCGCCGTAGCCCTTGGCATGCAGCGCGATGAGCATGTTCTGGACGGCCGCCCCGGTCGAGATGATCTGCTCGACCGGGGGCACCTTGGGATGGTCCTCGCGGACCTCCGCCCAGACCGCGATGACCAGGGGGCTGCGCAGCGCCTTGGCCGCGGCCTCCTCGATCGCGGCCTCGCTCGCCCCGGGCTCGCGCCGACGCAGCGCCTCGCCGAACAGCGCCGCCAGACGCTGCAGGCCCTCGCCGCGGATCACGGCGAAGCGCCAGGGCCGGATCGCCCCGTGGTCGGGTGCGGTGACCGCCGCGGCCAGCACCTCCTCGAGCTCGGCGTCGGAGGGCACCGGCTCGCCGAGCAGCCGCGCCGACACCGAGCGGCGCGACAGAATCGCCTCCAAAGCTTCCAAAGATCTCACTCCTTGCGGCCGCCGCCGGCCATCTGACTCCAGAACAGCTTCTGCAGCTGCTCCCAGTTCTGGATCGTCGCCGGCAGCCAGGTCCTGAACAGCGTCTCCGGGTCCATCGCCTGGAGGTTCGCCTTCATCTGCTTCTCGATCTCCGCCATCATCGCGGCCTGCATCGGGGCCACGTCCGGCAGGCCGAGGAAGGCCCGCGCCTCCTCCGGCGTGCAGTCGATGTCGATCGTCACCTTCATCGCCCCCTCCCTGCCGCAGCGCGGCCGGCGGTTGTGCGGCCGGCGGTTGTGTCCGGCTGCCTCGACCTTCATATAGGCGGAAGCGAGGGGCCGGTCCAAGGCCGCCGGCTCGAACGACCCGCCGAAGGCCGCCTCGCCGCCCCCGCGGCGCCGCGCCGTCCGGAGTCGAGACGAAATGGGGTGAGACGAGATGGAGAGTTCCTCGGCGAGCGTTGGCAAGGCCCCCGGCAGAAACCGCCTGTCCCGGGAGGGCAGCCCCTACCTGCTGCAGCATCAGGACAACCCGGTCGACTGGTTTCCCTGGGGCGAGGAGGCCTTCGAGACCGCGCGCCGCGAGAACAAGCCGATCCTGCTCTCGGTCGGCTACGCCGCCTGCCACTGGTGCCACGTGATGGCCCACGAGTCCTTCGAGGACGAGGCCATCGCCGGGCTGATGAACCGGCTCTTCGTCAACGTGAAGGTCGACCGCGAGGAACGCCCCGACGTCGACGCGGTCTACCAGAACGCCCTGGCGCTGCTCGGCGAGCACGGCGGCTGGCCGCTGACCATGTTCCTGACGCCCGAGGGCGCGCCCTTCTGGGGCGGCACCTACTTTCCGCCGACCCAGCGCTACGGCCGGCCCGGCTTCCCGCAGGTCCTCGAAGGCCTGGCCGCCGCCTGGCGGGACGCTCCCGACGACGTCGCCAAGAACGTCGAGGCGCTGCGCCAGGGACTGCAGCGCCTGGCCTCGCCGGAGGCCGGCGGGCCGCTGACGCCCGAGGCGCCGATCGAGGTCGCCAAGCGGCTGCTGCGCGAGCTCGACCCCTTCGAGGGCGGCCTCGGCGGCGCGCCGAAGTTCCCCCAGCCGGCGATCCTCAAGCTGTTCTGGCAGGCCTGGCTGCGCAGCGGCGAGGCCCCCTTCCGCCACGCCGTCGACCTGAGCCTCAGCAAGATGAGCCAGGGCGGGATCTACGACCATCTCGGCGGCGGCTACGCCCGCTACGCGACCGACGAGAAGTGGCTGGTCCCGCACTTCGAGAAGATGCTCTACGACAACGCCCAGATCCTCGACCTGCTGACCTGGGCCTATGCCGAGAGCGGCAACCGCCTCTACGCCGACCGCGCCCGCGAGACGGTCGGCTGGCTGCTGCGCGAGATGCTGGCCGAGGAGACGCCGGGCGGCGCGGCCTGCGGCGCCTTCGCCGCCAGCCTCGACGCCGACAGCGAGGGCGTCGAGGGCAAGTTCTACGTCTGGGACGAGGCCGAGATCGACGCCGTGCTCGGCGACGAGGCGGCGTTCTTCAAGGCGCACTACGACGTCTCGCCGGCCGGCAACTGGGAAGGCCGCACGATCCTCAACCGCTCGGACCGCCCCGAGCCGCTCGACGAGGCCGGAGAGGCCCGCCTGGCCGAGGCGCGGACGCGTCTGCTCGCTGCGCGCGCCCAGCGCGTCCGGCCGGGCTGGGACGATAAGGTGCTGGCCGACTGGAACGGCCTGACGATCGCCGCGCTCGCCCAGGCCGCCCCGGTCTTCCGCGAGCCGGCCTGGCTCGAGGCCGCCGCCGGAGCCTTCGACTTCGTCGCCACGCGCATGGCCGTCCCCGGCAGCGAGACGTCCCGCCTGCACCATGCCTGGCGGCACGGGGCCAGCCGCCACGCCGGGTTGCTCGACGACTACGCCCAGATGGCCAACGCCGCGCTGGCGCTGCACCAGGCGACCGGCGAGCAGCGCTACCGCGAGCAGGCGGAGGCCTGGATGGCGACGCTCGACAGGCATTTCTGGGACGCCGCGAACGGCGGCTACTTCCTGACCGCGGACGACAGCCGCGACCTGCTGCTGCGGCCCAAGACCGCGCTCGACAACGCGACGCCGGCCGGCAACGGCACGGCGGCAGCGGTGCTCGCCCGGCTGCATCACCTGACCGGCAACGACGACTACCGCACCCGCGCCGAACAGCTGGTCGCGGCCTTCTCCGGCGAGATCCAGCGCGCCCCCTTCGGCTACCCGACCCTGCTGCTCGCCGCCGACCTGCTGCGCGATCCCGTCCAGGTCGTGGTCGCCGGCGCCGACGAGGCAGCGGGCGGCCGCGAGCTGGTCGAGACAGCGCTGCGCCACCCGCTGCCGCACCTGCTGGTACAGCGCACCGGCGACGGCGCCGACCTGCCGCCGCGCCACCCGGCCCACGGCAAGGACGCGATCGACGGCGACGCCGCCGCCTTCCTCTGCCAGGGTGCGCGCTGCTCGCTGCCGATCACCGAGCCGCGCGGCCTCGCCGCCGCGCTCGCCGGGGCGCGCGCCTGAACCCTCGACGCCCGCGACCGACCCCCGCGACCGACGGCCGCGACCGCCGGCGCAGCGCCCTGCGGCGATCCGGATGACGGCGGCCTCCGCCGCCGCTAGGCTCCGGCTGCGCCCGACCCGTCCCCGCGCCGTCGATCCGGCGCTCTCGGCCACCCTACTCGGAGGACCCCATGGCATCCCTGACGATCCAAGCGAGCGACGGCAGCGGCAGCTTCGGCGGCTATCTCGCCCTGCCGGCCAAGACCCCGGCGCCGGCGATCCTGGTCATCCAGGAGATCTTCGGCGTCAACAAGGTCATGCGCGATCTCTGCGACTCCTATGCCGCGCAGGGTTACGTCGCCTTCTCCCCCGACCTCTTCTGGCGCATCGAGCCGGGCGTCGACATCACCGACAAGACCGAGGCCGAGTGGCAACAGGCCTTCGGCTACATGCAGAAGTTCGACGTCGACAAGGGCGTCGCGGATCTCAAGGCCGCACTCGCCGCCCTGCGCGGCCACGAGGCCGGCACCGGCAAGGTCGGGACGGTCGGCTACTGCCTGGGCGGGAAGCTCGCCTTCATGATGGCGACCCGCTCGGACGCCGACTGCAACGTCAGCTACTACGGCGTCGGTCTCGTCGACTTCATTCCCGAGGTCTCGCGGATCACCCGCCCGCTGCTGGTCCACGTGGCGCGCGAGGACGGCTTCGTGCCGAAGGACCAGCAGGACAAGCTGGCCGAGGCCGTGGCCGGCCATCCCGCGGTCACCCATCACCTCTACGAGGGCGTCGACCACGCCTTCGCGCGCGAGGGCGGCGAGCACTACGACGCCGCCGCCGCCGAGACCGCGAACCAGCGGACCATGGAGTTCTTCGCCAGGCACCTCGGCGCCTGAGCCCGCAAACACGAACCAAGAAGGAGACAGCCCCATGCCCCACGCCATCCGCTTCCATGAGACCGGCGGCCCCGAGGTCCTGCGCTGGGAGGAGGTCGAGGTCGGCAAGCCCGGCGCCGGCCAGATCCGCCTGCGCCAGACCGCCGTCGGCCTCAACTACATCGACACCTACCACCGCACGGGCCTCTACCCGATGCCGCTGCCCAGCGGCATCGGCCTCGAGGCGGCGGCCGTGGTCGAGGAGGTCGGCGAGGGCGTCAGCGACCTCAAGGCCGGTGACCGCGTCGCCTACGCCAGCGCGCCGATCGGCGCCTATGCCGAGGCCCGCCTGATGCCGGCGGACCGCGTGGTCAAGCTGCCCGACCAGGTCACCGACGAGACCGCGGCGGCGATGATGCTGCAGGGCATGACGGTGCAGTACCTGATGCGCCGCACCCACCGCTGCCAGAGCGGCGAGACGGTCCTCTTCCACGCCGCCGCCGGCGGCGTCGGGCTGATCGCCTGCCAGTGGCTGAAGTCACTCGGAGTCACCGTGATCGGCACGGTCGGCAGCGAGGAGAAGGCCGAGCTCGCCAAGGCCCACGGCTGCACCCACACGATCAACTACCGCACGGAGAACTTCGTCGAGAAGGTCAAGGAGCTGACCGACGGCAAGGGTGTCCCGGTGGTCTACGACGGCGTCGGCAAGGACACCTGGGAGGGTTCCCTGGACTGCCTCTCGCCGCTCGGCCTGATGGTCAGCTTCGGCAACGCCTCGGGAGCGGTGGCGCCGGTCAACCTGGGCATCCTCAGCCAGAAGGGCTCGCTGTTCGTGACGCGGCCGACCCTGGTCACCTATACGGCGACCCGACAGGACCTGCTGGCCAGCGCCAACGAGCTCTTCGAAGTCGTGCTCAACGGCGCGGTCAAGATCGAGGTCAACCAGCGCTACGCCCTGAAGGACGCGGTGCAGGCCCACAAGGACCTCGAGGCCCGCAAGACCACGGGCTCGACGATCCTGCAGCCCTAGGCGATCTGGCCTGCAGAAACAGCACGGGCGCGCCGCGCCGGGTCCTGCCAACTCTAGCTGTCGACGGCCCTGCCGCCCCCGGACGGCAGGGCCGTCGTCTTTGACGCCCGCTTCCGGAGGCCCTCTCGCATCCCGCCCCGGCTCGAGCGCCGCGCCGCCGCACGGTCACGCCCATGCCCGCGATCCTCGACAGCCGCCCTGTCCTGTTCATCCTCGGCCTCGTGCTCCTCATGGTCTTCGCCGCCATGCTGGTGCCGGCCTTCGTCGAATGGGGCTACGGCCATCCCGACGCCGGAGCCTACTTCGTCGCCAGCGTGCCCTCGCTGTTCCTCGGCGGCAGCCTGGTCCTGGCCAACCGGACCGGCGGCCGGATCGCCCTGCACCGGCGCGACGTCTATGTGCTGACCGCGGCGACCTGGATCGTCGTGCCGGCCTTCGCCGCCACGCCCTTCGTGATCACCGACCTCGGGCTGCCGGTCACCGAGGCCTACTTCGAATCGGTGTCCGGATTGACCACCACCGGCTCGACCGTCATCGCCGACCTGCGCGAGGTCCGTCCCGGCCTGCTGGTCTGGCGCTCGCTCCTGCAGTGGCTCGGCGGCATCGGCATCGTCGTCATGGCGATCGCCATCCTGCCGTTCCTGCGGGTCGGCGGCATGCAGCTGATGCGCGCCGAGTCCTCCGACCGCTCCGACAAGATCCTGCCGCGGCCCGGCCAGACGGCGGCAGCGATCGGCGGCGTCTATCTCGGCGTGACCCTGCTCTGCGTCGGCGCCTACCTGCTCGCCGGCATGAGCGTCTTCGACGCGGCCAACCACGCCATGACCACCGTCTCGACCGGCGGCTTCTCGACGAGCAACGCCTCGATGGGCGGCTTCTCCGCCGCGGCACAGTGGGTCGCGGTCGTCTTCATGCTCGCCGGCGCGCTGCCCTTCGCGCTCTACGTCCGGGCGCTGCGCGGGGCGCCCGGCAGCTTCCTCGCGCATCCAGAGGTGCGGCTGATGGCCGGCGTCGTCGCGGTCGCCAGCCTGCTGTTCGTGCTGCCGCTCTGGCTCGACGGGGCCGCGCGGCCGCTGGAGGCGCTGCGCCACGCGGTGTTCACCGTGGTCACGCTGATCACGACGAGCGGCTTCGCCTCGACCGACTATCAGCTGTGGGGCGGCCAGGCCCTGCTGCTCGCCTTTCTGCTCACGGTGGTCGGCGGCTGCACCGGCTCGACGGCAGGCGGCATCAAGATGTTCCGCTGGTGGGTGGTCGCCCTGCACGCCCGCGCGATCGTCCGCCACACCGTCCAGCCGCACCGCATCGTGCCGCGCAGCTACAACGGCAAGCCGCTGCCCGAGGACGTCGTCACCGGCGTGCTCGGCTTCCTGGTGCTCTACGCGACGGTGATCGCCCTGCTGGCGCTGGCGCTGGCGCTCTGCGGCCTCGACTTCGTCACCGCCCTGTCGGGCGCGACCCAGGCGGTCTCGAACGTCGGCCCGGGCCTCGGCGCCGTGATCGGGCCGGCCGGAACCTTCGCCAGCCTGCCGGAGAGCGCGAAGTGGCTGCTCAGCCTCGGCATGATCCTCGGCCGGCTCGAGCTGCTGACCCTGCTGGTGCTCTGCGACCCGGCCTTCTGGCGCGCCTGAGCGACCCGGCGTCAGGTCGCCGGCGGCTCGGCGTAGCCGAAGCGCTCGATCCACGGTGCCAGGCGCGGCAGCACCGGCGCCATCTGCGTCTCGTAGCGCCGCCAGCGGCCCTTGGCCCGGCCGTGCAACGGCTCGGTGACCTGGCGGTAGCTCGGCGTGTCGATGCGGCGGCCGCGCGCGGTGCGGACGTGATCGAGCAGGTCGGCGTACCAGGGCAGGCCGAGGAACTCGACCAGGGGCTTCGCGACCGCCTCCGGGTCGGCGATCAGGTCCTCGTAGCGCAGGGCATGCGCCTGCAGCGGGAAGACCGACTCGTAGCGGCGCCACAGGGCGAAGACGCGGTCATAGAGCGCCGCCGAGTCCTCCAGCGTCAGGAAGTTGGCCATCGCCGTGTTGAGGCGGAACTGCTGCATGAAGCAGCTCAGCACGCAGTCGCAGGGATGCCGCAGCGCCAGGATGAACCGGGCCGAGGGAAAGATCCGCTGGACCAGCGGCACCTCGACGAGGTTGAGCGGCAGCTTGTCGACGATAAGCCGTTCCGGTCCCGGTTCGACCCCCTCGCCACGCACCGCTTCCCAGTAGTGCCCGCGCAGCTCGGCGACCTCGGCGGCATCGAGCGTGGCGAGACTCTCCGGATAGCCCGCCGGCCGGCAGCCCGAGAGCAGCGGCTTCTCCTCGAGCACCGTGATCGCCGGGTGTCCGCTCAGGAACTGGTCGAGCAGCGTCGTCCCCGAACGCGGGAAGCCGACCAGGAAGGCCGGCGCCCCCTCGGGTCCCTCGGGCACCGGCGAATCGAGCCAGGCCGGATGCGCCTCCCCCTCTAGCCAGGCCTCGAGCCGCGCGATCCCGGCCAGGAAGCCCTCTTTCTGCGCCCGGCGCCCGGCCGTCGAGGCCGCCTGCAGCCGGTTGCCCTCGACGAAATGGCCGAAGGCCCGCTCGGACTCGCCGGCCGCGTCGTAGAGCTGGCCGAGATCGAAGTGCCGGGCATAGGCCCAGTCGCCCTGCCACTGGCGGCCATCGCCCTCGGGCTCGAGCAGCGCGATCGCGCGCTGCCGCTCGCCGCGACGCGCAGCGATGCGCGAAGCCGTCAGCGCGATCCCGGGATGGCCGAGCCCGGCGCCCTCGGCGAGCACGGCCTCGGCTTCGTCCAGTCGGCTGAGCCGCTCGAGCAGCGTGCCCTTGAGATAGAGGATCTCGGCCTGGCGCGGCTTCAGCGTCAGCGCCTCGTCGAACCACTCGAGCGCGGCCTCGGCATCGCCGAGGTCGCGCACCAGGTTGCCGTAGTTGGTCAGCAATTCGACGCTGTCCGGGCGCAGCTTCAGCGCCGTCTCGTAGAGCCGGCGCGCCTCCTCGAGCTGGCCGAGATCGGCCAGCACCAGCGCGAGGTTGCCGAGAATCGGCACATGGCGCGGATGGCGCCGCAGCAGCGCGCGTCCCGCCCGCTCGGCCTCGGTGAGGCGATCGGCGCGGCGCAGCGCGGCCAGCAGGTTGCTGCCGATCTCCGCGACCTCGGGAGCGAGCTTGAGGGCCTTGCGGTAGCTCTCGACCGCCGCGTCGATCTGGCCGCGCGCCAGCGCGACGTCGCCGAGCGCCGAAACCGGGCGCGGGTCGCGCGGCGCCGCCTTGGCGGCCTGGCGGAACAGCGTCTCGGCCTCGCCGAGCCGTCCGGCCAGCGCCGCGCGCTGGGCACGGGTCAGGAGATCGCCGATACCGCCCGGCGCCAGCACGGGATGCGCGCTCCTCTCCGGCCGGCAGGCTACTGGTTCATCGCCTCGAAGAAGTCGGCGTTGTTCTTGGAGTGCTTCAGCTTGTCGAGCAGGAACTCCATCGAGTCGGTGACGCCCATCGGCATCAGGATGCGGCGCAGCACCCACATCTTCGACAGCGTGCCCTTCTCGACCAGCAGCTCCTCCTTGCGGGTGCCCGACTTGCCGATGTCGATCGCCGGGAAGGTCCGCTTGTCGGCGAGCTTGCGGTCGAGCACGATCTCCGAGTTGCCGGTGCCCTTGAACTCCTCGAAGATCACCTCGTCCATGCGGCTGCCGGTGTCGATCAGGGCGGTGCCGATGATCGTCAGGCTGCCGCCCTCCTCGATGTTGCGCGCGGCGCCGAAGAAGCGCTTCGGGCGCTGCAGGGCGTTGGCGTCGACGCCGCCGGTCAGCACCTTGCCCGAGGACGGCACCACGGTGTTGTAGGCGCGCGCCAGGCGGGTGATCGAGTCGAGCAGGATGACGACGTCCTTCTTGTGCTCAACCAGGCGCTTGGCCTTCTCGATGACCATCTCCGTGACGGCGACATGGCGCTGCGCCGGCTCGTCGAAGGTCGAGGAGACGACCTCGCCCTTCACCGTGCGGTCCATGTCGGTGACCTCCTCCGGCCGCTCGTCGATCAGCAGCACGATCAGGTAGACCTCGGGATGGTTGGCCTCGATGGCCCGCGCGAGGTTCTGCAGGATCACCGTCTTGCCGGTGCGCGGCGGCGCCACGATCAGCGCGCGCTGGCCCTTGCCGACCGGCGCCGTCAAATCGATGACCCGGTTCGTCATGTCCCGGTAGGTCGGATCCTCGATCTCCAGCGTCAGCTTCTTCGTCGGATAGAGCGGCGTCAGGTTGTCGAAGTTGATGCGGTGGCGGGTCTGCTCGGGCGCATCGAAGTTGATCGTGCGCACCTTGAGCAGCGCGAAGTAGCGCTCGCCGTCCTTCGGACTGCGGATCTGGCCCTCGACTGTGTCGCCGGTGCGCAGGCCGAAGCGGCGCACCTGGCTGGGGCTGACGTAGATGTCGTCGGGCCCCGGCAGGTAGTTGGCCTCGGGGCTGCGCAGGAAGCCGAAGCCGTCGGGCAGCACCTCCAGCACGCCGGCGCCGTAGATCGGCACCTCGTTGTCGGCCAGCTGCTTGAGGATCGCGAACATCATGTCCTGCTTGCGCAGGGTACTGGCGTTCTCGATCTCGAGCTCCTCGGCGTAGGCCAGGAGGTCGGCGGGGGATTTGGCTTTGAGTTCCTGCAGATTCATGGCTCTAGCGGCGAAACGCCGTGCAATCGGGAAGGAAGGGGCGAGAGGCGGAACCGCCCGGCCTCGAGGCCTTCGTCAAGGCGGCACGGCGGCCTCGTGTCGGCAGCCGTTGATGCCATCCGGGCCGGCCGGCAGATCGCGGCGCAGGGTGGACGGCGATTGTTCAGGGAAGTGGTACGGAAGGGTCCCTTGGCGGGCCGCTGTTCTCGAACCGAAGGTGGGAGACGTCGGGCACGATGGCAAGCGCCGTCGCACCGATCACCCCGTCGATACCGGAGGCCGCGCTGCCCGTCAAGCGTGTCGCGCCGTCAGAACGGCTTGGCCACGGCCAGTAGCACGATGCCGATCATCAGCACCGTCGGCACCTCGTTCATCATCCTGTAGAAGCCGTCGCCGCGGCTGTTGGCGTCGGCAGCGAAGCTCTTGCGCCAGCGCGCATAGAGATGGTGCATCGCGAACATCGCCACGATCAGCAGCAGCTTGCCGTGGAACCAGCCCTGCGAGAGCAGGCCGGGATTGGCCCAGAGCATGAGCAGGCCGAACAGCAGGGAGGCGATCATCGCCGGATTGATGATCGCGCGCAGCAGCCGGCGCTCCATCACCTTGAAGATCTCGCTCGTCGGCGACCCGGCCGGCTCGCCGGCGTGGTAGACGAAGAGCCGCGGCAGGTAGAGCATCCCCGCCATCCAGGCGATCACCGAAATCACGTGAAGCGCCTTGAGCCAAAGGTAGGAGTCGGCCAGCAGCCCGGTCATCGAAGAGTCTCCCGCACAGAAGGGCAAGGGCGGCCCGGCGGCCGGTCCGCCCGGTCGATCCGCACCCTAGCCCGGCAGCCAGCCAGCCAGCTCGCGCCGGGTCAAGTGCTCGAGCAGCCCGATCGAGGCCGGCGCGTCGTTGAGGCATGGCAGGTAGGCGAAGCGCTCGCCGCCGCCTTCCACGAAGGTCTCGCGCAGCCCGATGTCGAGCTCCTCGAGCGTCTCGACGCAGTCGGCGGCGAAGCCCGGGCTGATCACCGCCAGCCGCTTGACCCCTTCGGCCGCGAGCCGGGCGGCCGTCTCGTCGGCATAGGGCTGCAGCCACTCCTTCGGGCCGAAGCGCGACTGGAAGACGATGCGCAGCCGCTCTTCGGACCAGCCCAGCGCCTCGCGCAGGAGCCGCGCCGTCTTCTGGCAGTGGCAGTGGTAGGGATCGCCCTTGTCGAGGTTCTCCTTCGGCAGGCCGTGGAACGAGGCGAGCAGCACCTCGGGCTCCCAGTCGAGCGCCGCCAGGCCCTCGCGCACGCTCGCCGCGAGCGCTTCGATGTAGGCGGGCTCGTCGTGATAGGGCGGCAGCGTGCGCACCGCCGGCTGCCAGCGCATGGTCATCAGGTGGCGGAAGGCCTGGTCGCAGGCCGTGGCGGTGGTCGCCGCGCTGTACTGCGGATAGAGCGGCGCCAGCAGGATCCGCCGGCAGCCCCGGTCGGCCAGCGCCTGCAGCCGCTCGGCGATCGAGGGACTGCCGTAGCGCATCGCCCAGTCGACGATGACCCCGCTCTCGGCGGCGAAGCGCCCGGCCAGGGCTTCGGCCTGGGCCCGGGTAATCGTGCGCAGCGGCGATTCGTTGCGCTCCCGGTTCCAGATCTTCTCGTAGTTCCGGCCGCTGGCCCGCGGCCGCGTGGTCAGCACGATGCCCTGCAGGATCGGCTGCCACAGCCAGGGCGTCAGCTCGACGACCCGCCGGTCGCTCAGGAACTCGCCGAGATAGCGGCGCATCGACCGATAGTCGGTGCCGTCGGGCGTGCCGAGATTGATCAGCAGCACGCCGAGCCGGCCGTGCGCGACCTTCGGATCCGACGCCGGCGGATGTCCCGCGGGCAGCGGGCCGCTGTCGCCGCCCTCTGACGCGCCCGATGCCATGCTCCCTCGCCTCCTCTCGTTGCCGCCGGTCGTTCCCGCCGGCCCTCAGGTAGCACGGCGAGCCGCCGGTGGAAGCCCTCTCAGGCCTCGCGCAGCAGCGTCATCAGCCGCTCGACGTGCGCCGGCGGCGTCGTCTTGTCGATGCCGTGGCCGAGGTTGAAGACGAAGGGCCCGCCCTTGAAGGCCTCGAGGATACGCCGTGCCTGGCGGTCGAGCGCCTCGCCGCCGACGATCAGCGCGACGGGATCGAGGTTTCCCTGCACGCAGAGCCGGCTCTGCAGCTCGGCGCGCGCCCAGTCGAGCGGCACCGTGGTGTCGAGCGACAGCGCGTCCGCGCCGCTCCGCTCGGCGACTTCCCGGTAGAGCGGCCCGGCGCCGCGCGGGAACAGGATGACCGGCAGCTCGGGATGCACCGCCTTGATCCGCGAGACGATGCGCGCCGCGGGCTCCAGGCACCAGCGCCGGAAGGCGTCGTCCGGCCAGATCCCGGCCCAGGAATCGAAGATCTGCAGAGCTTCCGCGCCGGCCTCGGCCTGGGCCAGCAGGTAGTCCGCCGTCGCCTCGACCAGGCAGTCGATCAGCCTCTGGAAGCCCTCGGGGTCGCCGTAGGCCCAGCGCCGACCCTCCTGGAAGTCCCGCGACGAGCCGCCTTCGATCATGTAGCTGGCGACCGTCCAGGGCGCGCCGGCGAAGCCGATCAGCGCGGTCTCGGCCGGCAGTTCCCGGCGCAGCCTCCGGACCGTCTCGAACACCGGTGCCAGGCGCTCGCGCAGCGCCGCCGGCTCGAGCCTGGCGACCGCCGACGGGCTGCCCAGCGGTTCCAGGCGCGGGCCGATGCCCTCCTCGAACCAGGTCTTCTGGCCGAGGCCGTAGGGCACCACCAGGATGTCGGAGAACAGGATGGCAGCGTCGAATCCATAGCGCCGGATCGGCTGCAGCGTCACCTCGACCGCCAGCTCCGGCGTCAGGCAGAGCTCCAGGAAGTCGCCGGCGCGGGCACGCGTCTCGCGGTACTCCGGCAGGTACCGG
Organism: Alphaproteobacteria bacterium; assembly: GCA_030433005.1. GTDB lineage: Bacteria > Pseudomonadota > Alphaproteobacteria > Kiloniellales > DSM-21159 > Tistlia. The sequence goes on from JAUILQ010000002.1 coordinate 71,938, forward strand.
CCGGCCTGGCGCATCAGCCACACCGGCGGCGGCCAGACGGCCTCGCCTCCAAGCGCGCGCAGGAACCGCTTGTCCGTTGCCGGGTGGGGGGCCGCGTCTGGCGTCATGCCGCTCGTTCCTCTCGCCTGCCGTGCGGGACTCGTGCCGTGCCGGCGTTCCGGCGCGGCGCTCCTGCCTACTTCAGTTTAACTTATAGAATAAAGGTTTGAGGGTTGCTGTAGTTGGTGCTGTGGATGACGGGGATCAGCCTGTTTCCGCGACTCGTCCCCGGAGTTCTGCGCAGCCGCCATTCCCGCGACCCGCTGGGGAGGGTCCCACGGACGGACCTCGGCGCGCCGCGGCGCGGCAGGCCTTGCGCGGGCTTCCGGATCAGGGGGATAACGGGGAGAACTCGGTCCCGCGGCGGCCGTCCACAGAGGGCGGTCGGCGCTGTCCACCTGGGCAGTTCCGCGGGACGGACTCGCCGGCTTGCGGGGAGCGAATGCGCCGCGCTCGCCTTATCCCCGGCCGGGCCGGAGTCCGCGCCGCCTTATCCCCCGGTTCCTGAGGACGGATTGCAGCGCTACCACCATCTCCATCTTGTCTCCGACGCCACCGGCGAGACCGTCGGGACGGTGGTTCGGGCCTGTTCCGTTCAGTTCCGGCAGATCGAGACGATCGAGCATGCCTGGACCATGGTGCGCACGCCGCTGCACATGGACCGGGTGCTGGCCGGCATCGAGGCCAACCCCGGGCCGGTGCTCTTCACCATGGTCGACGGCCGGCTGCGCCGACAGCTGACCGAGGGTTGCGCGCGTCTCGCCCTGCCCTGCGTGTCGATCCTCGATCCCGTGATCGCCGTGCTGGCCAGCCACTACGGCATGGAAACCGAAGGACGCCCGGGCGCCCAGCACGTCATGGACGCCGAGTACTTCGACCGCATCGCGGCGATGGATTTCGCGCTGGCGCACGACGACGGCGCCGGCCTCGAGACCATCGACAAGGCCGAGGTCATCCTGCTCGGCGTCTCGCGCACCTCGAAGACGCCGACGACCATCTATCTCGCCAACCGGGGCATCCGCGCCGGCAACTACCCGCTGGTGCCGGGCGTGCCGGTGCCCGAGGAGATCCTCAAGGCGCGCGGTCCGCTGGTCGTCGGGCTGACCAAGGACCCGGCCCGGCTGGTCGACATCCGGCGCAACCGCCTGCGCTCGATGGGCAGCGCCGAGGAGGTCGACTACGTCGATCTCGACGCCGTGCGCCGCGAGGTCGCCGAGGCGCGCCGCCTGTTCAGCCGCCACGGCTGGCCGGTGGTCGACGTCAGCCGCCGGTCGATCGAGGAGACCGCCGCCGCGATCATCACGCGGCTCGCCGAGTTCCAGAGCCGGCGCGAGTCGGGGGCCGCCCAGTGAGCCGGGAGGAGCAGTCGCCGGGCCGGCTCATCGAGCCCGACGGGCCGGCCCTGGTGCTGGCCTCGGCGAGTGCCTCGCGGCGGCGCGTGCTGGCGGCCGCGGGCCTTTGCTTCGAGGCGGTGGCGGCGGGCGTCGACGAGGACGAGATCAAGCAGTCGCTCAGGGCCGAGGGCGCGCAGGCCGTTCAGGTGGCCGAGACGCTGGCCGAGCTCAAGGCCGCGCGGATCAGCGCCAGGCGTCCCGGCGCGCTGGTCGTCGGCGCCGACCAGATGCTCGCCTGCGAAGGCCGCTGGTACGACAAGCCGGCCGACGCCGCGACGGCGGTCGAGCAGCTGCTGGCGCTGGCCGGCCGGACCCACAGCCTGGAGAGCTCGGTCTGCGTGCTGCACAACGGCACGCGCCTGTGGCACCACAACGCCGTCTGCCGGGTGACCATGCGCGCCTTCGACCGGCCCTTCGCCGAGCGCTACCTGGCCGCGGCCGGCCCCGCAGCCCTGGAATCGGTCGGCGGCTATCAGCTGGAGGGCCTCGGCGTGCAGCTGTTCTCGCGGATCGAGGGCGACTTCTTCGAGATCCTCGGCCTCGCGCTGCTGCCGCTGCTCGGCTTCCTGCGCGAGCGCGGGGTGGTGCCGCGATGATGCTCACCGGACAGGCCCGACTCGCCGGCGTGCTCGGCTGGCCGGTCGCGCATTCGCGCTCGCCGCGGCTGCACGGCTTCTGGCTGCAGCAGCACGGCATCGACGGCGCCTACCTGCCGCTGCCGGTCCGTCCGGAGCGCTTCGGCCATGCCGTGCGCGCGCTGCTCGACCTCGGCTTCCGCGGCGCCAACGTCACCGTGCCCCACAAGCTCGCCGCCCACGGCCTCGCCGACAGCCTGACGCCGCGCGCGCGCGCCATCGGGGCGGTCAACACCCTGGTCTTCGAGAACGGCCTGATCCGGGGCGACAACACCGACGGCGAGGGTTTCCTGCGCAATCTGCGGGCCGGAGCGCGCGGCTGGCAGCCGCAGCGGGGGCCTGCCGTGGTGCTCGGCGCCGGCGGCGCCGCCCGGGCCGTGCTGGTGGCGCTGCGCGACGCCGGCGTGCCGGAGATCCGCCTGCTCAACCGCACGCGACAGACTGCCGAAGCGCTGGCGGAGGAGCTCGGCACGCCGATCCGCGCGGCCGCCTGGCAGGACCGGAACGCGGCCCTGGCCGGTGCCGAGCTGTTGGTCAACACCACCTCGCTGGGCATGACGGGCCAACCGCCGCTCGAGCTCGGCCTCGAGCGACTGCCGGACGGGGCCGTGGTGAGCGACCTGGTCTATGCGCCGCTGATCACGCCGCTGCTCGCCGCGGCGAAAGCCCGCGGCAACGTCGCGGTCGACGGGCTCGGCATGCTGCTGCACCAAGCGGTGCCTGGCTTCGCCGCCTGGTTCGGCATCGAGCCCGAGGTCACGCCGGCCCTGCGCGAGGCCGTGCTGGCGGCCGGATGACACGGCGAGCACGCCCCGCCCGGCGCCCGGGACCGCCCTGCGTGCTCGGCCTGACCGGCTCGATCGGGATGGGCAAGTCGACGGCGGCCAGAATGCTGCGCCGCCTGGGCGTGCCGGTGCACGACGCCGATGCGGCGGTGCACCGCCTGATGGCGCGCGGCGGCGGGGCGGTGACGGCGATCGAGGCGGCGTTTCCGGGCGTCGTCGTCGACGGCCAGGTCGACCGCCCGCGGCTCGGCGAGCGGGTGTTCGGCGATGCCGAGGCTTTGCGCCGGCTGGAGGCGATCCTGCATCCGCGGGTGCGGGCCGCCGCGCGGCGCTTCGTGGCACGTCACGCCCGGCAGCGCACGCCGCTGGTCTGCCTGGACATCCCGCTGCTCTACGAGACCGGTGGCGAGCGCCTGTGCGACGCCGTCGCCGTCGTCACCGCCCCGGCACGCCTGCAGCGCCAGCGCGTGCTGCGCCGGCCGGGCATGAGCGAGGCGAAGCTCGCCCGCATCCTCGCACAGCAGATGCCGGATGCCGAAAAGCGCCGCCGCGCACAATTTGTGGTACAGACGGGCCTGGGCAAACGCGATACCTTGCGATGCCTGCAATCGATCGTCCGGCAGCTGGAGGCCGAGCCATGCGCGAGATCGTGCTCGACACGGAAACCACGGGCCTCGACCCGAAGTCCGGCCACCGGGTCGTCGAGATCGGCTGCGTCGAGCTGATCAACCACCTGCCGACCGGCGCGGTCTACCACGTCTACATCAACCCCGAGCGCGACATCCCGGAGGACGCGCTGCGCGTCCACGGCATCACCGCCGAGTTCCTCGCCGACAAGCCGCGCTTCGCGGAGATCGCGGCGGACTTCGTCGCCTTCATCGGCGACGCGCCGCTGATCATCCATAACGCCGCCTTCGACGTCGGCTTCCTCAACGCCGAGCTCGAGCGGCTGGGCTACGCCGCTCTGCCGCTGGAGCGCGCCGTCGACACCGTGCAGATCGCCCGCAAGCGCTTCCCCGGCGCCCAGGCCAGCCTCGACGCGCTGTGCCGACGCTTCGAGATCGACCTCTCGGGGCGCGACCTGCACGGCGCGCTGCTCGACTGTCGGCTGCTCGCCGAGGTCTATCTGGAGCTGCGCGGCGGCCGTCAGCCGGGCCTGGAGCTGGCGCGCGAGCGCGGCCAGGCCGGGATCGCGGCGACGCCGCTGGCCGAGCGCCGCCGCCGCGCGCCGCGGCCGCATGCGCCCAGCGAGGCCGAGCTCGAGGCGCATGCCGCGATGCTGGCCCGGCTCAAGGAACCGATCTGGCTGCAGTAGCCCGCCGTCGCCGGGTGCGTCGGGGCTCAGGCCTCGGCGGTGCCGGCCTGACGGCGCTGCTCGTAGAGGCGCGTGAAGTCGATCGTGTTGATCAGCACCGGCGGGAAGCCGCCGTCGCGCGTGACGTCGGCGATGACCCGGCGGGCGAAGGGAAACACGGTGCGCGCGCCCTCGATCATCAGCAGCTTCTGGATCGCCTCGGCTTCCTGCTTGGGATCGACGGTGCAGAGCGCGCCGTATTCCAGCTCCATGACGAAGGCGGTCTGCTCGCCGTGCCGCGCGGTCAGGTCGATCTTCAGCAGCAGCTCGTAGATCTGCTCCTGCAGGCGCCGGGCGCCGACGTCGAGCTTCACCTCGATCTTCGGCTGCTCCTTCTGGTTGGCCAGGCTGGCCGGCGCGTTCGGGTTCTCGAAGGAGAGGTCGCGCACGTACTGGCTGTGCACCGTGATCGGCGGCTGACTCTGTCCCTCGGTGGGCGGGGTGACGCTGCCGTTGCCGGCGGCGCTCTCGTCGAGATCGCTCATCGCGCTCAGGAATCCTCGATTGGCCCGTGGAAAGGCAGCTTGGCTAGCACGCCCGCCCCCACGGGTACAAGGTGGGCCGGGACAAGGCGGGGCCGACGCGCCGAGGGGACGAAGCCGGGCGCGTCAGCCCGCCGCGGGCGCCGGGTCGAAGCGCAGGTGCTGGCCGTTGGCGACGGCCTCGCCGGTCAGGCCCTTGATGAAGGCCCAGTGCGAGACGACCAGGGTGTGCCGCCAGTCGTCGCGTGCGGCCATGCGCTGACGGAAGGAATCGCAGCGCTTCATCATCTCGCTCTCCGGTTCCTCGTCCTCGGGCCACCACTGCTCGGGCAGATCGCCGAAGTCGAGGTGCGGCCAGGCCGCTTCCAGCTCCGAGCGGCGCGTCCCGACGTCGCACAGGAAGAAGGCGCGCTCGCGAACCAGCGGCTCGATCGTCAGCTCCGGCTCGCCGCCGAGAGTCCGGAGCAGCTCGGCCGCGGTCTCGAGGGTTCGGCGGTAGGGGCTGACCAGGACCCGGCGGATGCCGCTGCCGGCAAGCCGCCGACCGGCCTCGGCGGCCTGCCGTCGGCCGTCGTCGGTGAGCCCGGGGTCGACGATGCCGGGGTCGATGCGGGTCTCGCTGAAGTGCAGGTTGAAGTAGGACTGGCCGTGGCGCAGCAGGATCATCGGCGCTGGTTCCCCGGGGTGTCGTCGTCGTCGTCGTCGGATCCCGGGCGATCGCCGCGCGGCAGCTCGCGGGTCTCCGGAGCGGTGTCGTCGGCGGTGTCGTCGGGCCGCGGGGCGCCCGACGGGCTGTCGGAGGCACCGGGGGGCGCCTCGGAGACGTCGGTCCACTCGCCCTCGATGGTGCCCGGCGGGGCGCCCCGCCGGCCCCAGCGGCTCCTCGGGTCGGCGTGCGGGCCCGCGCCCGTTCCCCGCGCCGAGCCGGGATCGACCTCCTCGCCGTTGACGAACACGCGGGTGCGCGCGCCGGCCGGCCCCCCGGCCTGCGCCTTGGCCACGAGGTGGCGGCCGAAGGTGCGGCGCAGCCAGCCGCGCACCGGCGGCAGGAACAGCGAGGCGCCGGCCAGGTCGGTGACGAAGCCCGGGGTCAGCAGCAGGGCGCCGGCGCCGAGCAGACACATCCCGTCGAACAGCTCGCGCGCCGGAATCTCGCCGCGGTCGAGCTGCTGGCGGGCGCGCGCCAGCGTCGCCATGCCCTGCAGCCGCAGCTGCCAGGAGCCGAGCAGTGCCGTCAGCACGATGAGCCCCAGCGTGGGCCACAGTCCGATCCAGTCGCCGACCTGAATGAAGACCGCGATCTCGACGATCGGAACGATCAGGAACAGCAGCAGAAGTACCAGCCCCATCCTTGCCCTTTCTTGCCGGGGTGCTTATGTCTTGGGGGTGCTGGAGGCCGCTGGCAAGCACTTTGACGGAAAGGTTCTTGGACAGCGGCGCTTAGGATGCGCGCTCGGCCGCTACCTTCGTGCGAGCCGCGGGGGCCCAAGGGCCGACGCTGTTGTCGTGAGAGGCCCCAGGAACGGATCGGCTAAACGGATCGGCGGCGATGGGTGACAGTTACTTCGACATTCTGTTGTTTGCGGCGATCGCCGCCTTCCTGGTGCTGCGGCTGCGCAGCGTTCTGGGCAAGCGCACCGGTCACCAGACCAGCGACGTCGACCCCTTCCGCGAGCGTCGCGGCCAGGGTCGCGAACCCGGGGGCCGCGAGCAGTCCGGCCGCGAGCAGGGCGAGGACAAGGTCGTGCGCCTGCCCGACCAGCGCCGCGGCGGCGAGGAAGCCGAGGAACCGGCCAGCGCGCCGGATCCGGCGAGCGCCTCGGCCAAGGGCATCGGCGCCGTGCGCAGCGCCGACCCGAGCTTCGAGGAGGGCGAGTTTCTGCAGGGTGCCCGTGCCGCCTTCGAGATGATCGTGATGAGCTTCGCCGAAGGCGACGCCAAGGCGCTGCGGCCGTTGCTCGCCGACGAGGTCTACCGCGACTTCGCCGGGGCCATCGAGGAGCGCAAGGAGCGCAGCGAGAGCCTGGACACGACGCTGGTCGGCATCGATCGTGCGGAGCTCAGCGACGCCGAGGTCCAGGGCCGCACCGCCTTCGTCACCGTCCTCTTCGTCTCGCAGCAGGTCAACGTGACCCGCGATTCCGAGGGCCGGATCATCGAGGGCGACCCGAACGAGGTCGAGACCATCCGCGACATCTGGACCTTCGCGCGCAACGTCAAGAGCCGCGATCCCAACTGGAAGCTGGTCGCCACCCAGAGCCCGCAGTCGTAGGCCGCGCCATGGCGCGTCACCGCGTGGCGTCGGCTCGGTCGGTGGCTCCGGTTTCGCGAGCCGTCGCGGCGCCGGCCGCCTGCCTGGCCGCCATCCTGCTGCTCGCCTCGTGCGGGCGGGAGCCCGCCCCCGAACCCGACGTCCGCTACCAGCCGGTCGCCTTCTCGGCGCTGCCCGGCTGGACCGAAGACGAGCAGCGCGCGGCCCTGCCGGCGCTCGGACGCTCCTGCGGGCGCCTGCTCGGCCAGCCGGACGACGCCAAGGTCGGGCCCGAGGCGCTGGAGCTGACCGCCGCCGACTGGCGGCCGTTCTGCGAGACCATCGCCGGCCTCGAGACCGAGGCGCCCGGCGTCGACAGTCTGACGCTGCGCGAGGTCCTGGAGTGGCACCTGCAGCCGGTCGCCGTGTCCGACCCCGGCGGCGACGCGGAGGGCACCTTCACCGGCTACTACGAATCCGAGCTCGAGGGCTCGCTGACCCGGCGACCTGGCTACGAGGTGCCGCTGCTGGGACCGCCGCCCGGCCTCGCGCTCGACGAAGTCGGCGGCGGACTGTTCGGCGGCGAGCGGCGCGAGGAGCTGCGCTTCGACGCCGCCGACGGCCGGCGCGCCCTGCCCGACCGTGCGGCCATCGAGCAGGGCGCGCTGGCCGGCTACAGCGAGCCGGTGATCTGGCTCGCCGACCCGGTCGAGGCGCACATCCTGCACATCCAGGGCTCCGGGCGCGTGCGCCTGCCCGACGGCGATCACGTCCGCGTCGGCTACGCCGGCTCCAACGGCAAGCCCTTCACCGGCATCGCGGGGGTGCTGCTCGAGGAGGGCCTGGTCGAGCGGGGGCAGGCCGACATGGCCTCGGTGCGCCGCTGGCTGAAGGCCAATCCCGAGCAGGCGCGCCGGCTGATGTGGCGCAACGCCCGCTACATCTTCTTCCGGCGCATCGAGGGCGCCGGGCCGATCGGCGCCGAGGGCGTGGCGCTGACGCCGGGCCGCTCGCTCGCCGTCGACACGCGCTACGTGCCGCTCGGCGCGCCGCTGTGGCTCGACACGCTGCGGCCGCGGGTCGGCGAGCCGCTGCGTCGCCTGGTCGTCGCCCAGGACGTCGGCAGCGCAATCAAGGGGCAGGTCCGCGGCGACTTCTTCTTCGGGGCCGGCGAGGAAGCCTTCCAGGAGGCCGGGCGCATGAAACGGCCGGGGCGCTACTGGCTGCTGCTGCCGCGGCCCGCGCTGGACCGGCGAGTCGCCTCGGCGGCGGCCGAGTGACGCAGGCCGACTCCGCCGGCAGCGCGCGGGTGCTCCCGCGGCCCCCGGCGCCTTGCCATTTGCCCGGCGGCCCCCCATTGTCGCGGTCGCGGGAGTGATGCCGGAAATGACCGAAAACAAGAACGAATCCTCGCCCCTGGCCGGGCTGTTCGTGACCTGCCTGGTCGACCTGATGCGGCCTTCGGTGGGCTTCGCCGCCGTTACGCTGCTGGAACGGGCCGGCTGCCGGGTCGAGGTCCCGGAGGCCCAGACCTGCTGCGGGCAGCCGGCCTACAACTCCGGCGACCGTGCCGACACCAAGGCGATCGCCCGCCAGGTCGTGGCCGCCTTCGAGCCCTACGACTACGTGGTCGCGCCCTCCGGCTCCTGCGCGGCGATGATCCGCGACCATTACCCGGCGCTGTTCGCCGACGAGCCGGACTTCGCGCCGCGCGCCAAGGCGGTCGCCGACAAGACCCACGAGCTGGTCAGCTTCCTGGCCGACCAGCGCGGCCTCGACTCGGTGCCCGGTCGCTTCGAGGGCCGCGTCACCTACCACGACTCCTGCTCGGGCCTGCGGGAGCTCGGCGTCAAGGCGCAGCCGCGCCGCCTGCTCGCCCGGGTCGCGGGCCTGGAGCTGAAGGAGCTGCGCGACGCCGAGGTCTGCTGCGGCTTCGGCGGCACCTTCTGCGTCAAGTACCCGGAGATCTCCGACAAGATCGTTAGCGAGAAGTGCGCGGCGATCGAGGAGTCCGGCGCCGATCTGCTGCTCGCCGGAGACCTCGGCTGCCTGCTCAACATGGCCGGGAAGCTCAAGCGGCGCGGCGCCGGCGTGCAGGCCCGCCACGTCGCCGAGGTCCTGGCCGGCGAGCTCGCCGACCCGGCGATCGGCGAGCCCGAGCGCTCCCCGGGGCGCTCCTGAGCCTTTCGGACCGAGCCTGACGCCCCCAGCCCCCGACGGAGCCGCCATGCAGGCCACCTCACGGAACTTCAAGGACAACGCCCACGAGGCGCTGGCCGACCCGAACCTCCAGAAGGCCATGGGCTTCGTGCGCACCGGCTTCATCGAGAAGCGCAAGGCCGCCGCCGACGCCCTGCCGGAGTTCGAGGCGCTGCGCGACAGCGCGCGCGACATCAAGAATCACACGCTGGCCAATCTCGACCACTACCTGGAGCGCTACGAGAGCAAGGCGACGGAGAACGGCGCGCAGGTGCACTGGTGCGCCACCGCCGAGGACGCGCGTCAGACGGTGCTGGAGATCTGCCGCTCGGTCGGAGCGCGCACCGCGACCAAGGGCAAGTCGATGATCGCCGAGGAGATCGGCCTCAACGACTTCCTCGAGAAGAACGAGATCGAGCCGATCGAGACCGACCTCGGCGAATACATCATCCAGCTGCGCAAGGAGCCGCCGAGCCACATCATCGCACCGGCGGTGCACGTCACCCAGGACCAGGTCGAGGCCGACTTCCGCAGCCACCACAAGCACCTGAAGCCCGACCGTCCGCTCGCCGAGCCGCAGCAGCTGGTCGCCGAGGCGCGCGAGATGCTGCGCCAGAAGTACCTCGACGCCGACGTCGGCATCACCGGGGCCAACTTCCTGATCGCCGAGACCGGCACCTCGGTGATCGTCACCAACGAGGGCAACGGCGACCTGACGCAGATCCTGCCGAAGGTGCACATCGTCATCGCCTCGATCGAGAAGGTCATCCCGACGCTCGACGACCTGGGCGTGATCCTGCGCGTGCTGGCCCGTTCGGCGACCGGCCAGGAGATGTCCTCCTACACCACGCTCTCCACCGGCCCGCGCCGCCCGGAGGATCCCGACGGGCCGGAGCAGTACCACGTCGTGATCCTGGACAACGGCCGCTCCTCGATGCTCGGCACCGAGTACCAGGAGATGCTGCGCTGCATCCGCTGCGGCGCCTGCATGAACCACTGCCCGGTCTATCACGCGGTCGGCGGCCACTCCTACGGCTGGGTCTACGTCGGGCCGATGGGCGCCGTGCTGACGCCCAGCCTGATCGGCGTCGACCAGGCCGGCCACCTGCCCAACGCCTCGACCTTCTGCGGACGCTGCGAGTCGGTCTGCCCGGTGCGCATCCCGCTGCCCAAGATGATGCGCCACTGGCGCGAGCGCGAGTTCGAGCGGAATCTCAATCCGCCGGCGCAGCGCTGGGGCATCCGGGCCTGGGCCTTCCTGGCCCGGCGCCCCGGGCTGTACCGGGCCGTGACCGGCCTGCAGGTCCGCGCCCTGGGGCTGCTCGGCCGGCGCCGCGGCCGCTTCGCCAGCCTGCCGCTGGCCGGCGGCTGGACCCGGCATCGCGACTTCCCGGCGCCGCAGGGCCGGACCTTCCAGCAGCGCTGGGCCGAGCGCCGCCGGGAGTCCGGGAGGTCGGCGGCGTGAGCGCGGGAACGGGCAAGCCGGCGCGCGGCCAGATCCTCGGCGCGATCCGCCGCTCGCTTAAGCGCGATGCCGGCGACGGCGGCGCCGAGGCCGACCGGCGCCTCGCCGAGCGGCCGCAGGGCCCGGCGGTGCAGCGCGCGCGCCTGCCGCGGCCGCAGCTGGTCGAGCTGTTCGTTCAGAAGGCCGAGGCCGTGCAGTGCAGCGTCGCCCGGGTCGAGAGCCCCGAGGCCCTGCCCGAGGCGGTCGCCGACTACCTGAAGCAGCACAACCTGCCGAGCGCGCTGCGCGTCGCGCCCGACCCGGAGCTGACCGACCTGCCGTGGAAGGACAAGGCACCGCTGCTCACGGTCGCCGCCGGACGCGCCGAGGCCGAGGATTCCGTCTCGCTGACCGGCAGCTTCGCCGGCGTCGCCGAGAGCGGCACGCTGATGCTGCTGTCCGGGCCGGAGGGGCCGACCACCCTCAACTTCCTGCCCGAGACCCACCTGGTGGTGCTGCGCGAGAGCCAGCTGGTCGGGCCGATCGAGGAGGCCTGGGCCCGGCTGCGCGAGCGGCAGAAAACGGACCGGGGCGGGTCCCTGCCGCGCACCGTCAACTTCATCACCGGCCCGTCGCGCACCGGCGACATCGAGCAGAAGATCCAGCTCGGCGCCCACGGGCCGCGCCGCCTGCACATCCTGCTGGTCGCCGACGAGCCCGGCTGACCGCCATGGGCGAGGAGCGGCGCAAGCGCAGGCCTTCGCCCCTGCCGCCCGACATGGATCTCTGGCAGCGCGTCGCGCGCGAAGTCACGCCGATCAAGCGCGACCGCATCGGCGGGGTCGTTCCGGAGCAGGAAGGGTCCCCGACAGAGCCTCCGGAGCCGGCCGGCGGGGGCGCACGCCCCGCGAGCCCGAAGCGCCAACGCGTCGAGATCCGCGGCGAGGAGCTGTTCCGCGGCGGCGGTGCGGCGCGCCCGGCGCTGGCCCCGGGCAAGCCGGCCAAGGCGGCGCTCAGCCACGGCTCGCTCGCCGACATCGACCGGCGCACGGCGCAGCGCCTGCAGCGCGGCCGCCTGCCGATCGAGGCGACGCTCGACCTGCACGGCATGACCCAGGCGGCGGCCCACGACGCCCTCGACGGCTTCGTCACCCGCTCGCTGGCGCTCGGCCGCCGCTGCGTGCTGATCGTCACCGGCAAGGGTCTCGGCCGCGAGCAGTCCGGCGTGCTGCGCCGCCAGGTGCCGCTGTGGCTGAACCAGCCGCCGCTGCGCGGCCAGGTGCTCGCCTTCGACTACGCGCGCCCGGAGCACGGCGGCATGGGCGCGCTCTACGTCCTGCTCAAGCGCCGCCGGGAAGGCCCGTAGCGCTCGGCGGCCGCGCGATGATAAACTGCTTTCCAGTTAATGGGAGGCGGCCATGACACCCTTCGCCCGGCGCCTGCGGACGCTGCGTGCCGAACGCGGCCTCAGCGCCGCCGAGACCGCGGCGGCGCTCGGCGTCTCGCCGGCCTACCTCTCGGCGCTCGAGCACGGCCGCCGCGGCCGGCCGACGCCCGATCTCGTGCACCGCGCCTGCCAGCTGTTCAACATCATCTGGGACGAGGCCGAGGAGCTGGCACGCCTGGCCCGGCTCTCGCACCCGCGGGTGACGGTCGACACCGCCGGTCTCGCCCCGGAGGCGACTCTGGCCGCCAACCTGCTGGCCGAGCGCATCGGCGAGCTGGAGCCGGAGCGCCTGCAGGCGCTGCTCGACCTGCTCGGCGAAGCACGACCCGTCGAGCGCCCGAACGATCGCTGACTGCGCCCTACAGAATGAACTTGCTGAGGTCGGCGTCCTTGGCCAGGGCGGCGACCCGCTCGCGGACCAGCGCGGCGTCGATCTCGACGCGCTCGCCGGAGCGGTCGGAGGCGGTGAAGGAAATCTCCTCCAGCAGCTTCTCCATGACCGTGTGCAGGCGCCGGGCGCCGATGTTCTCGACGCTGGAGTTGATCTCGGCGGCGAGGTCGGCCAGCGCGTCGATCGCCTCGTCGGCGAAGTCGAGGGTCACGCCCTCGGTGTCCATCAGCGCCGTGTACTGCCGGATCAGCGAGTTCTCCGGCTCGGTCAGGATGCGCTTGAAGTCGTCGCGGCTGAGCGCGCCCAGCTCGACGCGGATCGGCAGGCGGCCCTGCAGCTCGGGCAGCAGGTCCGAGGGCTTGGCCGTGTGGAAGGCGCCGGAGGCGATGAACAGGATGAAGTCGGTCTTCACCTGGCCGTGCTTGGTCGCCACGGTCGTGCCCTCGATCAGCGGCAGCAGGTCGCGCTGCACGCCCTCGCGGCTGACGTCGGCGCCCGAGCGCAGGTCGGAGCTGGAGGCGACCTTGTCGATCTCGTCGAGGAACACGATGCCGTTCTGCTCGACCGAGCGGATCGCCTCGGCGGTGACCTTCTCCTCGTCGATCAGCTTGTCCGACTCCTCGGCGATCAGCACGTCGTAGGAGTCCGCAACGGTCATCTTCTTGGTCTTGGTCTTGCCGCCGAAAGCCTTGCCGAAGATGTCGTTGAGATTGACCATGCCCATCTGCGCGCCGGGCATGCCGGGCACGTCCATGGTCGGCAGCTGCAGGCCGCCGGAATCGCGCAGCTGCAGCTCGATCTCCTTGTCGTCGAGCTCGCCGTTGCGCAGCAGCCGGCGGAACTTCTCCTTGGTCTCGCGGCTCGAGCTCTCGCCTACCAGGGCGTCGATGACCCGGTTCTCGGCGGCGATCTCGGCCTTGGCCTGGACCTCGCGGCGCAGCCGCTCGCGGGTCATGTGCAGGGCGACCTCGACCAGGTCGCGCACGATCGACTCGACGTCCCGGCCGACGTAGCCGACCTCGGTGAACTTGGTCGCCTCGACCTTCATGAAGGGCGCCTGGGCCAGCTTGGCGAGGCGGCGGGCGATCTCGGTCTTGCCGACGCCGGTCGGGCCGATCATCAGGATGTTCTTGGGCAGCACCTCGTCGCGCAGCGCCTCGGGCAGCTGCTGGCGGCGCCAGCGGTTGCGCAGGGCGATGGCGACCGAGCGCTTCGCCTCGCGCTGGCCGATGATGTAGCGGTCCAGCTCCGAGACGATCTCGCGCGGGCTGAAGGCGGCCGCCGTGGGCACCGCGATCTCGCTGTCGCGGTCGCGCCCGGCGCGCGGGCCGTCGCCGTCCTGGACCTGGCCGCTGCCGTTCGGGCCCTGGCCGTCGGTGGGCGGCGTGTCAGAGGCGTTCGAGAACGAGTTCATGATTGGTATACACGCAGATGTCGGCCGCGATGGCCATGGAACGGCGGGCGATCTCCTCGGCGTCGAGGCCCTCGACCGGCATCAGGGCGCGCGCCGCGGAGAGCGCGTACATGCCGCCGGAGCCGATGCCGATCAGGTCGTCCTGGGGCTCGAGCACGTCGCCGGTGCCGGTCAGCACCAGCGAGACGTTCTTGTCGGCGACCGCCATCATCGCCTCGAGCCGGCGCAGGGCGCGGTCCATGCGCCAGTCCTTGGCGAGCTCGACGCAGGCCCGGGTCAGCTGGCCCGGGTGGGCCTCCAGCTTGCCCTCGAGGCGCTCGAACAGGGTGAAGGCGTCGGCCGTGGCGCCGGCGAAGCCGGCGACGACGCTGCCGTCCTTGCCGAGCCGGCGCACCTTGCGGGCGTTCGACTTCATGACGGTCTGGCCGAACGAGACCTGGCCGTCGCCGGCGACGACGCACAGCCCGTCCTTGCGCACGGAAAGAATCGTCGTCCCGTGCCAGAGGGTCGAATCTTCGGACATGCCGGACAGATGGCGGGCCCGGGCCCGGGGGTCAAGGTCGGGCGTGCGGGCCGGGGCGGCGACGCGCTCCGGTCGCGGTGCTCGCTGCCCCCGCTTTGGTCTTTGCCTGGGTCGCGCGGCCTGCTAAACAGCCGGCCTTCGACACACCTTCGGGGCGCCGAGGCGCTCGTTTCCAGGGGTCCGGCAGGGCGTGCCGGGCCTGTCCGCACACGGGAAGGGCCGTACCCCGCCATGCGTACCGCCAGGGTCGAACGCAACACCAAGGAGACGCGCATCGCCGCCGAGGTCAATCTCGACGGCACCGGCGAGTCGCGCATCGCGACCGGCATCGGTTTCCTCGACCACATGCTCGACCAGCTCGCCCGCCACGGCCTGATCGACATCGACCTCAAGGCCGAGGGCGACCTGCACATCGACTTCCACCACACCACCGAGGACAGCGGCATCGTGCTCGGCCAGGCGGTCTCGCAGGCGCTCGGCGAGCGCCGCGGCATCCGCCGCTACGGCGACGCGCTGATCCCGATGGACGAGACCCTGACCCGCGTCGCGCTCGACGCCTCGAACCGGCCCTACCTGATCTGGAAGGTCGAGTTCACCCGCGACAAGCTCGGCGAGTTCGACACCGAGCTGTTCAAGGAGTGGTTCCAGGCCTTCGCCCAGCACGCCGGCCTGACGCTGCACGTCGAGACGCTCTACGGCACCAACAACCACCACATCGTCGAATCCTGCTTCAAGGGCCTGGCGCGCGCGCTGCGCGACGCGCTGGAGGTCGACCCGCGCAAGGCCGACGCGATCCCCTCGACCAAGGGCAGCCTCTGATCCGGCCCATGAGCGTCTCGCGATGACCTGCGTGCTGGTCGACTACGGCTCGGGCAACCTGCGCTCGGCGGCCAAGGCCCTGGAGCGGGCCGCCGCGGAGGCCGCGCTGTCGATTCCCGTCGTCGTGACCGACGACGCCGAGGCCGTGCGCCGCGCCGAGCGCGTCGTGCTGCCGGGCGTCGGCGCCTTCGCCGACTGCATGGCCGGGCTGACCGCCCTGCAGGGCATGGTCGAGGCGCTGAGCGAGCGGGTGATCGAGCAGGGCCGGCCCTTCCTGGGCATCTGCGTCGGCATGCAGCTGATGGCCGAGCGCGGCCTGGAGCACGGCAGCCACGCCGGCCTCGGCTGGATCCCGGGCGACGTCGAGGCGCTGCCCCCGGGCCCGCCCGAGCGCAAGATCCCGCACATGGGCTGGAACGAGCTGCTGGTCGAGCGGCCGCATCCGCTGCTGGCGGATCTCGGCGAGTCTCCCCACGTCTACTTCGTGCATTCCTATCGCCTGCGACCGACCCGACCGGAGCACCAGCTAGCCGCCGTCGACTACGGCGGGCGCTTCGCCGCGGTCGTCGGCCGCGACAACCTGGCCGGCACGCAGTTCCATCCGGAGAAGAGCCAGGCCGTCGGCCTGCGGCTCCTGACCGCCTTCCTGACCTGGAAGCCCTGAACCCCCTCCCTCCCTTCCGCCCACCCCACGGCCAGCCACCAGCAGCGGGAAGCCATGAGCGCCAGCCAGACACGTCACAAGCCGACCCTCAGCGTCGAGCGGGCCGATGCCTTCCGGGGCGCGCAGCTGCACGAGCTCTGCGAGGCCGCCGAGGAGGCGATCGTCGACGGCGGCGGCTTCGGCTGGCTGTCGCCGCCGCCGCGGGCGACCATGGAAGCCTACTGGAAGGGCGTGCTGCTGGTCCCGGAGCGCGAGCTCTTCCTGGGCAGCCTCGACGGCACCGTCGCCGGCTCCGCGCAGCTTCTGCATCCCTCGCCGAACCAGGAGGCGCAGCGTCACTGCGGCACGCTGACCACCTTCTTCGTGGCGCCCTGGGCGCGCGGCCACGGCCTCGCCCTGCGCCTCGTCCAGGCGGTCGAGGCGGCGGCGCGGCGCGCCGGCCTGCAGGTGCTCAACCTCGACGTCCGCGACACCCAGGCCCGGGCGATCGAGATCTACGACCAGCTCGGCTTCACCTGCTGGGGCGTGCACCCGCGCTACGTCTCGGTTGACGGCCAGTGGTTCACCGGCCGCTACTACTACAAGGACCTCGAGCCCGGCGAGGCGGAGGCGGGCCCGGCGCCGTCCGAGGGCTGACCCGCCGGGTCGTCCCGCCGGCGCCCGCGCCGCACCTTCCGATCCCTCCTCGGATCCCGAAGAACGAGGGCACAGCATGATTCTCTTCCCCGCCATCGACCTCAAGGACAACCAGGTCGTCCGCCTGCGCCTCGGCGAGATGGATCAGGCCACGGTGTTCAATCCCGACCCGGTCGCCCAGGCCGAGAGCTTCGCGCGGGCCGGCTTCGAGTGGCTGCACCTGATCGATCTCAACGGTGCCTTCGCCGGCCGCGCGATGCACGAGCCGGTCATCGAGTCGATCCTCTCGGCGACCCGCTTGCCGGTCCAGCTGGGCGGCGGCATCCGCAGCCTCGAGCGCATCGAGCGCTGGCTGGAGATCGGCGTGAATCGCGTCGTGCTGGGCACCGTCGCGGTCAAGGATCCCGACCTGGTCAAGGAGGCCTGCCGGCGCTTTCCCGGCCGCATCGTCGTCGGCGTCGACGCCAAGGGCGGCCGGGTCGCGGTCGAGGGCTGGGCCGAGGTCAGCGACCTCGCCGCACCCGAGCTCGCCAAGCGCTTCGAGGACGCCGGCGTCGCGGCGCTGCTCTACACCGACATCGACCGCGACGGCGTGCTCGCCGGCGTCAACGTCGAGTCGACGGTCGAGCTGGCGCAGGCGACGCGCCTGCCGGTCATCGCCTCGGGCGGCGTCGCCTCGCTCGACGACCTCGCCGAGCTGATGGTCCACGAGGAGGACGGCATCTGCGGCGTGGTCTGCGGGCGCGCGCTCTACGACGGCCGCATCGACCCGGCCCAGGCCCTGGCGCTGCTCGCCGGCGGCGAGCCGTAGTTTCCCGAGGCGCTGACGCGCCCGGCTCCGGCCCGCTCCCCCACCCGGCCACCCATTCCAGGATACTGACGTGGGTGGCCGGGTGGGGGAGCGGGCCGGAGCCGCCCAGATCCGAAAGGCGGCTAATGCTCAAGATGCGCGTGATTCCCTGCCTCGACGTCAAGGACGGCCGCGTCGTCAAGGGCATCAACTTCGTCGGCCTGCGCGACGCCGGCGATCCCGTGGAGCAGGCCACGGTCTACGACGCCGCCGGCGCCGACGAGCTCTGCTTCCTCGACATCACGGCGAGCCACGAGGAGCGCGGCATCCTGCTCGACGTCGTGCGCGCGACCGCCGAGCGCTGCTTCATGCCGCTGACCGTCGGCGGCGGCGTGCGCACGCTCGAGGACATCCGCCGGCTGCTGCTGGCCGGCGCCGACAAGGTCTCGATCAACACCGCGGCGGTGAAGGATCCGGACTTCGTGCGCGCCGCCGCCCACAAGTTCGGTACCCAGTGCATCGTCGTCGCCGTCGACGCCAAGCGTGTCGGGGACGGCGATCACGGCGAGGGGCGGTTCGAGATCTTCACCCACGGCGGGCGCAACGCCACCGGGCTCGACGCCGTCGACTGGGCCCGGCGCATGGTCGCGTACGGCGCCGGCGAAATCCTGCTGACCTCGATGGACCGCGACGGCACCAAGCAGGGCTTCAACATCCCGCTGACCCGGGCGGTCGCCGACGCGGTCACCGTCCCGGTCATCGCCTCCGGCGGCGCCGGCACCGCCGAGCACATGGTCGAGGGCATCCGCGACGGCCACGCCACCGCGGTGCTGGCCGCCTCGATCTTCCACTACGGCGAGCTCTCGATCGCCGAGGTCAAGCAGGCGATGGCCGCGGCCGGCCTGCCGGTGCGCCCGGTCGAGCTCTGCGGAGAAATCGCATGAGCACACAAGGCGAGGAGACGGCGGCGGTCCTGGAGCGGCTGTTCGCGACCATCGAGGCGCGCAAGGGCGCCGACCCCGGCAGCTCCTACACCGCCAAGCTGTTCCACAAGGGCCCCAAGAAGATCGCCCAGAAGCTCGGCGAAGAGGCGGTCGAGACGGTCATCGCGGCGACCGCCGAGGGCCGCGACGAGCTGGCCGCCGAGAGCGCCGACCTGCTCTACCACCTGCTGGTGCTGTGGTCGGCGCACGGCTTGCGCCCCGAGGAGGTCTGGGCCAGATTGGCCGCGCGCGAGGGCGTCTCCGGCGTTGCCGAGAAGGCCGCCCGCAAACGCGACTGAGGCGCCAGGGCGACGGACGTCAGGGCAAACGGGCAGAGCAACGGGGCACGCATGGCCGGCTACGACCAGAACAACGTCTTCGCCAAGATCCTGCGCGGCGAGATCCCCTGCAAGAAGCTGCTCGAGAGCGAGCACGCCCTGGCCTTCCACGACATCGCCCCGCAGGCCCCGGTCCACGTGCTGGTCATCCCGAAGGGCAGCTACGTCTCCTCGGCCGACTTCTTCGGCACGGCGAGCGACGCCGAGATCGCCGGCTTCTGCCGCACCGTGGCCCAGGCCGCCGAGCAGCTCGGCGTCGTCGAGCAGGGCTACCGCATCCTCGCCAACCACGGCGCCGACGCCCACCAGGAGGTGCCGCACTTCCACGTGCACATCTTCGCCGGGCGCGACCTCGGCCGCATGATCAAGCCGCCGGAGAAGTAGCGGCCGTTTCGGGCGTCGCCTCCGCGCGTCGGTATCGGCTCTCCAGGCGATAGGCCTTGCGCGGCCCCTCGACCCGCTGGACCACGGTGAAGCCGCCGTCCGGCAGGAAGCGGTAGGTGCCGAGATAGCGATCCGCGCCGCAGAGGTGTTCCGCCCCGCCGAAAAGCAGGCCGCCGGCGTCGCGGCTCAGCACGACCTCCTGGAAGACACGCGCCGGCGCCTCGGCGAACAGCACGGCGAAGCCCTGCGGCCGCGCGGCGAAGAGATAGCGCAGCCCGGCCCGGAAGGCGCCGGCACCGAGGTGCAGAAGTCCCTCCTCCCGATAGGCGAGACCCCCCGCCGCCGCCGCGAAGCGGGCGGCGCCTTCGAAGCGGCCGCGCTGGGCCGGGTCGGGGCTCTCGATCCGCCGGTCCAGCCGCCAGTTGCCGGCCAGTGCGGCGAGCAGCGCGCCCGCCTCGGGCCAGGCCGCGCCGGCCGGCGACCGCGCCACGCCGCGCCTCAGCCCGTTCCGCCGGGTCGCCCCTCCGGCCCCCGGAGCGCGGCGACCTCGGCGCGCAGCTCGCGCAGCTCGGCCAGGATCGTCTCGCTGTCGGCGCGCTGGGCGGCGCGCTGCTCGGCCCGCTCCTCCTCCAGGTCGGCGTCGTGCTGGCTCTGCATGGCGTTGACGATGATCGCGATGAACAGGTTCAGCACGGTGAAGGAGGTCGTCAGGATGAAGGGCACGAAGAAGGCCCAGGCCGCCGGATAGACCTCCATGACCGGGCGCACGATGCCCATCGACCAGCTCTCCAGGGTCATGATCTGGAACAGGCTGTAGGCCGAGGCGCCGATCGTGCCGAACCACTCGGGAAAGGCTGAGCCGAACAGCTTCGTCGCCATCACCGCGAAGACGTAGTAGATCAGCGACAGCAGCGCGACGATCGAGCCCATGCCGGGGATCGCCGAGAGCAGCGCCTGGACGACCCGGCGCATCGAGGGCACCGCCGAGATCAGGCGCAGCACGCGCAGCACCCGGAGCGCGCGCAGGATCGAGAGGTTGCCGGTCGCCGGCAGCAGCGCGATGCCGACGACCAGGCTGTCGAACAGGTTCCAGGGGTCGCGGAAGAAGCGCAGGCCGTAGGCGACCAGCTTGAGCGCCAGCTCGGCGACGAAGACCGCCAGGATCACCTTGTCGATCGCGAGCAGCAGCGGCCCGGCCTCGGCCATCGCCGTCTCGCTGGTCTCCAGGCCCAGGGTCACCGCGTTGACCACGATCAGCCCGGCGATCGCCAGCTGGAAGCTGCGCCGCTCGACCAGCCGCCGCAGCCGCGCGCGCAGTCCGTCTTCCCCCGACCCCATCACCGCTGTCATGACGCTCCTCGGCCCTTCCCTGTCGCCCCGTCAGCGAGGCGACGCGACGGGAAAGTGACCGCGCCGGGCCGCCAGTTCAAGGCGCTCTGCTGCGCCCGCCCTACCCCGCCCCCGGCAGCACCCGCCGATAGCCCAGCGCCTCGGCGACCTGCAGGCGGGTGACCGGGCCGCCGCCCTCGAGGTCGGCCAGGGTGCGCGCGACGCGCAGGACGCGGTGGTAGCCGCGCGCCGAGAGCTTGAGGCGCTCGGCGGCCTGGGACAGCAGCGCGCGGCCGGCGGCGTCGGGCTCGGCGATGCGCTCGAGCAGCTTGCCGTCGGCCTCGGCGTTGCTGCCGAGACCCGGCTCGCCGAGCTCGTCGAAGCGCGCCCGCTGGATCGCGCGGGCGGCGGCGACCCTTGCCGCGACCGCCGCCGAGCCCTCGGCCGGCGGCGGCAGCGCCAGGTCGGCGGCGCCGACCGCCGGCACCTCGACGACCAGGTCGATGCGGTCGAATAGCGGCCCGGAGATGCGGCTCTGGTAGTCCTGGGCGCAGCGCGGCGCCTGGCGGCAGGCCAGGCCCGGGTCGCCGAGGTGGCCGCAGCGGCAGGGGTTCATCGCCGCGACCAGCTGGAAGCGCGCCGGGTAGCGCACGTGGGCGGCGGCGCGCGCGACGCTGACCCGGCCGCTCTCGAGCGGCTGCCGGAGCGATTCCAGGGTGGCCCGCTGGAACTCCGGCAGCTCGTCCAGGAACAGCACGCCGTGATGGGCCAGGCTGATCTCGCCGGGCCGGGCGCGCTGGCCGCCGCCGACCAGCGCCGGCAGCGAGGCCGAGTGGTGCGGGTCGCGGAACGGGCGGCGGCGCAGCAGCGCGCCGTTCTCCAGCCGCCCGGCGACCGAGTGGACCATCGAGACCTCCAGCGCCTCGGCCGGCGACAGCGGCGGCAGCAGGCCGGGCAGGCGCTGCGCCAGCATCGACTTGCCGCTGCCCGGCGGGCCGACCATCAGCAGGTTGTGGCCGCCGGCGGCGGCGACCTCCAGGGCGCGCTTGGCGCTCTCCTGGCCCTTGATGTCGGCGAGGTCGGGGATCTGGCCGGACGGCTCGGCGACGCGCGGCTTCGGCGGGCTCAGCACCTGGTCGCCCTTGAGGTGGTTGACCAGCGCGATCAGCGAGTCCGGCGCCAACACCTCCAGGCCCTCGGCCCAGGCCGCCTCCGGGCCCTGCGCGCGCGGCACCACCAGGACGCGCTCGCTGGCCGAGGCGTGCAGCGCCGCCGGCAGCACGCCGGCGACCGGCGCCAGGCGGCCGTCCAGCGACAGCTCGCCGAGCGCCAGCAGCCCGGCCGCCTCGTCGGCCGGCAGCACGCCGACCGCGGCCATCAGGGCCAGCGCGATCGGCAGGTCGTAGTGGCTGCCCTCCTTCAGGAGGTCGGCCGGCGCCAGGTTGACGACGATGCGCTCGCTCGGCAGCGCCAGGCCGATCGCCTCCAGCGCGCCGCGCACCCGCTCGCGGCTCTCGGCGACCGCCTTGTCGGCGAGGCCGACGATCAGGAAGTTCGGCAGCCCGCCGCCGACGCGCACCTGGACGTCGACGTCGACCACCTCGATGCCCTGGAAGGCCACCGTCCCGACCCGCGCGACCATGCCCGCCCCTTTCCCCGATGCCTCGCGCCGACGTTCCCGCCCTGTTCACGGCCAGTCTAGAGGTTGCGACCCTGCGCGCAAGGGTTGGGATCGCGCGGCCGCCGGACTGGGCCGCGCGATCGGGGGCCGGGGGCGGCGGGGGCAAGAAGACGGCTGCCGTCGCCGCCTGCGACGACGTAGACTGGCGGGCGAGGGGGACAGCGGATGGCGGACAGCAGCAGGGCGGCCCCCGGCGGGGCCCGGACGGCAGGACCGAGGCGGGCGACCAAGGCGCCGCGCACCAAACCGGCGGAGGTCCGGCGCGCCGAGCTGATGGCAGCGGCGGAGCGCCTGTTCCTGAGCCAGGGCGTCGAGGCGACGACGGTCGCCCAGATCACCCGGGCGGCCGGCGTCGCCAAGGGCAGCTTCTACCTGCAGTTCACGACCAGGGACGAGCTGCTGTCGGCGCTGCGCCGGCGCTTCCTGGACGACTATCTGGAGGAGCTCGACGCCGTCGTCGGCGAGGTCCCGGAAGACCACCACGCCGCGCGGCTGGCGGTCTGGACGGCGGTCACGCTCTCGGTCTTCCTCGACGGCGCGGCGCAGCGCGGGCTGCTGTTCGCGGCGCCCGGCGACTATGCCGCGCCGACCCCCGCGTCACCCGGCGGCGGCAACGGCGCGGTCGAGCGGCTGACGGCGCTGCTCGAGGCCGGCGCGCGGGCCGGCACTTGGCGCCTGCCGGCGGCCCGCGCGACGGCGGTTTTCCTGTTCCACGGCCTGCTCGGCCTGCTCGACGACCGGGCCGGCGTCGACCGCGAGGCGCTCGAGGAGGCGGCGATGGCGCTGGTCGAGCGGCTGGTGCTCGCCTCCGACTGATCGCGGCAGCGGGGGCGGTGCTCAGGACAGGGTCGCGACCCGCTCGCCGCTCTCGTCCTCGACCCAGCCGCGCTCGCCGTCCCTGGGCCGCAGGCACCAGATCGTGGTGATCTGCTGGGGCTCGGACAGGGCGGCGGAGGGTACCAGGGCGTAGACGGTGGCGCCGATCACGATGGCACAGCCGCTCTCGCGGTCGACCGCGGGCAGGATCACCCGCTCGCCGCGGAAGGTGCGGTCGTTGCGCAGGTAGACGAGGCCGCTGGTGTGCAGCAGCGCCGGCGCGTCGACGACCGTCGCGTAGCGGCGCTGGACGATGGTCAGGCCCGGCTCCGGAATGATCTCGTCGAGGTGCCAGCCCGCGAGGTTGCGCTTGTAGATGTCGTTGATCCGCTCGCCCGCCAGGCGATAGCGGAAGCGCTGCCCGCCGGGGTCGCGCTCGCAGGTCCAGAGGTGCGGCAGCGCCGGTCCCAGATCGACCGGGTCGACCGCGCGGCGCTCCGGCGGGTCGCCGCCCTGCCAGGCCGCCTGCCAGACCTCGAGCACGCGGCGCAGGACCGGCTCCTGCGGGGCGATGCCGACCGGGCTCGGCCGCTCCGCACGCTCGGCGGGGCGTTCGGGCGGACGGTCGTCGGGCCGGTGGTCCGGGCCCTCGTGCATCGGCGTCATCTCCTGAGCTGGAGCGGGAACGGAGGCAGGTCGCACGCCAGAACGCGCGGCGGGCGTGCGCCCAGTGAAGGCCTCGGCCGGGCGGTCGTCAACCGACGGCTGCCGTGCCGGCGGCCCCGCGGGTCAACGGCTCAGGCCACCCAGAGATCCCGGGCCTTGTGCCAGCCCTCGATGGATTCCTCGGGATAGCCGTCGAAGCAGAGGTCGTCGGGGGCGACCTGCGGCACCACCCAGTCCGGCTTGTCGGCGAGCAGGATGTGCACCGTCTGCGGCGGCACCGGCAGCGGGCTGTCGATGGCCGAGGCCAGCGGATGCACCAGCTCCGGCCAGGTCGGGTCGTAGAGCCAGAGCGCGCTGGCGCAATGCCGGCAGAAGTTGCGCTCGCCGCTGCTGATCTCGCAGCGCCCGCCGCGGTCGATCTCGGCACGGTAGACCGACAGCGCGTCGCGGCCCTCGCGGCCGCCGATCTCCAGCGTCTCGTTGAGGCCGGCCAGGTTGATGGCGTAGCCGCCGCCGCCGGCGGTCTTGCGGCAGATGCTGCAGTAGCAGCGCATGTAGGGATGCGGCGTGTGGCTCTTCACGCTGAAGCGCACGGCGCCGCAGCGGCAGCTGCCGTCGAGGGTGGTCGGCATCGCAGAATCTCCCGCTTTCCGGTGCCAGCCTGAGGTGGCGACGGCGAACGCCGCTTGCCAGGGGGCGCGTGCGCGCCCGGCTTCCCGCTGTTCCGGCTGCCGGCTACTCCGGCAGCCGCCGGTCGGTGCGGTCGGCGAGGCGGCCCTCGATGGCGTCCCAGATCAGGCCGGAGAGGTTGGCGTCGTCGAAGCGGTCGATCTCCTGGATGCCGGTCGGCGAGGTCACGTTGATCTCGGTCAGGAAGCCGCCGATCACGTCGATGCCGACGAAGATCAGGCCGCGCTCGCGCAGCGCCGGGCCGATGGCGGCGCAGATCTCGCGGTCGCGCTCGCTCAGCACGTCCTTCACCGCCTTGCCGCCGACGTGCATGTTGCTGCGCGCCTCGCCCTCGGCCGGCACCCGGTTGATCGCGCCGACCGGCTCGCCGTCGACCAGGATGATGCGCTTGTCGCCCTGGCGCACCGCCGGCAGGTACTTCTGGACGATCACCGGCTCGCGGAACATCTGGCTGAACAGCTCGAGCAGGGCGTTGAGGTTCTCGTCCTCGGGGCGGATGCGGAACACGCCGGCGCCGCCGTTGCCGTAGAGCGGCTTGACGATCAGGTCGGCGTGCTTCTTCCGGAACTCCTGGATCTCGCCGCGGTGGCCGGTGATCAGCGTCGGCGGCATGAGGTCCGGGAAGTGGGTGACGAACAGCTTCTCCGGCGCGTTGCGCACGCTGGCCGGGTCGTTGACCACCAGCGTCGCCGGATGGATGTGCTCGAGCAGGTGGGTCGCGGTGATGTAGGCCATGTCGAACGGCGGGTCCTGGCGCATCAGCACGACGTCGACCGTCGCCAGGTCGACCGTCTCGGCGGCGCCCAGGCTGTAGTGGTCGCCCTTGATCCGGCGCACCTCGAGCGGCCGCGCGTGGGCGTAGACCCGGCCGTCGCGGAACGCCAGGTCGCGCGGCAGGTAGTGATAGAGGCCGTGGCCGCGCTTCGCCGCCTCGAGGGCCAGCGCGAAGGTCGAGTCGGCATTGATGTCGACCGACTCGATCGGGTCCATCTGGATGGCGACGGCAAGGCTCATGGCGGCGGCGACCTGAAAGTTGCGGGGCGAAAAGAGCGGTAGCACCGGACGCCGCCGATGCAAAGGCCGAGTGCGGCGCGAGGCACGGGCCGGAAGCGCGGCGGCTCAGTTCAGCTTGGCGCGCAGCCGGCCGACCAGCTTCAGCACCTCGGCGCGCCGCGGGTCGGCGGGCGCCAGCTCCAGGAAGTTGTCGAGCGCGAAGAGCGCGGCGCGCAGGTTGTCGAGCCGCAGGTGCAGCAGGCCGGCCTCGCGCCACAGCGCGCCCTGGCCGGGATCGAGCAGCAGCATCGACTCGACCGCCTCCAGCGCCGGCACCAGGGCGCCCTCGCGCAGCTGGCGCACCTTGATGTTGTTCTGCAGGCGCAACAGGATCTCGCGATTGCCGCAGGCCGCGTAGTGGCTCGGCGCCAGCTC
Source organism: Alphaproteobacteria bacterium (assembly GCA_030433005.1). Lineage (GTDB taxonomy): Bacteria > Pseudomonadota > Alphaproteobacteria > Kiloniellales > DSM-21159 > Tistlia. The sequence continues at coordinate 97,520 of JAUILQ010000002.1, forward strand.
GGCGTCCTGGCCCTGGACGGCCTTGAGCAGGCCGCGCAGCGCCTGGGGCCCGAGCGGCGCGCCGTCGCGGAAGGGGTCGAGGATGACGCGCTGCGTGCCGAGCTCCAGGCGGATCAGGAAGTGCCCCGGGAAGTTGACGCCCTCGGCCTGCCAGCCCTGGCGGCGCGCGGCGTGCAGCCAGAGGATGGCGAGCGCCACCGGCAGGCCGCGCCGGCGGTCGATGACGCGCATCAGGTTGGCGTTCTGCAGGTCGTCGTAGCTGTCGGCGTCGCCGGCATAGGCGTAGCGCTCGACCAGGACCGCGCGCAGCGCCGCGACCCGGGCTTCGAGTGCGCCGCCGGAATCGCCGCCGCCGGCCCCGCCGAGATCTGCGGTGTCGCGCTCGAGCAGCGAGAGGTGGTGCCGGTAGCGCTCCAGTGGCTGCTGCGGCTGCTCGAGCGCGGCCAGCAGCAGCGCGGTCTCGGCGAGGTCGATCTCGGCGTCGGCGCGGTTGCCGATCTCGCGCAGGCGCCGCTCCAGCTCGGCCCGGCCGCTGGCGGCCGACCAGCGCTCCGGTGAACGCAGGCTCTCGTCCTCGGGCGGCCGGCTCACGCCTCGGGCTCCAGGAAGCGCACGTAGGGGACGAAGCCGCGGACGTAGCGGATCTGCCGGGCGTAGCGCTCGATCCGGTCGAGCGCGGCACGGTTGCGTGCGATGCCGAGCACGAAGACCGTGCCGTTGAGCACCTCGATCGAGTAGTTGACCGCCGAGACCTGCCGGTCGAGCACCAGGTCGGCCTTGAGCTGCGTCGCGATCCAGCGGTCGCGTGCCCGGTCGACCAGCGAGCTCTCGTCGCGCACCTGCAGCTCGTTGATGACCTCTCGCACGCCCTCGGGCTGCCAGGCCAGGCGCACCGCCTCGACCTCGTCCCCCGGCGTCGGCACGTTGCCGGTCAGCAGCACGCGGCCCTCCTCGACGGAGAAGCCGACGTCGGCGAACAGCTCGAGGTCGCGGCGAAAGAAGCGCTCGTTGAGGCCGGCGCGGATCGCCGCGTCGTCGACCGAGGTCGCGAAGCCCTTCTCGCTCGAGGCGGCAAGCCCGCCGCTCGCGGCGACGCCCAGCGCGGCGCCGGTGGGCGAGCAGGCGGCGAGGCCGAGACACAGCAGCAGGGCGCCGGCGGCCGGCAGGAAGGCGAGTTTCATGTCGGGCGTCTCACGCGGAACCTGCGCTAAGCTGAGGGCGCCGCAGGCCAGCGTCAAGCCGACCCCGGGTCGCGTTCCGCCTGGCGAGCGCTCGGCCCCTCAGCTCTCGGCACCCTCAGCCTTCGGGCCGCCAGGCGTCGGCGACGTGGCGCGGCCAGGGCGCCTCGCCGAGCAGCAGGGCGTCGAAGCGCAGCCGGCAGCCGGCGAGCCCGGGGTGGCGCTGCAGGAAGGCCTCGGCGGCGCGCTCGATGCGCCGGCGCTGCCTCTTGCCGATCGCCTCGGCCGCCGTCGCCGCGCGGCCGCGGCGCTTGACCTCGACGAAGACGACCAGCCGGCCGCGGCGGGCGACCAGGTCGATCTCGCCCTGCGGCACCCGGAAGCCGCGGGCGAGGATGCGGTAGCCCTTGAGCCGGAGCCACCAGGCGGCGCGCGTCTCGGCGGCGAGCCCCAGGCGGTAGGCCGCGCGCCGCCGCTCCGGGCCGCCCGGGCGGCCGGTCGGACGGCCGGCCGGGCGGGCGCTCACCTCCCGTCCTCGTCGCCGCGCCGCGCTTCCGCCGACAGAGCCAGTGCGCGATCGTAGACCCGGCGCCGCGGCAAGCCGCTGGCCGCCGCCACGGCGGCGACGGCGTCGCGCAGGCTGGCCCCGGCCAGGGCGGCGCGGAGCTGTGCGTCGAGCGCCTGCTCGCCGATCGGTTGTGGCGCGGCCGGCGGCCCGACGACCAGAGTGATCTCGCCCTTCGGCGGACCGGCCGCGGCGTAGTGCGCGGCGAGCTCGCCCAGGCTGCCCCGGCGCACCTCCTCGTAGCGCTTGGTCAGCTCGCGGGTCACCGCTGCCGGCCGGGCCTCGCCGAGCACGGCGGCGAGGTCGGCGAGGCTCGCCGGCAGCCGCTTCGCCGACTCGAAAAAGATCAGCGTCGCCGGAACCGACGCGAGTTCCTCCAGGTTGTCCCGCCGAGCTTTCGTCTTGGATGGCAGGAATCCGGCGAACAGGAAGCGATCGCTCGGCAGGCCGGCGACGGCCAGCGCCGCCAGCGGCGCCGAGGGCCCGGGCACCACGCTCGGCTCGAAGCCCGCGTCCAGGGTGGCGCGCACCAGCTTGTAGCCGGGGTCGGAGACCAGCGGGCTGCCGGCGTCGGTGACCAGGGCCACGGTCTTGCCGGCGGCCATCGCTTCGATCAGTGACGGTCTGACGCGCTCTGCGTTATGGTCGTGATAGGAGATCAGGGGCCGATCGATTCCATGGGCGACCAGCAGTTTGCGCGTGACACGGGTGTCTTCGCAGGCGACGAGATCGGCGCCGCGCAGCACCTTCAGCGCGCGCTGCCCGACGTCGCCGAGGTTGCCGATCGGCCCGGCCACGAGGAACAGGCGTTGGTCGGGCCGCCTGCCGCCCGGCGCCTCCTCCGCGGCTTCGCGCGCCCCCTGGGGACGTGGTCCCGGCAAGGGGTCCAGGGGCGTATCGTCGACCAGCCTGCCGTCTCCCCTGACCCGCCGCCGGGTCTCTCGTTGAAGGGAAAAGAATCCTGATGACCCGACACACGCGCCGGCCCGACCGCGGCTCTCCCGATTTCCGCTCGGCGGCCCCGAGCGGGCGCCGCTGGCGGCTCGGCGCCCTGCTGCTCATCGCCGGCGCCGGTCTCGCCGCCTGCCAGGCCCCGCAGCCTACGGAGCCCCCCAAGACCACGCAAGCGCCGGCCGCGCCGCAGCCGACCACGCCGCCGCCGGCGCCGCGCGCCGGCCTGGTCGCCCCCGATGGCCGCGTCCACGTCGCGCTGCTGGTGCCGACCTCCGGTCCCAACGCCCAGGTCGGGCGGGCGCTGCTCAACGCCGCGCAGATGGCGCTTTTCGACCTCGGCGGCACCGACCTCTCGCTCGACGTCTACGACACGCAGGGCACGCCGCAGGGCGCCTTCGCAGCGATGGAGGCGGCCAAGCAGGCGCGTTCGGCCCTGGTGCTCGGCCCGCTGTTCTCGGGCTCGGCGCAGGCGGTCAAGCCGGAGGCGGCGAGCTACGGCGCGCCGGTGCTCAGCTTCTCCAGCGACCGCACGGTGGCCGGCAACGGCCTCTACACCCTGGGCATCAGCCCGGCCATCCAGGTCGACCGCGTCGTCGACTTCACCGCCCGGCTGGGCGTCCGCGAGTACGCCGCCTTCGTGCCGCGCTCGGCCTACGGCGACGCCGCGCTGGCGGCGCTGCAGGCCGCGGTCTCGCGCAACGGCGCGAGCCTGACGCGCAGCGTCAGCTACAGCTCCGGCGCCAGCGACCTCTCGCCCGAGGTCCGCGAGCTGGCGGCCGGCGCCGCCAAGGGCGGCGGCCTCGCCGCGCAGCGCCGGCAGTACCTCGCCGGCGGCGAGGAGAGCGCCGAGGGCTTCGCCGCCCTGAGCGGCACCGGCGGCGGGTTCGGCGCGCTGCTGCTGCCGGCCGGCGGCAGCGAGCTGGTCAACATCGCCTCGCTGCTGCCCTACTACGACGTCGATCCCGAGAACGTGCAGTTCCTGGGCATGCAGAACTGGAACGACCCGGGCCTGGCGCGCGAGCCGGCGCTGGTCGGCGGCTGGTTCGCGGCGCCCGATCCGCGCGCCTGGGACCTGTTCAGCGGGCGCTACGCCGCGCTCTACGGCGAGCGGCCGCCGCGCCTCGCCTCGCTCGGCTACGACGCCATGGCGGTCGCCGCGGTCGCCGCCGCCGACGCGCGCAGCAGCGGCGACCAGGCGATCACCCGCCAGCGGCTCGAGAACCCGGTCGGCTACTCCGGCGTCGACGGGATCTTCCGCTTCCAGCCGGACGGCACGCTGGAGCGCGGGCTCGCGGTGCTGGAGCTGCAGCAGGACGGCATCGTCGTGCGCGATCCGGCGCCGCAGTCCTTCGAGGGGCCGCAGGTCTCGCTGCGCGGCTTCTGAGCGGCGGACCGCCTCAGGCGGGCGCCGCCTCGGGCGTCGGGCCGGGGGCCCGGGCGCCGGCGAGGTGGCGCAGCACGGCGTCGAGGCGCCGCCGGCCCTCCGCCGTGGCCCGCAGCCCGGCGTCGTCGAGGCGCAGGTAGTCGGCCTCCAGCAGAGCCTCCAGCGCCGGTCCCTGCAGCAGGGACTCCGGCTCGCGGCCGAGCTCGCGGCGGAAGGCGGCGCGGGCGATGCCCTCGCGGGTGCGCAGGCCCATGACCAGCAGTTCGCCGAGCCGCTCGGCTGCCGACAGCGCCTGCCGCGTGCGCGTCGCGTGTCCCTGCCTCTCGACCGCGTCGAGCCAGGCTTCGGGCGCCCGGTGCTGTCGGGTCGCCGTCTTGGCGCCGGCCAGGGTCAGGCGGCCGTGGGCGCCCGGGCCGACGCCGGCGTAGTCGAGGTAGCGCCAGTAGGCGAGGTTGTGCCGGCACTCGGCGCCGGGGCGGGCGTGGTTCGAGATCTCGTAGGCCGGCAGCCCGGCGGCCTCCAGGCGCTCCTGTGTCTGCTCGAAGAGGTCGGCGGCCGTGTCCTCGTCGAGCGGCGTCAGCTCGCCGCGCCGCCAGGCGCCGTGGAACGGCGTGTTCTCCTCGATGGTCAGCTGGTAGAGCGACAGGTGTTCCGGCCCTTCGGCCAGCGCGCGCTCGAGCTCGTCGCCCCAGGACGCGGCGTCCTGGCCGGGGCGGGCGTAGATCAGGTCGAAGGAGAAGCGCGGGAAGCTGCGCCGCGCCAGCGCGACCGCGGCCAGCGCTTCGGCCGCCGAGTGGCGCCGCCCGAGAAAGCGCAGCACCGCGTCGTCGAGCGCCTGGACGCCGAGCGAGACGCGGTTGACGCCGGCCGCGCCCAGGGCGGCGAAGCGCTCGGCCTCGACCGAGGTCGGGTTGGCCTCGAGCGTGACCTCGAGCTCGGGGCCGCTGGACCACAGCGCGGTCGCGCGCTCGAGCAGCTCGGCGACCGTCTCGGGCGCCATCAGCGACGGCGTGCCGCCGCCGAAGAAGACGGACGTCAGGCGCGGCCCTCCGGGACCGGCGCCGTAGGCCTCGGCCCAGTGCTCCAGCTCGCGCAGCAGGGCGGCCCGCCAGCGCGCCTGGTCGATGGTGTCGCGCACATGGCTGTTGAAGTCGCAGTAGGGGCACTTGGCCAGGCAGAACGGCCAGTGGATGTAGAGCGCGAAACCCGGGGACGGCGGCCGGGCCGCCGCGCCCTGGACCGAAGAGGCAGCGCTTCGGCTCACACCCGCTCCAGCCGGTGGGTCAGCTGCTCGAAGGCGCGCGCGCGATGGCTCATGGCGTGCTTGCGGGCGGGATCCATCTCGCCGAAGGTCTCGCTCTCGCCGTCGGGCAGGAAGATCGGGTCGTAGCCGAAGCCGCGCTCGCCGCGCGGCGGGAACACGAGGCGGCCCTGGACGCGGCCCTCGAAGACCTCGCAGGTACCGTCGGGCCAGCCCAGCGCCAGGGCGCAGGCGAAGTAGGCGGAGTGGTCCTCCTTGTCGACCAGCTCCTGGCGGACGCGCTCCATGGCCAGGCCGAAGTCCTTGTCGGGGCCGGCCCAGCGCGCCGAGTAGATGCCGGGCGCCCCGCCCAGCGCCGGGACCACCAGGCCCGAGTCGTCGGCCAGAGCCGGCAGTTTCGCGCCGATCGCCGCGGCCAGCGCCTTGAGCTCGGCGTTGGCGGCGAAGGTCAGGCCGGTCTCCTCCGGCTCGGGGAGGCCGAGGCTGTCGGCGCGGATCACCTCGAGGCCGAAGGGCTCGAGCAGCTCGGCGATCTCGCGCACCTTGCCCGCGTTGTGACTGGCGATGACGATGCGTTCCTGTGGAATCCGTTCCTGCATGCCCGGGTATATAGGCAAAACAGGCGCTTGATCACAGGGGCGGTAGCGGGAGAAGGGAGCCCCGCGCGCTCGCCCGCCGTCAGCCGAGGCCGAGCGCGGCGCGCTGCGCCCCGACCAGCTCGTCCACCCCCTTGGCGGCCAGCGCCATCAGGCTGTCGAGCTGGGCGCGGGTGAAGGGGTCGGTCTCGGCCGTCGCCTGGACCTCGACGAGGCCGCCCGAGGCGGTCATCACGAAGTTGGCGTCGGCCTCGGCCTCGCGGTCCTCGGCGTAGTCGAGGTCGAGCAGCTCGACGCCGCGGAACAGCCCGCAGGAGATGGCGGCGACCGGCTCCGACAGGGGGATCTCCTTGATCGCGCCGAGCCGCTGCATGTGCGCGAATGCCTGGTACAGAGCCACGTACGAGCCGGTGATCGCGGCCGTACGCGTGCCGCCGTCTGCCTGGACGACGTCGCAGTCGATGCGGATCTGCCGTTCGCCGAAGCCGCGCAGCTTCGTGACCGCCCGAAGCGAGCGGCCGATCAGCCTCTGGATCTCCTGGGTCCGGCCGGACTGCTTGCCGCGCGCGGCCTCGCGGTCCGTGCGCGTGTCCGTCGAGCGCGGCAGCATACCGTACTCGGCGGTGACCCAGCCCTTGCCGGAGTTGCGCAGCCAGCCGGGCACGCCCTCGTCGATCGAGGCGGTGCAGAGCACGTGGGTGTCGCCGAAGCGCGCCAGGCAGGAGCCCTCGGCCCACTTGCTGACGCCGGTCTCCAGGACCACCGTTCGCAGCTGATCGGGATTTCGGCCGCTCGGGCGCATCGCGCTCTCCTCTCGGGCTCGGCGGCGGCTTGGCCGCCGTGGGTCGGGCTCGGCGGCCTGGCGGCCGCCGCGGGTGTGCAGGGGCCCGGCGCGCGGGGAGCCGGCGCCGGCGGGCCGGGAAGCTAGCGCCTCGCGCGCCTTGTTGAAAGGCCGCGCAGCGTGGATTATCTGGCGGAACAGTCCTGGTCCCACAGCAGCGGGTCGCCGAACCGGCCATGAACGAGCTTTCCCCGAACCGATCGCAGCCCGGCGGCATCGCCGCGCTTAACGCGCGGTCGCGGGAGATTCTGCGCATGGTCGTCGACGCCTACGTCGAGACCGGGGCACCGGTCGGCTCGCGTACGCTGTCGCGCAAGATGGGCCTGGAGCTGTCGCCGGCGACGATCCGCAACGTCATGGCCGACCTCGAGGACCTGGGCCTGCTGATGGCGCCGCACACCTCGGCCGGCCGGCTGCCGACCGAGCAGGGCCTGAGGCTCTACGTCCACGGCCTGCTCGAGCGCGGCAACCTCTCCCAGGACGAGCGCGACCGCATCGACGGCCAGTGCGCCGCCTCCGGCCGCAGCGTCTCGCAGGTCCTGGAGCACGCCAGCACCCTGCTCTCGGACCTGTCGCGTTGCGCCGGCCTGGTGGTCGCGCCGAAGCAGGACGAGCCGCTCAAGCACATCGAGTTCGTCAACCTCGGGCCGGGCCGGGCGCTGGTCGTGCTGGTCACCGATTCGGGCCACGTCGAGAACCGCATCATCGACGTGCCCGTCGGCATGCCGCCCTCCTCGCTCGTCGAGGCCTCGAACTTCCTCTCCGCGCGGCTGCGCGGCCGCTCGCTCGGCGAGGCCCAGCACGAGATCGACAAGGAGCTCAAGGCGCATCGCCAGGAGCTCGACGAGCTGACCCGCCGGCTGATCGAGGCCGGCCTCGCCGACTGGACCGACGGCGTCCAGGGCGGCGCCCTGATCGTGCGTGGCCAGGCCCAGCTGCTGACCGACATCCAGGCGATCGAGGACCTGGAGCGGGTGCGCCACCTGTTCGCCGCGCTGGAGGGCAAGGAGGCGCTGCTGCGCCTGCTCAGCCTGACCGAGACGGCGGCCGGCGTGCAGATCTTCATCGGCGCCGACAACGAGCTGTTCGGCCTGGCCGGCTGCTCGCTGGTCATCGCGCCCTACGGCAATGCGCGCCAGCAGGTCGTCGGCGCCATCGGCGTCGTCGGCCCGACCCGCATCGACTATGCCCGGATCATTCCGATGGTCGACTACACCGCCAAGGTGATCGGCCGCCTGCTCGGCTGATCCGCCGGGCGCCCGACCGACGCCCCGACCCGACACGTTCCGACCAGAGTGAAAGAAGCGACGGAAATCATGACCGACGACAAGAAGCCGCGCGATCGCGCCGGCGCCGACGGCGCCGGCGAGCAGGACAAGGCCGCCCCCGGCGCCGGGAAGGCCGGAGCGGGGGAGGCCGCCCACGACAAGACCGCCAGCCAGGGCGCGCCGGAGAACCAGGCCTCGGAAAGGCAGGCCCCGGAAGGCCAGGCCGCGCCCGGCGGCTCGAAGTGGGGCGGGCAAGGCGATACCGGTGGGGACCCGGCGGCCGATCCCGCCGACAGCGATCCCGCGGCGCGCGTCGCCGAGCTGGAGGCCGAGAAGGCCGAGCTGCGCGACCAGCTGCTGCGCGCGCTGGCCGACGTCGAGAACACGCGCCGCCGCCTGCAGCGCGAGCTCGACGAGAAGATGAAGTACGCCACCGCGCCGCTCGCCAAGGACCTGCTGGGCGTCGCCGACAACCTGGGCCGTGCGCTCGGCGCGGTGCCGGCCGAGGTGCGCGAGCAGGAGGCGGTGAAGTCGCTGATCGCCGGCGTCGAGATGACCGAGAAGGCGCTGATGGAGGCCTTCGCCAAGCACGGCATCGAGCGCATCGAGCCGGCCGGCGAGAAGCTCGACCCGCACCGCCACGAGGCGATGATGGAGATCCAGGATCCCTCGAAGCCGGCCGGGACCGTCGCCCAGGTTTTCGAGGCCGGCTACGAGCTGCGCGGCCGGCTGCTGCGCCCGGCGCGGGTCGCCGTCGCCAAGGGCGGCCCGGCGCCGGGCGGCGAGGCCGCGGAACCCGGCTCGACCGTCGACACCAAGGCCTGACGCCGCGGGGGGCCTGACGCCGCGGGGGCCTGACGCCGCGGGCGCTCAGCGCGCGCCGGCCGGCGGAGCGATCCCCGGAGCCGCCGGGTCGTGGGCCCGGTAGGTCCGCAGCGCCAGCGCGCGGTCGCGCACCGCGTAGCAGTAGACGCAGCCGTGCGGGCAGGAGTCGTAGGCGCCGAGGTCGCGGGACTCGGCACAGAGGCAGCCCGGCCGGTTGCCCTTCTGGCGCGCCGTCACCGGCGCTCCGCCGACGTCTTCCGCGACGTCGGAGAGGCGCGCGGCGTCGATGCAGCGCGCCGGCTCGAAGGGCGGCGACAGCAGCTCGGGCTGACTGCACAGCGTCGGCCTGAGGCCGGCCGCCGCCGCGATCCCCGCCAGCTCGGCGAGCAGCGCCCGCTTCTCCGCGGCCTCGGGGTCGTGCCAGCCGAAGCCGTGGCGCGTCGCGGCGCGCTCGGTGTTGCGCCGGGTCTTGGCGTAGATCTGGGCGAAGGAGAAGGCGGCCTCGTCGACCAGCGGCGCCAGGCGCTCCGCCAGCCGGGCGACCTGCTCGCGGTGGAACGCGGCCGGGGTCGGATCGCTCAGGAAGACGGGGTCGTAGCGCCAGACACCGACGCGCGGCCCGAAACGCTCGGCCAGCCGTTCCAGTTGCGCAACGGCCGTCTCGACCGGCTGGGTCGCGCGCTCCAGGGCCGCCGGGTAGCCGGTGAGCGTGAATTGCACGACGAAGGGGCGGCCTGCGGCGCGGAGCTGATCGAGCACCGGAAAGAACGGCCCCAGGTTCCTGGTCCAGAAGACGAAACCCTCGGCCGCTTCAGGATCGAGTCGAAGACGGTGCTCGCGGCCGCTGTAGGGATTCCGGTAGCTTGCCCAGCCTTGCTTCAGTCGGTGCGCGAACCATTCCGCGTAGAAGGCGGGGATGTCGGTCCGATAGCTGGCGGAGACGATCATCGCGGCGGATCGCGCCCCTCGTCGGCGCGCGCCGCCGGTTCAACCCGGGCCGCCGCCTCGCGGCGCCGGCCCCACCAGCGGAAGAACAGGTAGAGCACCCCGCCGACGATGCCGAGGACGGCACCGACGTCGCCGAGCGCCGCGCCGACGACGCCGTAGTGGGCGAGCACCATCAGGACGGCGCCCAGGATGACGTCGAGGCCGAGCAGCAGCAGCACGGCGCGGAAGATCGGGTCGCTGGGCATCGCTTGCTCCCGTTCGTCGCGAATCCGCAAAAAAGCCGGGGCAGGCAGGCCGATTGACGCCGGCTGGCGCCTTGTACCCCTCGGCGTGCTGCCTATATACCCCGCTTGTCGGGAAGGTTATCCCGACGGGCCTTCGAACCACGGAGAAGGCCGTTTCTTCAATCCCTCTAGATGGGGACCCCTGCGGCGGCGCCTCAACGGGCCGCCCGACGGTCTGCTGGAGTAAAGAGAGGCTGGAAGCATGGCGAAAGTTATCGGTATCGACCTCGGCACCACCAACTCCTGCGTCGCCGTCATGGACGGCAAGGACGCGAAGGTCCTGGAGAACGCCGAGGGCACGCGCACGACGCCGTCCATGGTCGCGGTGACCGACGACGGCATCCTGGTCGGCCAGCCGGCGAAGCGCCAGGCGGTGACCAACCCCGAGAACACGCTCTACGCGATCAAGCGTCTGATCGGGCGGCGCTACGAGGACCCGACGGTCGAGAAGGACAAGGGCCTGGTGCCCTACCAGATCGTCAAGGGCTCGAACGGCGACGCCTGGGTCAAGGCGAAGGACAAGGACTACAGCCCGAGCCAAGTCTCGGCCTACATCCTGGGCAAGATGAAGGAGACCGCCGAGAACTATCTCGGTGAGAAGGTCGAGCAGGCGGTCATCACCGTGCCGGCCTACTTCAACGACGCCCAGCGCCAGGCCACCAAGGACGCCGGCAAGATCGCCGGCCTCGAGGTGCTGCGCATCATCAACGAGCCGACCGCGGCGGCCCTGGCCTACGGCCTGGACAAGAAGAAGACCGGCACGATCGCGGTCTACGACCTGGGCGGCGGCACCTTCGACGTCTCGATCCTGGAGATCGGCGACGGCGTCTTCGAGGTGAAGTCGACCAACGGCGACACCTTCCTGGGCGGCGAGGACTTCGACGTCCGCATCATCGACTACCTCGCCGAGGAGTTCAAAAAGGAGCAGGGCATCGACCTGCGCCAGGACAAGCTGGCCCTGCAGCGCCTCAAGGAGGCCGCCGAGAAGGCCAAGATCGAGCTGTCCAGCGCGACCCAGACCGAGGTCAACCTGCCGTTCATCACGGCCGACCAGTCCGGCCCCAAGCACCTCAACATCAAGCTCAGCCGGGCCAAGCTCGAGGCGCTGGTCGAGGACCTCGTGCAGCGCACCGTCGGCCCCTGCAAGGCGGCCCTCAAGGACGCCGGGCTGAAGCCGAACGAGATCGACGAGGTCATCCTGGTCGGCGGCATGACCCGCATGCCCAAGGTCTTCGAGACGGTGAAGACCTTCTTCGGCCGCGACCCGCACCGCGGCGTCAACCCGGACGAGGTCGTCGCCATCGGCGCGGCGATCCAGGCCGGCGTGCTGAAGGGCGAGGTCAAGGACGTCCTGCTGCTCGACGTCACCCCGCTGTCGCTGGGCATCGAGACCCTGGGCGGCGTGATGACCAAGCTGATCGACCGCAACACGACGATCCCGACCAAGAAGTCGCAGACCTTCTCGACCGCCGAGGACAACCAGACCGCGGTGACCATCCGCGTCTTCCAGGGCGAGCGCGAGATGGCGGCCGACAACAAGATGCTCGGCCAGTTCGACCTGGTCGGCATCCCGACCGCGCCGCGCGGCGTGCCGCAGATCGAGGTCACCTTCGACATCGACGCCAACGGCATCGTCAACGTCGGCGCCAAGGACAAGGCGACCGGCAAGGAGCAGGCGATCCGCATCCAGGCCTCGGGCGGCCTCAGCGACGACGACATCGAGAAGATGGTCAAGGACGCCGAGGAGCACGCGGCCGAGGACAAGAAGAAGCGCGAGCTGGTCGACGCCCGGAACCAGGCCGACGGCCTGATCCACCAGACCGAGAAGTCGCTGTCCGAGCACGGCGACAAGATCGGCGGCGACGACAAGTCGGCGATCGAGCAGGCCCTGGCCGACCTCAAGGAGGTCAAGGACGGCGACGACCTCGACGCCATCAAGTCGAAGACCGAGGCGCTGGCCCAGGCCTCGATGAAGCTCGGCGCCGCGATGTACGGCGCGGCCGAGGAGGGCGAGGCCGGCGAGGCCGGCCCGCAGGGCGCGGCCGGCGAGTCGGGCGGCGGCTCCGAGGGCGGCTCCGACGAGCGTGTCGTCGACGCCGACTTCGAGGAGGTCGACGACGACAAGAAGGGCAAGAGCGCCTGATCCAGGCGCGCGAACGCGGGGGCGGGGCCGGTTGCGATCGGCCCCGCTGCCGTTTCGACCCGCAGCACGGACGATAGGGCAGACCGGACAGCAGGGGCGCGCCACGGCGCCCCGGGCACCGCTCTAGGCAACGGGGGCCATGGCCAAGCAGGACTACTATCAGACGCTCGGCGTCGAGCGCGGCGCGGGCCTGGACGAGATCAAGCGGGCCTACCGCAAGCTCGCGATGGCGCACCATCCGGACCGCAACCCGGGCGACACGGAATCCGAGCGCAAGTTCAAGGAAATCAACGAGGCCTACGACGTCCTCAAGGACGACACCAAGCGCGCCCAGTACGACCGCTTCGGCCACGCCGCCTTCGACGGCATGGGCGGCGGCGGGCCCCGGCCGGGCGCCGGCGGCTTCGACTTCACCGGCTTCGCCGACATCTTCGACGAGATGTTCGGCGACTTCACCGGGCGCGGCGGCGGCCGACAGGCCGGCCAGCACGGCGCCGACCTGCGCTTCAACATGGAGATCGGCCTCGAGGAGGCCTACGAGGGCAAGCAGGCGCAGATCCGCGTGCCGACCAGCGTCGCCTGCGAGACCTGCAGCGGCAGCGGCGCCAAGCCGGGGACCAGCCCGACGACCTGCTCGACCTGCGCCGGCCGCGGCCGGGTGCGGGCCCAGCAGGGCTTCTTCACCATCGAGCGCGCCTGCCCGAGCTGCCAGGGCCTGGGCCGGGTCATCGAGGACCCCTGCACCGGCTGCGGCGGCGCCGGCCGGGTGCACCGGGAGAAGACCCTGCAGGTCAACATCCCGCCGGGCGTCGAGGACGGCACGCGCATCCGACTCGCCGGCGAGGGCGAGGCCGGCGTGCGCGGCGCGCCGCCGGGCGACCTCTACATCTTCCTGTCGATCAAGCCGCACCGCTTCTTCCAGCGCGACGGCGCTAACCTCTACTGCCGGGTGCCGATCCCGATGACCACGGCGGCGCTCGGCGGCAGCGTCGAGGTGCCGACGCTGGAGGGCAGCGGCGCCAAGGTGACGGTGCCGGCCGGCACCCAGTCGGGCACGCAGTTCCGCCTGCGCGGCAAGGGCATGCCGGTGCTGCGCTCGACCGCCAGCGGCGACCTCTACATCCAGGTCTCGGTCGAGGTGCCGGTCAACATGACCAAGCGGCAGCGCGAGCTGCTGCAGGAGTTCGCCGACGAGTTCGGCGACGGCGAGGCGCGCCATCACCCCGAGTCGTCGGGCTTCTTCGCCCGGGTGAAGGAGTTCTTCGAGGACCTGACGGACTAGCGGCATGGCGGCTCCGCGCCCGTCGGTGCCTCCCACCGCCGTTGCCTCGGTCCCGGACCGCGAGCCGCTGCGCGGCCCGCGCCGCGTCTGGGGCTACGCGGTCGCGCGGCTGCACCACTTCCACTGGGTCGACGAGGGACTGGCGCGCAGCGCCCAGAGCTATTTCGGGCACACCGGCCTGCTGCTCGACCTCCACGGCTTCCGGGCCCTGCTCAACCTGCGCGGCGACAACAGCGGCTCGCCCTGGTACGACCGCGAGAAGGCGGCCTGCGCGGCGCGCGGCCTGCCGCTGATCGACGTCACCCTGAGCTCGCGGCGCCTGCCGCACCGCGCGGCGCTGCTCGGCCTGGTCGACGCCCTGGAGAGCGCGCCGCGGCCGCTGCTGATCAAGTGCTCGGGCGGCGCCGACCGCACCGGCCTTGCCGCCGGCATCCACCTGGTCCAGCGCCACGGCCTCGCCGGCCTGCCGGCGGCGCGGCGCCAGCTCGCCGCCTGGCCCTACCTGCACCTGCCGCAGCGCCAGCAGAAGTGGCTGCGTCCCTTCTTCGACTACCTCGAGGCGGAGCTCGCGACCGCGGAGGGCGAGCGGCCGCTGCGCGCTTGGCTGGCCGAACGCTACGACCCGGCCGACTTCGCCGCCTGGCTCGACGCCCGCGGCTACGCCGGCGGCTGGAAGCCGCCCGCGCCGCAGGGATAGGTCCCGCTCCCGCGCCCTTCGACAGGCTCAGGGTGAAGCGACGTTCTGCACCCACTTGGGCTTCACCCTGAGCCTGTCGAAGGGTGTGGGAGCGCACAGGCCCGCCCCCTACCCCTGCTCCGGCAGGTACTCGGCGCGCCACTTCAGGCTGAGGTTGAAGGAGATCGAAACCCGCTCGGCCTTGGCCAGGTTGGGGTGCACGAAGTGATGCAGGAAGGCCGGCCACAGCAGGATCGTGCCGGCCTCGGGGCGCAGGGTGTACTCGGCCTCGATCTGCGGGTCGCCGGCGATCGCCGTCATGTTGGCCTGGGGCCGGGGATCGTAGAAGGAGATCGCGCCCAGCCGGCGGTCGCGGCGCCCGGGCAGCGGCTCGGTCTCGGACTCCGCCGGCACTGCGACGTAGTAGGTGCCCGAGAGATAGGCGTGCGGGTGGTTGTGCAGGTCGTGGTAGTCGCCGAAGCGGTTGACGTTGGCCCAGCCGTGCAGGCCCCAGTCGACCCGGTAGCCGAGGCCGCAGCGCTTCAGGTAGTCGATCGCCGTCTTGTTGATGCAGTCGCGCAGCCAGCCGATCGCCGGGTGATCGCGCTCCAGCAGGTTGCCGGCGCGATAGTCGGTCGTCAGCTTGGCGTTGCGCGCCTCTTCCTCGGCGATCAGCTGGCGCAGCACGCGGTTGGCAGCCTCGGCGCCGGGCAGCCGGCGCTGCAGCAGCAGCGTCGGCCAGAGCGCCAGGAAGCCCTCGGCGTCGGGCGTGCGGCCGCTCATCGCGGGGCCGCCAGCCAGTCGGCGCGCCGGGCGACGAAGAAGGCGACGTCCTCGCCGTAGGCCCGGACGTTGCCGGTGCGCCGCAGGCCGATCTTGGCCAGGACCTTCTGGGAGGCGCGGTTGTCGTGATCGGTGACGCCGACGATGGGATCGAAGCCGAGCCGTTCGAAGCCGCAGGCCAGGACGGCGCGCGCCGCCTCGGTGGCGATCCCCCGGCCCCAGGCCGCGCGGCGGTAGCGGTAGCCGATCTCGATGTCCCGGCCCGGCTCGTCCTCGAGCGGCCAGAGCGCGCACCAGCCGAGGAAGCCCGGCGCATCCGCCGGCTCCTGCTCCTCGTGCCCCGGGCGCCAGGCGACGTGGAAGGCGATGCCCTGCGCCGGCCAGCCGGCCTCGATGCGCTCGGCGATCAGCCGGCGCGCCTCCTCGCGCGGGCGCGGCGGCATGATGAAGCGCATGACCTCGGGATCCTGGTCCATCTCCAGGCGCGCCTCGAGATCGGCGAGCGTCGGCGCGTAGAGGCGCAGCCGCTCGGTCAGAATCTCGCCCGGCACGGCGTTGCTGGGATCCTGATCGGCCATGGCCTCCGTGATAGCGCCGCCGCCGCCGCCGCGCCAGGGGGCGTCGGTCAGAGGCCGGCGCGGCGCCGGCCGGTCAGCCAGGGGCGGATCCGCAGGAAGCCGCGGTAGCCGCGCTCGAGCAGCGCCAGCGCCGGCGGCCAGGCGGCCAGCGGCGCGACGTGGCGCAGGCCCGGCAGCTCGCGCCACAGCGCGACGAAGACGGCGGCGCCGCTGACCAGGCTGCCGTCGCGCCGGCGGGCGTGGAGGCGCGCCAGCGCCGCCTCGCGGTCGAGCGGGCAGGACGCGGCGCCCGCGGCCTCGCTGACGTCGAGCCAGGCGACCCGGCCGCGCCGGTCGAGCCGGCGGTAGAAGGCGACCTCGCGGCGGCACAGCGGGCAGCCGCCGTCGTAGTAGAGGGTCAGCGCGGCCTCGTCGCCAGGGTGCGCAGCGGGCTGTGCAGCGGTCGGGCTCATGGCCTCGACATAGCGCCGGGCCTCGTCTAGCAAAGCGACAGGCGGCCGCAGGGGGCGGCCGCCGCCCGCGTTCCGGAGGAGCCGCCCGTCATGCCGTCACCCGATTCGCCGCTGCGTCTCGCCATCCTCGGCTGCTCCGGCCGCATGGGCCGCCTGCTCGTCGAGACCGCCCAGGCCGACCCGGCCTGCGTCGTCGTCGCCGGCGTCGAGGGGCCGGGCAGCAAGGCGCTGGGCTGGGACCTCGGCACCGCGCTCGGCGGCCAGCCGCTCGGCGTCGAGGTGACCGGCGATGCGCGCGCCGCGTTCGAGGCCGCCGACGTCGCCATCGACTTCACCCTGCCGGCGGCGACCCTGGTCCACGCCGACCTGGCGGCCGAGACCGGCACCGGCCTGGTCATCGGCACCACCGGGCTCGACGGGAAGCAGCTCGAGCTGGTCGAGGCGGCGGCCGAACGCACGCCGATCCTGCGCGCCGCCAACATGAGCCTCGGCGTCAACCTGCTGCAGGCCCTGGTGCGCCAGGCCGCGGCGCGCCTGCCCGCCGAGGACTACGACATCGAGATCCTGGAGATGCACCACCGCCACAAGGTCGACGCGCCCTCGGGCACGGCGCTGGCGCTCGGCGAGGCGGCTGCGGCCGGCCGCGAGGTCGGCCTGGCCGAGGCCTCGGTGCGGGTGCGCGACGGCCATACCGGCCCGCGCCCGGGCGGCGCCATCGGCTTCGCGACGCTGCGCGGCGGCGACGTCGCCGGCGACCACGACGTGATCTTCGCCGCCGAGGGCGAGCGCCTGGTCCTCGGCCACCGCGCCTCGAACCGCGCGGTCTTCGCCAAGGGCGCGATCCGCGCCGCCAAGTGGCTGGCCGGACGGCCGAGCGGGCTCTATTCGATGGCCGACGTGCTGGGGCTCTAACCGCTGGCCCTCAGGCCGGGAACATCGGCTCGCGCAGCTTGGCGAGCTCGCGGCGCAGCGTGTTGGCCAGGGCCAGGCGCTCCTCGGCCGACAGGAAGCCGCCGATGGTCAGGCTGCGGCCGTGGCTGCGCAGGCAGAGCGGGCTGTCGGGCTCCGGCGGGTCGGCGATCTCGACCTTGAGCCAGGCCGGCTGGAAGCCGAAGCTGGTCTCCTCGCCGTAGTGGTTGACCTTGCGCACGGTCAGGCGCTCCGGCGTCAGCTCGAGCCGCTCGAAGGCGTTGGCCCGGCGGTAGTTGATCCGGAAGGCGCCGTAGACCAGCAGCACCTCCAGGCCCATGAAGCCGACCACCGGCCAGGCCCCGAGCAGGAAGAAGGCCAGGCCGGCCGCGAAGGCGACCCCGGCGATGCCGCTCATCAGGAAGACGAAGCCGCGCGGGCTGAGGCTGCGGTGCGGCGTCAGCAGGGCCTCGAACACGGGCCCGCCCGGGCCCGCCGCCGGCTCGCCGCTCCGCTGCACCGCCTCGTCGCTCATGCTCGCTAAGATATGGCCGGCGCGGCGGCTTGGTAAGGGCTCGCGGGCGATTCCCAGCCCTGCGCAGGCCGGCTAGAGTGCCGCGACCCGCCGACCGCCCCCGAGATCCCGCCCATGCCGATGACCCGCGCCCAGATCGCCGCGTTCTTCGATCGCCTCGCCGAGCGCCTGCCCGAGCCCAAGGGCGAGCTCGAGTACGTCAATCCCTACACCCTGCTGGTCGCGGTGGTGCTCTCGGCGCAGGCCACCGACGTCGGCGTCAACAAGGCGACCGGGCCGCTGTTCAAGGTCGCCGACACGCCGCAGAAGATGGTCGCGCTCGGCGAGGCGCGGTTGAAGGACTTCATCAAGACGATCGGCCTGTTCAACTCCAAGGCCAGGAACGTCATCGCGCTGTCGGAGCTGCTGATCGAGCGCCACGGCGGCGAGGTGCCGGCCGACCGCGAGGCGCTGGTCGCGCTGCCCGGCGTCGGCCGCAAGACCGCCAACGTCGTGCTCAACATCGCCTTCGGGCAGGAGACCATGGCGGTCGACACGCACATCTTCCGGGTCTGCAACCGGACCGGCCTGGCCGCCGGCAAGACCCCCGACCAGGTCGAGGCGCGGCTCGAGAAGGTCGTGCCCAGGGAGCGCCGGCGCCACGCCCACCACTGGCTTATCCTGCACGGCCGCTACACCTGCAAGGCGCGCAAGCCCGACTGCCCGGCCTGCGTCGTCAACGATCTCTGCCGCTACAAGGCGAAGGTGGTGGAGGCGTGATTCTGGATCCCTTCGGGATCCGGCACCGACCCGCTCCCCCGCCCGGCCACCCACGTCAGTATCCTGGGATGGGTGGCCGGGCGGGGGAGCGGGCCGGTGCCGGGGCGGCGGAGCCGCCCGTCGCGAACCCACCTACTCATCCCACTCCCAGCCAGATGAACAGGCCCGAGAGGGTGAGCACCGAGGCGACGGTGGTGATCAGGATCACCGCGACCGAGCGCTGGATGTAGATCTGGTACTCCTGGGCCAGCACGAACATCAGCGCGCCGGTCGGCAGCGCCGCCATGATCACGGCCGAGAGCGCCCAGACGCGCGGCATCTCCAGCAGGTCGAAGGCCAGCCAGACGGCGATCGCCGGCATCACCAGCAGCTTCAGGACGGTCACCCAGCCGACTTCGCCGAGGCCGGCGGTGAAGGACTTGCCGACCATGAACAGGCCCATGGCGAAGAGCGCGCAGGGCCCGGCCGCGCCGCCGAGCAGCGCGGTGAAGGTGATCACCGGCTCGGCCAGGCCCCACCCGCTGGCCGACCAGGCGAGGCCGGCGACGGCCGAGAGGATCAGCGGCGACTTGACGAGGCCGAGCAGCGCGTCGCGCAGGATCGCCTGCCAGCTCGCCCCGGGCCGGTCGGTCTCCAGCAGGACGATGCCGATGCCGATCATCACGACGCCGTTGAGCACCGTGGCGATGACCCCGGGCAGCGTGCCCTCGGCGCCGAAGGCGATCTGCAGCAGCGGGATGCCCATGTAGCCGGTGTTCGAGAAGATCGCCGAGAGCGCGTGCATCGAGAGCACGCCGAAGCGGTTGGGAAAGGCGAAGACCGCGATGCCGAGCGCCAGCGCGAAGGTCACCAGCGCGCTGCCGCCGTAGGCGATCAGATAGGGGACGTTGAAGATCTCCGAGGTCTCGACCTGGGCCATCGAGCCGAAGAACAGCGCCGGCAGCGCGCACCAGAAGACGAATCCATTGAGCGCCTGGCTGCTCGCCGGACCCAGGATGCCCAGGCGACCGGCGGCGTAGCCGGCGGCCATGATCGCGAAGACCGGCAGGACGACGTTGACGACGGATTCCATGGGGCCGGGACAATGACGAGGCCGCCCGCCCCTGTCGAGCGCCCCCGCCGCAAGGCTTCCCTGCGTTTTCGCTGCGCTGCGAAGAAGCGGGCGGAGGCCGCCTGCGCGCTTCTTCTCTCCGGCGCCAAGAGCGGGGTTGACCGCGGGCGCCGCGCGCCCCTAGTTAGCCTCGCCTCAAGACAGGAGCCTCCGGTGAGCGAGCAACTCGACGTCCATTCCGCGCTGGTCTACACGATGGTCCTGGCCTCGGCGGCCGATTCCGAGATGACCAGCCCCGAGGTCGGCGTGATGAGCGAGATCATCAAGCTGCTGCCGGTCTTCAAGGACTACGACCTGTCGCGCCTCTCGACCACGGCGGCCGGCTGCGCCGAGCTGCTGAGCGACGAGAACGGCATCGACAAGGCCCTGGACATGATCGACAAGGCGCTGCCCGAGCGGCTGCGCGAGACCGCCTATGCGCTGGCCGTCGACGTCGTCGCGGCCGACGGCCGGGCCAGCCAGGAGGAGCTGCGGCTGCTCGAGATGCTGCGCCACACGATCGGCGTCGGTCGGCTCGAGGCGGCGGCGATCGAGCGCGGCGCCGGGGCGCGCTTCCGCAAGCCCTGAGCGGGGCCGGCGGGCCGGCGCGGGTGAGCGAACGCCCGCTCTGGCAGCAGTCCCCGGGGCTGGCTGCTAACTTTATGAAATCATTCACATTCTGCTTGTAGCCTGCGACTCCTTCTCGCCATGCTGTGCGTTCCGGAAGGTATGACCCGGACGCACGAACAGTGGGATAGGAGGCCGATTCGCCCATGGCATCGCTGAGCCTGCAGATGCGTGACTGGCGGCTGACCACCGCCGAGATCCTCTATCACCTGCCCGATCACCCCAGCCTGCTGCAGTCCTATACCTGGCAGGACTACGACCTGCCCCCGAAGTTCCCGCAGCTGCGCGGCTTCCTCGACTTCTGGAGCCGCAACCTCGAGGGCCGGCTGCATTCGGTGAAGGTCGCCCACCTGCCGGTCATCACGCCGGGCGGTACGCGCCAGGCCGAGTGCCTGCTGACCCTGCAGTAGTGCCCAGGGCGGCGTAGCCTCCGGGCACGACTGGCGGCGCGCCGGCGCGGGCGCTAAACCCGGGCGATGAGCCCCGCCCCGCCCGCCTCGCCCGGCCGCCTCGTCGCCCTGCTCTGCCTCGCCCAGGTCCTGGGCATGGCCGGCAACGCGACCTTCCCGGCGTTGATCCCGACCTTCCGCGAGGCCTGGGGGCTGGACAACGCCGAGGCCGGCTGGCTCGGCGGGCTCTACTACGCCGGCTACGTGGTCGCGGTGCCGCTGCTGGTCGCGATCACCGACGCGCGCGACGCGCGCGGCATCTACCTCGCCTCCAGCCTGCTCGGCAGCCTGTCGCTGCTCGGCTTCGCCTTCCTGGCCGAGGGCTTCTGGAGCGCCCTGCCCTTCCGGGTGCTCGGCGGCGTCGGCCTGGCCGGCACCTACATGGTCGGTCTGCGCCTGCTCAGCGACCGCCTGCCCGAGGCCTGGCAGGGCCGCGGCGTCGGCTGGTACACGGCGCACTTCTCGCTCGGCGCCGGCCTGTCGGTGCTGCTCGCCGGCGAGGTCGCGGGGCGCCTCGGCTGGTCCGCCGCCTTCTGGATCGCCGGCCTGCTGACCGCCGCCTCGGGGCTGCTGGTGCTGCTCGCGACGCGTCCGCTCCCGCCGGCAGCGGACCCCCGCCGGCACCGACAGCGGCAGGGCCATCCGCTCGACCTGCGTCCGGCGCTGCGCAACCGGCCGGCGCTCGGCTACAACCTGGCCTACGCCTGCCACGTCTGGGAGCTGTTCGGCTTCCGCGCCTGGCTCGTTGCCTTCCTGGTCTTCGCCTTCGCGCGGGCCGGCGAGGCCGCCTTCCTCGGGCTCAGCGCCACGCAGCTGGCGACGCTGTTCCTGCTGATCGGCATGCCCGCCTCGGTGATCGGCAGCTACCAGGCCGAGCGCTTCGGCCGCCGCCGCGTGGTCAGCCTGGCGCTCGCGGCCTCGGCGACGATGGCGCTCGGGCTCGGCTTCGCCGCGGCCCTGCCGCTGCCGCTGCTGCTCGCGCTGGTCGCGCTCTACGGCCTGCTGGTCATGGCCGATTCGGGCGCGCTGACCGGCGGCGCCGTGCTCCATGCCGAGCCGGAGCGCAAGGGCGCGACCATGGCCGTGCACGCGCTCTTCGGCTTCGGCGCCGCCTTCGTCAGCCCGGTGGTCTTCGGCTGGGCCCTCGACGCCGCCGGCGGCGAGGCCCGCATCGGCGCCTGGGGCCTGGCCTTCGGGACGCTCGGCCTGGGCGCGCTGCTCGGTCCGGCGATCCTCAGGACGCTGGCGCCGCGCGGCTGAGCGCCGACGCGCGCCGGATCAGATCGCGTCGCGCAGGATGTCGACGACGACCCGGGTCGCGGCCTCGACCAGCACGACATCGCGGCCGACGGCGTAGTAGTCGTGTCCGGGATGGCCCGGCAGGCGGCCGAGCAGCGAGTCCGGCAGGCGCTTCCTGGCGATGCCCGGCGGCAGCGGCTTGCCGCGCGCCAGGTTCTTGCGGATGCCCGGCGGCAGCGGCTCGGGCCGCGCGTATCCGGCCGGCAGCTCGTCGGCGAAGAAGGCCTGGATCAGCGCGGCGGTGCCGGCCGCGATCGCCGCCTCGGCGAGCCGCTCGTCGGCCTTGTCGCCGCGCGCGCTCCCGCCCTGCGCGTTGCCCCTCGCGTTTCCGTTGCCCTCGCCGGCGTGCCCGGGCTTGCCGGCGTGAGCGGGCTTGCCGCCCTTCTGGCCGGCATGCTCCGGCTTGCCGGCGGCCAGCGCCTCGGGCGCGAGGCCCGCCGTCAGGGGGACGGAGAGGGCGGCGAGGCCGAGGGCCAGGGCCGCCAGGCGGATGCGCGACATGGGACAGTCCTTCCGATCGATGATCGCGTGCCGTGCGCCGGAAAGCCCCGAGCGGCGCCGGAGGTTCCCGGGGCAGAGGCTCAGCGCCGGGCGCGCGGGTGGCTGTCCTGGTAGACGTCGAGCAGCCGACGGCCGTCGACCGCGGTGTAGCGCTGGGTCGTCGACAGCGAGGCGTGGCCGAGCAGCTCCTGGATCGCCCGCAGGTCGCCGCCGGCGCCGAGCAGGTGGGTCGCGAAGGAGTGCCGCAGGGCATGCGGCGTGGCGCTGTCGGGCAGGCTCAGGCGGCCGCGCAGCCGCTGCACCTGGCGCTGCACCTCGCGCGCCGAGAGCGCGCCGCCGCGGATCGCGCGGAACAGCGGCTGCTCGGCCGGCAGCGGCCAGGGGCAGGCCGTCCGGTAGGCCTCGACCGCCTCGCCGACCGCCGGCAGCAGCGGCACCTGGCGCTGCTTGCGGCCCTTGCCCAGCACGGTGAGGCTGTCCTGGCCCGGCCGCGGCGCCTCTTCGGCGCTCAGGCCCAGGGCTTCGGAGATGCGCAGGCCGGCGCCGTAGAGCAGCAGCAGCACGGCGGTGTCGCGCCTGGCGACCCAGTCCTCGGCGGCCTGCTCGCCGACGCTCTCGACCGCGTCGCGTGCGTCGGCGGCGGTCAGCGCCTTGGGTACCGGGCGCTCGGCCTTGGGCGTCTTGACCGCGGCGAGCGCCGGGTTCTCCATCAGGCCGCGCCGGGCGCACCAGCGGAAGAAGCCGCGCAGCGTCGACAGCGCCCGCGCCGTCGAGGACCTGGCCAGCCCCTGCGCGGCGCGCCGCGCCAGCCAGGCGCGGAAGTCGGCGGCGCGCAGCGCGCCGAGGTCGCCCAGCGAGGGCGCGCCGCCGAGGTGTCCGGCCAGGAACGCGAGGAAGCCGTCGAGATCCTGGGTGTAGGCGGCCAGGGTGTGGGGCGAGCAGCGCCGCTCGACCTTCAGCCAGGCCTGCCAGTCGTCGACGGCCTGCAGCAGGTCGGGCGCGGCGGCGCGGCCGAGGCTGCCGACCGGTGCCGCTGCCCCGGCCGCTACTCGGGCCGCTATTCTGGCAGGTCGAGCCATGCCCTGAGCTGGCTCTCCAGCACCTGGGCCAGGAACGACAGCAGCTCGGTGCCCTGGGAGGGCTCGAAGTGGCCGGGATGGCGCGAGCCGAGCGCCAGCAGGGTCGGCGGCGTGGCGCTGGAGACCGCGAGGCGCACCAGGGCCTGGGACTGCACGAGGCCGGCGGCCGGGCCGAACAGCGTGGCGTCGCCGGGCATCTCGGCCTCCAGGCGGATCGTCTTGCCGGGGCCGAGCAGGGCGGTCACCGTGCCCTGCGGCACTCGCAGCACGCCGCGCGTGCGCACCGGCGAAGGCGCGTCGGCCGAGGGCTCGACGCAGATCGTCACGATGTCGAGGTCGAGCATTGCCGTCAGGTCGGTGGCGACCGTTTCGATCAGGTGCTCGAAGGAGCGCGCGCGCAGCAGCGCCAGGGCCGCCTGCTGGATCCGGCTCTGGACATTCTGGTTGCCGCGCAGGGTCAGCAGCAGGTCCTCGTGGCTGCGCCGCAGCTCGTCGTTCTCCTGGCGCAGACGCTCGACCATTGCCTGCTGCAGGTCGACGACGCCGCGGCCGGCGCCGGCCAGGGCGGGGCGCGTCGGCGCGGTCAGCACGTCGAGCAGCTCGGCCCGCTCGGCCAGGAAGTCGGGATGGCGCCGCAGGTAGGCTGCGACCAGGTCGGCGTCGATGGCTTGGCGGGCGAGCGGCGCCTGTGCCGTGTCGGACTCCGGCTCGGCCGGCTTGCGGGCGCCGGCCGGCTTCTGGTCCTCGGCCGCTGGGTCGCGGCGGTTCTGCGTCACGCCTCTCTCCTGTCCTGCCGCGACTCCGCGGATTCGCTTAGACTCTAACCCATGCCTCCCCAGGGTGAAAGCACCGCTCCCGCCGCGCGGCCGCCGGGCGCGCCGGGTTCGCCGCCCCGGCGCCTGGCGGTGCTGCTGCCGCTGCCGCTCGGCGGCAGCTACAGCTACCTGGAGCCGGCGGCGCTGCGCGAGGACCCCCGCCACGGGCCGCTGGCGCCGGGCGACCTGGTGCGCGTACCGCTCGGCCGGCGCGAGCTCTGGGGCGTCGTCTGGGACGGCGAGATCGGCCCCGACGCGGCACCGGCCGCCCCCGCCGAGCTGGAGACGGCGCGGCTGAAGGAGATCGCCGGCCGCCTGCCGGCGCCGCCGCTGCCGGCGGTTTCGCGGCGCTTCGTCGAGTGGGTCGCCGGCTACACCCTGGCCGCGCCGGGCGCGGTCCTGCGCATGGTCGTCTCGGTCTCCTCGGCCGTCGAGCCGCCGAAGCCGCAGCAGCTGGTCGGCCCGGCCGCCCGGCCGCCCGAGGGCCTGCGCCAGACGCCGCAGCGCCGCCAGGTGCTGGAGCGGGCCGCCGCGGCGGGGTCGCTGCCGGCGGTCGAGCTGGCGCGCGCCGCCGGCGTGACCCCGGAGGTCGTGCGCAAGCTGGTCGCGCTCGGGGCGCTGGAGAGCGTCAGCCTGCCGCCGCCGCCGGCCTTCGAGGCGCCGGATCCGGCGCGCGCGCCGGTCGACTTCTCCGCAGCCCAGGCCGCCGCCGCGGAGGTGCTGCGCGGCAGGGTCGGCGCGGGCTTCTCGGCGACGCTGCTCGACGGCGTCACCGGCTCGGGCAAGACCGAGGTCTACCTGGAGGCGGTCGCCGCGGCCCTGGCGCGCGGCGAGCAGGCGCTGGTGCTGCTGCCCGAGATCGCGCTCTCGGCGCAGTGGCTCGAGCGCTTCCGGCGCCGCTTCGGCGTGACCCCGGCCGAGTGGCACAGCGACCTCAACGCGGTGCAGCGGCGGCGCACCTGGCGGGCGGTCGCCGAGGGCGAGGCGCGGGTTGTGGTCGGCGCCCGCTCGGCGCTGTTCCTGCCCTATCCCGAGCTCGGCGCGATCGTTGTCGACGAGGAGCACGACGGCGCCTTCAAGCAGGAGGACGGCGTCATCTACCACGCCCGCGACATGGCGGTGGTGCGCGCGCACCTCGGCGGCATCCCGGTGGTCCTGGCCTCCGCGACGCCGTCGCTCGAGACGCTGGTCAACGTCGAGGCCGGCAAGTACGCCGAGCTGCGCCTGCCCGATCGCCACGGCGGCGCGCTGCTGCCGGCGATCGAGGCGATCGACCTGCGCGCCGAGAAGCCGGAGCGCCTGGAGGACGGCAATCCGGGCTGGCTGGCGCCGCCGCTGCGCGCCGCGCTGGCCGAGACCCTGGCGGCCGGCGAGCAGTCGCTGCTGTTCCTCAACCGGCGGGGCTACGCGCCGCTGACGCTCTGCGACGCCTGCGGCCACCGCCTGCAGTGCCCGCACTGCACCGCCTGGCTCGTCGAGCACCGCTTCCGCAACCGCTTGTTCTGCCATCACTGCGGCTTCGCCCGGCCGCTGCCGCCGGCCTGTCCCGAGTGCGGCGCCGAGGACTCCTGGCGCGCCTGCGGGCCCGGCGTCGAGCGGCTGCACGACGAGGCGCGGCTGCTGTTCCCGGAGGCGCGCATCGCGCTCGCCTCCTCCGACAGCCTGACCGGCCCGAAGGCCGCCGCCGAGCTGGTCGAGCGGCTGCGCGACCGCGAGATCGACCTGCTGGTCGGCACGCAGATCGTCGCCAAGGGCCACCACTTCCCGCACCTGACCTGCGTCGGCGTGGTCGACGCCGACCTCGGCCTCGCCGGCGGCGACCTGCGCGCGCTGGAGCGCACCTGGCAGCTGCTGCAGCAGGTCGCCGGCCGCGCCGGCCGCGACGCCCTGCCCGGCCGCGTCTTCCTGCAGAGCCACGATCCCGAGCACCCGGTGCTGCGCGCCCTGGTCGCCGGCGACCGTGAGGGCTTCCTGGCCTACGAGACCGAGGAGCGGCGGCGCGGCAACAACCCGCCGTTCAGCCGCCTCGCCGCGCTGATCCTCAGCGACCCCGACCCGCAGCGGGTCGACGGCCTGGCCCGCGAACTGGCCCGCCGGGCGCCGCGCCGCGAGGGCCTGGAGGTGCTCGGGCCGACCGAGGCCCCGCTCGCCGTGATCCGCGGCCGCCACCGCCGCCGCTTCCTGGTGCGCGCGCGCCGCGACCTGCCGCTGCAGCGCCTGCTGCGCGCCTGGCTCGACCAGGTCAAGGTGCCCTCGAGCGCCCGCCTCGCGGTCGACGTCGACCCCTACTCCTTCTTCTAGGAAGAGGGATCGCTCGGGCGGCTTCGCCCCGAGCCTGTCGAGCGGCGTGACGGCGCCCGGCCCGGCGCCTACCCGGCGAAGCGCAGCGACAGGCAGGACAGGCCGCCGTCGAGCTTGGCCGCCTCTGAGAGGTCGAGGATGGTCAGGGCGTAGCCGGCGGCCTCGAGCCGCTCGGCGGTGCGCGGATGGCCGGCGGCCAGGAACACGCGGTCGTTGACCCGGATCGCGTTGGCCGCCGCTTCCTCGCCTTCGGCCGTTTCGATCACCCGGTAGCCGGGAAAGCAGCCGGCGGCCGCGAGGCGGGGCGTCGCCAGGACCGCGTCGTCGCCGAGGGTCGCGCAGTCGCTCTTCAGGTGCAGCACGCCGGCCGGCGTCGCGACCCGGCGCACCCGGTAGCCGTGCGGCGCCAGCGTCTCGGCGAGCGACGCGGCGCCGGCGGCGTCGGTGCGCGCCGACAGGCCGACCAGCACCTCGCGGTCGGTGACCAGGACGTCGCCGCCGTCGACGCTGACCGCCTCCGGCAGCTCGACGACCGTCCCGAAGGCGGCCTCCAGGGCGGGCCGCAGCACCGCCGCCTCGCCGCGCCGCGAGGCCGCGCCCGGCCGCAGCGCCACCGCCAGGCCCGGAAAGCAGAGCGCGGCGTCCTCGACGAAGACGCTGTCGGGGAAGGCGTCCAGCGCCGGCAGCAGCGTGACGCTCACGCCGGCCGCCTCCAGGGCGGCGCGGTAGGCGGCGTGCTGGGCCTCGAACAGCGCGAGGTCGGGGTCGCCGCGGTCGACGGCGCGCAGACCCCGCGCGATCGAGCTGGCCGGGCGCCGGGCGATCGCCCGGGTGAAGCGGCAGGACAGTCCCGGATGGAGGGCGGCGTCGGGGGCGTCGGGCATGGTCCAGGGTCTCCTTCGGGCGCTCGGCGACGGGCCGGTCCAGGGGCCAGACTAGCAGCCGCCGAGCGGGCCTGCGCCGCCGATTTCCGGTGCCATGCCGCGCTGCAGCGAAGACCGGCCCCGGGGGCGCCCGAGTCGGCTTGCAGTGGGTGGGGGGCTGTGTTACCAAGCGCCCGCCTCCGGCCAGGAGCCGCCGCGCGCGACGCTTCGCGCTGCCGCGTTTTCGGGCTACGGCAGGCTCCATCCGACGGTCCGTGTTTTCCGGGTCGGACCGATCCGCGGATATGAGGAGAGGCAAGGGGTTTGGCAGGCGAGGACTCACCTGTAGGCGGCCTGGCGGAGCGCTACGCGACGGCGCTCATCGACCTGGCCGACCAGGCCAAGAAGCTCGACGCGGTCGCCGAAGACCTGCGCGGGATCAAGGGCCTGATCGAGGAGAGCGAGGATCTGCGCACGATGCTGCGCAGCCCGCTCTACGACCGCGACGAGCAGCGCGACGCGATGGGCGCGATCCTGGAGAAGGCCGGGGTCGACGACCTGACCCGGCGCTTCATCCTCGTGGTCGCCGACAATCGCCGTCTCTTCGCGCTGCCGCGCATGATCGACGGCTATCTCGAGGAGCTGGCGCGCCGCCGCGGCGAGGTCACCGCCCAGGTGACCTCCGCGCGCAAGCTCGACAAGGAACAGCTCAAGACCCTGCAGCAGGCGATCGACAAGGTCGTCAGCGGCAAGGCGAAGGTTGAAGTCAAGGTTGATCCGGCCCTGCTCGGCGGTCTCGTCGTTCGGGTCGGCAGCCGCATGATCGACGGCTCTATCAAGGGCAAGCTCGATCGTCTCCAGGTGGCGATGAAAGGGGCTCAGTGATGGACATCCGCGCAGCGGAAATCTCCGAGATCCTCAAGCAGCAGATCGAGAACTTCGGCGCTGAGGCGGATGTTGCCGAGGTCGGCCAGGTGCTGTCGGTCGGCGACGGCGTGGCGCGCGTCTACGGGCTGGACAACGTCCAGGCCGGCGAGCTGGTTGAGTTTCCGGGCGGCATCAAGGGCATGGCCCTCAACCTCGAGACCGACAACGTCGGTATCGTGATCTTCGGCGACGACCGGGGCATCAAGGAAGGCGACACGGTCAAGCGGACCGGCTCGATCGTCGACGTGCCGGTCGGCAAGGGCCTGCTCGGCCGCGTCGTCGACGCGCTCGGCAACCCGATCGACGGCAAGGGCGAGATCAAGGACGTCGAGCGCAAGCGCGTCGAGGTCAAGGCGCCGGGCATCATCCCGCGCAAGTCCGTGCACGAGCCGATGCAGACCGGCCTCAAGGCGATCGACTCGCTGATCCCGATCGGCCGCGGCCAGCGCGAGCTGATCATCGGCGACCGCCAGACCGGCAAGACCGCGATCGCCCTCGACACCTTCCTGAACCAGAAGTCGATCCACGAGAGCGGCGACGAGAAGCAGAAGCTCTTCTGCATCTACGTCGCGGTCGGCCAGAAGCGCTCGTCGGTCGCGCGCTTCGTGAAGGCGCTGGAGGACCGCGGCGCCCTGCAGTACTCGATCGTCATCGCCGCGACGGCCTCCGACCCGGCCCCGCTGCAGTTCCTGGCGCCCTACTCGGGCTGCGCCATGGGCGAGTACTTCCGCGACAACGGCATGCACGCGGTGATCTGCTACGACGACCTGTCGAAGCAGGCCGTCGCCTACCGCCAGATGTCGCTGCTGCTGCGCCGCCCGCCGGGCCGCGAGGCCTTCCCGGGCGACGTCTTCTACCTGCACAGCCGCCTGCTCGAGCGCGCCGCCAAGATGAACGACGAGCTCGGCGCCGGCTCGCTGACCGCCCTGCCGGTCATCGAGACCCAGGCCGGCGACGTCTCGGCCTACATCCCGACCAACGTGATCTCGATCACCGACGGCCAGATCTTCCTGGAGACCGGCCTGTTCTATAAGGGCATCCGCCCGGCGGTGAACGTCGGCCTGTCGGTCAGCCGCGTCGGCTCCTCGGCCCAGATCAAGGCGATGAAGAAGGTCGCCGGCTCGATCAAGCTGGAGCTCGCGCAGTTCCGCGAGATGGAGGCCTTCGCGCAGTTCTCCTCGGACCTCGACGCGGCGACGCAGCGCCTGCTGCAGCGCGGCCAGCGCCTGACCGAGCTGCTCAAGCAGCCGCAGTACAAGCCGCTGCCGGTCGAGGAGCAGGTCGTGGTGATCTACGCCGGCACCCGCGGCTACCTCGACAAGCTGGCGCTCAACAAGGTCACCGACTTCGAGCAGAAGCTGCTGGCCGAGGTGCGCGACAAAGGCTCGGCGATCCTCGAGGCGATCCGCAGCGAGAAGGATCTCTCCTCGGAGACCGAGGAGCGCCTCAAGGCCCTGCTCGACGACTTCTCCAAGACCTACGTCTGAGCCGCTCGGCCCGGACGCTTGGAAGAGACCCGCACCGGAAGGATCTGTTGAGGCGCCATGTCTGGCCTTAAGGAACTGCGCAACCGCATCGGCAGCGTCAAGAACACGCAGAAGATCACCTCTGCGATGAAGATGGTCGCTGCCGCCAAGCTGCGCCGGGCCCAGGAGCAGGCGGAGGCTTCGCGGCCCTACGCCGAGCGCATGGAGCGCATGCTCGGCTCGCTGGCGGCGGCCAACCGCAACAAGCCGGGCGGCCCCAAGCTGCTCAGCGGCACCGGCTCCGACCAGGTCCACCTGGTCGTCGTCGCGACCGCCGACCGCGGCCTGTGCGGCGCCTTCAACTCCTCGATCGTGCGCGACGCGCGGCGCTTCATCGACCAGAAGCTGTCCGAGGGCAAGGAGGTCAAGATCCTCTGCGTCGGCCGCAAGGGCCGCGACCAGCTGCGGCGCATGCACAGCAAGCGCATCGTCGACACGCTGGAGGACGTCTCCAAGCCGCGGCCGAGCTTCGAGAAGGCCGACGAGATCGGCCGCCGCCTGCTCGAGATGCTGGAGGCCGGCGAGTTCGACGTCGCGACGCTGTTCTACGCCCGCTTCAAGTCGGCGATCAGCCAGATTGTCACGCGCCAGCAGATGATCCCCTTCGCCATCGAAGAGGAGCAGGGCGAGAAGGGCGCGGACGAGACGGCGTCCAAGCTTGTCTACGACTACGAGCCGGAGCAGGAGGAGATCCTGCGCCAGCTGCTGCCGCGCAACCTCTCGGTCCAGCTCTACCGGGCCCTGCTGGAGAACGCGGCGAGCGAGCACGGCGCGCGGATGACCGCGATGGACAACGCCACGCGCAACGCCGGCGACATGATCAAGAGCCTGAACCGGGTCTACAACCGGACCCGCCAGGCGGCGATCACCAAGGAGCTGATCGAGATCATCTCCGCCAAGGAAGCGATGTAACGCGGCCCCGCCGCGCCCGGCCGGCGCGGAGACAGGGCTGCCCAGGGATTGACGCGAAGGAGTTCGCATAAGATGGCCAAGACCTCCGCCAAGAATCTGGTTGGCAAGATCACCCAGGTGATGGGCCCGGTCGTCGACGTGCAGTTCGACGGCGACCTGCCGGCGATCCTGAACGCGCTGGAGACCACGAACGACGGTCAGCGCCTGGTTCTCGAGGTCGCGCAGCACCTCGGCGAGAACACCGTGCGCACCATCGCGATGGACGCCACCGAGGGCCTGGTCCGCGGCGAGAAGGTCACCGACACCGGCGGGCCGATCACCGTGCCGGTCGGGCCGGAGACCCTGGGCCGCATCCTCAACGTCATCGGCGAGCCGATCGACGAGCTCGGCCCGGTCAAGACCAAGCAGCAGGCGCCGATCCACCGTCCGGCGCCGAGCTACGTCGACCAGTCGACGGAGTCCGAGATCCTGGTCACCGGCATCAAGGTCATCGACCTGCTGGCGCCCTACTCCAAGGGCGGCAAGATCGGCCTGTTCGGCGGCGCCGGCGTCGGCAAGACCGTGCTGATCATGGAGCTGATCAACAACATCGCGAAGACCCACGGCGGCTACTCGGTGTTCGCCGGTGTCGGCGAGCGGACCCGCGAGGGCAACGACCTCTATCACGAGATGATGGAGTCCGGCGTCATCAAGACCGACGGCTCCGGCTCGAAGGCGGCCCTGGTCTACGGCCAGATGAACGAGCCGCCGGGCGCTCGCGCCCGCGTCGCGCTGACCGGCCTGACCCAGGCCGAGTACTTCCGCGACGAGGAAGGCCAGGACGTGCTGTTCTTCGTCGACAACATCTTCCGCTTCACGCAGGCGGGCTCCGAGGTCTCGGCCCTGCTCGGCCGCATTCCCTCGGCGGTGGGCTACCAGCCGACGCTGGCCACCGACATGGGCAACCTGCAGGAGCGCATCACGACGACCAAGAAGGGCTCGATCACCTCGGTGCAGGCGATCTACGTGCCGGCCGACGACCTGACCGACCCGGCACCGGCGACCTCCTTCTCGCACCTGGACGCGACGACGGTGCTGAGCCGCCAGATCGCCGAGCTGGGCATCTACCCGGCGGTGGATCCGCTCGACTCGACGAGCCGCATCCTGGAGCCGGGCGTGGTCGGCGAGGAGCACTACAACACGGCGCGCCGCGTCCAGGAGACGCTGCAGCAGTACAAGCAGCTGCAGGACATCATCGCGATCCTGGGCATGGACGAGCTGTCCGAGGAGGACAAGCTGACCGTCGCCCGCGCCCGCAAGATCCAGCGCTTCCTGTCGCAGCCCTTCGACGTCGCCCAGGTCTTCACCGGCTTCCCGGGCGTGCAGGTGCCGATCGAGGAGACCATCAAGGGCTTCAAGGGCCTGGTCGACGGCGAGTACGACCACCTGCCCGAGGGCGCCTTCTACATGGTCGGCTCGATCGACGAGGCCAAGGAGAAGGCCAAGAAGCTCGCCGCCGAGGCGGCGTAAGGGCCGGGAGCAGAGGTAGATCATGGCCGAGCAGGTCGCATTCGAGCTGGTGTCCCCGGAGGAGCTTCTGGTCTCCGAGGAGGTCGCCATGGTCGTGGTGCCGGGCGAGGAGGGCGACTTCGGCGTCCTGCCGCGTCACGCGCCGCTGATCTCGAGCGTCCGTCCGGGCGTGATCTCCGTCTACAAGGAGCGCCACACGGTCAGCGAGCGGATCTTCGTCGCCGGCGGCTTCGCCGAGGTGACGCCCGAGCGCTGCACCGTGCTGGCCGAGCTGGCGGTGCCGGTCGACAAGATCGACCGGGCGGCCGCCGAGCAGAAGCTCAAGGACGCCCGCGAGGACCTCGCCGACGCGAAGGACGAGGTCAGCCGCAACGTGGCCCGCCGCGAGATCGCCACCCAGGAGGCGATGCTCAAGGTCGCGGAGCGCTGAGCCGGCGCCTTCGGGCGCCCTCGTTCCGCCGCGGTCGCCGCGCCGACCGCTCGTCTGCATACGGAAACGCTTCCGCCGCGGACGCCGCTGCCCTTAATATTTCCTTTACCGAGCCGCCGGCGACCGTGCGCGGCCGCTTGCGGCGCGGTGCGGTGCAACTTACATCTGTCTCGCGCGTTGGGGAGTTTCGGCCCGGGCCTTGCCGGGGCCGATGCGAAACGGAGAGGAAGGGGCAGGATCAGCATGTCTCGCAGGCATTGGACGCTCGACGACATTCCCTGGGACCGCTTCGACGCCAGCAAGGTCGACGGTGAGCTCCTGAAGATCGTCAAGGCGGCGAGTCTGGTCGAGTACAACGGCGACGACTACGCCGAGTACCTCTGCAACGTGTTCGTCGACGACGCGGACTTCCAGGGCGAGGCGCGTCGCTGGGCCGCCGAGGAGGTCCAGCACGGCGAGGCGCTGGGGCGCTGGGCGCAGATGGTCGACCCCAGCTGGGACTTCGACTCCGCGGTCAGGCGCTTCCGCGACGGCTACCGCATCTCCGTCGACTCGACCGAATCGGTGCGCGGTTCGCGCGCCGGCGAGCTCGTCGCACGCTGCATCGTCGAGGTCGGCACCTCGAGCTACTACGGCTCGCTCGGCGAGGCCTCGCAGGAGCCGGTGCTGCGCGCCATCTGCCAGCGCATCGCGGCCGACGAGCTGCGCCACTACAAGCTGTTCTACGATCACCTGCGGCGCTACCTCGACAAGGAGAACATCGGCCGCCTGCGCCGGCTGCTGATCGCGCTGGGGCGCATGCGCGAGACCGAGGACGACGAGCTCTCCTACGCCTACTTCGCGGCCAACGCCCCCGAGGGCGTGGACTACGACCGCAAGCGCTGGGCCGACGCCTACATGCTGCGCGCCTACCAGATCTACCGCCGCAAGTACGTCGACCGCGCCACCGCCATGACCCTCAAGGCGGCCGGCCTCGACCCCCAGAGCCGCATCGCCGACTGGATGTCGCGCGGCGCCTACTGGATGATGAAGAGCCGGGCGCAGAAGCTGCAGCACAGCGACGGCGTCGCGGCCTGAGCGGGCCCGCCGAGGGCGGCCGGAACGATCGAAGGGGCGCCGCGGCGAAGGCTGCGGCGCCCTTCCTCGTTCAGCCGCCGGCTCGGCCGCGCTCGACCAGCGGCGCGAACTCCTCGACGACGCGGCGGTAGAGCGCGACCTTGAAGGGCACGATCAGCTCGGGCAGCTGGCGCAGCGGTGCCCAGCGCCAGGTCGTGAACTCCTGCTCCGGCCCGAAGATGTCGATCTCGGTCTCGGCGCCGGTGAAGCGCATGGCGAACCACTTCTGGCGCTGGCCGCGGTAGCGGCCCTTCCAGAGCTTGGGCACCAGCTCGACCGGCAGGTCGTAGTCCAGCCAGTCGCGACTCTCGGCGAGCAGCTCGGCGGAGGTCACGCCGGTCTCTTCCTGCAGCTCGCGATAGGCCGCCGGCAGCGGCGCCTCGCCGGCGTCGATGCCGCCCTGGGGCATCTGCCAGGCCGCGGTCTTCATGTCGGCGCGCTGGGCGACGAAGACCTCGTCGTCGGCGTTCAGCAGCAGCACGCCGACGCCGAGACGGTAGGGCAGGCGCTCGACCTCCTCGCGGCTGAGGTCGGCGCGGGCGTCGGGGTCGTAGCTGCTGTCGCTCATCGGGTCCCTCACTGCGGCGGCGGCTGGCGGCCGAGCACGGCCGTCACGGGGGCCAGCGCCAGGCCCTTTTCGTTCAGGCTGTCGGCCCAGCGCCGCAGCTGCCGGAAGGTCGTCGGGTAGACGTTGGCCATGGCGACCGCCACGCCCTTGGTGCGTGCCAGCCGCTCGACCTGGGCGAGGCGCGAATCGATGGCGTTGGCCTGGACGAACTCGCCGTCCAGCGTGCGGTCGCTGTAGAGCGACGGCACACCCATCTCGCGGGCCAGTCGCGTCGCCTCGCTGGCATCGGTCGCGCGGTTGTCCAGGAACAGCAGGCCGCGGTCGCCGAGCGCCGCCAGAATCGGCCGCAGCGCTTCGGGATCCTGGGTGAAGCGAGAGCCCATGACCCCGGCGACCCCGACGTAGGCGCTGCCGCGCGCCAGCACCTCCCGCAGGCGCTCCAGGTTCTCCTCGGCGCTGCTCGAGACGAACAGCCCGAAGTGCCCGGGATCGCTGTTCGGGAAGCTCTCCGGCTCCATCGGCAGGTCGAGCATGACCTCGTGGCCCTTGGCCCTGGCCTGCGCCAGCCAGGTCTCGACGCCGCGCGCGTAGGGCGAGAAGGACAGCGTGATGCCGGGCGGCAGCTGCTCGATCGCCTGCTGGGTCAGCTGGTCGTGCAGTCCCAGCCCGCCGACCACCACGGCGATGCGCGGCAGGTTGGTGGCGCCGGCGTAGGGCATGGCGAAGCGCTGCCAGGCCGGCTCGACGGGCGGCGGCGGCGGCGCCTCCGGCGGACGCGGCAGGGCTGCCTGCTGCGTGGCGCCGGGCTCCGGCGCGCCGCCGACGGCCGGCGCCTCGGCGGCGCTCCGGTCCTGCCCGGCCTCCTGGTCGCCATCCGCCCCGCCGGCGGCCTCCCCGGCCGCCTGCTCGGCGCCGGCTCCGGTGGGCGCGGGCCGGCCGCCGTCGGCCGCGGATTGGCGACCCGTCTCCGCCCCGGCCGATGCCGATTCCGACCGTGTCTCGGGGGCCGGCATGTCGTCGGCCAGCGGCTCGGGGGCCGGCACCGGCGATTCCTCGAAGCGCGGCGGCGGCGTCACCTCGGGTTCCGGCAGCGTCGCCTCGTAGGTCAGGAAGGCATAGCCCAGCGCGCCGCCGACCAGGGCGAGCAGCAGCAGCCAGGCGCCGAGCAGCACGAGCAGGCCGCGACGAGCGCTCCCCGCGGGCCGCCCCGGCCCGCCGTCGCGTGCCTGTCCGCTAATGCTCAAGGAGTCCACCCCCACGACCGACCGGCGGGTTCAGCAACCCTCGTCCCCTTCGTGCGATCACGCCCGTCGCGAGGCCGGGCGACGGCAGGGCGGCGGCCGCCGGGCCGGGCCGGGCCGCCCCCCGCGCGCCAACCTAGCGAAAGGCGGCGGCGGGCAAAAGCCGTCGCAGGCCGACGACGCCCGCGATCGCGCATCGGCGGCGCGGCGGAACCGGTGGGCAAAGGCCGGCGGGCACCTCTAGTTGGTGGTGCGCTCCTTGAACAGCGACAGGCCCTTCAGCAGGTCGATCGCGCGGGCCAGCTGGTAGTCGTCGATGGCCGCGTCCTGGCTGCCGGCGGTCTCCCCTTCGGACGCGCCCTCGGCGTCGGTGTCGCCGCTCCGGTCGCCGTCCTGCTCGCCGGCGGGGGCGCCGTCGTTGCCCGGCTCGCCCTCGGGCAGGGCGTCGTTGGTCAGGGCGCCGCGCAGGTCGGCTTCGCGGCGCTGCGGGCCGGACGCGATCTCCTCCAGCTTGGCGCGCGCCACCAGGATGTCGGGCTCGATGCCGGTGGTCTGGATCGAGCGGCCGCTCGGGGTGTAGTAGCGCGCCGTGGTCAGGCGCATGGCGCCGTGCTGGGCAAGCGGGATGATGGTCTGCACCGAGCCCTTGCCGAAGGACTTGGTGCCCATGACGATCGCCCGCCTGTGGTCCTGCAGGGCGCCGGCGACGATCTCCGAGGCCGAGGCCGAGCCGCCGTTGATCAGCACGACCATCGGGATGCCGTTGGCCAGGTCGCCTTCGGTGGCGTTCCAGCGCTTGGTGTCGTCCTCGTGCCGGCCGCGGGTCGAGACGATCTCGCCGCGGTCCAGGAAGTAGTCGGAAACGGAGATCGCCTCGTCGAGCAGACCGCCGGGGTTGTTCCTGAGGTCGAGCACCAGGCCGATCATCTCGTCGCCGAGCTCGCGGCGCAGCTGCTCGATCGCCTGCTCGACGCCGGGCGAGGTCTGCTCGTTGAAGGTCGAGACGCGCAGGTAGCCGACGTTGCCCTCGACCCGGCTGCGCACCGATTGCACCTTGATGACGTCGCGGGTCAGCGTGACGTTGAAGGGCTCCTGCTCGCCGCGCACCACGGTCACCGTCAGGCTGGTGTCGACCGGGCCGCGCATGCGGTCGACGGCCTCGCTCAGCGACAGGCCGAGCACCGGCTCGCCGTCGAGATGGGTGATCAGGTCGCCGGCCTCCAGGCCGGCGCGGAAGGCCGGCGTGTCCTCGATCGGCGAGACTACCTTGATGACGCCGCTCTCCATCGTGACCTCGATGCCCAGCCCGCCGAACTCGCCGCGCGTCTGGACCCGCATGTCGCCGAAGGAGTCGGGGTCGAGGTAGCTGGAGTGCGGGTCGAGGTGGCTGAGCATGCCGCGGATCGCGGCCTCGATCAGCTGCTCGTCGCTGACCCCCTCGACGTAGTCGCTGCGCACCCGCTCGAAGACGTCGCCGAACAGCTTGAGCTGCTCGTAGGTGGATTCGTTCTCCTGCGCCTTGACGGTCGGCAGGCTGGCCGGGATGGCGGTCAGCACGAGGACGGCGGCAGCCGCCGGAATGAGAAATCGCATCAGCCTCTCGCTTTGTCGTCGCCGGTTGCAAGCAGGGGCAGCGGATCGATCGGCTCGCCGTTCTTCCGCAGCTCCAGATAGAGCCTCTGGTCGGGCTCCGCCCCCTCGCGAAGCGTGCCGACCGGTTCGCCGGCCAGGACCCATTGCCCGACGGCGGCCGTCAGGCGGTCGAACCCCGCTACCAGCGAATGATATTCGTCGCCGTGTTCGATGATCAAGATGAGCCCATAGCCGCGGAACGGCCCGGCATAGGCGACGCGGCCGTCGTAGGGTGCGACCACCGTCGAGCCGGCGCGCGCCGTCAGGCTCATGCCCTGCCGCGACTCCCAGCGCCCCTCGGCGGGCTCGCCGAAGCGCCGGGCCAGGCGGCCGCGCACCGGCATGACCAGGCGGTGGGCGCCGCCCTCGAACTGGCGCAGCCCGTCGGGCTTGTCGAGCGCGACCGGCGGGGCGGGCACCGCGGCGACCTGGCTCTCGGCGACCTGGCTCTCGGCGGGTGCCGCCGGCTCGGCCGGCGCCTGGGCTTGCCCCGAGGCGGCGCCGTCCGCCGCCCGGCCGCTCTCCGTCTCGCGGGCCGCGCGCGCCTGCTCCGCCGCCTCCGCCCGGGCCCGCGCCTCGGCCGCCGCCGCGGCGCGCTCCGCGGCCTCGCGGGCCTCCCGGGCCGCCTCCTGGCGCTGCCTGCGGTCCTGCTCCAGCCGGCCGATCAGGTCGCGCAGCGACTGCGCGTCGTCGGCGAGGCGCGCCACCTGCTTCTCCAGCCCGGCCTGGTCGGCGCCGGTCTCCGCCTCCAGCGCCTGCTTGCGCTCGACCAGCCCGGCCAGCTTGCGGCGCTCGCCGGCCAGGCGGTCCGCAGCCTGACCGAGCTCGCGGCGCTGCGAGTCGATCTGGGCATGCAGCTCGCTCAGCGTCTCCAGGTCGGCGCGCAGCTTGGCGGCCTCCCGCTCGATCTCCGGCACCGCGACGCCGAGCAGCAGGGCGCCGCGCGCCAGGTCGAGCGGCTCGCCGGGCTGGCCGAGCAGGCTCTCCGGCGGCAGCAGCGCGACGCGCTGCAGGGCCGCCAGCGTCCGGGTCAGCGCCTGGTGCTGCCGCTCCAGGCTGTGGCTGAGCCGCGCCTCCTCGGCACGCAGGGCGGCCAGGGTGTACTCGATCGCGTCGAGCTCGCTCTCGAGGTTCTGCGCCTCGCGGGCCGCGGTGATCGCCTGCTGGCGCAGCAGCGCGATCTCGTCGCGCAGCGCCTCGCGCTCGCGCGCCAGGGCTTCGGCGCGGCTGCGCGAGCTCTCCAGTTTCTGCTCGACCGCCTCCAGCTTGCTCGAGGGCTCGCCCGTTCCGGATTCCTGGGCGTGCGCCGCCGTGAGCGGGGTGGCCAGGACCAGCGCGCACAGCATCAGGACCGAGGGGCCCGACAGGGGAACCCGCGCCCGTAACGTCAGGGGACGGCAGCGCTGCATCGGCCGCAGACTAGCCGAATTCCCGCGTCGCGTCGCCTTAACGCCGCGTCATCTTTCCGTGTCCGATGCGCGCAGGCACCCGCTGCGCCGCGCGTCCGCGGCTACTCGGCGGCGGCGGAGCCGTCGAGCAGGCGGTAGGAGACCGGCCGGCCGTCCTCCAGCTCGAACAGCAGCGGCACCCCGGTCGGGATCTCGACTCCGGAGATCTCGTCCGGACCGTGCAGCCCGAGGGCGACCAGCAGGGCGCGCACCGTGTTGCCGTGGGCGCCGACCAGCACGGTCTCGCCGGCCTGCAGCTTGGGCAGGATCTCGCGCTCGTAGTAGGGGCCGACGCGGGCGACGACGTCGGCGAGGCTCTCGCCGCCCGGCGGCGCGACGTCGTAGGAGCGCCGCCAGATGTGGACCTGCTCCTTGCCGTACCGCTCGGCGGTCTCGGCCTTGTTGAGGCCGGCGAGATCGCCGTAGTCGCGCTCGCGCAGGTCGTCGTGCGTGGTGATGAGCCAGCGGCCCTGGCTGTCGCGCAGCTGCTCGTGATCGCCGCAGGCCTCCATGGCCAGCTCGACCGTGCGGATCGCGCGCGTCAGCGTCGAGGCGTAGAGCCGGTCGATCTTGAGGCCCCGGAGCGCGCGGCCGCCCTTGCGCGCCTCCGCCTCGCCGGCCTCGGTCAGGTCGACGTCGACGAAGCCGGTGAAGCGGTTCTCGGCGTTCCAGGTGCTCTGGCCGTGGCGCAGCAGCAGCAGGGCGTTCATGCAGGGAGCTCCTCTCATGGTTCGGCGCCCTGTCTACTCTCCGAAACCGACCGGATAAAGGCCGCGTCTGCCACAAGTTTAGGTCCGGCAGCAGGAAGGGGCGTAGAATCGAATTGGGGCTGATCGGTGGACTGGCCACTAGCCCACAACGGCCGTGCATCCAGTGGGTCATTGAAATGCCAGATTTTGTGCGGCCACAATGATTCAGAGTCGTTGGAATAGTATCCAAGAAAACGGAAGTTTACTCCGATGGCTGAAGATAAAATAGAACAAAAGCTCAGATCCTGGTCGGAGGAAACGTTACTCCTTCTGCGTTCATTATTGCCACTGATGGCGCCAGTCAGTCGACACCATCGCTGGTCAACTGCCGAGCTAGAAACGATTTCTCATCTTTTGACTGCCTCTGCTCGTTCAAGCGAGAGTGCAATACTGTTGACCGCCTACGGTCAGGTGTGGGACGCGGAGATACTGGTTCGCTCTGTTTTTGAGGGATCTCTCAAATTTGCCTATATTCTCCAGAACACTGAAAAATTTGGGGAGCGTCATCGGGAGTATAGCTTCGATCATTTCCAAATATCGTTGCTTAAGGATCACCGGAAGGTAAAAGATCTCCTGGCAGCACTGCCGAATGGCGATGATTCATCCTGGACTCCGTTCCGCGAGCGTCTGCTGCAAGATGAAGAGGCTACAGCCATAGCCAGCGAGTATCCAAGATCTCGCCGGCGAGCACTAGAGACCCGGTGGGGCTTCGCGGGCGTCATAAGTGACCTTGCTGGGTCTGGCGACCCTCTTTTTCGCGGAATGACGGCGTTGGCGGAGGGGTATTCCAGAGCGAGTCACATCCTGCATGCCGATACCATCGGTACGCATTTGCCGTTCGAAATTGAACAACGCTCTGCCGAGCGGCGAGAGGCAATCCAGCTCGCACACGGTGTACGGCTCTTGTCTGATGTTCTCTCCTGCCTTCAGATAAGGCTGTTAGTAGGCTATCGATTCATCGGTGAAGACCCGGCGCCATTGCGCGAAGCCAACAAACTCATCGAGCAGCTCGTAGCTGGCTTCGGAAGCGCTTACGAGGATTGGATGGAGGTAGAATACCCCAAAGAGAAATAGGCTCTGTTCCTCGCCAATGTTACGCCCGGTGGTAGGGATGGCCGCTGAGGATCGAGTCGGCGCGGAACAGCTGCTCGGCCAGCATCACGCGGACCAGCAGGTGCGGCCAGGTCATGGCGCCGAGCGACAGGGTCAGGTCGGCGCGCGCCAGCAGCGCCGCGCCGTGGCCGTCGGCGCCGCCGATCGCGAAGGCGGCCTCGCCGGCGCCCTCGTCGCGCCAGCGGCCGAGCGTCTCGGCCAGCCGCTCGGACGACAGGGCCCGGCCGCCGCCGTCGAGCGCGACGAGGCGCGCCCCGGCCGGGCAGGCAGCGAGCAGCAGCTCGGCCTCGCGCTGCTTCAACGCGTCGCCGGCCAGCGGGCGCTTCTCCTCGACCTCGCGCAGCGCGAGCGGGCCGAGCGGCTGGCCGCGCAGGCGGCCGGCGTAGTCGTCGTAGAGCGCGGCCATCGGCCCGCCGCGCAGGCGGCCGACGGCGAGGAGGGACAGGCGCATGCCGTCTGCCGGCCCGGTTCCGCCGGACCGCTTCGCGCGGCGCTCGCCCGAACGGCCCGGGCGAGCGCCGCGCGGCGGTCCGGTCTCTAGGCCTGGGGCTCGGGGCGCGGCGTCGCGGGCGCCATGCCCCACATCTTTTCCAGGTTGTAGAAGGCGCGTACTTCCGGGCGGAACAGGT
Organism: Alphaproteobacteria bacterium; assembly: GCA_030433005.1. Lineage (GTDB taxonomy): Bacteria > Pseudomonadota > Alphaproteobacteria > Kiloniellales > DSM-21159 > Tistlia. Next base: position 138,565 of record JAUILQ010000002.1, read on the forward strand.
GGACGACGATGTCGCCGGCGTCGATCAGCACCCAGTCGCAGCTGCGCAGGCCCTCGACCGCGACCGGCAGGCCGGTCGCCGCCTTCAGGCCCTGCTGCAGGCGGTCGGCCAGGGCCGAGACCTGACGCGCGTTCAGCCCGGTCGCGATGACCAGGTTGTCGGCGACGCTGCTCTTGTCGGAGAGATCGATGACGACGACGTCTTCCGCCTTGCCGTCGTCCAGGATGCCGCGGGTGATCTCGACCAGCTTCTCGGGGTCGACGGCGTTTCCGCGGGCGGTGCCGGCCGGCTCACGGGCGAAGAGCGGCTGGCTTTCGGCGCTGAGCGCCAGGGATTTCGTGGGTATGGCTCGCCTTCTCCTTACGATTGCGGACCGTCCGGTGGGGACGGTCGACCCTATACTCCCTCGAGGCGGCGCAGGTCTGTCGCCGAGAGGTTCGACAGGGGGATCGGAAGGAAGGCCCAGGCGGGGAGTGGAGTCGTCGCCAGCTCTCCCGTCGCCCGTCCGACCACCCGCGCCCTGCGGAACCGCCGGGCAGCCTTGGCCGCCAACGCCTTATGAGAATAGGTGGGCCGATCAAAAACCGCAATGGCGGCCGCGTGAAAGATTTGCGGCCAGCGCTCCCAGCGGGCGATCTGCGACAAGTTGTCGGCGCCCATGATCCAGACGAAGTGCACCCCGGGGAAGTATCGTCCCAGGAGCGCCAAGGTATCGGCCGTGGCGCGCGTGCCGAACTCCGCCTCCAGCCCGGTGACCGTCACGGCGTGATGCTTGACCAGGTCTTGGGCACGTGCGATGCGCGCCGCGTGCGGCGCCATGCCGGCGGCCGGCTTCAGCGGGTTCTGCGGGCTCACCAGCCACCACAGGCCGTCGAGTCGCAGCCGCTGCAGGGCCAGCAGGCTGATGTGCAGATGGCCGGCGTGGGCCGGGTTGAAGGAGCCGCCGAGCAGGCCGATGCGTTGGCCCGGCTGCGGCAGCCGCCCGCCCAGCGCCCGCGCCAGCACCCGCGGCGTCAGCGGCGGCCGGCCGCCGTGCTGCAGCGCCCGGCGGCCGATCCGCGGGGCGCCGGAGGGCAGGCGCTCGAAAGACGGGCCGGCGGCCGGCGCCGGCTCGGCCGGGACCGGTCCGCCGCTTCGGTCGGCGCCGCTCAAGGACGCGTCTGTCCGCTGCCGCGCACCCGGTACTTGTAGCTGGTCAACTGCTCGGCGCCGACCGGGCCGCGGGCGTGCAGCCGCCCGGTGGCGATGCCGATCTCGGCGCCCATGCCGAACTCGCCGCCGTCGGCGAACTGCGTCGAGGCGTTGTGCAGCACGATCGCCGAATCGACCTCGGCCAGGAAGCGCTCGGCGGCGGCCTCGTCCTCGGTGACGATGCAGTCGGTGTGGTGGGAGCCGTGGCGTGCGATGTGCGCCAGCGCCTCGTCCAGGCCCTCGACCGTCTTCACCGAGAGGATCGGTGCCAGATACTCGGTGTCCCAGTCGGCCTCGGTGGCCGGCACGACGCGGGGATCGAGCGCCTGGACCGCGGCGTCGCCGCGCAGCTCGCAGCCGCCCGCCGCGAGGTCGTCGAGGATCGGCGGCAGGAGGTCGGCGGCGACGGCGCGGTCGACCAGCAGCGTCTCGGTGGCGCCGCAGATGCCGACCCGGCGCAGCTTGGCGTTGACCGCGATGGCGCGCGCCTTGGCCGGGTCGGCGCCGGCATGCAGGTAGGTGTGGCAGAGGCCGTCGAGATGGGCCAGCACCGGCACGCGGCTCTCGGCCATGACCCGCTCGATCAGGCCGCGGCCGCCGCGCGGGACGATGACGTCGACGCTCTCGTGCAGCCGCAGCAGGTGGCCGACCGCGGCGCGGTCCGTGGTCTCCGGGCGCTGGATGGCGTCGCGCGGCAGGCCGGCCTCCGCGAGGCCGCGCTGCAGGCAGGCGAGGATCGCGCCCGAGGAGTGGAAGGATTCCGAGCCGCCGCGCAGGATCGCGGCGTTGCCGGCCTTGAGGCAGAGGCCGCCGGCGTCGGCGGTGACGTTGGGCCGGCTCTCGTAGATGATGCCGATGACGCCGAGCGGCACGGCGACGCGCGCGATGGTCAGGCCGTTGGGGCGCTGCCACTCGGCGAGGGTGCGGCCGACCGGGTCGGGCAGGGCGGCGATCTGCTCCAGGCCGGCGGCCATGGCCTCGAGTCGCGCCGGCGTCAGCTCCAGCCGGTCGAGCAGGGCGCCCGCCATGCCCCTGGCGCGGGCCGCCTCCAGGTCGCGGGCGTTGGCGGCCAGGATCGCCTCGCCGTCGGCGCGGATCGCCTCGGCGGCGGCGCGCAGCGCCCGGTTCTTCTGCTCGTCCGGCGCCTGCGCCAGAACCGCCGCGGCGGCCTTGGCCCGGCGTCCCAGCGCGGCGACCTGCTCGTCCAGGTCGCCGGTCGCCCCCAGGTCGTCGGTCGTCCCCTGCGCCTGGTCGGGCTTCGCATCCTGGGTCAGGGCGGCGTCGGCGGTCATGGCGTCCGGCTCCTTCGGCTCAGCTCAGGACGAGATCGTCGCGGTGGACCAGCTCCTCGCGGCCACGGTAGCCGAGCAGCTTTTCGATGTCCCGGCTCTTGTGCCCGGCGATCCGCATGGCGTCGGCCGAGGAGTAGGCTGACAGGCCGCGCGCCAGCTCGCGCCCCGCGGCGTCGAGAACACGCACCGGGTCGCCGCGCTCGAAACGGCCCTCGACGGCCGTGACGCCGGCCGGCAGCAGCGACTTGCCGGCGGCCAGCGCGCGGGCCGCGCCGGCGTCGACGGTCAGCGCGCCGCAGGGGCTGAGCGAGCCCGCGATCCAGCGCTTGCGCGCCTGGCGCGGCTCGATCTGGGCCTGGAACCAGGTCGCCTTGCCGCCGCCGGCGAGCGCCGCCAGCGCGTGGGCCGGCCGGCCGTTGGCGATCGCCATCGAGCAGCCGGCCGACAGCGCGATGCGCGCCGCCGCCAGCTTGGTGACCATGCCGCCGGAGGAGTAGCCGCTCGGCGCGGCCCCGGCCATCGCCTCGATCTCCGGCGTCACCGCCTCGACCAGCGGCAGGTGCTCGGCCGCCGGGTCGCGCCGCGGGTCCGCGGTGTAGAGGCCGTCGATGTCGGACAGCAGCACCAGTGCCTCGGCGTCGATCATCGCGGCGACCCGGGCGGCCAGGCGGTCGTTGTCGCCGAAGCGGATCTCAGTAGTCGCCACGGTGTCGTTCTCGTTGATCACCGGCAGGGCGCCGTGGCGCAGCAGCGTCGCCAGCGTTCCGCGGGCGTTGAGGTGGCGCCGCCGCTCCTCGGTGTCGCCGAGGGTCAGCAGGACCTGGGCGACCGCGATGCCGTGGGGCGCCAGGGCCTCCTCGTAGGCGTGGGCGAGGCGGATCTGGCCGACCGCGGCGGCCGCCTGCTTCTCTTCCAGCTTGGGCGTGCCGCGGGTCAGCCCGAGGTGCCGGCGGCCGACCGCGATGGCGCCCGAGGAGACCACGACGACCTCGCGGCCCTCGGCGCGCAGCGCCGCGATGTCCTGGGCCAGGGCGTCCAGCCAGGCCCGCCGCACGCGCCCGGCGTCGTCGACCAGCAGCGCGGAACCGATCTTGACGACCAGCCGCCGCGCCGCCGCCAGCGTGCGGCCGGCCTGGCCCGCCTGGGCCGCGGGCGCCGACGTCGCGATCGCGTCGGCCTGGAGGCCCGGTTGCACCAGGGGCGGCTCGCTCATCGCGGGGACCTCAGGGCGTCCAGGGCGCCGGCGACGCCCCGGCGGGCGCCTGCTCGACCCGCTCGCGCTCGGCCTCGGCCGCGCGGTCGGCCTCGATGGCCTGCCAGAGCGCGCGCAGCAGCTCGCGGACGCCCTGGCCGCTGGCGCCGGAGATCAGGAAGGGGCGGCGGCCGCAGGCGGCCTCCAGCGCGGCCAGGCGCTCGGCCTGCTCCTCCTCGTCCAGCGCGTCGGCCTTGTTGAGCGCGACCAGCTCGGTCTTTGCCGAGAGCACCGTGCCGTAGGCCTCGAGCTCGTGACGCACGGTGCGGTAGGCGCCCCCCGGATCCTCCTGGGTGCCGTCGACCAGGTGCAGCAGGGCGCCGCAGCGCTCGACGTGGCCGAGGAAGCGGTCGCCCAGGCCGGCGCCCTCGTGGGCGCCCTCGATCAGGCCGGGGATGTCGGCGATGACGAACTCGCGCTCGTCGAGCCCGACGACGCCGAGGTTGGGGTGCAGCGTGGTGAAGGGATAGTCGGCGATTTTCGGCCGGGCCCGGCTGACCGCGGCCAGGAAGGTCGACTTGCCGGCGTTGGGCAGGCCGACCAGGCCGGCGTCGGCGATCAGCTTGAGGCGCAGCCAGACCCAGAGCTCCTCGCCCGGCCAGCCCGGGTCGGCGCGGCGCGGCGCGCGGTTGGTCGAGGTCTTGTAGTGGGCGTTGCCGAAGCCGCCGTCGCCGCCGCGCGCCAGGCGCACGCGCTGGCCGACCTCGGTGACGTCGGCGAGCACCGTCTCCTTGTCCTCGGCCAGCACCACCGTGCCGACCGGCACGCGGATCACCAGGTCGTCGGCGGCGCCGCCGCTGCGGTCGCGGCCCGAGCCGTGGCCGCCGGTCTTCGCCTTGAAGTGCTGCTGGTAGCGGAAGTCGATCAGCGTGTTGAGGCCCTCGACGCCCTCGACCAGGACGTGGCCGCCGCGGCCGCCGTTGCCGCCGTCGGGGCCGCCGTACTCGACGAACTTCTCGCGCCGGAACGAGCAGGCGCCGGGGCCGCCGTCGCCGCTCTTCAGGAAGATCTTGGCCTCGTCGAGGAACTTCATCGCTTCGGGTGCTTCACGGTGCGTGGTGTTGGGCAGGAAAGGGGCAAAAGAAAAGGGGGACTGGCCCGCGCCAATCCCCCTTGTCCGCAATCGGTCTCGGGTGTCGGCGCGCGGCTACTCCGCCGCCTCCGGCAGCGACGCCGGCTGCTGGGCGACGACCGAGACGAAGGTCTTGCCGCCGGAGCGCTTGGCGAAGCTCACCTGGCCTTCGACCAGGGCGAAGATCGTGTGATCCTTGCCCAGGCCGACGTTGGTGCCCGGGTGCCACTTGGTGCCGCGCTGGCGCACGATGATGTTGCCGGGGACGACCTGCTCGCCGCCGAACTTCTTGACGCCGAGGCGCCGGCCCGCCGAGTCGCGCCCGTTGCGCGAGCTGCCGCCTGCTTTCTTGTGAGCCATGGTCCTGCTCCTGCTTGCCTAGCCTGTCGGCCGATCAGCCGGCGTTGATGCCGGTGATGCGCACCTTCGTCAGATCCTGGCGATGCCCCATCTTGCGGCGATAGTGCTTGCGCCGGCTCTTCTTGAAGATGGTCAGCTTCTCGCCGCGCGTCTCGCCGACCAGCTCGGCCGTGACGCTGGCGCCCGAGAGGGTCGGGCTGCCGACGCTGACGCCGGACTCGCCGGAGACCATCAGCACCTGGTCGAAAGTGAAGGTTTCGCCCGCCTCTCCAGGCAGAAGCTCGACAGTCAGCACGTCGTCCTGCTTGACGCGGTACTGCTTGCCGCCTGTCTTGATGACTGCGTACATCGGATCCGAACTCGCACGGCATGTAAAACGGTTGCGCGGGCCGACGGCCCGCACGGGAGCGCGCACTATACGGAGCCGAAGCCGGCTGTCAACGGATTTGGCTCCGGGCACCGGCCGGGGCCGCGCCGGCCGGGGCCGGGCGCCCCCACGCGGCCCCGCGCACCGAGGCGGATTGACAGCGTCCGCCGGAGCGGGGCCAATGGCCGCCGTCGAAGGTGCGCGCCCGCACGAGACGGCTTTGCCGACGCAGAGGGATCCGGGGCGCCGCGCCGGCGTGTTCCCGAGGGGTCCGTGCGAGATATCGTCGTCGCCTTCGCCGTCGCAGGCTTCATGCAACTCTGCGGATTTGCCACCGGCGTGCTGGCCGCCCGGCTGCTGCTGCCGGAGGGCCGCGGCGAGCTGGCGGCGGTGCTGCTGTGGTGCGGCCTGATCGCCTCGATCTCGGCGCTCAGCCTCGACCAGTCGCTGGTCTACCGGATGGCGCGGCAGCGCGGCCAGGAGCGGCGCCTGGCGCTGCTCGCCCTGCTGATCAGCCAGCCGCTGGCGCTGCTCGCGCTGCTCGCCGGCTGGCTGCTGCTGCCGCGGCTGCTCGGCGGCATCGGCCCCTCGACGCTCGATGCCGCCTGGCTGCTGCTGCTGTTCACGCCTTTCGGCCATGTCGCGATGGTCCTGCAGGGCGCGCAGCAGGGCCGCCTGCGGCTGATCGAATGGAACCTGTTCCGCGCCCTGCAGCCGGTCGGCTACCTGATCGGCATCGGCGTCACCGTGCTGTTCTTCGAGGCCTCGGTGACCGGCTTCGTGCTCGCCTACCTGTTCGGCAACGTGCTGCTGCTGCTGGCGCTGCTGTGGCGCGCCCGCCAGACCCTGGGCGCCGGAGAGCCGCGGCCGCGCGCCGGCGACCTCAGGCCGCTGCTCAGCTACGCGGTCGGCGTCCACTCGGCCGGCCTCGTGGGCCTCGCCAACCAGTTCCTCGGCCGCGCCGTGATCGCGCTGCACCTGCCGGCCGCCCAGCTCGGCCTGTTCGCCGTCGCCGGCGCCATGAACGGCGCCGTCGGCATCGTCGCCCAGACGCTGTCGCGCCTCGCCTTCCCGAAGATCGCCAATGCCGAGGACGACCGCCAACGCAGCCTGATCTTCGCGCGCTACTTCAAGCTCAACGTCATCTTCAGCGGCGGCGCCACGGCGCTCGGCATCCTGCTGGCGCCGTGGTTCGTGCCGCTGGTCTTCGGCGAGGCCTTCGCCGAGGCGGTGCCGGCGACCCGCGTGCTGCTGCTCGCCGGGCTGATGGCCGGGATCCGGCAGATCGCCACGGCCGGCCTGCGCGCCCACGGCGACAACGTCTCGACGCTCGGCGCCGAGTCGCTGAACCTGGTGCTGCAGGCGGCCTGCCTGGCGGCGCTGCTGCCGCTGCTCGGCATCCAGGGGGCGGCCATCGCCGTCGCCGCCGGCGAGTTCGCCGGCCTCGTCTACATGATGCGCACCGCCTGGCGCCGCCTCGGCCTGTCGGTGACCGCGCTGACCGTGCCGACGGCGGCCGACCTCGCCGACCTCGGCGGCCAGCTGCGCGCCTTCTGCAGCCGCCGCCGCTGAGCCCCGGCACCTGCCCCCGGGCCCGGCTGCGGGCCGCGCTGCGCGACCGCTTTCGGGGGCTTGCCGGGGGCGAGGCCTTGGGCTAGGTTCCGCGGCCTTCGATCCCGGCGGAGGGGTGCCGGAGTGGTCGAACGGGCTCGACTCGAAATCGAGTGTGCCTTCTGGGTACCGTGGGTTCGAATCCCACCCCCTCCGCCACCTTTCCCGATCCCGACAGCTCGAGACCCCGCCGCAGCGCGCCGGGGCGTGCCGACTTCGCCCTTTGCGCGAGGGCGCGGCCGACTCCGGCCTTGACCGCCCGGTCGAGCCAGGCGGCCCAGCGCGAGTCCAGGACCACGAAGGGCAGGCAGAGCAGCGCCGAGGCGAGCAGTGTCGCCGCGACCGTCGCCAGGCCGACGAGGGCCCCCGCGGCGCCCGCCCCCTGGAGCGCCGCGTAGACCGCGCTCGACACCGACAGGATGACCAGCGCGTGGACCAGGTAGAGCGGGAACGACAGCAGGCCGAGCCGGGCGCCCAGCCGGCCCGACAGGCGGCGCTCCAGGGCCCGGTCGCCGAGCAGCGCGACCATCAGCAGCAGCGCGCCCAGCGTGTTGACCGTCCAGTTCTCGAACGACAGGGCGAGCGCCGCGCCGGCCAGCAGCGCCGCCGTCGCCGCCCCCGAGAGCCGGGGCGCGCGCCGCGCGCCGGCGCGCAGGAACGCGAGGTAGGAGCCCGCCAGGAAGGGCAGGAGCGGCAGGTAGAAGCAGGCGGTCAGGACGGCCAGCACGCCGTGGACCAGGGTGACGGCGGCGGTGCGCCGCCGGCGCGCCAGCCCGGCCGCCCCGGCGAGTCCGCTCAGCCCGGCGAGGCCGAAGAGCACCAGGCTGCCGTAGAACTCCGGGCCCATCGTCCAGAGGTTGGAGTTGTAGTAGTAGTCGTAGGGCTGCAGGAAGACGAAGAGCGACTGCCGCAGCGCGTCGCCGGGCGAGGGCTCGAAGCCCGCCGGCAGGCCGGCGTTGCCGAAGTCGCGCAGCCACGTCGAGCCGCTGAGCGCGGCCGCGGCTTCCCAGGGCGCGCCCGCGTAGGCCAGAATCAGATAGCCGAGCAGGATGCTCGCGCCGACCGGGACGGCCAGCCGGGGCAGGCGCTTGATCACCGAGCAGAGCCAGGGCTCGAGCGCGCCGTCCCGGTAGAGCCGGCGGGTCAGCACGAAGCCGGACAAGAGGAAGAAGAAGGCGACCGCGCCCTCGCCGCCGACCAGCAGGTAGAGCGGCGTGTACTCCAGGCCGCCCTCCCAGACCGGCGCCTTGAGCGCCGGCAGGAAGGCCAGGCAGAGGTGATGCAGCACGACCACGATCGAGGCGATCCCGCGCGCGGACTCCAGCTGCACCAGGCGATCGCCAGGGGCGGAGAGCTCGCTCGCGGCGGTCATGGCCTGCGCGCCCGGCGCCGCCTCAGCGGCCCGCCTCCGTCGGGTCGCCGGCGGTCTCGCTGCGCCGCTGAGCGATCGCGTTGAGCCGCCAGATGATCCGCTCGAACAGCGAGATGCCGCCGAGCATCGTCGTCGCCAGCTCCGCCTCCTCGGCCGCCGCGCGGTCGCTGACGTAGGCCTCGCGCACGCTGCGCAGCGTCGGCCCGCGGTCGGCCGTCAGCTCGACCGCCAGCGCCCGCTCGTCGGCGTCGCCGTCGGGCGACAGCGCCTCGGCGCAGGAGTGCATGACGGCGTGCAGCGACTCGGCGAGCAGCCGTCCGAGGGTGCGGCTGTGCGCATTGCTCTCCAGCTCCGTCACCGTGGCGGCGAAGCGGTCGACGTCGCCGGTCAGGGCCTCGAGGTGGCCCTGGACGTCGAGCTGGCCGTAGTAGTGCTCGTACTGGCGGGGCGTCAGCGTCTGGTGGCCGAGGTCCTCCAGGAAGCCCGCGATGCCGGCCAGCAGCTCGCGCGGCGCGGTGCTGTCGGGCGTCGTTCTGCCCTGCTCGCTCTCCTCGACCAGCGGGTCGAGCAGGCCGGCGACGATGCCGTAGGCCCGGTGCTGCTCGCGCGCCGCCAGCTCGAGGGCGAGATCCGGGTCGTTGAGCGCGAAGTCGCCGATGTAGGTCGGCCGGGCGGCGTCCTCGGCCGCGGTGCGCGGCCAGATGCGCGCCATCAGCCGCGCCGTCGGGCCGGGGCAGAGCAGCAGCACCACCGCGGCGCTGCCGTTGAACAGCAGGTAGGCCAGCGCGATGCGCAGCTCCGGGTCTGCCACGCCTTCGAGCAGGGCCAGCGACAGGGGCAGGCCGGTCGCGGTCTCGACGACGAACAGCGGCACGAAGATCAGGCAGCCGACGATGTTGAAGCCGACCTGGTACATGGCCAGCTGGCGGGCCTCGCCGCGCAGCTTCATCGACAGCAGGTAGGTCGTCGCGCTGGAGCCGAAGTTGGTGGCGTAGACGACCATCGCCGTCGTCTCGAAGGTGAAGACGCCGCTCGCCATCAGCGACATCGACAGCACGCCGATGGCGATCGAGGAGTTGACGATCACCGTCAGCACCGCGCCGACCACGAAGGCCAGCAGGTAGGAGCCGGTGGTCGACTGCAGCACGTCCCGCACCAGCGCGGTCTCGGCCAGCGGCGCCGTGCCCTGCTTCAGGAAATCCAGGCCGACGAACAGCAGCGCGATGCCGAACAGCGCCCAGAGCACCGCGCGCCACTGCTTGAGCCGGTCGATGGCGACGCCGATGCCGACCACGCCGACCATCAGCAGCACCGCCGGGCCGACGTCGAGCGAGACCACGAACAGCAGGCCGCAGGCGCCGAGGTTGCCGCCGACGATGACCGGCAGGCCGCGCGCCACGGTGATGATGCGCGCGACCAGCAGGCCGACGACGATGAAGGTGACGACCGCCGAGCTCTGGGTCAGGGCGCCGGCCATGGCGCCCCACAGCAGGCCCTTGAGCGGCGTCTCGGTCCAGCCGCCGACGGCGCGCTGGAAGCGCCGGCTGGTCAGGCCGCGCAGGTTGCCGGACAGCAGCTCCATGCCGGCGAAGAACAGGCCGAGGCCGGCGATCACCAGCGCCCAGAGCTCGATCATCGCGGCGCCCTGCCGGACAGGGTCTGCGGTGGCCGGACCCGGTCCGGCGCGACGGCGTCACCCCTCATGATCGACACTCGCCCCCCGACGACACCGCGGCTCCGGCCTTCAGCCTAGCAGAGCCGCGCCCGCGCGCGCCTCCCGTCCGTCCGGCTTTGTCCGCCGGGCGTTCGGAACCGAAGATCTAGACGAGCGGATCGGCGGCGATCCGTCAAGCGCGGGCCGTCAAGCGCGGGCCGTCGGGCGCGGGCCGTCGGGCGCGGGCCGTCAAGCGCGCGGGGAGCGCCAGCCCTCGTGGGCGAGCAGCCAGCGCTTGCGCTCCAGGCCGCCGCCGTAGCCGGTCAGGCTGCCGTCGCTGCCGATCACCCGGTGGCACGGCACGACGATGCCGACCGGGTTGGCGCCGTTCGCGAGGCCCACGGCGCGCACCGCCTTCGGTCGGCCGATGCGCCGGGCGAGCTCGGCGTAGCTGATCGCCGAGCCGCGGGGGATCGCCCGCAGCGCCCGCCAGACCTCGTTCTGGAAGGCGGTGCCGCCGGTCGCGACCGGCAGCTCCTCGATGGCCGCCGTGGCGCCCTCGAAGTAGGCGGCGAGGCGCGCCGCGGCCTCGCCGCCGGCGCGGCCGGCCCGCAGGCGGAAGCCCCCGGGCCCGTAATGCCGTGCCAGCAGCCGGTGCATCCGTGCCTCGTGGTCGTGCCAGTCGAGCGCGCGCAGGCGCTCCTCGCCATCGACGACCAGCAGCGCCTCGCCGAGCGGCGTCGCCAGGCGGGCGAGCCGCAGCTCGATGACGTCGTCAGGCACGGACTTGCTCCGCGTTTGCGCGCGTCCGCCCGGCCCGGGCCTCGTCGGCGGGCGCCTCGCCGTGTCGCGGCGCCGACGGCGCCGGCAGGCCGGGGTCGGCGGCCCAGAGGTGCTGGGCGGCGTAGGCGCGCCAGGGCCGCCAGGCCTCGGCGCGCCGCGCCAGCTCGGCCGGGCTCGGTCGTCGGCCGTCGGCGCCGGCGGCGGCGCGCAGCAGGCCGATGTCGCCGGCCGGGAAGGCATCGGGCTCGCGCAGGGCGCGCAGGGCGACGTACTGGGCGGTCCAGTCGCCGATGCCGGGAATCGCGCGCAGCCGGGCGACCGCCGCCTCGATGGAGTGCCGCGTGCGGAACAGCTCCGGATCGGCCAGGGCCGCCTCGGCCAGGGCCTTGAGGGTCGCGCGCCGGCTGCCCGGCATGCCGAGCGCCGAGAGGTCGGCGGCGGCGAGGCGTTCCGCCGTCGGAAAGGCATGGGCGAGGCCGGGCAACGCGGCACCGGCCGGCAAGGGCTGCCCGCAGAGCGCGACCAGCCGGCCGGCGAGGCCGCGCGCCGCCGCGACGCTGACCTGCTGGCCGAGCACGGCGCGCACCGCCAGCTCGAAGCCGTCCCAGCCGCCCGGCGCGCGCAGGCCCGGCCGGGCCGCGACCAGCGGCGCCAGGGCCGGGTCGCGGGACAGGTGCCGGCCGATCGTGGCGATGTCGGCGCCGAGGTCGAAGACCCGGCGGACCCGGCCGACGATCGCCGGCAGGGCGGGCAGCGCGTCGACGCGGATCGTCGCCTCGAGGGCGTCGGCCTCCGGCCGGTGCCGGACCTCGAGCGTGCCGCACTCGCCGTCCTGCTCCAGAGTGCGGCGGTATACGCCGCCCTCGACGCGCTCGACCCCGGCGACCGCCCGGGCGGCCAGAAAGTCGAGCATCGCCGGCCAGTCGTAGGGCGGCTGGTAGCGCAGCAGCAGCGTCACGCCGGCGTTCGGCGCGACCGGCGGGGCGGCCCGGGCGCCGAGGGCCCGGCGGCGCAAGGCGCCCGGCGGCCGGCCGTAGAGCGCCCGGAAGGTCTCGTTGAAGCGGCGCAGGCTGCCGAAGCCGGCGGCCAGCGCGACCTCGGCCATCGGCAGCTCGGTCTCCTGGATCAGCTGCTTGGCGAAGAGCACCCGGCGGGTCTGCGCGACCGCGACCGGCGAGGCGCCGAGATGCTGGCGGAACAGGCGGCGCAGCTGCCGCCCGCCGAGGCCGAGCCGGGCGGCCAGGGCTTCCACCCCGGCGTCGGTCTTGTCGCCGTCGAGCGCGCCCTCGGCGATCAGCGCCAGGGCGCGCTGCACCGAGTTCGAGGTGCCGCGCCAGGCGGCGAGGTCCGGCGCCGTCTCCGGCCGGCAGCGCAGGCAGGGCCGGAAGCCGGCCCCCTGGGCCGCCGCCGCCGAAGCGAAGAATCGGCAGTTCTCGAGCTTCGGCGTGCGCGCCGGGCAGACCGGCCGGCAGTAGATCCCGGTCGAGGTGACGCCGGTGAACAGCCGGCCGTCGAAACGCGCGTCGCGGCTCTGCAGCGCGCGGTAGCAGGCCGCGCGGTCGAGCCCAGGCAGATTGGGTTCCGGCAGGTCGGAGTTGGCGTCTGTGCTGTCCATGGCCGGAGACTGCCACGCGGCCCCGGCCCGCGCTCGCGGTTTTCGGACACCGACGGTCGGGGGCTCGCGGCTTTCGGCTTTCGGCGTGGTGCCCCCGCTCGCCGAGTTGTCCCGCGACCCGGTCGCGCCTGCCGCGCCCAATCGCGCTTCGTGGTTCGACAAGCTCACCATGAAGCGACGGAGGGACTCGCGCAGGCTTCAGGTCGCGCTTCATGGTGAGCTTGTCGAACCACGAAGCGTGCCGGCGCCGACCCCGATGCGCAGCCGCCGGGGCCGGAGGCGGCTGGCGGAGCTCAGCTGCGCCCGGCCAGCAGCCGGGCGACCATCTCGCGCGCCACGCCCAGGTAGTTGGCCGGCTCGACCAGCGCCGCCAGCTCCTCGCGGCTTGCCGCCTCGGCGATGCGCGGCTCGGCGGCCAGCGCGTCGAGGAACGGCAGGCCCTCGTCGAGCGCCCGCCGGCAGCAGTCGTAGACCAGGTCGTGGGCGACGCCGCGGCCGAGCCTGGGCGCCAGGCCCATCATCACCGCCTCGGCGACGATCAGGCCGCCGCTGCCCTCCAGGTTGCGCCGCATCGCCTCGGGATGGACCTCGAGGCCGGCCAGGGTGTCGCGCGCCGCCGCGAGGCCGGCCGAGGCGGCCATGAAGGCCTGCGGCAGGGCCTGCCACTCGACCTGCCACTGGCCGGTCGCGCGCTCGTGGTCCTGGACCAGGGCGTCGAGCATCGCCGCGTGCTGCTCGCGCGCCAGCTTGGCGGCAGCCAGCATCAGCTCGCTGGCGATCGGGTTGCGCTTCTGCGGCATGGTCGAGCTGGAGCCGCGGCCGGGCTGGAAGGGCTCGAAGACCTCGCCGACCTCGGTCTGCATCAGCAGCATGACGTCGTAGCCGATCTTGCCCAGGCTGGCGGCGACCAGCGCCAGGAACCCGGTGACCTCGGCGAAGCCGTCGCGGATCGTGTGCCAGGTCATCGCCGGCCGGCCGAGGCCGAGCTCGTCCATCAGGGCGTCCTGGACCTCCAGGCCGCGCTCGCCGAGCGAGGCCAGGGTGCCGGCGGCGCCGGCGAACTGGCCGACCAGCACGCGCGGCTTCAGCTCGGCCAGGCGCGCCCGGTGGCGGTCTATGCCGGACAGCCAGGTCGCCGCCTTGTAGCCGAAGGTCACCGGCAGCGCGTGCTGCAGATGGGTGCGCCCGGCCATCGGCGTGCCGGCGTGGGCCTCGGCGAGGCGCGCCAGGCTGTCGGCGATCGCCTCGAGGTCGGCCTCGACCAGCGCCAGGGCGTCGCGGATCTGCAGCACGTCGGCCGTGTCCATGATGTCCTGGGTCGTGGCGCCCCAGTGGGCGTACTTGCCCAGGCCGTCCTCGGCCCAGCCCGCGAGCTGGTCGACCAGCGGCTTGATCGGATAGCCGACGAGGCGAGTCTTCTTCGCCAGCGGCTCCCAGTCGACCTTCTCGACCCGGGCGGCGGCGGTGATCGCCGCGCCGGCCTCGGCCGGAATGATGCCGAGCCGCGACTGCGCCCGCGCCAGCGCCGCCTCGACGTCGAGATAGCGCTGGACCAGGGCCTCGTCGGTGAAGAGCGCGCGCATCGCGGCGCTGCCGAACATCTCGCCGAACAGCGGAGACTGGAGGACCAGGGAGGGCATGGCGGGATCCGGGTTGGTGGGGAGCGGGCCGGGGCGGCGGCGCGACGGCCGTGCCCGGACCCTAGCCGGCACTGGCGCGCGGCGGAACGGCGATTGTAGGCTGCGCGTCCTGCAACGGAAGGAGGACGCGCGTGGTCGTCGAGGTGATCCAGGGCGAGGGCCCGGTGGTGCTGGGCCAGCCGCACGGCGGCACCGAGCTGCCGGCGGAGGTCGCGGCGCGGCTCAACGAGCGCGGCCGCGGGCTCGACGACACCGACTGGCACATCGGCCTGCTCTACGAGGGGCTGCTGGCCCAGGCGACGGTGGTGCGCGCGACCTTCCACCGCTACGTCATCGACGCCAACCGCGACCCCTCGGGCGCCTCGCTCTATCCCGGCCAGGCGACGACCGGGCTCTGCCCGACGACGGACTTCGACGGCGAGCCGATCTGGCAGGAGGGCCAGGCGCCCGACGCGGCCGAGATCGAGCGCCGGCGCGCGGCCTTCCACCGGCCCTACCACGACGCCCTGGCCGAGCAGCTGGCGCTGGCCAAGGAGCGCCACGGCTTCGCGCTGTTCTTCGACTGCCACTCGATCCGGAGCGAGGTGCCGCGCCTGTTCGAGGGCGTGCTGCCGACCTTCAACATCGGCACCAACGACGGCCGCGCCTGCGCGCCGGCGGTCGAGGCGGCGGTGCGCGACGCCGTCAAGGCGGTCGCCGACGGCCCGGAGGACTGGGTGCTCAACGGCCGCTTCAAGGGCGGCTGGTGCACCCGCTTCTACGGCCGGCCCGACGAGGGCATCCACGCCGTCCAGCTCGAGCTCGCCCAGCGCGCCTACATGCGCGAGGCGCCGCCCTGGGACTACGACGAGGCCCGCGCCGGCCCGACCCGCGACAGGCTGCGCCGCATCCTCGAGGCCTTCGCCGCCAGCCTGGAGTGAGGGAAGCGCCGGGGTGCATTCGCGCTCTACGCGTCGACCACCCTTCGTTTCGTCATCCCCGCGAAGGCGAGAGCTCTGCGAAAGGCGGCGGGGTCGCGTCAGATAGGTTTTGAAAGGGTTGGGCGGTCTGGTGATCGCAGAGGGTTCGCTTGAGCGGCTGGCCTGTCTTTGTCGATCCGTACTGGTGTGGCTG
>JAUILQ010000070.1 GCA_030433005.1 Alphaproteobacteria bacterium
ACGAAGCTCGACTGACCGCCCATAACAAGCCTCCTCGACAGCCTGTACAAGCGAATCACAACACCCCGAGCCGCACCAGCTTTCGCAGCGCTCTCGCCTCCGCGGGGATGACGGGGCAGGGATGTTAGGGCGCCTACCCGAACAGCAGGTCGGGGACGAAGAGCACGAGCCCGGGCAGGAAGATCAGCAGCAGGGTGATCGCCGAGACTGCGGCGAACAGAGGGATCGACTCGCGGCTGTACTGGCCGACCGGGCACTTCAGGATCGAGCAGACGACGTACATCGCGGCGCCCACCGGCGGCGTGAAGTTGCCGATCGTGGCGGCGACGATGAAGACGATGCCGAAGTGCACGGGGTCGCCGCCGAGCTGGCGGATCAGCGGCAGCAGGATCGGCGTCAGCATGATGATCAGCACGGTGGCGTCGATGAAGAAGCCGATGACCAGCACGAAGCCGGCGATCAGCACCATGACCACCGTCAGGCTGTCGCTGGCGCCGAGGATCCAGCTCGAGACCGTGGCCGGCACCCGCTCGAAGACGATGCCGTAGCTGAAGATCGCCGAGAGCGCGATCAGGAACATCACGGCGCCGACGTCGGCGAGGCTGCCCTCGAGCGCCTCGAGGAAGGGGCCGCTCTTCATCTTGCGGTAGACGAAGACGCCGATGACCACGGCGTAGACCACGGCGAAGGCGCCGATCTCGGAGGGCGTGAAGACGCCCATGCGCAGGCCGAGCAGCAGGAAGATCGGGAACAGGAGGGCCCAGATGCCGCCGGTCAGGCCGCGGCCGACCTCGCCGAGGCTCGGGCGGCTCGTGCGTTCCGGCTGGTAGCCGCGCGCCCGGGCGGTCAGCCAGACCGCGGTCGTCAGGCCGGCCCACAGCAGGAAGGCCGGGACGAAGCCGGCGGCGAACAGCCGGCCGATCGAGACCTGGCCGATCGAGCCGTAGAGGATCATGCCGATGCCCGGCGGGATGATCGGCGTCAGCACCGCGCCGAACGACAGCACGCCGGCGGCGAAGCCCTTGGTGAAGCCGCGCTCGACCATGGCGTGGCCGAGCATGCGCGACTGCATGGCGGCGTCGGCGATGGCCGAGCCGGAGACGCCGCCCATCAGCGCGGAGAGCGCCAGCGAGACCTGAGCCAGGCCGCCGCGCAGCCGGCCGGTCAGCACGGAGGCGAGGTCGAGCAGCCGCTCGGTGATGCCCGAGCGGTTCATGAAGTTGCCGGCCAGGATGAACAGCGGGATCGCCAGCAGGGCGAAATTCTGGGTCTGCGAGACCGTGACCTGGACGGGAATCGTGAAGGGCAGCTCCGGGTGCTGCAGGAAGAACAGGGCGCCGGCGATGCCGATCGCGAAGGCGACCGGCATGCCCATGACCAGCAGCACGACGAACGCCAGGGTAACCAGGACCATGACCGCTCAGCCCTCGCCGGCGGCGGCCGGCCGCAGCAGGCCGTCGGCGCGCAGTCGGTCGCGCAGCTTGATCAGCGTCGTGATCGCGAGCAGCAGCCCGCCCACCGGCAGGCTCATGGTCACCCAGGAGTAGGAAACGCCGGGGATGCCCTGGAAGGAGCGCGCCCGGCTGACCCAGGAGAGTTCGATCCCCGAGTAGATCAGGTAGACGAGGAATCCCAGGATCAGCACGTAGTTGCAGTAGGCGACGGCCTGCGCGGCGCGCGGCGGCAGGCGGCCGCTCACCACGTCGATCGACATCAGCGCGTCCTTGCGCCAGGCGATGTCGGCGCACAGGAAGCAGGCCCAGGCGAAGAAGCAGGTCGAGAGGTCGATGGTCCAGTTGAGCGGGTAGTGCAGCATGCGCGCCACGCCGCCCGAGAAGATCAGGATGACCATGAGCAGCAGGAAGGCTCCGGCGAGCACCGCCTCGAGTTTCAGTATGCCAGCGTAGAAGCGCCGCATCGGCGGGTCTCCGGCATCGGCGGGGTCTCCTCCGGGCCTTCCTGTCGCTCCAGGGGGCAGGGGTCCGCTACTGCTTCATCTCGGACTGGACCTGGTTCTTGGCGTCGACCAGGCCGAGCTCCTCGTAGGCCTTCTCGCCGGCCTTGCGGAAGGGCTCGAGATCGATGTCGTCGACGATCGTCATGCCGGCCTCCTTCAGCTTGGCCTTGGCCTTGTCGGCGGCCTCGGTCATCACCGCGGAGGTGTCCTGGCCGGCCTTGCGGCATTCCTCCACCAGGATCGTCTGGTAGTCCTCGGGCAGGCCGTTGAACCACTCGGAGCTGACCACCTGGAAGTTGACCAGCAGGATGTGCTTGGTCTCGTTGGCGTAGTCCAGGACCTCGTTGAGATTGGCCGCGGTGATGTTCGGGTAGACCAGCTCGGCGCCGTCGATGGCGCGCTGCTGCAGGCCCGGGTAGACGTCGCCGAAGTTCATCGCCACGGGCTCGGCGCCGAGCGCGCGGATCGACTCCTGCCAGATCGGTGCCGGCGGCGTGCGCACGCGCAGGCCGTCGAGATCCTCGGGGCTGCGGATCTCCTTGTTGGTGTAGAAGTTCCGGAAGCCCTGGACCCAGTCGAAGCAGACGACCTTGATGCCGTAGTCGTCGGCCAGCTCCTGCTGCCAGGCCTGCATGGTCGGCGAGTCGGCGAGCGCATAGGCCTCCTCGACCGAGCCGACGAAGTAGGGCCCGTTGACCACGGCGATGCCCGGCACGTAGTTGCCGAGGCGCGCGGCGTCGGTGTTCTGGCCGATGTTCGCGCCCTGGCGGATCTGCTCGATGATGTCCTCCTCGACGCCGAGCTGGGAGCTCGGGAAGACCTCGATCCTGAGGCCGCCGTCGGTGCGCTCCTCGACCGCCGCGGCCCAGGCCTCGAAGCCCTTGTGGTAGGGCTCGGTCGGCGCGAGCACGTGGTTGAAGCGCAGGGTGTAGTCCTGGGCCAGGGCCGCGCCCGCGGCGCCGTAGGCGGTCGCGGCCAGGGCCGCGGCGATACCCAGGGGCACAACGCGTGACGTGACGCGCGACGTGATCTCTCGGGTCGACTTCCTCATCTGCCTTCTCCTTCTGCGGTGTCCGCGGCTGGTGCAAGGGAACCGGAAAGCCGGAGGAGAGGACGCTCCCCTCCTGCTGCCGCACGACCACCGCCGGCGGCGGGCCGTGCGCTGACGGGGCGCTCTCGGACGGCGCCCTCGACCTTGCCGGACGAGGCGGCCCTAGCCGTTGCCGGCGCCATCGGCGGTCTCCTCGAACGGCAGCGCCAGGCCGAAACGCCCGGCCAGGCGCCGGAAGCTCTCGATGGTCGCCGGGTCGAGCGGCACGCCCGCGCGCTCGCGCCGCTCGGCCTCGGCCCATTCGCGGTCGCCGGGCGCCATCACGGCGGCGCCGTCGCGCGCCGTCGAGCCGCGCAGCGAGGCGAGATAGCGCGCCATCGTCTCCTGGAAGCTGTCGCCCTCGATCAGCGCGTCGGGCCTCAAGGCCAGCACGAAGGCGCCGAGCGCGCGCGGCGTGCCGAAGTCCGGCCCGGTCATCGGCGCGATCTCCATGCTCAGCTTCATGCCGCTGAGCGCCGCGCTGAGGATCTCGACGAGCCCGGCGAGGCCCGCGCCCTTGTAGCCGAAGGCGCCGCCGAGCGGCGCCAGCATCTGCGCGAGCTCCGGGTCGCGGGTGTCGCGACCCTCGGCGTCGGAGGCGACGCCGTCGGGCAGCGCTCGGCCGAGGCTGCGGTAGAGCTGGATGCGATTGAAGGGAATCGAGCTGGTCGCCATGTCGAGCAGCCAGGGCCGCTGGCCCGCGACCGGCACCGCGCAGGCGATCGGGTTGGTGCCGTGGAAGCGCTCGGCGCCGTCGTGCAGCCGCACGAAGCTGTCCGAGTTGCAGACCGCCAGGCCGATGCAGCCGGCCTCGGCGGCGGCCAGTGCATAGGCGCCGGCCGCGCCGAAGTGCGAGGAGTTGCGGATCGAGACGGCGCCGAGGCCCAGGCTCTGCGCCAGCCGCACGGCCTCCTCCATGCCGCGGTAGCCGCCCAGCGCGCCGTGCCCGTCGTCGACGTCGAGGCTGGCGACCGCCCCGAAGCCGCCGACCAGACGGACCTGCGGGCGCGGGTTGACGCGGCCCTCGGCGAGCACCCGGACGTAGTGGTCGAGGAGCCGCACGCCGTGGCTGTCGACGCCGAGCCGCGTGGCATGGAGCATCGCGCGGCCGGCGGCATCGGCCGTCGCCTCGTCGGCGCCGACGGCGGCGAGCGCCGCGCGGCAGAAGCGGTCCAGCTCCTCCAGGCCCGCACGGCGCGGCGGCGCGTCGCCGGTCGCCCCCCGCGCCTCGATGTCGGCCGGGCTCACAGCGTCATCCCGCCGTCGACGACCAGCAGCTGGCCGGTCATGAAGGCCGACTCGTCGCTGGCGAGGTAGACCGCCGAGGCCGCGATCTCCTCGACGCTGCCCAGGCGGCCCATCGGCTGGCGCTCGGTGAAGGCGCGGCGCGCTTCCTCGGCGTCGCCGGTCGCCGCCATGCGTTCCTCCAGGGACGGCGAGAGGATGGTGCCGGGACAGAGCGCGTTGACCCGCACGCCGGAGCGGATGACGTCGCGCGCGACCGCCTTGGTCAGGCCGATCACCGCCGCCTTGCTGGCGCCGTAGGCGGCGCGGCCCGGCACCCCGGTGACGCTCGAGGCGACCGAGGCGACGTTGACGATGGCGCCGCTGCCGCGCTCCAGCATCGCCGGCAGGGCGGCCTGGATGGTGTGGAAGCAGGAGGTGACGTTCTGGTCGAGGCTGCGTGCCCAGTCGTCGGCCTCGCAGTCCAGGATCGTGCCGCTGTGCACCCAGCCGGCGCAGTTGACCAGGATATCGAGATCGCCGGCGCCGCGGATCGCCGCGCGGACCGCGCGCCCGTCGGTGACGTCGAGCGCGCGCGGCTCGATCGCCGGCGCCAGCTCCGGCAGGTCGCTCATCTTGGCCAGCGTCCGGCTCGCCGCGACCACCTCGGCGCCCTCGCGCGCGAAGGCGAGAGCCACGGCCCGGCCGATCCCCTGGCCCGCCCCCGTGACGAAGGCGCGCTTGCCGGCGAGGCGTTCGACCATTCCGTTCCGTCCTCCCTCGGGACCGCCCCCGTATCGCGGGGTGGCGCCGCATGGCGGCGGCAGTGGGTCCGTGTTATTGTCTTCTGTATACACTATACGTCTTGGTGCGGCGCGACAACGGCGAACTCGCGTCCGTCTGTCGATCTGGGCCGGCAAGAGCAGCTGCCGGGCGGAACGGGGCGAGCCCGGCCGAATTGCCCGCCGCGCACCGGCTTGGCTATCCTGAGCCCCTTGGGCGCCGCCGCGGCGCGGTCGGGGCCGGGCAACAGCGAGGGTCAGACTCGATGGCGCGCGACACGACGGCCGCCCCGGACCGACCGGACGCGTCCGATCCGCCGGCCGCCGCGCTGGGCATGGCGCCGCGGCTCTATCAGCGCGCCTCGGAGATCCTGGCGCGGCAGATCGGGCAGGGCTTCCTGGAAGCCGGCGCGCGGCTCAACGAGACCAGCATCGCGGCCCGCTTCGGCATCAGCCGGGCGCCGGCGCGCCGGGCGCTCGTCGAGCTGCAGCGCCAGGGGCTGGTGGAGAAGGCGCCGGGCCGCGGCTATCGCGTGGCCGAGGGCGCCAGGGCGGCGGCCGGGACCGGCGGCGGCGCCGAATCCTCGGTGCCCGCCGGGTCCGGGGCCGGAGCCGAGGAGCGGGTCGAGGAGCCGGCCCTGCCCGCGCAGTGGCCCGAGTCCGATGCGCTGCGCCTCTCGTCGCTGGCCAGCTGGGAGCGCATCTACGGCGATGTCGAAAACCAGATCATCGCCCGCATCGCCTTCGCCGACTGGCGGCTCAACGAGGCCGAGCTGGCCCGTCACTACGGCGTCAGCCGCACCGTCGCCCGCGACGTCGCCGGGCGACTCCAGCAGTGCGGCCTGCTGCGCAAGGACGAGCGCTCGCGCTGGGTCGCGCCGGCGCTCAGCCCCGACCACATCGGCGAGCTGTACGAGCTGCGCTGGATCCTCGAGCCCGTGGCGCTGGCCCAGGCGGTGCCGCAGGTGCCGAGGGACTTCCTCTCGGCGATGCGCGGGCACCTGGAGACGGCGATCGCCAACGCCCGGACGATCGGCGGCGAGACCCTGGACAGCCTCGAGGAGGAGCTGCACGTCACGCTGCTCGGGCACTGCGGCAACCGGGCCCTGGTCCAGGCCATCGCGCTGCACCAGTCGCTGCTGATCGCGCACCGCTTCCTCTACCGCTGGACGACGCCGCGGCTGTTCGAGACGGAGCCCTTCCTGCCCGAGCACCTGGAGATCGTCGAGCGGCTCGAGGCCGGACGGGTCGAGGCCGCGGCAGAGGCTCTGACGCGCCACCTCCAGGTCTCGCGCGAGCGCGCGATCGCGCGCGTCGAGGTGATCGTGCGCGAGCACCAGCCGGAGGAGCTGTCCTACCTCACCCGCTTGCCCTGAGAGGGCGGAGCGGCAGGCACTCAGTCGCCGCCGCCGCCGCCGCCACCGCCGTCGCGGCGCAGCAGCCCGACCATGTTCGCGGTCGCGGCGTCGATGTGCTCGGCCATCTCGGCGACCGCACGCTCGGCGTCGCGGGCGCGGAAGGCCGCCAGGATCGCACGGTGCTGGTCCTGGGAGTGGTCCTGGTAGTCCTGCATCTGCCAGACCGCGCGCAGGTAGCGGTCGGCGTTGTGCCAGAGCTGCTCGATCATGCTCATCAGCCGCGGCCGTCCGGCCGCGGCGTAGAGCGCGCGGTGGAAGTCCCAGTTGGCGGCGGCCCAGACGTCGATGTCGCTCTTGCCCTCGGCGGCCTCGATCGCCGCCTGCGCGGTCGACCAGTCGGCTTCGCCGGCCCTCGGCACCGCCAGGGTCACGGCCAGGCATTCCAGCGTTCGGCGCAGGTCGCCGAGGTCGATGGCGTCCTCGGCGTCGAGGCGCGCGACGAAGGAGCCGCGGTTGCGCTCGGCTGTGACGAAGCCCTCGACTTCCAGCCTGCGCAGAGCCTCGCGCACCGGGATGTGGCTGACGCCGTGCTCGATGGCGATCTTGTCCTGCCTGAGCGCGGTCCCGGCCGGGAGCTTGCCGGCGATGATCTCGCTGCGCAGCCGGTTGGCGATGGTGTCCGGCAGGGAGGGTCCGGCGCTCTTGGCCAAGGTCTTCCGTCCTGGTTTAATATATAATATATTAAATGGAGCGTCTGGCTCCATCTGAAGGGACTCAATGCCATGCCGGTCTCGCGCTTGAAAGACATCCCGGGCATCGGCGTCGACCGCATGGGCGATCTCGCCGATGCCGCGGCCGACCCCGAGCTGCTGCGCCTGGAGAACCTCGACACCGACATCCGGCCCCCGGAGGCGGCGCTCGCGGTCACCCGGCGGGCCGTCGACGACGATGCGGCGAACAGCTATCTGCCGTTTCTCGGCCAGTGGGGCCTGCGCCGCGCGGCGGTCGCCCAGGTGCGCCGCTTCAGCGGCGTCGACTACGGCGGGCCGGAGGCCTGCGTGGTCACCGCCGGCGGCTTGAGCGGTGTCCTCAACAGCCTGCTCGCGCTGCTCGAGCCGGGCGAGCGGGTCCTGCTGGCCGCGCCGATCTACGCCGGGCTGATCAACCGCGTCCGCCTGGCCGGCGGCGTGCCGGTCTTCGTGCCGACGCGGCCGACGCCCGACGGCTGGCGCCTCGACCGCGACGCGGTGACGGCGCTGCGAGGGCAGGGCATCCGCGTCGTGCTGGCGATGAGCCCGGCGATGCCGACGGGCTGCTGCTTCGACGAGGAAGACTGGGCGGCGCTGGCCGGGCTCTGCCGCGCCGAGGACGCCTGGCTGCTCTACGACGCGGCCATGGCGCGGCTGCTGTTCGACGGCCGACCCTACCTGCATCCGGCGGCGCTGCCCGGCATGGCCGAGCGCACGATCACGGTCGACTCCGTCTCCAAGCAGTTCCGCATGATCGGCTGGCGCGTCGGCTGGGTCGTCGGCCCGGCCTCGATCATGCCGGACATCGGCCTGGTCGGGATCCACAACGTCGTCTGCCAGGTCGGCATAGCCATGGCCGCCGCCGAGGCCGCGCTGACCTGCGCCGACGACGGCGTCGCGGCGGCGGTCGCCGAGTGGCAGGCGCGGCGCGACCGCATTCTGAGCGAGCTCGACGGACTGCCGGTGATTCCGCCTGCCGGCGGCTGGTCGCTGCTGCTCGACTGCGGGCCCTTCGGCCTCACCGGCGCCGAGGCCTCGAAGCGGCTGTTCGAACGCGGCCGCGTCGCCGCGACGCCGATGGACGGCTGGGGCCCCGGCGCCGAACGCTACCTGCGCTTCGTCTTCGCCAACGAGCCGGTCGAGCGTCTGGCCGATCTCGGCGCGCGCGTCCGGCGGTCGCTGAGCTAGGCCGCGGCCGGCGGGAAACGGCTCAGGCGAGCTTGCGCAGCAGCGCGACGAACTCCAGCTGCTCGCTCTCGCTCAGCGGCGAGAGGATGTCGGCGTTGACCTGCCGGATGCGGCCGAGCAGCTCGGCGACCAGGGCCTGCCCGCTCGGCGTGAGGCTCAGCACCATGCGCCGGCGATCGGTCGGGTCGGGCAGGCGCTGGATGTGGCCGCGCTCGGCGAGGCGCTGGATGACCCCCTGGATCGTCGCCGGATCCATGGCCGCCAGGCGGCCCAGGCGGTTCTGCGAGAGCTGGCCCATCTCCGAGAGCCGGGCCATCGCGAAGAACTGCGTCGGCGTGATCTGGCGCTCCGAGAGCACGCCGAGATAGATCGCGGAGGCCCTCTGGTGAGCCCGGCGCAGCAGGTGGGCGACCTGGTCGTCGAGTTGCAGCGTGTCCGCGGCGGTCTCGATCGCCGGAACCCGCTCGTTCATGGCGCTGTCCATTTTCTTCTTCTTCGTCCCCACTGCGATCGCAGGCGCTTGCCTATATGAGTCCTCTAAGGGATTCGCCGTACCGGAGAAGTGCAAGCTTTCTTTTCCCATGTACGGGCCCCTTCGACGGGCCGCCGTCGGCGCGGCCTCGAACAATCGTTCGAGCTAGGGCAAGCTGGCGGCGAGTCCAGTGGCTTGTCGGCAGGATTGCAGGGATTCCAGGATGCAGCCCGCGAGCGGCCCCGCCAGCGATTGCGCCGGCAGCGTGTACGACGGCAGCGAGTACGCCAGGCTGGCCGCCGACCTCGGCCGCGCCGGCCTGACCGCGCGCGGCGGATTCGAGCCGGCCCCGGGGGAGCTGCCGGCGCTCGGCGGGGCGAGCGGTAGCGTCGTGCTGGTCGGTGCGGTCGGCGACAGCCACTGGGCGGCCTTCAGCGCCTCGCCCGAGTACCGGGACGGCGCAGTCGACCCGCTCGACCGCTGGAGCCGCCGGGTGGTCGGCGCCGTCGCGGCGACCTGGCGGGCGCGGCCGCTGTTCCCCTTCGAGGGGCCGCCGTTCCTGCCGTTCCAGGCCTGGGCGCGGCGTGCCGAGCCGGTCCATGCCTCGCCGCTCGGCCTGCTCGTCCATCCCCGCTACGGCCTGTGGCACAGCTATCGCGCCGCCTTGCTCTTCGCGCGGCCGCTCACCGGCCTGCCGAGGCGCGAAGCGGCCGCCAACCCCTGCGCGTCCTGCGCGGGACGCCCCTGTCTCTCCGGCTGCCCGGTGGACGCCTTCGGAGGCGGCGGTTATGACTCGACCTGCGTTGCGGCGTACGACACGGCCCGCTGCGCCGGCCACCTGGAGACGCCGGCGGGCGGGCGCTGCCTGGACGAGGCCTGTCTGGCCCGGGCGGCCTGCCCGGTCGGCGCGGCCTATCGCTACCCTCCGGCGGTGGCGCGCTTCCACATGGGCGCCTTCCGCCGGTCGCTTCGGGCCGGCCGCGGCCGGTGACGGCGCGGAGGGGACGGGAGCTATGCAGACACGACTGCCACAGGGAGACCCGATGAGCCGAAAGGTGCTTCTGGTTCGACACATGCCCGGCGAGCGGCAGGACCGCGTCGCGAGTTCGCTGCGCGAGCGCGGCTTCGAGCTCGAGCAGGTCTGGGTCGCCGAGGGCGAGACGCTGCCGGAGCCCGACGAGCGGCACGCCGGTGCGGTGGTCTACGGCGGCGCGCAGATGGCGAGCCGGGTCGAGGAGCACGACTACCTGCTGCGCGAGCTCGATTGGATCGAGCGATGGCTGGCGGCCGACAAGCCCTACCTGGGCATCTGCCTGGGCGCGCAGATGCTGGCGCGCTCGGCCGGCGCCGCGGTCGGACCGCACGACAGCGGGCTCAGCGAGATCGGCTACGTGCCGATCGCCGCCAGCGAGCGCGCGCCCGGGTTCGTCCCGCCGGGGCTCAACGTCTACCACTGGCACAGCGAGGGCTTCTCGGTCCCCGCGGGCGGCGAGCTGCTGGCGCGCGGCGAGCTTTTCGAGAACCAGGCCTTCCGGCTCGGGCCGCGCGCCTATGGGCTGCAGTTCCATCCCGAGGTGACGCTGGAGATGATGGAGGCCTGGATGGCCGAGGCGCCGGACATGCTGGCGCTGCCGGGGGCTCATGCGCCCGACGACCAGCGTGCCGCCGCGCAGCGCCACCACGAGCCGCTCGGCGACTGGCTGGAGGATTTCCTGGAGGACTGGATCGGCCGTCGCGGCGCCCGACCCGCCTGAGCCGGGGAGGCCGCGGCTGGAGGATCGCGTCCGCCGCAGGCAATCGAGGCGCGACGCCGGAGCAGACCGGCGGCGCGCCTCGATCAGCCGGGCCAGCCCGAGCGGCGCTCGGACCGGCCTTTGTCAGGCCGGCCGCGCGTGACGCTCAACCGCAGCCGGCGGTCTGCGCCGGCCGCGGCGCGGCGAGCCGGGTGCCGAGGCCCGAGAGCCGCTGCCCGCCGTGCGCCAGCACGCGACCCAGCGCCCGCCGGAACAGCAGCCGGCGCCGCGCGCGCCGCTCCTCGCGGGCATGGCGTGACCGCGCACGCGCCTCTTCGCGCAGCATCGCGAGGCGCTCCTGGTGGTGCAGCAGGTCGGCGTTCTCGTGATGGACGATGCCGTCGGCGTGCAGCGGCAGGCCGCCCGCGCGCGCCAGGCTCAGGTAGGTCAGGTCGAAGCGGTTCGCATACATGATGTCACCTCTCTAGCGGGTCGCGGCCGATAGCGCCGCCGTTCACTGAGATGTGCGCCTCTTCGGCTTGAGCGACAAACGCCGATCTCTCACTATATGGATGAACAGAAGTTGGTCATGAGGGAGGCTGGCCATGCGCCGGCTGCCGCCACTGAACGCGCTGAAAGCCTTCGAAGCGGGTGCCAGGCACCTGTCTTTCACGAAGGCGGCGGATGAGCTGAACGTGACCCAAACCGCGGTCAGCCACCAGGTCCGCCTGCTTGAGGAGCACCTGCAGGTGCGGCTGTTCCGGCGGCTCACCCGCAAGGTCGAGTTGACCACCGAGGGACGGCTGCTGCTGCCCGGGCTCAGCGAGGGCTTCGACCGCCTCGCCGAGGCCGTCGCCCTGGTCGGTCAGCACAGCGACGAGCGGGTGCTGACGGTCAGCGTGACGCCCTCGTTCGGCTCCAAGTGGCTGGTCGGAAGGCTGCCGCGCTTCTGGCGCAGCCACGCCGACATCGAGCTGCGCATCCACCACACCATGGACCTCGTGACCTTCGGGCGCGACGAGACCGACATGGCGGTGCGCTACGGCAGCGGCCAGTGGCCGGGCCTGAGCGCCGAGTACCTGCTGTCGGTCGACCTGGTGCCGGTGTGCAGCCCGCGCCTGCTCGAGCAGGGCCCGAAGCTGGAGGAGCCGGCGGACCTGGCGAACCACACGCTGCTCCATGAGGAGGACTACGAGGAGTGGTCGCAGTGGCTGACCAGCGCCGGCGCCGAACAGGTCGAGCCGCGGCGCGGCCAGGTACTCGACGACGGCTGGGTCATGATCCAGCTGGCGATCAACGGCGAGGGTGTGGCGCTCGGCAGCCTGGCGTTGGTCGCCGACGACCTGCGTGCCGGTCGCCTGGTCAGCCCCTTCGACCTCAGGCTCTCGACCGGCTCGGCCTATCACATCGTCTACCCGCAGGGGGCGCTCAACGATCCCAAGGTGCGGACCTTCCGCGACTGGCTGCTCCAGGAGGCCGGGCGCGACGCGGGCGGCTAGGAGGACTTGCCGATCCCGCGGCGTCGGTCAGCGCGCGAAGTAGCGGCCCGGCGTGGTGCCGAAGACGCGCCGGAAGGCGGCAACGAAGGCGCTCGGGCTGTCGTAGCCGAGGTCGAGGGCGAGGCCGGTGACCGGCTCGCCGGCGGCCAGCCGCGGCAGCGCCGCCAGGAAGCGGGCCTGCTGCCGCCAGGCGGCGAAGCCGAGGCCGGTGTCGCGCTGGAAGTGGCGCAGCAGCGTGCGCGGCGTGGCGCCGACGAGGGTCGCCCAGTCTTCCAGTCGACGGCCGTCGCCCGGCCTCTCGACCAGGGCCAGCGCGACCCGGCGGGCGCGGCGGTCGTGCGGCAGCGGCAGATGCAGGGCATCGAGGGCGACCCCCTGGAGCTCCTCGAGCAGCAGGGCGGTGAGGCGCTCGCGCCGCCCGCCGGAGGCCGGAACCTCGCCGGGGGTCTCGGCCGGGGTCTCGACCAGCCGCAGGATCAGCTCGCGCGCCAGCGGCGTCACGGCGAGCGCCGCCGCACGCGCCGGCAGGCCGGGCCGGTCGGCGCGGAAGTAGAGACTGCGCAGCGCCACCCGGCTGTGCATGACCAGCTCGTGGTCCAGGCCGGCCGGCACCCAGACCGCGCGCTGCGGCGGCACGACCCAGCTGCCGGCCTCGGTCTCGACCGTCATCACGCCGGCGGCGGCGAAGACCAGCTGGGTGCGGCCGTGGCTGTGGCGGCCGGTGCGCCGGCCGGCGGCGTAGCTCTCGGCCAGGGCGAGCAGCGGCGGGCCGCCGGGACTGTCGAGCCAGGCGTAGCCGCTTTGTCCGTTCATCGACATCGTTTGCCAGAATAGCGGGAGAATGCGCCGCGGCGAAGCGGCTAGGCTGCCGCCATGCGCTTCCTCTTCGTCAATCTGGCTCACGCCTACGCCCACTTCTTCCTGCTGATCTATCCGGCCGTCGTGGTCGTGCTCGGCGTCCGAGAGGGCGGCGACTACGGCGACCTGCTGCTGCCCTCGACCGTCGGCTTCGTCTGCTTCGCCGCCGGCACGCTGCCGGCCGGCTGGCTGGGCGACCGCTGGAGCCGGCCGGCGATGCTCGCGCTGCAGTTCCTGCTGCTCGGCGCCGGGGCGCTGCTGGCGGGCGCGCGCGAGGACGCGAGCCTGCTGCTGCCGGGCCTCGCGCTGATCGGCCTCGGCGCCGCGATCTACCATCCCGTCGGCCTGCCGTTGGCCGCCGAGACCGGCGGGCGCCGGGGCGGCGTCGGGCGGGCGCTCGGCGTCAACGGCGTGTGGGGCAACATGGGCGTCGCCGCGGCGCCGCTGCTCAGCGGCTGGCTGGCGGCGCGGTTCGGCTGGCAGGGCGCCTTCCTGGCGCCCGGCGCCCTGGCGCTGGCGACCGGCCTCGCCTTCCTGCCGCTGTGCCGCGGCTGGCCGAGCCCGGCGTCGGCGGCGGGCGCCGGCGGCGGCAGCGCGGGGGAAGCGAGCGGCGCGGCCGCCCGCGGCGAGCGCCTGCGCATCGTCGGCTTCCTGCTGGCGGCCGCGCTGTTCGGCGGCCTGATCTTCTCGGCGGTGACCGTGGCGCTGCCGCAGATGCTGGCCGAAACCCCGCTGGCCGGCGACGGCGCCGGGCCGCCGCTCGGTATCGCGGCCCTGGGGGCGACCGGCGGCGCCAGCCTGATCTTCGCGCTCTCGGCCTTCGCCCAGCTGCCGAGCGGCCGCGCGGTCGACCGCCTGGGCGCGCGCCGCCTGATCCTGCTGCTCGCCGGGCCGCAGGCGGCGCTCTTCGCGGGGCTCGCCCTGGTTTCCGGCGATGCCGGCGCCTGGCTGGCGGTGGCGCTGCTGGCGGCGCTGGTGCTGCTGGTCTTCGCCGAGATCCCGGTGCACGACAGCCTGGCGGTGCGCGCCGCCGACCCGCGCTGGCGGGCCCGTTTCTTCGCCGCCAAGTATCTGCTGTCGCTCGGCGTCAGCAGCCTCGCCGTGCCGCTCATCGCCTGGCTGCACGACCCGGCCTCGGGCTTCCGCCAGCTGTTCGTGCTGCTCGCCCTGGCCGCGCTCGCCATCGTCGCCGCCGGCCTGGTCTTCCTGCCCGGCCGGTCGCGGCCTGCAGCGCTCGCGTCCGTGGCGCAAAACAAGCGGCCCCGGTCGATCCCAGGACAGTCCGGCGCCGGAACCTCGCGCTAGCGTCCCGCGCCGTCGGCAGGCCGTTCGCGCCCGCCGGCGTCACGTCAGGGGCGGTCAGCCAGGGGAGAGCGACGGGTCATGGCCAAGAGCGACATCGAGATTGCGAGCGAGGCGACGCTGGAGCCGATCTCCGGCATCGCGGCGAAGCTGGACATCCCGGCCGACGCGGTGCTGCAGTACGGGCACCACAAGGGCAAGATCTCCTTCGACTTCATCCAGTCGCTCAAGGACCGGCCGGACGGCAAGCTGATCCTGGTCACGGCGATCAGCCCGACCCCGGCCGGCGAGGGCAAGACCACGACCACGGTCGGCCTCGGCGACGGCCTCAACCGGATCGGCAAGAAGACGGCGATCTGCCTGCGCGAGCCCTCGCTCGGGCCCTGTTTCGGCGTCAAGGGCGGCGCGGCCGGCGGCGGCTACGCCCAGGTCGTGCCGATGGAGGACATCAACCTCCACTTCACCGGCGACTTCCACGCCATCGGCGTCGCGCACAACCTGCTCTCGGCGCTGATCGACAATCACATCTACTGGGGCAACGAGCTGGGCATCGACCAGCGCCGCGTCGCCTGGCGCCGCGTCGTCGACATGAACGACCGCGCGCTGCGCTCGATCGTCAACTCGCTGGGCGGCACGGCCAACGGCTTCCCGCGCGAGGACGGCTTCGACATCGTCGTCGCCTCCGAGGTCATGGCGATCCTCTGCCTGGCGAGCGACCTCAAGGACCTGACCGAGCGGCTCGGGCGCATCGTCATCGGCTACACCCGCGACCGCAAGCCGATCCTGGCCGCCGACCTGAAGGCGCACGGGCCGATGGCCGTGCTGCTGAAGGACGCGATCATGCCGAACCTGGTGCAGACGCTGGAGAACAACCCGGCCTTCATCCACGGCGGCCCCTTCGCCAACATCGCCCACGGCTGCAACTCGGTGATCGCGACCAAAACCGCCCTGAAGCTGGCCGACTACGTCGTCACCGAGGCCGGCTTCGGCGCCGACCTGGGTGCCGAGAAGTTCTTCGACATCAAGTGCCGCAAGGCCGGCCTCAAGCCGAACGCCGCCGTCGTGGTGGCGACGGTGCGCGCGCTCAAGATGCACGGCGGCGTCGCCAAGGAGGACCTCGGCAAGGCCGACCCCGCGGCGGTCAAGAAGGGCGCGGCGAACCTGCAGCGCCACATCGCCAACGTGAAGAAGTTCGGCGTGCCGGTGATCGTCTCGATCAACAAGTTCTCGGCCGACACCGAGGAGGAGATCGCCGCCGTGACGGAAGCGGCGCGCGCCCAGGGCGTCGAGGCGATCCTGGCCAATCACTGGGCCGAGGGCTCGGCGGGCATCGAGGCCGTGGCGCAGAAGGTCGTCGAGCTGGTCGAGGCCGGCATCGACCAGTTCGCGCCGCTCTACCCCGACGAGATGCCGCTGTGGGACAAGATCCGCACGATCGCGACCTCGCTCTACGGCGCCGACGACATCCAGGCCGACAAGACGACGCGCACGCGTATCAAGGAGCTGCAGGACACCGGCTACGGCCACCTGCCCATCTGCATGGCAAAGACGCAGTACTCCTTCTCGACCGACCCGAACCTGCGCGGCGCGCCGACCGGGCACGCCGTCACGATCCGAGAGGTGCGGCTGTCGGCCGGCGCCGAGTTCGTGGTGGCGGTCTGCGGCGACATCATGACCATGCCGGGCCTGCCGCGCGTGCCCTCTGCGCACAACATCCGGCTCAACGAGCAGGGCCGCATCGAGGGGCTGTTCTGAGCCCGGACCGGCCTCCTCGAATCGCCGCTCGGGGAGGCCCGGCGGTAGCGGGCGGCGCGTCGCGCACGGCCGCTCCGCCGGCGTCTCCGGACGGCAACCGACAAGTGTCTGAGATGTCGCGGTTCCCCCTTCATACCTTGTAAAGCTCCGGCGGCTAGGTGTAGGACAAAGCCACAGTTCTGAAGCAAGGGGACAGCACATGCTCCGTTGGGTCGGACGCGCGATTTCCGCGGCCGCTTTCTGCGCTTTCGCAACCGCCTCGGTCGCCGCGGCCAGCGAACAGCAGGCCGCCAGCGACGCGCAGATGCCGCTGAAGCTCCAGGCCGTCATCGTCTCCGGCGCCAAGCCGATCCCGCGCAACGTCAGCTTCATGCTGGAGCGGGTCGACCAGGGGCGTCGCGAAATGGTCGCCAACCTGACCGGCGGCGTCGCCGACCTCAAGGTCAAGCCGGGCCGCTACCGCCTGACCACCGCCTACGGCGCGACGGTGATCGAGGAGGACATCGAGATCCGCTCGGCCAAGGACCTGCCGCACGAGGTCAACCTCAACGCCGGCGAGATCGGCCTGGCGCTGATCCCGCGGGCCGGCGCCCAGCCGGTCGCCTCGCCGGTCGACTGGAAGGTCCTGAGCTACCGCAAGAACTACAAGGGCGAGCGCGACGTCGTCTTCTCGGCCAACGCCGCGCAGACCCAGGTCGTGCTGCCGGCCGGCTGGTACATGGTTCACGCCAACCAGAACGGCACGCTGACCAAGCACGTCATCGAGGTCGGCGCCGGCATCCGCTACAACTACACGCTGGTCCGCAAGCAGCAGTAGCCTGCAGGACGACGCCGGCCGGGCCGGCGTGGCGAAGCGACAGGGGGCGCGCCGGCCGGCGCGCCCCTTTCGCGTTGCGGGCCCCCTCGAAACTGCGGGCCCCTTCGAAACTGCGGGCCCCCTCGAAACTGCGGGCGAGGGCGCGATGCCGTGGCATGGCGGTGTCGGAAGCGCTTGAAACCGTTTTCATTGAGCGTAGAATTCCGCGCACAGAAACGACCGGCGCGCCCCCGACGGCGCCCGGCAAACCGGGAGGAACGCTATGAGAAAGCCGATTCTGGCGGCGACCG
The DNA here is from genome assembly GCA_030433005.1 of Alphaproteobacteria bacterium. GTDB lineage: Bacteria > Pseudomonadota > Alphaproteobacteria > Kiloniellales > DSM-21159 > Tistlia. The sequence goes on from JAUILQ010000070.1 coordinate 17,075, forward strand.
TCGCTGCCGGCATGCTCGGGTTCGCGTCCGGCGCGCAGGCCCAGGACAGCTTCACCATCGGCCTGAGCAACGGCTGGGTCGGCAGCGAGTGGCGCACCCAGATGATCGACGAGGCGCAGGCGGCCGCCGAGGCCTGGGCCGAGCGCGGCGTCGAGGTCGAGACCATCGTGCAGTCCTCGGACATGGACGTGCAGGGCCAGATCGCGGTCGTGCGCAACTTCATCAACCAGGGCGTCGACGCCATCATCATCAACCCGAACAGCCCGAGCGCCTTCGACCCCGTGTTCGCCCAGGCCGCGGCCAAGGGCATCCTGGTGATCTCCACCGACGCCGAGGTCTCCTCCAAGGACGCGCTCTACGTCGGCATCGATCAGCAGGCCTGGGGCCGCAAGGCCGGCGAGTGGCTGGTCGAGACCCTGGACGGCGAGGGCAAGGTCGTGGCGATCAATGGCCTCGCCGGCCATCCGGCCAACGCCATGCGCGTCGCCGGCTACCGCGAGGCCTTCGAGCAGGCGCCGGGCATCGAGGTCGTCAACGAGACCAATGCCGACTGGGACCAGGCCAAGGGTCAGCAGGCCATGAAGACGCTGCTCGCGACCTATCCCGACATCGACGGCGTGTTCGTCCAGGACGGCATGGCGGCCGGCGCCTGGCGCGCGATCGAGGAGGCCGGCAAGACCGGCGACATCGCGGCGACCGGCGAGATCCGCACCGACTTCCTCTCGCAGTGGACCGAGAAGGGCTACAACTCCGGCGCCTCGGTGAACCCGCCGGGCGTGATGGCGAGCGCACTCAACGTCGCCGTCCTGCTGCTGCAGGGCGGGGAGCTGAAGGACGGCATCCTCGAGGGCCAGTACGGCAACGCCCTCTACCTGCCGATCCCCTTCATCGACGACTCGAACGTCCAGGCGACCTACGAGCAGGTCAAGGACGAGGCGGACTACTACTCGGTGACCTCGGTGGTCGGCCCGGACGAGGCCGAGGCCGAGTTCTTCAAGTAGGCCGGTCCGGCGGGGCCGCGCGCCGCGGCCCCGCCCGATCGCCGCTGCCGCCGCCCGACCGGGAGCCGGACCCGTGCCGCTGCTCGAGCTGAGCGACCTGCGCAAGCGCTACGGCGGGATCGTCGCGCTGGACGGCGCCGACCTCGCGCTCGAGGCCGGCGAGGTCCATGTGCTGATCGGCGCCAACGGCTGCGGCAAGTCCACGCTGTGCAAGGTCATCGCCGGCTCGGTGCTGCCCGATTCGGGCGTGCTGCGTATCGACGGCGCCGAGCGGCGCTTCCGCTCGCCGCGCGAGGCGGCGGCGGCCGGGGTCGGGGTGTTCTACCAGGAGCTCAGCCTGGTCCCGAGCCTGTCGGTCGAGGACAACCTGCTGCTCGGGCGCGAGCCGCGGCGCTTCGGGCTCGTCGACCGGCGCGCCGTGCGCCGGGAGGCCGAGCGCCAGCTCGCCCTCTTCGCCGGCGCGCTCGGCCCGGAGCTGGCGCCGGACAGCCGCGTGGCCGACCTCTCGGCCGACCAGCGCCAGGTCGTCGAGATCCTCAAGGTCCTCGGCGAGGACGCCCGGCTGATCCTGTTCGACGAGCCGACCTCGTCGCTCGACCGGCGCCAGGTCGCGATCTTCTTCGAGCTGGTGCGCGCGCTGAAGCGCGAGGGCCGCACCGTCGTCTTCATCTCCCACCGCATGGACGAGATCTTCGAGATCGGCGACCGCGTCAGCGTGATGCGCGACGGACGGGTCGTCGAGACGACGGCGGTCGCCGACACCGACCCCGGCCGCATCGTGCGCGCCATGGTCGGCGGCGAGGCCGCGGCCGGCGGCGCTCCGGGCGCGGCGCCCGGGACCGCGCCTGCGCCCGCGCGGCCGGGCGACGCCACGCTGCTCCGCGTCGACGGGCTGAGCGCGCCCCGGGTCGACGGCGTGTCGCTGGAGCTGCGCGCCGGCGAGATCCTCGGGCTCGGCGGCCTGCACGGCCAGGGCCAGTCGGCGCTGCTGCGCGGGCTTTTCGGCATCGAGCCCGGCGTGCGCGGGCGCATCGAGGTCGAGGGCCGGCCGCTGCGCCGCCCGACGCCGGCCGACTCGATCCGTGCCGGTCTCGCCTACATCTCCGGCGACCGGGGGCGCGACGGCGTCGCCCTGCTGCGGCCGATCCTGGAGAACCTGGCGTACGGTCTGGTGACCCGCGAGGGCGGTGTCGCCTTCCCGCGCGGCCGGGTCGCCGGGCGCCTCGGGCCGGTCGTCGAGCGCCTGGGGCTGCGCTTCGGCAGCCTGTCCGACCCGGTCCGCTCGCTGTCCGGCGGCAACCAGCAGAAGGTCGTCATCGGACGCTGGCTGGCGACGGCACCGCGGGTCATCCTGCTCGACGACCCGACCAAGGGCATCGACGTCAACGCCAAGGCCGACCTGTTCCGCATGGTGCGCGAGCTGGCCGAGGCCGGCGCCGCGATCCTGCTCTACTCCTCCGAGGACGGCGAACTGCTCGGCCACGCCGAGCGCGTCCTGGTGTTCAACGGCGGGCGGATCGTCCGCGAGCTGAGCGGCGAGGGGCTGACCCGGCACGCCCTCAACGAGGCGGCCTATGCGACCCCCGGCGCGACGCCCGGCGCCGAGGCGGGAGCGGCGGCATGAGCGCGGCGACCTCGGGCATCGGCCCGCGCCTGCGGCGCTCGACCTGGCTGCTCGCGCTCGGCTCGGCGCTGCTGCTGGCGGCGATCAACCTCGCCCTGCAGCCGAGCTTCCTCGAGCCCGGCGTCATGGCCTCCAACCTGACCACCTTTCTGCCGCTGATCCTGGTCGCGATCGGCCAGACCTGGGTCGTGCTGGCCTCCGACATCGACCTGTCGATCGGCTCGACCGTGTCGCTGGTCAACGTCGTGACGGTGGTCGTGATCGACGCCCTGGGCGGCGACGCCGCGGCGATCGCCGCCGGCATGGCGGCGGGCGTCGCGACCGGGCTCGGCTGCGGCCTGGTCAACGGCCTCTGCGTCGCGAGGCTGCGCTTCCAGCCGATCGTCACGACCTTCGCGACCGGCGTGGTCTTCGCCGGCCTCGCCCTGATGGTGCTGCCGGAGGCCGGGCTGCCGGTGCCCGAGGTCTACTGGCGCGGCTACGCCGGCGGCCTGTTCGGCGTGCGCAGCGTCGTCCTGGTGCTGGCCGCGGCGCTGCTGCTCTGCCTGGTGATCGAGCGCACGCGCTTCGCCCGCGCTCTGCGCGCCAGCGGCGGCCAGATGCAGGCGGCCTACCAGTCCGGGGTGCCGGTCACCTGGACGCGCATCCGCGCCTACCTGCTGGCCGGCTTCTTCGCGGCGCTGGCGGCGCTCTGCCTGACCGGCGAGACGGCCTCCGGCGACCCGCTGCTCGGCGGCGCCTACGCGCTCTCCTCGATCAGCGCCGTGGTGCTCGGCGGCACGGCGCTGGCCGGCGGCGTAGGCGGCTTCCTCGGCTCGGTTTTCGGCGCCGTCGTGCTCGGCCTGATCGGCAACGTCATCTTCTTCGCCCGCCTGCCGTTCGAGTACCAGACCCTGGTCCAGGGCCTGATCGTCCTGGCCGCGCTGGCCGGCGGCGTGCTGGTGGCGCGGCGATGAGCGCGCAGAACCCGAGCGCGTCCGCCGCTGTCAGGCGCCGGCTGGGCGCCCTGGCGCTGCATCCCCTGACCCTGGCGCTGGCCGCCGCCGTCGCCCTGCTGGCGCTCGGCGAGGCGATCTCGCCGGGCTTCGCCTCGCCCGGCCAGATCGTCAGCCAGCTGACCATCGCCGCCCTGCTCGGCATGGTCGCCGCCGGCCAGACCCTGGTCATCATCGGCGGGCGCGAGGGCATCGACCTCTCGGTCGGCGGCGTCATCTCGCTCTGCGCCTTCGTCGCCGGCAACCTGATGGCCGGCACCGACGCCGCGATCCCGCTGGCCCTGGCCGCGACGCTGGCGCTCGGCTTCGCGGTCGGCCTGCTCAACGGCCTGGGCATCGTGCTGCTGCGCATCCCGCCGCTGGTCATGACCCTCGGCATGACCGGCGTCATCCAGGGCGCGCTGGTCATCCTGACCCGCGGCGTGCCCTCCGGGCGCAGCGCGCCGGCGCTGACGGCGCTGATGAACCAGCCGCTGGTCGCCGGGATCCCGGGCGTGCTGCTGCTGTGGGCGGCGGTCGCGCTCGGCGTCTGCCTGCTGCTGCACAACACCGCCTTCGGCGTCCGCGTCTACGCGATCGGCGCGAACCCGGAGGTGGCGCGCATCGCCGGCATGCGGCCGGAGCGCATCCGCGCCCTGCTGTTCGGGCTGTCCGGGATGTTCGCCGGGCTGACCGGCTTCCTGGTGCTCGGCTACACCGGCAGCGTCTTCGTCGGCATCGGACTGCAGTACGTACTGCCCTCGATCGTCGCCGTGGTCATCGGCGGCACCTCGCTGGCCGGCGGCATCGGCGGCTATCTCGGCACGATCGGCGGGGCGATCACCCTGACCGTGCTGCAGAGCCTGCTGATCACGCTCGACGCCGGGCCGGCCGGCCGCCAGGTGATCTTCGGCCTGACGCTGCTCGTGCTGCTGCTGCTCTACGGCCGCCAGCGGGGCCTGCGCGGGTGAGCGAGCAGTCGGCCCGCCCCGTCCGCCGCGCGACCATCGAGGACGTCGCGCGCCTGGCCAAGGTCTCCAAGGCCACGGTCTCGCGCGTCTTCTCGCGCGCCGCCGTGGTCACCGAGGAGACCCGGCGGACCGTGCTGGAGGCGGCGGTCGCCGCCGGCTATCGGCCGAACGGCCTGGCCCAGGCGCTGCGCCGGCGCAGCAGCCGCTCGATCGTCGTGCTGGTGCCCGACCTCGCCAACCCCTTCTACCCGGCGATCGTCCACGGCATCGAGCGTCGCGCGCGGGCGCTCGGCTACACCATCCTGATGGGCAACACCGACGCCGACCCGGAGGTCGAGGCCGCCTACCTGGACCTGGTCCGCGACGGCCGCGCCGACGGCATGCTGCTGCTGACCGGGCGCCTGCCGCCGGGCGTCGCCGCCGACGATCCCGACCGCCCGCCGATCGTGCTGATCTCGGAGCACCTGCCGGGCCCGCAGCTGCCGACCGTGCGCATCGACAACGCCGCGGCCGCGGCCGACATGGTCCGGCACCTGGCGGCGCTCGGCCACCGCCGCATCGGCCACGTCACCGGGCCGCCGTCGCGGGTGCTGAGCCGCGACCGCCTGGCCGGCTATCGCCGGGCGCTCGCCGAAGCCGGCCTCGCCTTCGACCCCGACCTGGTCGCGGAGGGCGACTTCACCTTCGCCAGCGGCGTCGCCGCGGGGCGGCTGCTGCTGTCGCTCCCCGATCCGCCGAGCGCGGTCTTCGCGGCCAACGACGAGAGCGCGGTCGGCGTGCTGCGCGCGGCCCGCCTGCAGGGCCTCGTCGTGCCCGGACAGCTGTCGATCGCCGGCTTCGACGACATCCAGCTCGCCGAGATGAGCGATCCGCCGATCACCACGGTCCACCAGCCGCGCGCCGAGCTCGGCGCCGAGGCGATCGGCCTGCTGATCCGCCAGCTCGAGGCCGCGGAGCCGGCGGCGACCGAGATCCTGCTGCCGACGCGCCTGGTGCTGCGCGACTCGACCGCCCGACCGGCAGAGAAGCCCGGCTGACAGAGAAGCCCGACTGACAGATAAGAAGGACTCATCATGAACGCTCACGCCCCGTCCGGCCCGCTGCGCCTCGGCTTCGTCGGTTCCGGCTTCATCGCCCATTTCCACCTGCGCGCCCTGCAGGCGGTGCGCGACGTCACCATCGCCGGGGTCCAGAGCCGCTCGGCCGAGCGGCGCGAGGCCTTCGCGCGCGCCGCCGACGAAGCCGGCCTCGGACCCTGCCGTGCCTTCGCCTCGCTGAAGGAGATGGCCGCCTCGGGCGAGGTCGACGCGATCTGGATCCTGTCGCCCAACGACACGCGCCTCGCCGTCATGCGCGACATCGCCGAGGCGGTCGCCGCCGGGGCGCCGGTCCGGGCCGTCGCCTGCGAGAAGCCGCTGGCGCGCACGCTCGCCGAGGCGCGCGAGATGCTGAAGCTGGCCGAAGAGGCCGGCCTCGCCCACGGCTATCTGGAGAACCAGGTCTTCTCGACGGCCGTGCTGCGCGGCAAGGAGATCGTCTGGAAACGCGCCGTGCCGAACACCGGCCGACCCTACCTGGCGCGCGCCGCCGAGGAGCACGCGGGGCCCCACGAGCCCTGGTTCTGGCAGGGCGACAAGCAGGGCGGCGGCGTGCTCTCCGACATGATGTGCCACTCGGTCGAGGTCGCCCGCTTCCTGCTGACGCCGCCGGGCGAGGGCCGCGGCGCGCTGCGCCCGGTCAGCGCCAGCGCCACCGTCGCCAACCTCAAGTGGACGCGCAGCCGCTATGCCGAGGAGCTCAAGGAGCGCATGGGCGTCGACTTCCTGAAGCGCCCGGTCGAGGACTTCGCACGCGGCATCATCACCCTGGAGGACGCCAACGGCGAGACCGCGGTCATCGAATCGACGACCTCCTGGGCCTATGTCGGCGCCGGGCTGCGCATCCAGCTCGAGCTGCTCGGCCCGGAGTACTCGATGGAGTTCTCCTCGCTGTCGACCGGACTCAAGGTCTTCATGTCGCGGGCGATCGCCGGGGACGCCGGCGAGGACCTGATCGAGAAGCAGAACTCCGAGCAGGGGCTGATGCCGGTGGTCGAGGACGAGGCCGGCATCTACGGCTACACCGACGAGAACCGCCACATGGTCGACTGCTTCCGCAAGGGCCTGACGCCGATCGAGACCTTCGCCGACGGCGTCGCGGTCATGGAGATGCTGATGGCGCTCTACAAGTCGGCCGAGACCGGGCGCACCGTGAGCTTCCCCGATCCCGAGCTGGAGACTTTCGTGCCGGCGGTCGCCCGGCCGGCCTGAGGCGGTGCGCCTCGAGGTCTTCGATACGGCGGAGGCGGCCGCCGCGGCGGCCGCGGCGCGGCTCGCCGCGTGCCTCGGCGCCCGGCCCTCGGCGGTGCTGGGGCTGGCCACCGGCGCCACCATGGAGCCGGTCTACGCGGCCCTGCGCCGCCGGCTGCGCGAGGAGCGCCTGTCGCTGGCCCAGGCGACGAGCTTCAACATCGACGAGTACCTGGGCCTCGGCGCCGACGACCCGCAGTCCTACCGCGCGACCATGAACCGCCTGCTGTTCGACGACGTCGACCTGCCGGCCGCGCGCGCCCACCTGCCCGACGGCCTCGCCGAGGATCCCGAGGCCGAGGCGCGGCGCTACGAGGCCGCCATCGCCGCGGCCGGCGGCCTCGACCTGCAGCTGCTCGGGCTCGGCCGCAACGGCCACGTCGGCTTCAACGAGCCGGGCTCGCCGGCCGACTCGCGGACCCGCGTGGTCGCGCTCTCGGCGGCGACGCGCGAAGCCAACGCCCGGCACTTCCCGGCGGGCGCGGCCGTGCCGAGCCACGCCATCACCCTGGGCATCGCGACCCTCATGGAGGCGCGCGCGCTGCTCATGGTGGTCACCGGCGCGGCCAAGCGCGCGCCGCTCGCCCGCCTGCTCGAGGGCCCGCCGGCGCCCGACTGCCCGGCCAGCCTGCTGGCCGGCCATCCCGACTTCACGGTCCTGGCCGACCGGGCCGCGGCGGGGTGAGGGCCCGCGTTGACCGTCGGTGTCGGCGGACCCATAGTCGAGGCATGGTGGCCAAGGTCGATATCGACGCTCTTCCGGAAGATCTGCGGCGCTTCGCCCGGGAGCGCCTCGCGTCCGGCGAGGTCTCGTCCGAATCGGCGCTGCTGGTCGAGGCGCTGGAAGCGCTGCGCTGGCGCCACCAGCAGCTGGAGGCGCTGCGCGCCGAGGTCGCGCGCGGCATGGAGAGCCCGCTGCTCGACGGCGACGAGGTCATTGCCGGGTTGCGCGAGAGACGCCAGCGGTACTGACCCTTGGCCCGCTTCCGGATAACCGCCGAAGCCAGGGCCGATCTCGAAGCCATCCACGACTACATCGCCGAGAACGACCCCGGGCGCGCCAAGAGCTTCATCGAGGCGCTGGCAGCCCGCTTCCGCTTGCTCGCGGAGAACCCGGCAGCCGGACCGCGGCGGCCGGAAATCCACCCCGATCTGCGGGTCCATGCCTACCGGCGCTACGTCATCTGCTACCGCGAGGCCGACGGCGGGGTCGACGTCGTTCGCGTCTTTCACGGCAGTCGGCTGTGGAGCCGCCTGCTGGAGGGCTGACGGCCAGGCCACATCAGGTGGTTGGTCTAGCTGTCGCTGCCAAGGAGGTTGTCCCTGGCGATGCGTGAGATGGGCGGTTTTCCGTTGAGAGCGGAATGGGGGCGGCTGTGGTTGTAGCTGTCGATCCAGGCTTGCATGGCGTTGCTGCGCTC
>JAUILQ010000071.1 GCA_030433005.1 Alphaproteobacteria bacterium
CTGCACGACCCTCGCCTTCCTGCCCCAGGCGCTGAAGGCCTGGCGCACCCGCTCGACCCGCGACATCTCGCTGTCGATGTTCCTGGTGCTGGTCGCCGGCGTCGCCCTCTGGCTGACCTACGGCCTGATCCTCGGCGACCTGCCGCTGGTCGCCGCCAACGGCGTGACCCTGGTGCTGGCCGGCTCGATCCTGGTGCTGAAGCTCCGGCACGGCTGAGCCCTCGGGTTTCGCCCCCACCCCCGCGGCTGCTAGCCTCCGCGCTTCACCCCAAACGGTCCGGGGAGAGCGGGGCATGGGTATCATCGGCATCCTGATCGCCGCGGCGGTGGCCTTCGCCGCCGCCGAGGGCCGCGCCCAGGATCCCTCGTGCGGCTGCGCGCTGCTGCCCTTCGAGGGCACCTACGACCTGCCGGACGGATTCCACCTGACCCTCGACTACCTCGACGGCGACCGCGACAGCTGCCCGACCAGGCTGCACCTGCGCGCGCCGCGGCCGGACGCCCCGGACGCCGACGTCGTCCTGAGCTGCCCGGTCGGCGGCGCGGTCTGGCGGGGCCAGGAGAAGACGCGGATGGGCTGGTTCACCTGGGAACTGCGCGCCGACCGCCCGAGCCTCCCGGAGGCGCGCGCCGAAACCTCGGAGGCGCTGGCACCGGCGCAGCATCTGACCTCGACGCCCGGCATGGCGACGGCGCGCACGCTCGAGGTCGGGCTCGGGCTGCCGACGGTGCTGCACGGCATCGGCAAGCGGGACCGCGTGTTCCCGGCCAGCCTGCGTTCGCCGGCGCGGGCACCGGCCTGCCTCTGCGAACGGGTGCGGCTCGCGCTCGAGCACGTCGGCAGCCTGCGGCGCCACTACGCCGACAAGAAGCTGATCGCGCGCGCCGAACGTCGCGGCCTGCGCGGCAAGAAGGCCGCGGCCGAGTTCTGGATGGACTCGAAGCACCGGCTGCACCGCTTCGGGGCGGGGTCCCCGGCGCAGCACTCCTACGACGACCTGGTCACGAATCTCGCCAGCGGCGACGTCTCGCGGTCGGAGCTGGACAGCGGCATGGCGCCACAGATCGATTCGGCGGCCGCCGCGAAGGCCGGGCAGCGGTCGCTCGGCGGGCTCGACCCCGGCGCCTACGCCCAGGTCGATCCGGTGAACTGCAAGATCAGCCTGCCGTCGCCGGCGGCGGTACGGCGCTCCTGCGAGCCGCCGATCGTCCTACTGGCGGCGCTGCGGCACGAGGAGCAGCACGCCCGGCGCTGCCGCGCGCTGAACCGGCCGTCGACCTACAGCCTCGAGGGCAAGACCCTGGACTGGCAACGCGATCAGGATCCCGTCACGGGCATCCTCCTCCATCAGAACGAGGCGATGCCCGAGTCCGGCTATTCGGCCTGGTCGCAGAAGCCCGCCCACCAGGGCGCCGACGAGGCGGCCTCCTATGCCATCGAGGAGCGCATGCTCCAGACCTACCGGAACCGCTACTGCGGCTCGTGAGCCGCCCGTCGCAAGGCGGTTGCCCCGCCGCCGCGCCCTGCCTATCGTCTCGCCCGGGCCTCAGGGCGCCGGGTTAGCACAGCGGTAGTGCAGCGGTTTTGTAAACCGAAGGTCGGGGGTTCGAATCCCTCACCCGGCACCATCTTCATCCCGTCCGAGGTCTCGTCCCCCGCGCCCGCCCCTACTCCGTCCGCCCCGCCAGGCTGTCGACCAGGCTGTCGGGCAGGCGGATCTCGTCGCGCGCCGCGGCCAGGGTGCGCGGGTCGAGGCGCGGCGGCGCCAGATCGACTCCGCGGCCCAGGCGCCGGACGATCTCCTGCAGCGCGGCGATGCGCGCGTGCTTCTTGTCGTTGGCGGCGATCAGCGTCCAGGGCGCGTGGCGGGTCGAGGTGCGCACCAGCATCTCGTCGATCGCGGCTTCGTAGTCGGCCCAGCGGCCGCGGTTGCGGAAGTCCTCGTAGGTCAGCTTCCAGCGCCGCATCGGGTCGGCGAGGCGCCGCTCGAAGCGCCTGAGCTGCTCGTCCGGCGTGATGTGGAAGAACAGCTTGACGATGCGCGTGCCGTCCTCGGCGAGCAACCGCTCGAAGTCGTTGATCTCGCGGTAGGCGGCCTGCCAGCGGTGCTTCGGCGTCAGCTCCTCGACCCGCTCGACCAGCACGCGGCCATACCACGAGCGGTCGAACACCGAGATCGCGCCGTTCGGCGGCAGCCGCTCCATGAAGCGCGCCAGGAAGTGACGCTCCAGGTAGTAGCGGCGCGGCGCGCCGATGGTCCAGACCTTGAAGCTGCGCGGGTCGAGCGCCGAGGCGATGCGCCGGATCGTGCCGCCCTTGCCGGCGGCGTCCCAGCCCTCGAAGACGATCGCCGCGGAATCGCCGGAGAAGAGGTAGGCCTGCTGGATCAGGCGCAGCCGCTCCTGCAGCTTCGCGAGCTTCTTCTCGTAGGCCTTGCGGCCCAGCGTCGGACTCATGTCGAGCGCCGCGAGCGGGTGCTTCGACCTCATGCCGCCAGTCTTCACGCCCTGTCCTGCCGCCGAGGCCGCCCTTTCGGCGCGCCCCGATGGGCGCCGAACCGGCCGGAACGTCAGGATGTCACGAAGCGGACGAGCGGCAAAGCGCGCGCCGGCTCGGGCGGGACCGCCGGTTCAGTTGACCAGACGCCAGCTGCCGTCCGGCTGGCGGCAGGCGGTGCCGTGGGTGCGCTGGACGCGGCCCTCGATGCGCGCCGTGCCGAGATACTCGCGGCAGTAACCCTCGCCGCTGCGGAAGGTCCGGCCGGGCGTGAGGTCGTAGCCGACCCGGCGCGCCGGATCGACCCAGCTCACCGTGCGGCCGTCTTCCGCCGCCTCCAGGGCGTACTGGGCGCAGGCGGCGTCGGCGGCGTCGATCGAGCGGCCGAGCTCGCTGCCGAGCAGCAGGCCGAGCACGGCCCCGCCGGCAGTCGCGGCCAGCCGGCCGTCGCCGCTGCCGATGTGCGAGCCGGCGTAGCCGCCGAGCGAGCCGCCGAGGATCGCGCCGACCAGCTGGTTGTTGCCGTCGAGCAGCGAGCGGTCGCAGGTCACGCCGCTCGCGCGCGGCTCGACGAAGATCGGCCGCTCGACGACCAGCGCCGAGCGCTCGCCCTGCTTGGCGCGCCAGCCGTGGGCCGGCGCCCAGGGCGGCGGGTCGGCGAAGGCGACGCCGGCGACCTGCAGACCGAGCAGGACCGCCAGGAACGCCGCCGCGATGCGCAGGAAGGCTGTGGACATGGCTGCTTCTCCCTTGCCGCGCCCCGGACGGGGGGCTGCCTGGGAGAAAGCCTGCGAGTGCGCCCGTCGCGCGGCGCCGGCATGGCAAGATCGCGGCAACCGGCGCCGCTCGGTCAGCCCGCCGCCGCGGCGCCCGGCATGGTCAGCGGCGCGACGCTGGCGCCTTCCGAGGGCTCGAAGGGCAGCCTGGTGACGGTGCCGTCCAGGCGCCCGGCCTCGCCGTGGATGGCGACCCGCGTTCCCGGCTCCGCGTGGGCCGAGAGCAGCAGCGCCAGGCCGATGTTGCGTCCGAGTCGGGCCGAGTGGGCGACCACCCGGATGGTCCCGGCATGGCGCCCCTCGACGGTCGCCGGCCAGGGATACTGGTTCGAGGCCAGCGGCGGGCCGTCGATGAAGACGCCGACCAGCCGCCGGCGCGGCCCGGCGGCCTTGCGCTCGATCAGGCGCTGCTTGCCGACGAAGGCGTCGGGCCGCTCCAGGTCGACGAAGCGGCCGAGCCCCATCTCGAAGGGGTCGCAGTCGGGCTCGTTGTCGGCGCCGTAGGACAGCAGCGCGCTCTCGACCCGCTCGACATAGTTCGGCCCGCCCGGGCCGATGCCGAAGGGCCGGCCCGCCGCCTCCACCCTCGTCCAGAGCTCGCCGCCGCGCGTCGCGTCCAGCAGGTAGAGCTCGAAGCCGCCCTGTTTGCTCCAGCCCGAGCGGGCGACCAGCAGCGGGATGCCGTCGAGCTCGGTCTCGCGGAACCAGAAGTACTTGAGCTCGCGCACCCAGTCGCCGAGCAGGCTGGCGACGACCTCCTCGGCCTTCGGTCCCTGGACCGCGAGCGGCGAGGCATCGGGCTCGCGGACCGCGACCTCGAACCCGCGCTCGGCGGCGATCGCCTTGACCCAGAGCAGCAGGTCGCTGTCGGCGATCGAGAACCAGTAGCGGTCCTCGTCCAGCTTCAGCAGCACGGGATCGTTGATCAGGATGCCGTCGTGGTCGCAGATCGGCACGTACTTGCCCTGGCCGAGCCTGCAGCTCTCCAGGTTGCGCGGCGTCAGGTAGCGGGCGAGCGCCCCTGCGTCGGGTCCCTGGACCTCGACCTGGCGCTCGGCCGCGACGTCCCACAGGGCGACGCCGGCGACCAGCCGCTCGTATTCCGCCGCGGGGTCGCCGTAGGACACCGGCATGTACATGTGGTTGTAGATCGAGAAGTGGCTGACGCCGGCGGCGACCGTCGCCTCGAAGAAGGGCGACTTGCGCACGCGCGGCCCGATGACGATGCCGAAGGCCATGGCTTCGAGGGTCCTCTCTGCGGGCGATGCCGGGCGACTATCGCGGCGCGGGGCCGTGTCTGTCTGTGGCGGAAGCGACGCGCCCACGGCGCGCCCTGACGGACCGTCCGGCGACCGGCGCCTAGGACCCCGAGACCGGCGGCCGCGTCCCGGCCAGGCGCGCCGCGCCGCCGGGCCCCTGCGGGAAGAAGCCGGGACGCGGACGCGGGTCCTCGGCCAGTTCGCGCCAGTCGTCGACGCGGCGGATGCGCCGGTCGGTCGGATAGATCGCCAGCATCACCAGGTCGACGCGGCGCCCATCGCCGCCGCCGGCGCTGCCGTCGGTGAACGGCAGCATCAGCCGGTGATAGCCGAGCCGGCGGAAGCCGAGGTTGAAGATCCGCTCGCCGTACAAGGGCTCGCCGCTGGCCATGACGCGGCGATAGGCGTTCAGGACCTCGCGGCGCACGGGGAAGCGGTAGACCTGATCGATGTAGCGGCCGCGCAGCTCGCGCCCCCAGAGGTCGACGAGCCCGGTCCCGACCAGGCGGTAGCGCGGCCGGCGCGTCTCCGGCTCGATGTCGACGAGGGCCAGGTTGGCCAGGCAGAAGCCGAGCTCCAGAGGGTTGATGGACCAGCGGTGCGGCAGGGGAGCGGCGCCGCGCCAGGCGGTCCAGAGCGCGTGCAGCCGGGCCAGTTCGGGCACCGCGGGCGCCGGCTCGGGCCGCGCTTCGCCGTCCCGGCTGCGCCGCGCCGCCCGACCGGGAAGCAGGGGCCGCAGGGCGGCAAGCCTGTCGACGAATCCGGACACCCGTGGCCTCACGCTGGCGGAACCGTCATGATATAGCACTGGGATGGGGGGAATTCTAAGGCCTCCCTTAACGAAGCGGGGGCATAGTCCGGCCATGCCGCAGTTCGCCTCCACCGACGGCTTCTGCTTCGCGACCACGCACGACCCCTGGCTGGTCGGACTCGCCGTGCTGGTCGCGGTGCTGGCCTCGTTCACCGCCCTGCAGGTCTCGCGCCAGGTCGCCGAGACCGCCGGCCTGCCGCGGCTCGCCTGGCTTTGCGCCGCGGCGGCGGCGATCGGCGGCGGCATCTGGGCGATGCACTTCATCGCCATGCTGTCCTTCACGCTGCCGGTCTACGTCGCCTACGACATCCCGCAGACCGTCGCCTCCCTCGCCATTGCCATCGTCGTCGCCGGGATCGGCCTGGGGCTCAACGCCCAGCGCAGCGCCGGCCGGCTGTCGCTGCTCGGCGGCGGCCTGATCATGGGCCTCGGCGTCGCCGCCATGCACTACAGCGGCATGGCGGCGATGCGCATGCCCGCGCGCATCCTCTACGACCCCTGGCTGTTCGCCCTCTCGATCGCGATCGCGGTGGTCGCGGCGACCGTCGCCCTTCACCTCGCATTCCGTCGCCTCTCGACGCGCCGCATCGCGATCGCCTCGCTGGTCATGGCCCTGGCGATCGCCGGCATGCACTTCACCGGCATGTGGGCGGCCAGCTTCGTGCCGCTGGCGACCGAGGTGCCGATGACCGCGCTGACCACGCCGCGTGCCGGCCTGGCCGTGCTGATCGCGGTCGGCACCAGCCTGATCCTGGGCATCGAGTTCGCCTCGGCGGTGCTGCACCGCCGCTTCGACGCGCTGACCCGCCGCGAGGCCGAGGCGCTGATGCGCAGCGAGGAGCGGCTGCGCGCCCTGGTCGAGAACTCCTCCGACCTGATCTTCCTGGTCGATGCCGAGGGGCGCATCGACTACGCCGCCGCCGGCCGCCTGGGACTCGACAGCCGGCTGCTGCGCGACTGGGAGTTCCTCTCGCTGTTCGGCGCCGGGAACCGGCGGATCCTGGCGCTCGCGCTGGAGGAGCTGGTGCAGGGGGATGGCGCGCGCGCGACCGGCAGCACCCGGCTGATCGACGCCCAGGGCCGTCAGCGCGACTTCGACTTCGTCGGCACCGACCTGCGGGCGCACCCGGCGATACAGGGCTTCGTCTTCACCCTCTACGACGTCACGGAGCGCGCCGAGGCCGAGCGCCAGATGCTGCGCGCCCAGACCCTGGCGGAGCAGGCCAGCCGCGCGAAGTCGCAGTTCATCACCAACATGAGCCACGAGCTGCGGACGCCGCTCAACGCCGTCATCGGCTTCTCCGAGATCCTCGAGAGCGAGGCCTTCGGCCCGCTCGGCAACGCCCGCTACAAGGAGTATGCCGCCGACATCCACCGCAGCGGCGAGCACCTGCTGGGCGTCGTCAACGACCTGCTCGACATCGGCAAGATCGAGGCCGGGGAAATCGCGCTGCAGGAGCAGGACAGCGAGCTCGCCGAGCTGGTCGAGCGCGCCCGGGCGATCGTCGCGGCGACGGCCGAGACGCGCGGCATCGCCATCGAGGTCGCGCTGGAAGGCAATCCGGTCGTGCACGGCGACTCCGCCAAGCTGCGCCAGATCCTGATCAACCTGCTCTCCAATGCGGTGAAGTTCTCCGCCGACGGCGGCCGGGTGCTGGTCGCGAGCCATCGCCGGGCCGACGGCGACCTCGCCGTCTCGATCGCCGACCAGGGCATCGGCATCGCCGCCGGCGACCTGGAGCGCATCTGGCTGCCCTTCGTGCAGGCCGACGGCTCGCTGTCGCGGCGCTACGAGGGCAGCGGCCTGGGGCTGCCGGTGGCCCGGGGCCTGGCCGAGCTGCACGGCGGCCGGCTGGAGCTGGCCAGCGAGCCCGGCGTCGGCACCACGGTGACGCTGGTCCTGCCGGCGGCCCGCCTGCAGGACGCCGAGCCGCTGCCGATCGCCGCGCTCTAGGCTGGCCCGCCCGGCTTTGACAGGCCCGCCGCGGGCGGCTAGAGGGGCGACAGCACGCAGCCACACGGGAGCCCCCGCCATGTCCCGCGAGCCCAACGCTCCGCCCGCCGATTCGGCCCCGACCCTCACCCTGCCCGGCGGCGAGAGCGTGCCGCGCCTGGGCGTCGGCACCTGGTACGTCGCCGACGACCCGACGCTGCGCGACGAGGAGATCGCCACGCTGCGCCTCGCCCTCGACCTCGGGCTGACTCTCGTCGACACCGCCGAGATGTACGGCGAGGGCGCCGCCGAATCGCTGGTCGGCGAGGCCCTGGCGGGGCGCCGCGACGAAGCCTTCCTGGTCACCAAGGTCTATCCCCACAACGCCTCGCGCGAGGGCGTGCCGGCCGCCTGCGAGCGCAGCCTGAAGCGGCTGCGCACCGACCGCATCGACCTCTACCTGCTGCACTGGCCGGGCTCGGTGCCGCTGGCCGAGACGATCGAGGCCTTCGAGCGGCTGCGCGCCGAGGGCAAGATCCGGCACTGGGGCGTCAGCAACTTCGACGCCGACGAGATGGCCGAGCTCTGGGCCAGCCCCGGCGGCGAGGCCTGCGCGACCGACCAGATCCTCTACAACCTCTCGCGCCGCGGCCCCGAGTGGGACCTGCTGCCGGCGCTCGCCGGGCGCGGCGTGCCGGCCATGGCCTACTCGCCGCTCGAGCAGGCGCGCCTGCTCGGCAACCGCAAGCTCGCCGGCTTCGCCGAGCGCCACGGCATGACCCCGGCGCAGGCGGCGCTGGCCTGGCTGCTGGCGCGCGAGGACACGATCGCGATCCCGAAGACGAGCAGCCGCGCGCGCCTGCGCGAGAACGCCGCGGCCCGCGAGATCCGGCTGTCGGACGCGCAGCTGGCCGAGCTCGACGAGGCCTTCCCGGCCCCGATCGGCCCGAGCGCCCTGGCGATCCTTTAGGCTCCGCGGCGACGTCACTCAACAGCCGAGCTGCGCGGCTAGGTCCTCCAGGTCCTCGGCGACGAGGTCCCAGTCGCCGCTCGGCGCCAGGTCGGCGTCCTGGCCCGGCGCCTTCTCCTTCGGCCGGCGCACGAAGGCGGTCTTCAGGCCGCAGGCGGCGGCCGCGGCGAGGTCGTCGTTGTGGGCGGCGACCATGACGCAGCGCCCGGGCGGCCGGTCGAGCCGCGCGCAGGCCTCCAGGTAGGCCTCGGGGCGCGGCTTGTAGTAGCCGACGACCTCGGCGCCCAGGATCGCGTCCCAGGGCAGGCCGCCGTGCCGGGCCATCTCGACCATCAGCGAGACGTTGCCGTTGGACTGCGCGGCCACGATGAAGCGCCGCTTGAGGCGCGTCATGCCCGGCACGGAATCAGGCCAGGGGTCCAGGCGGTGCCAGAAGAGGTTCAGCTCGGCGCGCGCCGCCTCGTCGAGCGCCTCCAGACCGAAGTCCGGCAGGATCGCGTCGAGGTTCTCGCGGTGCAGGACATCGAGCTTCGCGAAGGGCCGGCGCCCCTCGCGCACCGCCGCCATGGCGGGCTGGTAGCGCGCCCGCCAGGCGTCGGCGAAGGCCGTCCAGTCGACCGTCCCGAGGTCCCGCCCGGCGGCGAAGTCGGCGCCGAGCCGGGCGATCGAGCCGCGCCAGTCGACGACCGTGCCGAAGACGTCGAACAGCAGCGCCTCGACGCCCCCGACCCGCTCGCCAGCCCGCTCGCCGGAATCCGCCACGCGGCTACTCGGCGGCGCGCCGCGCCTCGGCCGCCGCGACCCGGCGATCGCCGGCGATGCGGCCGTTCTTGACGACCAGGGCGTGGTTGCCCGCGTCGGCGACCGCCTCGATATCGGCCAACGGGTCGCCGTAGACCGCCAGCAGGTCGGCGAACTTGCCCTCGGCCAGCGTGCCGCGCTCCTCCTGGCGCATGAGGTCGGCGCCGTTGCGCGTCGACATGGTGATGGCGTCCATCGGGCTGACCCCGACCTCGACCAGGAAGCGCAGCTCCTGGGCGTTCTCGCCGTGCCGGTTGAAGGGCGTGCCGGCGTCGGTGCCCATCGCCATCTTGCCGCCGGCGGCGTAGAAGCGCTTCACCGAGTCGACGTGGAACTCGCCGTACTTCTGCGACTTCTCGAGCGCGTAGGGCGGCACCAGGTGGCCGTTCTCCAGGATGTTGCGCAGCGCCGAGAGCGTCGGCACCAGGTAGGTGCCCCGCGTCATCATCTCCTCGATCGCCTTTTCGGTCAGGAAGAAGCCGTGCTCGATCGAATCGATGCCGCCGCGCACGGCGTTGAGGATGCCCTCCTCGCCCTGGGCGTGGCTGGCGCAGGTCCGGCGGAAGCGGTGCCCCTCGGCGATGCCGGCGGCCATCTCCTCGGCCGAGTAGTGCGCGTCCTGCGGGTCGACGCCGGGCGTCATGACGCCGCCGGTGGCCATGATCTTGATCAGGTCGGAGCCGGCGTGGACCTGCTCGCGCACCGCCTTGACGACCTCGTCGACGCCGTCGGCGATACGGCCCGAGCGGTTGCCGTGGCCGCCGGTCATGCAGATCACCCGGCCCGAGGCCATGATCGTCGGACCCGTCTGGATGCCGGTGTTGCAGGCGTCGCGCACGGCGAACTCGATGTATTCCTTGCCGCCGCAGTCGCGGATCGCGGTGACGCCGCCGGCCAGCGTCGCCTGCGCGCGCTCCAGGCAGCGCATCGCGAGCTGCGCGGCCGAGAGCTTGCCCTGGGCGGTGCCCGGGTCGCCCTCGGCGCCGAGGCAGAGGTGGACGTGGCAGTCGATCAGGCCGGGCAGCAGCGTCATGCCGGCGGTGTCGACCGTCTCGCCGGCGAAGCCCTCGAACTCGGCGGCGGGCGCCAGTCGCGCGATGCGCTGCTCGGAGACCAGCAGGCCGTGGCCGTCCAGGGCCCTGCCCTCGCCGTCGATGATCTTGCCGCCGATGAACAGACGCTGGGTCATGAGCCCGTCTTTCCTTCCTGGTGATGGGGTGCCGCGCGGATCGCAGCGGCTGCGGCCAGCAAAGCAGGAACCCGGCAGGGCGGCAAGTCGCGGCCGCCCTGCGCGGGACTCATGCGTCGCCGGCAGCCCCGGTGGCCTCAGCCTCGCGACAGCGCTGCGATGTCGGGAGTCGGCGCCGCGCAGCCGGGGATGCCCCTGAAGGCCGCCTCCAGGGCTTGGCCGATGGCTAGCAGGCGCGTCTCCTGCCGGCGCCGGCCGACGATCTGCAGGCCGAAGGGCAGGCCGTTCTCGTCCAGGCCGCAGGGCAGGCAGAGCACCGGGTGGCCGGTCAGCGACAAACCGTAGGTGATGGCGACCCAGGCGATGTAGGTCGGCAGCTTGCGGCCGTCGACCTCGGCCGGATAGAGCTGGGTCTTGTCGAAGGGCTGCACCGAGGCGGTCGGGGCGATCAGCAGGTCAACCTCCTGCATCAGCTGCACGAAGCGGCGGAACAGCCGGCTGTGCTCGGCGGTCGCCCAGCCGATGTCCTCGCTGGTCAGCTTCAGGCCGAGCTCGACGTTGGCCTTGACGTTGGGACCCAGGGACTCCGGCTTCGAGCGGTAGGTCGTGCCGTAGCTGGCGACGAAGTTGAGGCCGCGCAGCGTCTCGAACAGGCGGTCGGCGTCGCCCAACTCGGGGTCGCGGTCCTGGGCCTCGGCGAACAGCCCGCCGATCGCCTGGCGCCGGTTGCGGAACAGCGCGCGCACCTGTTCGGAGACCGGCGCGAAGCCGAGGTCCTCGCTGAACGCGACCTTGAGGCCGCCGGGGTCGACCTCGGGCAGCGCGGTCAGCAGATCGGCCTGCTCCGGGCGGCCGGCGAAGGGCTCGAGCGGCTCGCCGCTGTTGCCGGTCAGCATGGCCGAGAGCAGCAGGCCGACGTCGGCCGCGGTGCGGCCCATCGGGCCCTCCACCGAGAGCGGCGAGAAGGCGTTGACCCGGGTCTCGTCGGGCACCGTGCCGGGCGTCGGGCGCAGCCCGACGACGCCGCAGTAGCCGGCCGGCGTGCGCAGCGAGCCGCCGAGATCGGAGCCGTTGCACAGCGGCAGCATCGAGGTCGCCAGCGCCACCGCCGAGCCGCCCGAGGAGCCGGCGCAGGTCAGAGCGGGGTCGTAGGGGTTTCCGGTGACGCCGTAGACCTTGTTGGTGGTGTTGGCGCCGGCGCCGAACTCCGGCGTGTTGGTCTTGGCGAAGATGCCGCCGGCCGATTCGCGCAGGCTGGCGACGACGCCGCAGTCGGCCTTGGGCACGTAGTCGGAGAACAGCAGCGAGCCGTAGGTCGTCCTCAGCCCCTTCGTCTCGTTGAGGTCCTTGATGCCGAGCGGCAGGCCGGCCAGCAGGCCCGGGTCCTCGCCGGCGGCGAAGGCGCGCTCGGCCGCCTCGGCGGCGGCGCGCGCCGCGGGCTCGTCGGTCGCGACCACGGCGTTGAGCGTCGGATTGACCGCCGCGATGCGCGCCAGGCAGGAGTCGAGCAGCTCGACCGGCGAGAGCTCCCGCTTGCGCATCCGTTTCGTCAGCTCGACCGCGGTCAGCTCGCAGGGTTCGCTCATCCGCTTCTTCCTCTTCTCTTTGCTCTTCGCGTCATTCCCGCGAAGGCGGGAATCCAGGGCCAGAGGCTACACCGTGTGCGCCTTGGGCCCTGGATCCCCGCCTGCGCGGGGATGACGGCTGGGGAACGCTTCTGTCCGGCACGAGGCTGTCACGCCAGCGCCAGGTAGCCGTACATCTCGGCGCTGCGCTCCATGTCGGTGATCACGGCGTAGTCGGCGGCGCGGTCGAAGTCCATGCCGGCGAGCAGCAGCTGGCCGCGCACCGGGGCCAGCTGCGGGTCGGTCAGCGCCGCGGTCAGGCCGGCGCGCAGCGCGGCCAGCAGGCCCGGCTCGATGCCGCGCCGCGTGACGTAGGGCAGCGCCGGCGCCGAAGCCGTCTCGAAGCGCGCCTCCACGCCCTCCAGGGCGCCCGGATCGACGCGGCGCAGCAGCTCCAGGGTCACGCAGTCGATCGCCGCCACGTCGGCCTGACCCTCGCGCACCATGGCGATCGAGCGGCGATGCGAGCCCGAGGTCGCGACCTGCGCGAAGAAGCGCCCGCCCACGGCGTGCGGCGCCACCAGGGCGCGCAGCGCGTTCATGCCGGACTGCGAATCCCAGCCGTTGACCGCTGCGCGCCGGCCGCGCAGCCCGGCCGGCGTCGTCGCCGGCTCGTCCGCGCGCACCACGACGAAGCTGCGGTAGTCGCTGCCCGCGCAGCCCGGCGCGGCGTAGCGCGGCGTGCCCAGGTAGGCGACTTGGCCGGACAGCGCATGGGTCAGCGGGTAGCCGCAGGTCTGGCCGAGCAGCAGCGCCGGATCGGCCAGCGCCGAGGCCGGGTCGTCCGCGGCCTGCGCCCTGCCGCTGCGGGTCAGCGCTTCGGGCAGGCCCGACAGGCCGGCGGCCGCCAGGTGCCCGGCCAGGCCCTGCCACCAGGCATCGGTGGCCTCCCGCAGCTCGGGCAGGTCGTACATCGGCAGCATCGCCAGCGCCTCGCGCCGCGCGCGGCGCTGCGGGGCCGGCGCGTCGGAGCGCGCGCGGTCGCTCACGCCAGCCTGCTGGTCTGGACCGCGAGCGCGCCGCCGTCGCCTTCGGGATAGACCGGCAGGCCGTCGTCCAGCGCGTAGTAGTCGCCCTTGTCGGCGGCGAAGATGTGGCCCTGCAGGACCATGCCGCTGGGTTCGTCGAGGCAGCCGGCCGCGAAGGCGATGGTGTCCTGGCCCGAGGGCTTCCAGAACAGGCTGGAGCCGCACTCGCTGCAGAAGCCGCGCTCGGCGCTCTCCGAGGAGCGGTACCACTTGAGACCGACGCTTTCGGTCAGCTTCAGCTCGGCGAGCGGCGCCACCGCGAAGGCGGCGTAGTGCCCGCTGGTGCGCCGGCACTGCGAGCAGTGGCAGGCGACGGGCTCGCGCGGGACGCCCGTGACTTCGAAGGCGACCGCGCCGCATAGGCAGCGGCCGGTCCGGCGCTGGGTCATCGGCTGTTTCCTTTCGTTTGGCCTTTCGTCGGGCCTTTGGTCGGGGTCAGGTACTTGGTCATCAGGCCGTCCAGGTAGCCGATCACGTCGGGCGGCTGCACCGTGGCGGCGCGCACCAGGTCGTCGAAGTGGCGGGTCAGCACGCGGATCTGATCGGTGCCGTTGAACACGAAGAACATGTTGCCGAGGTAGAGCGCCGCGCGCTGCGGCCCGAACACGGTGAGCGGCGAAGCGTAGCGCCTCAGGCCGTCGTAGAGGAACCAGCGGAAGGTGGGATACAGCTCGTCGCAGAGCGCGATCATCTGCTCGATCTGGCGGCGCCGCGCGGCCGCCGGCAGGTCGCGCCAGATGCTCTCGCCGCGCGCGAAGCCCTCGACCGACTGCCAGGACGAGCAGACCTCCATCTCGGTCTCCGGCTTGCGCGAGTAGGCCAGCCTTGCCTCGGCCCGCTCGTACTGGCTCTGCGGCACGCGCTCGCCGTAGTCGCGGTACTCGTGGGCGATGACCTCCTCGGTCTTCAGCAGGTCGGGCAGCGTGGTCGGCACGTAGCGGATCTTGTAGCCGGCCGCCTCGGCGTGCCAGCCGCGCATCGTCTCGTCGAGCTTGCCGGCCGAGCCCGCCTCGATCTCCATGGCGTTGCCGACGACGTCGGCGCCGCGCCCCTCCTCCTGGCTCAGGCCGAGCAGCCAGTCGATGCTGACCTTCCCCTGGCGGGCGATCGCCACGATCGTCTCGGCGCGCGCCAGCCGCTCGTTGTCGGGCGACAGCAGCTGCGAGAGCGTCGAGCGGTCGAGCCCGATCTGCTGCGCGAAGGCCGAGCGCGAGACGCCCTGGCGCTCGATCACCTTGAGCAGGCGCTCGCGGAACAGCCCGACGACCTCGTCACGCTCCATCGCCGCCACGGCGCTTCTTGCGCCGACCCCTCTGGCCGTTGTACAAATTCACCAGTTGATGTGATTTGTCATCGTAGTGTGTTTTTTCCAGCGCCTTGCAACCCCTAGTTATCGAGCGTGAAGATGTCCGCCAAACCCGACGGGAGAGAGATCTCTGCCCGCAACGCCCGAGCCGGCGATTTTGTCACGAGCCCCCGCGCCGCGTCCACGCGACCCGCTGGAACGGGTGCGATGACGCGGGCGACGCCGGTCCCCGCCGTCGAGTGGCCGACCCTCGCCGTCGCCGCCGCCATCTACCTCGGCTTCGGCCTCGTCACCTGGTTCCACGAGTCGATCCCCTTCTGGCTCCTGCTGCCGCTCGGCGCCTACCTCGTCGCCTGGCACTCCTCGCTGCAGCACGAGGTCGTGCACGGCCACCCGACCCGGCTGCCCTGGCTCAACCGCCTGCTGGTGCTGCCCAACCTCTGGCTCTGGCTGCCCTACGAGCGCTATCGCGACGGCCACCTGCAGCACCACCGCGACGAGCTGCTGACCGACCCGCTGCAGGATCCCGAGAGCTACTACCTGCCGCCCGAGCGCTGGCGCGCCCTGCCGCGCCCGCTGCGCCGGCTCTACCGGCTGCGCAACACGCTGCTCGGCCGGCTGCTGCTCGGCCCGCCCTTCGCGATCATGGCCTACTATCGCGGCGAGCTCGCGCTGTGGCGCGCCGGGCGCTTCGACCTGCCGGTCTGGCTGCTCCAGGTCGTCGGCGTCGGGCTGGTGCTCTGGTGGGTGATCGGCGTCTGCGGCATGAGCCTGGACGCCTACCTGCTCGCCTTCGCGCTGCCCGGCATCGCGCTGTCGCTGGTCCGCTCCTTCCTGGAGCACCGCGCGGTGCCGGAGGTCCGCGAGCGCACGGCCGTAGTCGAGGCCGGCCGGTTCTGGAGCCTGCTGTTCCTCAACAACAACCTGCACGCCGTGCACCACGAGCGCCCGGGCCTGCCCTGGTACCGCCTGCCCGCCGCCTACCGCGCCGAGCGCGACCGCTATCTCGCCGAGAACGGCAGCTATCTCTACCGCGGCTACGGCGAAATCCTCGGCCGCTTCCTGCTGCGCCAGAAGGAGCGGCCGGTGCACCCCGGCGGCCTGCTGGTCTCGCCGCTCGTCGGCCCCGCGTCCCGCGCCGGGGCGACCCGGCCCGGCGAAGCGCCGGAGGCTCCGACCTCCTATTGAGCCGCGCCGGCCTCTAGGGAGTCTCGCGCCCCGGCCGCGGCCGGTAGGCGGGCAGGCTCAGGGCGTAGCGGATGGCCAGGCCCCGGATCGTGAAGGTCGCCAGCACGCAGACCAGGTAGCCGAGCTCGACCGGCTGGTCGAGCTCCAGCAGCACGACCATCAGCGCCGAGCCAACCGCCGCGGCGGTGACGTAGATCTCCTTGCGCAGCAGCAGCGGCGTCTCGCGGCAGACGATGTCGCGGATCAGGCCGCCGAAGGTCGCCGAGACGGCGCCCATCATGACGACGACGCCGGGCGGCGCCCCGGCCCGGTCGGCGGCGATCGTGCCGCCGGCGGCGAAGATCGCGAGGCCGGCCGCATCGGCCCAGATCAGCACGCGCTCGCGCGACTGCACGGCCGGCGCAAGAAAGTAGACCAGCAGCGCGGCGACCGCGGTCAGCCAGATGACGTGCGGATGCTCGACCCAGAAGACGGGCGTCTGGCCCAGCAGAACGTCGCGCAGGGTCCCGCCGCCGATCGCCGTGACCGTCGCGATGAAGTGAAAGCCGAAGAGATCGAGCTGCTTGCGCGACGCCGCCAACGCGCCCGAGACGGCGAAGACGAAGACGCCGAAGAGGTCAAGCCACACGAACAGCTGATCCATCGCATCCCCCTGAAGAGGATCGGCCCGAGCGGGCTGGGATCCTATGCCGCCTTGGCGCCGCCTTCGCGCGTGCGGCGCTCGACGAAGGCGTCGAGCTCCTCCCTGATCGCCGGGTCGAGCGGCGGCGGCTCGAACTCGGCGAGCAGGCGCTTGTAGAGCTTGTGGGCGCGGATCGTGGCGTCCTCGGAGCCGGCCTCCTGCCAGGACTCGAAGTTGCGCCAATCCGACAGCACCGGCGCGTAGAAGGCGGTCTCGTAGCGCTCCAGGGTGTGCGCCGTGCCGAAGAAGTGGCCGCCGGGCCCGACATCGGCCATGGCGGCGAAGGCCAGGCTGTCCTCGTCGACGACGATCGGCTGGAAGAAGCTCTCCATCATCTGCAGCAGCTCGCAGTCGAGGACGAACTTCTCGAAGGAGGCGGTCAGGCCGCCCTCCATCCAGCCGGCGCCGTGCATCATCAGGTTGACGTGGCCGAGGCTGGCCGCCCAGATCGACATCTCGCTCTCGTAGGCGGCCTGGGCGTCGACGACGTTGGAGGCGTTGACGTTGGACGAGCGGTAGGGGATGCCGTAGCGGCGCGCCAGCTGGCCGCCGGCGAGCGCCGCCTTGGCGTACTCCGGCGTGCCGAAGGCCGGCGCCCCGGTCTTCATGTCGACGTTCGAGGTGAAGCCGCCGTAGAAGCAGGGCGTGCCCGGGCTGACGGTCTGCAGGAAGGCGATGGTCGCCAGCGCCTCGGCGTTCTGCTGGACCAGCGCCCCGGCGATGGTCGCCGGCGCCATCGCGCCGGACAGCGTGAAGGGCGTCACCGCGATCGGCTGGTTGCGCCGCGCCATCTCGATGCAGCCCTCGATCATCGGATGGTCGAGGCGCAGCGGCGAGGAGGTGTTGACCACCGAGAACAGGCTCGGCTCGCGGCACAGCTGCTCCTCGGAGATGCCGCGCGCGATGCGCGCGATCTCGATGCCGTCGAGGATGCGCTGGCGGCCCAGCGAGTATGCGTGGAAGAACTTGTCGGTCAGCACCGCCGCCGAGCGCAGGCAGTCGAGGTGCCGGGTCTCGGGCGGCAAGTCGACCGGCTCGACCGGATAGCCGGCCAGCACGTGGACGCAGTTGAAGATCTGCGTCAGCCGCAGCAGGTCGTCGTAGTCCTTCTGGTTGCCGTCGCGCCGGCCGCCCTCGATGTCGCTGACGTTGGGCGCGCTGCCGACCGAGCAGATCGCCAGGCGGTTGCCGCCGACCGGCACGTGGTGCGCCGGGTTGCGCGCGTGCAGCGTGAACTCGGAGGGCGCCTTGGCGACCGCCTCCTCGATGAAGCCGCGGTCGAAGCGCAAGCGGTTGCTGCCGGGCGTCACCTCGACCCCGGCACGCGCCAGGATCTCGTGGGCCTCGGGGTGCAGGAAGTCCATGCCGATCTTCTCGAGCACGTCGAGCGAGGCCTTGTGGATCGCCTCGACCTGGTCGGCCGAGATCACCTCGAGCGGGGCATAGGGGTTGGCCGGCGGCGACCAGGGCATCTGCGCGAAGGCGCCGACCGTGCGGCGCTCGCGGTGCTGGCCGCGCCCGGCGGCCCGGCGGCGCCCGCCGCCCCGCTGCTCGCCGGAGGTCTCGGCGGGAGGCTGCCCGCCGGTCGGATCTGCCATGACCGTCCCCTTCCCCGTGGCTCCCTAGCCTTCGGCTATAGCCGCTTCCGGCGGGGGTCACTATCAGAGGCGCGTCAATTCCGGGTCGCTGTTTGGCATGGCGGGCTCAAGCCGCGCCTTCGCCGGCCATGCGGTAGGGCAGCGCACGCCAGAAGACCTCGACGGCGCCGAAGGCCCGCTCGGCGTGCTCCGCGTTCAGGGTCAGGCGGCCGCTCGGGTCGCCGTCGCCGAAGGCGTCGAGGTCGCTGAAGTAGTGGGCGTAGCGCTCCTGCAGGGCCTCGCGCGCGGCGCGCGTGCCCTCGCCGATCGTGTCGGCGACCGCGACCAGCTCCTCCAGCCGCTCCCAGGTCTCCGCCGGCAGCTCCACGTCCAGGCCCTCGGCGAGCGCCCGGCGCAGGCGCGCGACCTCGCTGCCGCCCTCGGCCGCCTCGCGCAGCCCGTCCCACCAGGCCGAATCGATGCCGTTGCGGGTCAGCTGGTCGCGCAGCAGGTCCTCGGCGTGGCGCCGCCACTCGCGCGCCTCGACCACGAAGACGCGGCGGAACAGGCCGTCCTCCAGCGCCTGGAGATACCAGTCGTCGTAGCTGCCATAGAGTTCGGGTTCCAGCCGCGGGGCGGCCTCGAGCTGTCCGACCAGCGAGCGCACGTAGGCGGCGCGGTGGCGGATCTGGGCGAGCTGCCCCTCGGGCAGGTCCTCGCCGCGGTCGAAAGCGAGCTTGCTCATCGGTCTGGGGCTGGGAGCCTAGCGAAGCCCTGCGCCGTACCCAAGGATTAATCGCCCGGACGGCAGGCGGCTGCCGGTGTCACGCGCCGAGCGCCGCGAGCGCGGCGTCGAAGTCGGCGCGCACCGCCTCGCGCGCGACATGGCGGCCGTCGCGCACGCACCAGCGGCCGGCGACCATGACGTCGCGCACCGCGCGCCGGTTGCCGGCGAAGACCAGGGCGTCGATCAGCGCCGGCCCGCGACGCCCGGCGAGACAGGGCAGCCCGTCGTCGAGCACGACCAGGTCGGCGCGCCGGCCCGGTGCCAGCGCCCCGGCCGGCTGGCCCAGCGCCTGCGCGCCGCCGGCCGCGGCGGCGGCCCAGAGGTCCTCGCCCAGGTGGCCGCTCGGCCCGGCCAGGACGTTGCGCCGGCGCAGGACCAGGCGCTGGCCGTACTCGAGCCAGCGCAGCTCCTCGACCGGGTCGACCGAGACGTGGCTGTCCGAGCCGACGCCCCAGGCTCCGCCGGCCGCCAGGTAGCCGGGCGCCGGGAACAGGCCGTCGCCGAGGTTGGCCTCGGTGGTCGGGCAGAGCCCGGCGACGGCGCCGCTGGCCGCCAGGTCGCGGGTCTCGTCGTCGGTCATGTGGGTGGCATGGACCAGGCACCAGCGGCGGTCGGGCAGGCCGCGGTCGAGCAGCCAGCGAACCGGCCGCCTGCCCGACCAGGCCAGGCAGTCCTCGACCTCGCGGGTCTGCTCGGCGACGTGGATGTGGACCGGCGCCGCCGGGTCGAGCGCCGCCAGGCCGTCGAGCGCGGCCTCGAGACTGTCGGGCGTCACCGCGCGCAGGCTGTGCGGCGCCAGGCCGACGCGCAGCCGGGAGTCGTCGCCGGCCGCCGCGCGCGCCGCCTCGACGATCGTCAGCAGCGCCTCGGGCTCGTTGAGGAAGCGCCGCTGACCGGCGCCCGCGGGCGCGCCGCCGAAGCCGCCGTAGCCGTAGAGCACCGGCAGCAGGGTCAGGCCGATGCCGGTCCGCCCGCCCGCCGCCAGCACGCGCAGCGCCATCTCGGCCGGCTGCCCGTAGGCCGCGCCCGAGGGGTCGTGGTGCAGGTAGTGGAACTCGCCGACCGCGGTGTAGCCGGCCTCCAGCATCTCGACGTAGAGCTGCGCCGCCACCGCCTCGAGCTCCTCCGGCCCGAGGCGGCCGAGAAAGCGGTACATCGTCTCGCGCCAGGTCCAGAAGGAGTCGCCGCTCCCTCCGGAACGGTCCGGATCGACCCGCTCGGCGAGGCCGGCCATGGCGCGCTGGAAGGCGTGGCTGTGCAGGTTCGGCTGGCCGGG
The DNA here is from genome assembly GCA_030433005.1 of Alphaproteobacteria bacterium. GTDB lineage: Bacteria > Pseudomonadota > Alphaproteobacteria > Kiloniellales > DSM-21159 > Tistlia. The sequence goes on from JAUILQ010000071.1 coordinate 19,706, forward strand.
CACGACCGGCCCCGAAAGCCGCTCGGCGCCCTCGGCCGGCGCGCTGTCGGGCGTCGCCGCGAGGATCAGGCCGTCCGCGTCGAGCTCGAACGACACCCGCTCGGCCCAGCCGCCGGCGAGCCGTGCGGAAGGCGCGAAGAGGGAGCGCGTCATGATCGGTCCTCGGCGGATGCTGCGGCTGCGGTCAGATCCGAAGACAGAGCATGCCTGGAAAGTGAGATACAAGCTTTCTCGCGCCGGGCTTAGCGTGGATACTCGCGCGCATGTGGGACAGCTTGCTGATCAACGCCCGGCTGGCGACCATGGTCGAGGGCAAGGCGCCCTACGGCGCGGTCGAGTCGGGGGCCCTGGGCATCGCCAACGGCCGCATCGCCTGGCTCGGGTCGCTCGACGACCTGACCGCCCGGCCCGGGGCCTTGGCCAAGAAGATCTACGACCTCGACGGGCGCTGGGTGACCCCCGGCCTGATCGACTGCCACACCCACCTGGTCTACGGCGGCGACCGCGCCGGCGAGTTCGAGCAGCGCCTCGGCGGCGCCAGCTACGCCGAGATCGCCAAGGCCGGCGGCGGCATCATCTCGACGGTCAAGGCAACCCGCGAGGCCGACGCGGACTCGCTGTTCGCGGCCAGCCTGCCGCGCCTGCAGGCGCTGATGGCCGAGGGTGTTACGACGGTCGAGATCAAGTCGGGCTACGGCCTCGAGCCCGAGCAGGAGATCAAGCAGCTGAGCGTCGCCCGCCGGCTCGGCGAGACCCAGCCGGTGACGGTGCACAAGACCTTCCTGGGCGCCCACGCCGTGCCGCCGGAGTACAAGGACGGCCGCAACGGCGGCGCCGAGGCCTACATCCAGTCGATGATCGCGCTGCTGCCGCGGCTGAAGCAGGAGCAGCTCGCCGATTCCGTGGACGCCTTCTGCGAGACCATCGCCTTCGACGCCGACCAGGTCGCCCGCCTGTTCGAGGCGGCGGCGGCCGAGGGCCTGCCGGTGCGCCTGCACGCCGACCAGCTGAGCGACGGCGGCGGCGCCGCCCTGGCCGCGCGCTTCAAGGCGCTGTCGGCCGAGCACCTGGAGTACGCCAACGAGCACGGCATCAAGGCCATGGCCAAGGCCGGCACGGTCGCGGTGCTGCTGCCGGGCGCCTTCTACACCCTGAAGGACGAGACGGCGCCGCCGGTCGCGGCCTTCCGCAAGGCCGGCGTCGAGATGGCGGTGGCCACCGACTGCAATCCCGGCAGCAGCCCGGTCAGCTCGCTGCTCTCGGTGCTCAACATGGCCTGCATCCTGTTCGGCCTGACGCCGGAGGAGGCGCTGTCCGGCGCGACCCGGATCGCCGCCAAGGCGCTCGGCCTCGCCGACAGCCACGGCACGCTCGAGATCGGCAAGGTCGCCGACCTCGTGGTCTGGGACATCGAGCGGCCGGCCGAGTTGGCCTACCGGCTCGGCTTCAATCCGCTGAACCTGGTGATCCGCGGCGGCAAGCGCCTGCAGCCGACGCCCAAGGCCAGCCTGCAGGCCTGCACCACCGGCGATCCCTAGGCGCCCGCCGCTCGGCTCCGGTCGGCCTGCGCCGCTTCGAAGGCCCGGAAGGCCGCTTCCAGCTCCCACTGCAGGGCCGCCTTCTCGCTGCCGGCGAGGAAGGCGGCGCAGGACGGAGCGGGCGTCGCCTCGCCCGGCCGCTCGCCGGCGCAGGCGGCGACCGGCCGGAAGGCGCGACGGTCGGCCCAGAGGCCCTCTCCCTCAAGGAAGGCGTAGCTCAGGGCGTTCCGCGAGAGCCTCTTCAGATCGCGGTAGCCGAGGTCGTAGGTCTCGGCGGCCCGGCGGTACTCGTGGGTCAGGTCGATGCGCGAGACGCCCTCGTCGTCGGTCGAGAGCGTCAGCGGCACGCCGTGGGCCCGGTAGGTCTCGAAGGGGTGCTCGGCCCCGGCTACGCCCAGGATCACGTCGTTGCTGGTCAGGTTGATCTCGATGGCGACGTCGCGCTCGGCCAGGGTGCGGAGCAGGCCGTAGGGATCGTCCTCGTAGAGCAGGTCGACGCCGTGGCCGATGCGCCGCGCGCCGGCGACCTCGACGGCCTCGCGGATGTGGAAGCGCAGCGCCTCCGGCGGCACCAGCCCCAGCGTCAGCTCGCCGGCGTGCAGCGTCACCGGGACGCCCGGAGTCTCGCGCGCCAGCGCCGCGATCGTCGCCATGTGCAGCCGGTAGTCGCGCAGGCTCACCGGGTCGTCCTCGGGCCCGACGAAGTTGAGGCCGACGACGGCCGGATCGCCGTCGACCAGCTCGAAGGCCAGGGCCGTCTGGGCGAACACCTGCTCCGGCGGGAAGGTGCGGATGACCTGGGCCAGGAAGCGCACCTCGACGTCGCAGGCGGGCGGGCGCGCGCCCTGGCAGTCGAGCAGCGAGCGGGCGCGCGACTCGATGGCCGCGAAGCTCGCCCGGGCCTGCTCGACGACGGCGGGCAGGCCGGCAGCCTCGAGCCCGGCCAGCAGCCGGCCCGGATCCTCGTCCCAGCCGACCTCGGCCCCGAGCCGGCGCGCCGCCGACATGCCCGGCGACAGCATCAGCTCGAGGTAGCCGATGTTCTGGTCGGCGGCCCGGGTCATGACTTCGGCCAGCATGTCGCCGCCCCGCTCCGCCCCGGCCGCGCCGAAGCGCGAGAAGGTGACGAAGAACTGGTCGTGGCCGGAGACCGGACGCCGCTCGTAGTTGCGCGTCGAGAACGCGTCGACCAGGCGGCCGTGGGCGCCGGGCTCCGCCATCGCCTCGGCGACCGGCGGCCGGCCGGCCTCGGCGTCGCAGGGCGGCGCGGCGAGGGCCTGCGCCTCGACGACCAGGCAGAGCCCGTCGTCGACCGCCCACTCGATGTAGCTCTCGGCGTAGACGGCACCGCTCAGGTGGCTGTGCAGGTCGCCGCCCTTGGGCAGCGCGCGCAGGAAGGCGGTCAGCTCGGCCGGCCGCCGCTTCAGGGCCTCGAAGCGCGCCGCCGTCGCGGCCTCGCGATCGGCGCCGGCGGGCAGCCCGCCCGGAGCCGTGCTGCAGGCAGCGAGCGCGACCGCCAGGAACGCCGCCAGGATCGGCGTCGGCAGCGGCGCGGCACGCCGCGGCGAAAGTGCCGTGACGGCGCTCGAGATGCTCGCCCGATCGGACATGACGCCCCTCCCCTCGCACGGACCCAGGTTTCCCCTATCCCGCACGCCGGGGCCGCGGTCGTCAAACCCCCTTGTCTTTCGGGGAGAGCGGCTGCCGGGCCCGCGAAACGGACATTTCACGACGCGCCCCGGCTGGACGCGGGGCCGCGCGGCGGAGACACTGGCGCCCCTTCGCCCGCTGCTTTCGTTCACCCGCTTCAGGAAGGACCGCCATGCCACCGCTCGACCGTCTCGACAACGCCCGCAAGATCGCCAGCCCGCGCGGGTCCGAGAAGAGCTGCCGGTCCTGGCAGTCCGAGGCGGCGCTGCGCATGCTGATGAACAACCTGGACCCGCAGGTCGCCGAGAAGCCGGAGGAGCTGGTGGTCTACGGCGGCATCGGCCGGGCCGCGCGTGACTGGGCCTCCTTCGACCGCATCGCCGCCTACCTGCGCGAGCTCGCCGACGACGAGTCGCTGCTGATCCAGTCCGGCAAGCCGGTCGGCGTGTTCCGGACCCACCCGGACGCGCCGCGCGTGCTGATCGCCAACTCGAACCTGGTCGCGCACTGGGCGACCTGGGACAAGTTCCACGCGCTCGACCGCCTGGGCCTGATGATGTACGGCCAGATGACCGCCGGCTCCTGGATCTACATCGGCAGCCAGGGCATCGTGCAGGGCACCTACGAGACCTTCGTCGAGGTCGGCCGCCAGCACTACGGCGGCGACCTCTCGGGCAAGTGGATCCTGACCGGCGGCCTCGGCGGCATGGGCGGCGCGCAGCCGCTGGCCGCGACCATGGCCGGCGCGTCGATGCTCGCGGTCGAGTGCCGGCCCAGCCGCGTCGACCGGCGCATCGAGCACGGCTACCTGGACCGCCGCGCCGACGACCTGGACAGCGCGCTGGCGATGATCGGCGAGGCCACGCGCAACCGCCAGGCGGTCTCGGTCGGACTGGTCGGCAACGCCGCCGAAGTCTTCCCCGAGCTGGTTCGCCGCGGCGTCCATCCGGACGTCGTGACCGACCAGACATCGGCCCACGACCCGCTCAACGGCTACCTGCCGGCCGGCTGGACGCTCGACGAGTGGGAGCGCGGCATCGAGCGCGATCCGGCCGGCGTCGAGCAGGCCGCCAAGCAGTCGATGCGCACCCAGGTCGAGGCGATGCTGGCCTTCCACCGCGCCGGCGTGCCGACGCTCGACTACGGCAACAACATCCGGCAGTTCGCCCAGGAGATGGGGCTGGAGGGCGCCTTCGAGTTCCCCGGCTTCGTGCCGGCCTACATCCGCCCGCTGTTCTGCCGCGGCATCGGACCGTTCCGCTGGGCCGCGCTGTCCGGCGACCCCGAGGACATCCGGCGCACCGACGCCAAGGTCAAGGAGCTGATCCCCGACGATCCGCACCTGCACAACTGGCTCGACATGGCCGGCGAGCGCATCCAGTTCCAGGGCCTGCCCGCGCGTATCTGCTGGGTTGGCCTGGGCCAGCGCCACCGCCTCGGCCTGGCGTTCAACGAGATGGTCGCGAGCGGCGAGCTCAAGGCGCCGATCGTGATCGGCCGCGACCACCTCGACTCCGGCTCGGTCGCCAGCCCGAACCGCGAGACCGAAGGCATGAAGGACGGCTCCGACGCGATCGCCGACTGGCCGCTGCTCAACGCCCTGCTCAACTGCGCCTCGGGCGCCACCTGGGTGTCGATCCACCACGGCGGCGGCGTCGGCATCGGCTACTCCCAGCACGCCGGCATGGTGATCGTCGCCGACGGCAGCGAGGCGGCGGCCAGGCGGCTGGAACGCGTACTCTGGAACGACCCGGCCAGCGGCGTCATGCGCCATGCCGACGCCGGCTACGAGATCGCCGTCGACTGCGCCCGCGAGTACGGCCTGAAGCTGCCGATGCTGGAGGGCTAGATGTCGTTGCTATGGAGGTTGTTCACCCGAGGCTTGGGGTGAAAGCTGTGGTTGGCAGACCAAACAGCGAGCTCCCGGAGCCCCGGATGAACGTCCATGAGAATGCGCGCACGACGCCGCATAGTCGA
>JAUILQ010000003.1 GCA_030433005.1 Alphaproteobacteria bacterium
CGACAGCCTGGTCACCGACAGCGCCGACGACGTGCTGGTCCACGGCGACCTCTCCTACAGCGGCGCCGACGACGGCGACGACGTCATCCGGACCGGCGCCGGCAGCGACGAGATCCTCGGCGGCGGCGGCAGCGACACCATCGATGCCGGCGACGGCGACAACCTCGTCTACGGCGACCTCTCCTACAGCGGCAGCTACGACGGCGACGACACGATCTCCGGCGGCAGCGGCAAGGACGAGTTCTACGGCGGTGCCGGCAGCGACAGCCTGGACGGCGGCAGCGGCGGCGCCGACAGTCTCTACGGCGGCATCGGCAGCGACTCGATCGTCACGGCGAGCGGTGCCGACGTGCTGGTCTACGGCGACCTCGCCTACGGCAGCGCCGACGACGGCGACGACGTCATCCAGACCGGCACCGGCAGCGACGAGATCTACGGCGGCGGCGGCAGCGACACCATCGATGCCGGCGACGGCGACAACGTCATCTACGGCGACACCGCCTCGAGCGGCACGGCCGACGGCGCCGACAGCATCACCAGCGGCGGCGGCGCCGACACGGTCTACGGCGGCGGCGGCGCCGACAGCATCTCGACCGGCGGCGGCGACGACATCCTCTACGGCTACGTCGACCAGTACGGCGGCGCCGGCGACGACGACTGGCTGGACGCCGGCGACGGCGCCGACACGCTGTACGGCGGCGGCGGCGACGACACGCTGAACGGCGGCGTCGGCGTCGACATCCAGCTCGCCGGCGACGGCGACGACATCGTCTATTGGGACTCCCAGGACACCACCCTGCGCGGCGGCGCCGGCCAGGACACCCTGATGGGCTGGGCCGGCGACGACGTCATCTACCTCGACGACGACGCCTTCAAGGACGGCAGCCAAGCCTGGGAGTCGGACACCGGCGAGTTCGAGGTGATCGACCTGCAGGGCGGCGCCGACTACCTGATCGGCGACCGCCAGAGCAACCAGGACACCAGCCTGACGGTGTTCGGCGGCGCCGGCGAGGACGTGATCTCGCTGTTCGGCAACGGCAACGACACCGTCTACGGCGGCGCCGACAGCGACTGGCTGTGGGGCGGCGCCGGCAACGATCGCCTGGAGGGCGGCGCCGGCGCCGACTACCTCTACGGCGGCACCGGCAACGACACGCTGGTCGGCGGGGCGGACGAGGACGTCTACTACCTGCTGCGCGGCGAGGGCGACGACGTCATCGCCGACGGCGGCAGCACCGACAACACCCTGGTCATCGGCCCGGGCTGGGACGATCCGAGCGCCATCGAGAGCGTCAGCTTCTCCAACGACGGCGACTCCTGGACGGTCTCGATCGAGGGCGGCGGCTCGATCACCTTCGACATCGACGAGATCTCGGCGATCGGCGTCTACTTCGACTACTCGAGCGGGCCGACGATCTTCAACCGCGAGGGCGACGACTACGTCGAGGTCGACGGCTAGGCGACGTCCTCTGGCAAGCCCTCCCTGCCACGCGACGTCGGGAGCCCGCACGATCGCGGCGAGTCCCGCCCGCGGCGCACGACTGCCCCGCGCCATCCATGGGCCCTAGGCTTCGAATCCGCTTGCGCGGGAGCGCACGCGGTACCCAAATAAGCTCCGGCCACGACAAGCCCGTCCTGGCCGTTTGTGGTGTGTCCAGCCTTCTCGCGCCGGACACCCGTGGGGCGGTTGCGGGATGGCGAGCTACTACGGCAGTGCCGGCAACGACAGCATCGGCGGGACGTCGGGCGCCGACCAGATCTACGGGTACGGCGGCAACGACGTGCTGTCGGGCCTCGGCGGCGCCGACTCGCTGGTCGGCGGCAGCGGCGACGACCGTCTCGACGGCGGCAGCGGCAACGACTCCCTGGTCGGCGACGAGGCCTACTACACCTCCGGCGACGGCGACGACACGCTCTACGGCGGCGCCGGCAACGACAGCCTGATCGGCGGCGGCGGCCGCGACCGCCTGTTCGGCGGCAACAACGACGACCTGCTGTACGGCGATCTCGCCTACGAGGACTGGGCCCATGCCAGCCGGCCCGCCGACTTCTACGACGACACGCTCGACGCCGGCGCCGGCAACGACACGGTCTACGGCGGCCAGGGCAGCGACACGCTCTACGGCGGCAGCGGCAGCAACCTGCTGTACGGCGACCTCGCCTACGGCGGCGCCGACGACGGCGACGACCTGATCGTCGGCGGCAGCGGCAGCGACCGAGCCTACGGCGGCGGCGGCAGCGACACGCTCTACGGCGGCGGCGGCGCCGACAGCCTCTACGGCGGCAGCGGCGACGACGTCATCGCCAACAGCGGCGCCCTCGGCCAGCTGGTCCACGGCGGCGCCGGCCACGACCTCATCGAGGTCCTGCAGGGCGACAACCGGCTCTACGGCGACCAGGACACGCCGGACTGGGGCGACGGCGACGACAGCGTCACGGCCGGCGGCGGCAACGACACGCTCTACGGCGGCGGCGGCGGCGACCGGCTGGTCGCCGGCGAGGGCGCCAATCTGCTCTACGGCGACTACGCGGGCCGCACCAGCTACGACGGCGACGACAGCCTGCTGTCCGGCGGCGGCGCCGACACGGCCTACGGCGGCGCCGGCGCCGACGTCATCGACGCCGGGGCGGGCGACAACCTGGTCTACGGCGACTACGCCGCCCAGACCGACGGCGACGGTGCCGATACCATCGATACCGGGGCGGGCAACGACCGGATCTACGGCGGTGGCGGCGGCGACACGATCCGGGCCGGCGGCGGCGACAACCTGATCTACGGCGACTTCACCTGGCACAACTCCGCCGACGGCGCCGACAGCATCGTCGCCGGCGCCGGCAGCGACACGATCTACGGCGGCGGCGGCAGCGACGTCATCGAGGCCGGCGACGGCGACAACCTGATCTACGGCGACTTCGACGGGCTGGGCTCGGGCGACGGCGCAGACGTCATCACCAGCGGCAGCGGCAGCGACCGTCTCTACGGCGGTGGCGGCAACGACACGCTGAACGCCGGGCTCGGCGCCGACGTCCAGGTCGGCGGCGACGGCGACGACCTGATCTACTGGGACTGGCAGGACACGACGCTGCGCGGCGGCAGCGGACACGACACCCTGGCCGGCTGGGACGGCGACGACACGATCTATCTCGACGACGCGGCCTTCCGCGACGGCAGCCAGCCCTGGCAGTCCGATGCCGGCGGCTTCGAGGTCGTCGACCTCAAAGGCGGCGACGACTACCTGATCGGCGACCGGCTGAGCAACCAGGACGTCAGCCTGACGGTCTACGGCGGCGCCGGCGAGGACGTGATCTCGCTGTTCGGCAACGGCAACGACAGCGTCTACGGCGGCAGCGGGACGGACTGGCTGTGGGGCGGCGCCGGCAACGACCTGATCGACGGCGGCGAGGGCGTCGACTACCTCTACGGCGGCACCGGCAACGACACCCTCGTCGGCGGCGCGGGCTACGACGTCTACTACTTCCTGCGCGGCGACGGCCAGGACGTCATCGCCGACGGCGGCAGCGGCGGCAACGGCCTGGTGCTGGCGCCCGGCTGGGACGACTTCGGCAACGGCGTCGAGCCCGGGGACGTCACCTTCGCCGACAACGGCGACGGCAGCTGGACGCTGACCATCGCCGACGGCGGCGGCTCGGTCACCTTCCTGTCGAGCGAGATCGATACGATCAATCTGCGCGGCGACTACGACCAGGGCGTCGTCGCCTACCTCTGGGACGGCGACGACTACGTGCAGGTCTGAACGCCGCGAGGCCCGTGCACAGAGAAAAAGGGCGGCACCCAGGGGTGCCGCCCTTTCCGTAGCTGGCTTCCTGCGCCGGCTCAGGCGGCGGCGTAGATCCCGGCGGCCTTGATCTCGTCGTCGACGTAGGGCTCGAACTGCTTGAAGTTCTGCTCGAAGCGCCGGGTCAGGTCGCGCGCGGTCTGGTCGTAGGACTGCTTGTCCTTCCAGGTCGCGCGCGGGTCGAGGACCTCCGAAGGCACGCCCGGGCAGGAGCGCGGCACGGCCAGGCCGAAGTGCGGGTCGGTGAAGAACTCGGCATCGGCCAGGCCGCCGTTGAGCGCGGCGCGCACCAGCGTGCGGGTGTGGCCGATCGCCATGCGCTTGCCGACGCCGTAGGCGCCGCCCGACCAGCCGGTATTGACCAGCCAGCAGTTGGCGCCGGTCTTGGCCATCTTCTCGCCGAGCATCTTGGCGTAGACGCTGGGGTGGCGCGGCATGAAGGGCGCGCCGAAGCAGGTCGAGAAGGTCGCCTTGGGCTCGCTGCCAACGCCCTTCTCGGTGCCGGCGACGCGCGCCGTGTAGCCGGACAGGAAGTGGTACATCGCCTGCTCGGGGGTCAGCCGCGAGATCGGCGGCAGCACGCCGAAGGCGTCGGCGGTCAGCATGATGATGTTGGCCGGCAGGCCGCCGCGCCCGGAGTCCGAGATGTTGGGGATGAAGTCGATCGGATAGGAAGCGCGGGTGTTCTCGGTGAACTCGGCGCTGTCCAGGTCGAGCGAGCGCGAGCCGCCGTGCAGCGCGACGTTCTCCAGCACCGTGCCGAAGCGCCGGGTGGTCGCGTGGATCTCCGGCTCGGCCTCGGCCGACAGGCGGATCACCTTGGCGTAGCAGCCGCCCTCGAAGTTGAAGATGCCGTGGTCCGACCAGCCGTGCTCGTCGTCGCCGATCAGCGTGCGCGTGCCGTCGGCCGACAGCGTCGTCTTGCCGGTGCCCGACAGGCCGAAGAAGATCGCGGTGTCGCCCTCCGGGCCGATGTTCGCCGAGCAGTGCATCGGCAGGACGTCGCGCGCCGGCAGCAGGAAGTTGAGCAGGGAGAAGACCGACTTCTTGATCTCGCCGGCGTAGGAGGTGCCGCCGATCAGCACCAGGCGGCGCTCGAAGCTGACCAGCACGAAGCACTCGGAGTTGGTGCCGTCGACCTCGGGGTCGACCTGCAGGCCGGGGACCTGGACGATCGTGAAGTCGGGATCGAAGGCGGCGAGGTCCTCGTGGCCCGGGCGCAGGAACATGTTGCGCGCGAACAGGGCGTGCCAGGCGTTCTCGCAGACCACGCGCACGCTCAGGCGGTACTCCGGGTCGGCGCCGGCGTGGCAGTCGACGACGAAGGCCTCGCGGTTCTGCAGGTAGGCCTGGACCTTCTTGAAGACGCCGTCGAAGTGGCCGCGGCTGATCGGGCGGTTGACGTCGCCCCAGTTGATGTCGGCCTTGCTCGAGGCCTCCTCGACGATGAACTTGTCGTTCGGCGAGCGCCCGGTGTGCTGGCCGGTGTAGGCGAGCAGGGGGCCGCCCTCGGCGATCTGGGCCTCGCCGCGGCGGATCGCGGCCTCGTAGAGCTGGGGGACGCTGAGGTTGAAGTGCGCCGTGGCGAGGTTCTTCAACCCCAGAGCTTCCAGCCCCTGGCGGCTGGCAACCGGACCGTCGAGTTTCACGCGTTCCTCCGAGGAGACTAAAGGCGAATTCCCTGAACCCCGCTCTTCCTGGCGGGGTTCCGATCTTTAGACGCTGGGGCCCTCGGGTTCAACAGGGTCGACTCCCCGGCGGCCAGGAAGCGCGGTACGGCGGCCCGCGGCGGCACCGCCGCGCGGCGCTTGATCGGGATCAAGGAGCCGCTGCGCACCGCGTGCCAGGAATCGGCAACATATTCGCTTTCATGAAAGGATGAGTCATGAGCAGGAATCTGGCGACCTGGGATCGGGCGGCCCGCCTCGTCCTCGGCGCGGTGCTGATCGCCCTGGTCTTCGTCGGGCCCCAGACGCCCTGGGGCTGGATCGGCCTGGTGCCGATCGTCACGGCCCTGATCGGCTTCTGCCCGGCCTACCGGCTGTTCGGGCTGTCGACCTGCCCGATCGCGCCCAAGCGACCCTAGCCCCGCCCGTTCTCCTGCCGGACGGAAGGCGCGCGCCGGCGTCCCTTCCGTCCGGCAAAAAAAGACGACCGGCACGACCGCCGGGCACAAAGAGCTTGCATCGCGCGTTGCGCTTCCGACTTTCGCCCCCGCGGCGCGAGAAGGCGACGGCTCCGCCTGCCCCCGGAAAAAGCCGACCTCGGGCCGGGGCCCATTGAGGTCAAGCCGCTGCCCCAATCGCGCCAAAAGTGGCGACTATCCATAATGCCCACGCCCGTACCTATCTATCGGAGGCGGCAGCGGGGCCGCGGGCCGGGGGCACTCTCGGGGAGCGCAGCCAATGCAGAATTCCATCGCGCTGGTCGACGACGACCGGCACATCCTGACCTCCATCTCGATCGCGCTGGAGGCAGAGGGCTTCAAGGTGCGCAGCTACGCCGACGGCTCGGAGGCGCTGCGCGGCCTGACGGTGCAGCCGGCCGACCTGGTGGTGCTCGACATCAAGATGCCGCGCATGGACGGCATGGAGCTGCTGCGCCGGCTGCGCGAGGATTCCAACGTCCCGGTCATCTTCCTGACCTCCAAGGACGACGAGGTCGACGAGCTGCTCGGCCTGCGCATGGGCGCCGACGACTACATCAAGAAGCCCTTCTCGCAGCGCCTGCTGATCGAGCGCATCCGCTCGCTGCTGCGCCGAGAGCGCTCGGCCAAGGAGGAGACCGCGCCGGCCAGCGAGGCGCCGATCGTGCGCGGCGAGCTGGTGCTCGATCCCGGCCGCCATCTCTGCACCTGGAAGTCCGCGCAGGTGAACCTGACGGTCACCGAGTTCCTGATCCTGCGCGCGCTCGCCCAGCGGCCCGGCCACGTCAAGAACCGCGACCAGCTGATGGACGCCGCCTACGGCGAGCACATCTACGTCGACGACCGCACGATCGACAGCCACATCAAGCGGCTGCGCAAGAAGTTCAAAGAGGTCGACGACGACTTCTCGCAGATCGAGACCCTCTACGGCGTCGGTTACCGCTATAAGGATGCCTGAGGCCTGACGGCCCGGGCGCCCCGTCCTGGTGGTGCGCGGAGCGGGGCGCAGAAAGACTTGGCGCTTGCCGGACCCGGGGGGCGGGGAAAGGCGGCGTGACCGGCCGCTCCTGGAGGTTTAAGAGTGAGCGCCACCATGAGTCCGGATTCCTCCGTCGCCGCGCCGCCCAGCCGGTCGCGCCGCGGTCGGCGCCCGCAGGGCGACAGCGACCGTTCGGCGGCGACGGCTCACGCCGTCGCCGAGCGCCACGCGCGCGCCAGCGCGGCGGTCGGCCAGCGCCGGCGGCCGGCCTGGCGCTCGCCGCTGACCCGGCGGATCCTGATCCTCAACGTGCTGGTCCTGGCGATCCCGGTGCTCGGCCTGCTGCACCTCGACCAGTACCGCATGAGCCTGATCAACTCCGAGCTGGAGGCGCTGCGCACCCAGGCCGATACCCTGGCTTCGGCGCTCGGCACGGCGGCCGTGCGCGACGGCGAGAACGGCCGCCAGGAACTGCTGCCCGACACCGCGCGCCAGCTGCTGCGCGTCGGCCTCGCGACGACCGGCTCGCGCGCCCGGGTGTTCGGTCGCGACGGCACGCTGGTCGCCGACTCCAGCCTGCTCGCCGGCCCGCTCGGCTCGGTCCAGGTCGTCGAGCTGCCGCCGCCCGACCGCACGCCCGACTACCTGGTCTGGATCGAGGACCTCTACAGCACCGTCCGGCAGCTGCTCGAGGGGCCGCGCCAGCTGCCGCTCTACATCGAGGTGCCCGAGCAGACCGCGGCCTCCTACGAGGAGGCGGCGGCGGCCCTGCAGGGCGAGCACGCCAGCCGGCTGCGCGCCGACTCGACCGGCCGCCTGTTCCTCTCGGTCGCGGTGCCGGTGCAGCGCTATCGCCAGGTCGTCGCCGCGCTGATGGTCACCAAGGACGGCAGCGGCGTCGACCAGGCCGTCCAGGACCGTCGCCGCGACATCCTGCTGGTCTTCGGTATCGCCCTCGGCGTCACCGTGCTGCTGTCGCTCTACCTGGCGCGCACCATCGCCTCGCCGATCCGCCGGCTGGCCGACGCCGCCGATCGCGTGCGCGGCACCTTGGGGCGCAGCGAGACGATCCCGGACTGGAGCAACCGCCGCGACGAGATCGGCGATCTCTCGGGGGCACTGCGCGAGATGACCCAGGCGCTGCACGCCCGCATGGAGGCGATCGAGGGCTTCGCCGCCGACGTCGCGCACGAGATCAAGAATCCCCTGACCTCGCTGCGCAGCGCCGTGGAGACGGTGGCGCGCGTCGAGGACCCGGACCAGCAGCGCAAGCTGATGGGCATCATCGTCGACGACGTGCAGCGCCTCGACCGCCTGATCAGCGACATCTCCGACGCCTCGCGGCTCGACGCCGAGCTGGCGCGCGGCACCTCCGAGGAGGTCGACCTAAAGCGCCTGCTCGAGGCCCTGGTCGAGGTCCAGCGCGCGGGCACCGAGGAGGGCGGCCCGAGCTACCGCCTGGAGATCGAGCCTCGCGAGGACCTCAGGGTCGACGGCATCGAGGGCCGGCTCGGGCAGGTCTTCCGCAACCTGATCGCCAATGCGACCTCCTTCTCGCCGCCGCGCGGCACCATCCACCTCAGCGCCCGGCGGGTGAAGGGGCGCGGGCGCCACGAGGATTCGATCGTCGTGACGGTCACCGACGAGGGCCCGGGCATCCCGCCCGACAAGCTCGACGACATCTTCGGGCGCTTCTATTCCGAGCGGCCGAAGGGCGAGAAGTTCGGCACCCACTCCGGCCTCGGCCTGTCGATCTCCAAGCAGATCGTCGAGGCCCACGGGGGCGTCGTCTACGCCGAGAACCGGCCGGAGGGCGGCGCCCGCTTCACGGTCACCCTGCCGGCGCGCTGAGCCGGCCTGCGAATGCGGCCCCGGCCCTCGCCCCCCGCCCGGCCGCCCCGCTCGGGCCGGGGCCGCACGCGACTCGGCGCCGGCACGCTTGGGTGGCCGGGCGGGGGAGCGGGCCGGCGCCGAGCGCTGCGGAGCAGCGCCGTACAACAGACGTGAGCCGGGAGCGCGCGTTCCGCGTCCCGACGCACGGATGGTGCAAACTGCAACGAAGGCGCGCTAGACAGGCGGCCATGGAAGAGATCCACGCCACCTGCGTCGCCCTGCCGAGCCCCGCCGGCCCCCTCGGCATGCTGCTGCTCGGCGCCGCCGCCGCCGGCAAGTCGGACCTGGCGCTGCGCGTCGTCGACGCCGGCGGCTGGCTGGTCGCCGACGACCGGGTGCGTCTCGAGGTCCGGGACGGCACGCTGCACGCGGCACCGCTGCCCGGCTTCGAGGGCCTGGTCGCGCTGCGCGGCCTCGGCCTCGTCCAGGTCGCGCGCCTCGACTCGGCGCCGGTTGCGCTGGCGGTGCACCTCGAAGCGCCGGGCGGGCCGGCCGAGCAGGAGCCGCTGCCGGCGGAGCGCAGCGAGACGATCGCCGGGGTCGAGGTGCCGGCGCTGACGCTCGATCCGGCCTCGGCCTCCGCGGTGCCGCGGCTGCGCCTGGCGCTGGGCGCCCGCGCCGCCGCGCTCGCCAGGCCGCCGGAGGCCGAGGCGCCGCGCGCGGTGCGCGAGCCCGGCGAGGGCCCGCTGCCGGTGGTCCTGGTGACCGGCCTGTCTGGCGCCGGCCGGACGACGGCGCTGAAGATCCTCGAGGACATGGGCTACGAGGCGATCGACAACCTGCCGCTGAACCTGCTGTCGCGCGCCGTCACCGAGGGCGAGCTGGGCCGCGCGGTGGCGATCGGCGCCGACGTGCGCAACCGCAACTTCGCCGCCGGCCCGCTGATCGAGCAGCTGGAGCGGCTGCGCACCGATCCCGCGCTGCAGGTCTCGCTGCTCTTCGTCGACTGCGAGAACGAGGTGCTGCAGCGCCGCTTCACCGAGACGCGGCGGCGCCATCCGCTGGCCGAGGAGCGGCCGCTGGCAGACGGCATCGCGGCCGAGCGGCGCCTGCTGGCCCCCCTGCGCGAGCGCGCCGACGTGATCATCGACACCTCGGCCATGGCTCTGCCGGAGTTCCGCCGCAGCCTCGCCGAGCGGCTGGCGCTGGCGACCGGGCCGCGCATGGGCGTCTTCGTCGCCTCCTTCTCGTTCCGTGCCGGCCTGCCGCGCGAGGCCGACCTCGTGTTCGACGTGCGATTCCTGCGCAACCCGCACTACGATCCGGCGCTGCGGCCACTGACCGGCAAGGACTCCGCGGTCGCCGACTACGTCGCCGAGGACGCCGCCTTTGCGCCCTTCTTCCAGTCGCTGACGGCCCTGCTGCAGCCGCTGCTGCCGCGCTACGAGGCCGAGGGCAAGAGCTACCTGACGATCGCCGTCGGCTGCACCGGCGGGCGCCACCGGTCGGTCGCGACGGCCGAGAAGCTGGGCCACTGGCTGAGCCGGCTCGGCTGGCCGGTCAGCCTGGTGCACCGCGACCTGGAGCGCAGCCGCGACGCCGAAAGGACCGCCTGAGGACGAGTCGACGACGATTCGGCGGTGTCCCGCCGGACGCTTTTGCGCTAGAACGCCGGACCTGCTCCATAAGGCACGAGCATGATCGGTCTGCTTCTCGTCACCCACGGCAATCTCGCGCGCGAGTTCGTTTCGGCCATGGAACACGTGGTCGGCCCCCAGGCCCAGGTCGCCACGGTCTGCATCGGCCCGGACGACGACATGGAGGAGCGCCGCCAGGAGATCCTGGACAAGGCGACCCAGGTCGACAGCGGCGCCGGCGTCGTCATCGTCACCGACATGTTCGGCGGCACGCCGTCCAATCTCGCGATCTCGCTGCTCGACCGGGCCAAGATCGAGGTCATCGCCGGCGCCAACCTGCCGATGCTGATCAAGCTCGCCTCGCTGCGCGCCCGCGAAGGCCTGCAGGAGGCGGTGGCCCAGGCCCAGGAGGCCGGGCGCAAGTACATCGCCGTCGCCTCGCAGCTGCTCAAGGACGAGGCCGCCAACTAGGGGACGCGCCGGGCATGTCGCAACAGACCGGGTCGCACGAGACCGGGACCACGGCCACCCGCCGCGTCGTCATCTGCAACAAGAAGGGCCTGCACGCGCGCGCCGCCGCCAAGTTCGTCAAGACGGTGGCCGCGCACGACGCCGAGGTCACGGTGCGCCGCGGCGGCGACGCCGTGCCCGGCTCCTCGATGCTCGGCCTGATGATGCTGGCCGCCGGCCCGGGCAGCGAGCTCGAGCTCGCCGCCGAGGGGCCGCAGGCCGAGGCCGTCCTGGGCGCCCTGGCCGAGCTGGTGGAGCGGCGCTTCGATGAAGACTGAGCCGAAGAAGACGGCCTCCCCGGGCCCCGGCAAGCGATCGGCGAAGACGCACGGCAAGCCGGGGGCCAACCGGGCGGGCAAGCCGGGCGCCGAGCGCGTGCTCAGCGGGCTGGCGGCGGCGCCCGGCATCGCCATCGGCACGGTCTACCTCGCCCGCGGCGCCGAGCTTCGGGTGCCCCAGTACCGCGTGCCGGCGCGCCAGACCAAGGCCGAGTTCGAGCGCTACGAGAAGGCGATCCGCCAGGCCATGCGCCAGCTCGACAAGCTGCGCGGCAAGGCCGAGGCCTTCCACGGCGCCTCGGCCGAGGAGCTCGGCTTCCTGCTCGAGGCGCACGGCCAGATGCTGCGCTCGGGCCGCCTGCGCGAGGGCGTGCGCCGCCGCATCGTCGAGGAGCGCTGCAATGCCGAGCAGGCTGTCGCCGCCGAGATCGAGGCGATCGCCGAGACCTTCGGCTCGGTCGAGGACGACTACCTGGCGGCGCGCGCCGAGGAGGTCCGCCAGGTCGGCCACCGCATCCTGCGCAACCTGACGGCGCGCACCTTCAGCGGCTTCGGCGAGCTGCCGGCCGGCTCGGTGATCCTGGCCGAGGAGGTGACGCCGGCCGACACCGCCCTGATGGACCCGCACCGGGTCGGCGGCTTCGCCTCGGTGCTCGGCGGCGCCGAAGGCCACACCGCGATCATGGCGCGCTCCCTGGGCATCCCGGCGGTGCTCGGGGTCACCGACCTGCTCGCCGCGGCGGCCGAGGGCGGCGCAGTGGTCCTCGACGGCGACCGCGGCCTGGTCATCCTCAACCCGACCAAGCGGCGTCTCGAGAGCTATCGCAAGCGGCTCAGCCGCCAGCACGCCGAGAGCCGCTCGCTCGGCCGGCTGCGCGACCTGCCGGGCGAGACGCTGGACGGCTGCCGGATCGGCCTGCAGGCCAACCTGGAGCTGCCCAGCGAGGTCGGTCCGGCGCTCGCCGCCGGCGCCGAGGGCGTCGGCCTGCTGCGCACCGAGTTCCTTTTCATGAACCGCGAGGACCTGCCCGACGAGGACGAGCAGACGGCGATCCTGACCACCGTGATCGAGGGCATGGCGGGGCGCCCGGTGACGGTGCGCACGCTCGACGTCGGGGGCGAGAAGCTGGCGACCGCGCTGGGCGCGCACCTCGGTGAGTCGATGAACCCGGCGCTCGGCCTGCGCGCCATCCGCCTGTCGCTGCGCGTGCCGGAGCTGCTCGACGCGCAGCTCGCCGCCATCCTGCGCGCCGGCGCGGCGGGGCCGGTGCGCATCCTGCTGCCGATGGTCTCCTCGGTCGAGGAGGTGCGCCAGGTGCGCGCCGCGCTGCAGCGCGTGCAGGCCCGCCTGCACCGCCGCAAGGTGCCGATCGCCGACCCGCTGCCGCCGCTCGGCGCGATGATCGAGATCCCCGGCGCCGCGCTCGCCGCCGACGCGCTGATCCGCGAGGTCGACTTCTTCGCGATCGGCACCAACGACCTGATCATGTACACGCTCGCCATCGACCGCGGCGACGAGCGGGTCGCCAACCTCTACGATCCGCTGCATCCGGCGGTGCTGCGCCTGATCCACTTCGCCGCCGACGCCGCGTTGCGCGCCGGCAAGCCGGTCTCGGTGTGCGGCGAGATGGCCGGCGACCCGCGCTTCGCCGGGCTGTTCGTCGGTTGGGGCATCCGCGAACTCTCGATGCGCGCGCCGGCGATCGGCCAGGTCAAGCGCCGGCTGCGCGCCATGGACGGCGCCGCCGCCAGCCGCCTGGTCGCCAACGCCATGCTCGAGAGCGACCGCGCCGCCGTCGCCCGCCTGCTCGACGCCTTCGAGCAGCACGACGGCCGGCGCCGGTAGGCCTGCGGCCGCGACCGCTCGCGGCGCTTGCACCGGGAGCGCCCGGCCGCTATAACCCCGCGCTTCCGAAACCGGCGGTCCGGGCCAACAGGCATGCCTGGGCGCCGCGCACGGTCCCGCTTCGGCGGGACCCTCGAGACAAAGAGGATGAAATGCCGAAACTGAAGTCGAAGAGCGGCGCGAAGAAGCGCTTCAAGCTCACCGCCTCCGGCCGGGTCCGCGCCAACTCCGCGGGTCTGCGCCACGGCCTCCGCAAGCGACCCCAGAAGATGAAGCGCCAGGCGCGCGGGACGATGATCCTGGCGCCCCAGGACGGCAAGGTCGTCAAGCGCCACTTCCTGCCGAACGCCAAGTAGCGTCGGCGGCCCGCGTCAACGGAGGTTCCGAACCATGGCCCGCATCAAGCGTGGTACGACGGCTCACGCCCGTCACAAGAAGGTCATCAAGTCCGCCAAGGGCTATCGCGGCCGCGGCAGCAACGTCTATCGCGTCGCCGTCGAGCGCGTCGAGAAGGCGATGCAGTACGCCTATCGCGACCGCCGGGTGCGCAAGCGCGATTTCCGCGGCCTGTGGATCCAGCGCATCAACGCGGCGACCCGCGAGAACGGCATGACCTACTCGACCTTCATGGACGGCCTGAAGAAGGCCGGCATCGAGCTCGACCGCAAGGTCCTGGCGGACCTCGCCGTCGCCGAGCCCGAGGCCTTCAAGTCCCTGGTCGAGCAGGCCCAGGCCGCCCGCGGCTGATTGCCGGACGGCGCGGGGGGCGACTTCCCCCGCGCCACCCCTTTCCAAGGCTCGCCTCGACCGCCCTTGCCCTCGGCTCGGCGGCCGGTTAGACCGCTTCGCGCGGCACGCCCCGCCGGTTCGTGCACCGGGGATGGGCGGCCGCGCGTGTCAACCGGAGCGAAGCGATGCAGGATCTCGAGGCGCTCGAAGCCGAGCTCTTCGCCGAGCTGGAGGCCGCCGGCGACCTCGCCGGGCTGGAGGCGCTGCGCGTCTCGGCGCTCGGCAAGAAGGGCCGCCTGACCGAGCAGATGAAGAGCCTCGGGCAGCTCGACCCCGAGGCGCGCAAGGCGCGCGGCCAGGCGCTCAACGCCGTCAAGGACCGGCTGCAGTCGGCCATGGAGGCCCGCAAGGCCGGCTTCGAGGAGGCGGCCCTGGAGGCGCGGCTGGCGACCGAGCGGGTCGACGTCACCCTGCCGGCCCGGCCGCACGCCATCGGGCACGTGCACCCGGTCAGCCAGACCATCGAGGAGCTGGTCGCGATCTTCGGCGAGATGGGCTTCTCGGTCGCCGAGGGCCCGCACATCGAGGACGACTTCCACAACTTCGAGGCGCTGAACATCCCGGCCTGGCACCCGGCGCGCCAGGACATGGACACCTTCTACCTGCGCTCCGACGCCGAGGGCGTCCGCCCGGTGCTGCGCACGCACACCTCGCCGGTGCAGATCCGCACCCTGCAGAAGACCACGCCGCCGATCCGCATCATCTGCCCGGGGCGCACCTTCCGCGCCGACTCCGATGCGACCCACTCGCCGATGTTCCACCAGGTCGAGGGCCTGGTGATCGACGAGAAGACCCACATGGGCCACCTCAAGGGCACGCTGATCGAGTTCTGCCGCGCCTTCTTCGGCGTCGACGAGCTGCCGGTGCGCTTCCGCGCCAGCTACTTTCCCTTCACCGAGCCCTCGGCCGAGCTCGACATCGGCTGCGCGCGCAAGGACGGCCAGCTGATCATCGGCGGCGGCGAGGACTGGCTGGAGATCCTGGGCAGCGGCATGGTGCACCCGAAGGTGCTGGAGAACTGCGGCATCGATTCCAGCCGCTACCAGGGCTTCGCCTTCGGCATGGGCATCGAACGCATCGCGATGCTGAAGTACGGCATCCCCGACCTGCGCACCTTCTACGACAGCGACCTGCGCTGGCTGCGCCACTACGGCTTCGTGCCGCTGGAAGCCCCCTCCGTCGTCCGAGGCCTCTGATCATGAAGTTCACCCTGTCGTGGCTCCGGGACCACCTGGAGACCGAGGCCTCGGTCGAGCAGCTCTGCGAGACGCTGTCGCTGATCGGCCTGGAGGTCGAGAGCGTCGAGGATCGCGGCGCCCAGCTCGCCGCCTTCACCGTCGCCTACGTCGAGGAGGCGGCGCCGCATCCCAACGCCGACCGCCTGCGCGTCTGCCGCCTGCGGACCAAGGACGGCGAGGTCCAGGTCGTCTGCGGCGCGCCCAACGCCCGGAGCGGCATGACCGGCGTCTTCGCGCCGACCGGCACGCACATCCCGGGCACCGGCATCGACCTCAAGGCCGGCGTGATCCGCGGCGTCGAATCCAACGGCATGCTGGTCTCCGAGCGCGAGATGGGCCTGTCCGAGGACCACGAGGGCATCATCGACCTGACCCCGGGCGAGGGCGAGGCGGCGCCGGAGATCGGCACCCCCTTCGCCGAGATCCTGGGCCTCGACGACGTGGTCATCGAGGTCGGCATCACGCCAAACCGCGGCGACTGCCTGGGCGTGCGCGGCATCGCCCGCGACCTGGCCGCCGCCGGCCTCGGCCGCCTCAAGCCCTTCGAGCCGCCGAAGGTCGAGGGCGGCTACGACTCGCCGCTGGCCTGGCGCATCGACGCCGGCGCCGGCGACTACTGCCCCTACGTCGCCGGGCGCCACTTCCGCGGCGTGCGCAACGGGCCCTCGCCGGCCTGGCTGCAGCGCCGCCTGACGGCGATCGGACTCCGGCCGATCTCGGCGCTGGTCGACATCACCAATTACGTCACCTTCGACCTCGGCCGGCCGCTGCACGTCTTCGACGCCGCCAAGGTGAAGGGCGACCCGACCATGCGCTTCGCCCGCGACGGCGAGGAGATCCTGGCGCTCGACGGCCGGACCTATGCGCTCGACGCCGAGACGCTGGTGATCGCCGACGCGAACGGCCCCGAGGGCATCGCCGGCATCATGGGCGGCGAGCTGTCGGGCTGCACCGAGGAGACCACCGAGGTGTTCCTCGAGTGCGCGCTCTTCGATCCCGTCTCGGTGGCCTTCGCCGGCCGCCGCCTGGGCATCCACTCCGACGCCCGCTACCGCTTCGAGCGCGGCCTCGACCCGCTCTCGGCCGAGTGGGGCCCCGAGGTCGCGGCCTCGCTGATCCTGCAGCTCTGCGGCGGCGAGGCCTCCCGTGTCGTCGACGCCGGGGCGATTCCCGACTGGCGGCGCAGCGTCACCCTGCGCAAGGACCGCTGCGCGACCCTGGGCGGCGTGCCGGTGCCCGACGGCGAGCAGGTACGCATCCTGCAGGACCTCGGCTTCGAGGTGACCGACCGCGGCGACGACCTGGAGGTCCAGGTGCCGTCCTGGCGCAACGACGTCGACAGCGAGGCCTGCCTGGTCGAGGAGGTGCTGCGCCTGCACGGCTACGAGCACCTGCCGACCTCTTCGCTGGTGCTCGACACCGCGATGCCGCTGCCCGCGCTCTCGACCCGCCAGCGCCGCGCCGCGGCGGCGCGCACGGCGCTCTGCTGGAGCGGCCTGGAGGAGTGCGTCACCTTCTCCTTCGTCGCCGAGCGCCACGCCCGCCTGTTCGGCTGGGAGAACGAGTCCCTGCGGCTCGACAACCCGATCTCGGCCGAGCTCGACGTCATGCGCCCCTCGGTGCTGATCCCGCTGATCGAGGCGGCGGCGCGCAACGCCGACCGCGGCTACGGCGACCTCGGCCTGTTCGAGGTCGGCCCGGCCTACGAGACCACCGCCCCCGACGGCCAGCGCCAGGTCGCCGGCGCCCTGCGCGTCGGCCACTCCGGGCCGCGCCACTGGGCCGCGCCGCGCCGCCCGGTCGACGCTTTCGACGCCAAGGCCGACGCCCTGAAGGTGCTGGAGGCGGCCGGCGCGCCGGTCGACAGCCTCCAGGTCTCGACCGACGCGCCCGGCTGGTACCATCCCGGCCAGTCCGGCTGCCTGCGCCTCGGCCCCAAGGTCCTGGCCCGCTTCGGCACGCTGCACCCGAAGGTGCTCAAGGCCTTCGACCTCAAGGGCCCGGCGGTCGCCACCGAGATCTTCCTGGAGGCGATCCCCGAGCCCAAGCGCAAGGGCACGCTGCGCCCGGCGGCCGACCTCTCGCCGCTGATGCCGGTCGAGCGCGACTACGCCTTCGTCGTCGACCTGGACGTGCCGGCCGAGAAGCTGATCCGCGCCGCGAAGGGTGCCGACAAGGCGCTGATCGCCGGGGTCGCGCTGTTCGACGACTACCGCGGCAAGGGCCTGCCCGAGGGCAAGAAGTCCCTGGCCGTCGCCGTCACCTTGCAGCCGCGCGAGAAGACCCTGACCGAGCAGGACCTCGAGGCGGTCTCCGGCAAGATCGTTGCCGCGGTCGAGAAGGCGACCGGCGGGACGCTGCGCGGATAGGCCGCTCGCGGCGCGATTCCCTCGGGATTTGCAGGGCCGGCCGTCTGCCCTAGCCTGGGCTCATGAGGCTGCCGATCCTGTTCGCGCTCGGGCTGCTCTGCGGGCTCTGGCTCGCGGCCGGGGAGGCGCGCGCCGCCGAGGCCTCGGCCCAGCCGGTGCGCATCGCGAGCAACGGCTGGCACACGGCGATCGTGCTGCCCGGCCCGGCGGTCCGGGCGCTGGAGGCGATGCCGGAGGCCGCGGACTTCCCCGGCGCCGCCTTCCTGGAGTTCGGCTGGGGCGACCGCGAGTACTACCCGGCCGGCGAGAAGACGCTCGGCCTGGCGCTCGACGCGATCCTGACGCCCGGGCCCGCGGTCATGCACGTGGCCCCGCTCGCCGCGCCGCCGGAGCGGCTGCGGCCGGACGACGAGGTCGTCACGCTGACCCTGGACCGCGTGCGCTTCGCCCGGCTCGTCCAGGCCATCGCCGACGACTTCGAGCGCCCCGCCGGCGCCGCCGCGGCCGAGCCGCTCGCGCCCGGGCTCTATCCGGACAGCCGCTTCTACCCGGCGCTGGGCCGCTTCAGCCTGGGCAACACCTGCAACACCTGGACCGCGCGCCAGCTGCGGGCCGCCGGCCTGCCGATCGAGCCGGGCGAGGTCGTCACCGCGTCCGACCTGATGACCCGCCTGCGGCGGGCCCTGGGGCGGGTGCAGGACTGAACGCCGTCACTCCTCCAGCAGGTACTCCAGGGTGGTCACCACGCGCAGGCGCTTGACCGGCTGCTTGGGCTCGTAGGCGCCGGGGTAGTCGTCGCGCGGCAGGATCTGGAACAGGCCCTGGTTGGCGCGGCGGATCGGGCCGACCTCGGAGCCGGCGTCGCGGGCGAACTGCTCGGCCGCCTCGCGGGCGTTGGCCGTGGCCTCGGCGATCATCGCCGGCTTGACGTCGTTGAGCTCGGTGAAGAGGTAGACCGGGCCGCTGACCGGCTGGTTCTCGCTCGACAGCACGACGCCGGCGTCGACCAGCTCGCCGACCTTCTGCGCGGCCTGGCCGACCTTGGCGATGTCGCCGGAGCGCAGCAGCAGGGTCTGGGCCAGGATGTAGCGGCTCTCGACCGGGCCGCTGCGGTACTGCTGGGCCAGCAGGTCGGTGACCTGGTAGTCGGCGAGCTCGATCTCGGCCTCGGTGAAGCCCGCCCCGGTCAGGAACGCGCGCACCCGGGCGGCGTCCTGCTGCAGGCTGCGCTGGGCCGCGGCCAGGTCGTCGTCGGTGGCGACGAAGCGCAGCGACCAGAGCGCGAGATCGGCCTCGACCTCGCGCTCGGCCAGGCCCTTGACGGTCACCGTGCGCTCGCCGGTGCGGAAGGATTCCAGGCCCTGCGCCACGAACCAGCCGCAGACGCCGAGGCCGACCGCGACCAGCAGGCCGGCCATGAAGAGGTTCGGGGCGATCCCGTTGTCGGACTTTTCGCTCATGAGGCCAGTCTAGCGCAGATCGCGGCGCCGGCGTGACGGTCCGGTTGCGTTTTCCGCTCGCGCGGATTCGGCACCAGCCCACGCCCCCACCCGGCCACCCATTCAGGATACTGTCGTGGGTGGCCGGGTGGGGGCGTGGGCTGGTGCCGCAAGGCCCGATGCGCGCGCGGGACGAGCGCGCCTGGCTTCAAGCGGGCATTGCCCGCAGGCGGGCGCGCCCCTATGTTGCGCCTGCGTTCGCGCGGCTCCCGGCCCCGCCGCGGCGGCGTCTTTCCTCACGCTTCAGCAAAGTCCCTCGATGACCGATCTCTCGCATATCCGCAACTTCGCCATCATCGCCCACATCGACCACGGCAAGTCGACGCTGGCCGACCGCATGATCCAGCTCTGCGGCGGGCTGACCGAGCGCGAGATGAAGGAGCAGGTGCTCGACTCGATGGAGCTCGAGCGCGAGCGCGGCATCACCATCAAGGCCCAGACCGTGCGCCTGCGCTACGAGGCGAGCGACGGCAAGGTCTACACGCTGAACATGATCGATACGCCGGGCCACGTCGACTTCTCCTACGAGGTCAGCCGCTCGATGAAGGCCTGCGAGGGCTCGATCCTGCTGGTCGACGCCAGCCAGGGCGTCGAGGCCCAGACCCTGGCCAACGTCTACCTGGCGCTCGAGCACGACCACGAGATCATCCCGGTGCTCAACAAGATCGACCTGCCGGCCGCCGAGCCGCTGCGCATCATGGAGCAGATCGAGGAGGTCATCGGCCTCGACACCACCGACGCCCTGATGATCTCGGCCAAGACCGGGAAGGGCATCGCCGAGGTCCTCGAGGCGATCGTCCAGCGCCTGCCGCCGCCGACGGGCGACGCCGAGGCGCCGCTCAAGGCGCTGATCGTCGACTCCTGGTACGACCCCTACCTCGGCGTCGTGACCCTGATCCGGGTCATGGAGGGCCGCATCAAGGCCGGCATGAAGATCCGCATGCTCGGCACGCGCGCCGTCCACGACGTCACCGAGGTCGGCATCTTCGGCCCCGCCCGGCGCAAGCACGAGGCGCTGGGCCCCGGCGAGATCGGCTACGTCATCTCCGGCGTCAAGGACATCGCCGACGCCAAGGTCGGCGACACCGTGACCGACGAGCGCCGCCAGTGCGACGCGCCGCTGACCGGCTTCAAGCCCTCGATCCCCGTGGTCTTCTGCGGCCTCTTCGCCGCCGACACCGCGGACTACGAGGACCTGCGCGACTCCCTGGGCAAGCTGGCGCTCAACGACTCCTCCTTCGTCTTCGAGCCGGAGGTCAGCCCGGCGCTCGGCTTCGGCTTCCGCTGCGGCTTCCTGGGCATGCTGCACCTGGAGATCGTGCAGGAGCGCCTGGAGCGCGAGTTCGACCTGGACCTGATCACCACGGCGCCCTCGGTGGTCTACGACATCCACCTGCGCGACGGCTCTGTCGAGAAGCTGCACAACCCTAGCGACATGCCCGACCCGACGCGCATCGAGTGGATCGAGGAGCCCTGGATCAAGGCGACGATCCTGGTGCCCGACGACTACCTCGGCTCGGTCCTGAAGCTGTGCGAGGAGAAGCGCGGCATCCAGCAGGAGCTGACCTACGCCGGCAGCCGCGCCATGGTCGTGTACGAGCTGCCGCTCAACGAGGTCGTCTTCGACTTCTACGACCGCCTGAAGTCGGTGACCCGCGGCTACGCCTCCTTCGACTACCACCTGCTCGGTTACCGCGAGGGCGACCTGGTGAAGGTCTCGATCCTGGTCAACGCCGAGCCGGTCGACGCGCTGTCGCTGGTCGTCCACCGCAGCCAGGCCGAGGTGCGCGGCCGCGCGCTCTGCGCCAAGCTCAAGGAGCTGATCCCGCGGCAGCTGTTCCGCATCGCCATCCAGGCGGCGATCGGCGGCAAGGTGATCGCGCGCGAGACCGTCTCGGCGATGCGCAAGGACGTCACCGCCAAGTGCTACGGCGGCGACGCGACCCGCAAGCGCAAGCTCCTGGAGAAGCAGAAGGAGGGCAAGAAGCGGATGCGCCAGTTCGGCAACGTCGAGATCCCGCAGTCCGCCTTCCTGGCCGCCCTCAAGATGGACGCGAGCTAGGGCGAGCGGGCCGGCACCGCCTGATCGGCGAGCGGCCGACTACTTCTTGAAGACGCCCTCGCGCCTCGGCCGGCCGGCGCGGCCGAGCAGCAGGAAGACCAGGCCGAGCACCGCGAAGACCGCGACGGCCGGGCGCAGCAGGACCCAGAAAAGGCCGTCCCACAGCGGCGCCCAGACGTGGCGCTCGAGCACGGCCTGGGTCAGGTTCAGGCTCGGCCGGTCGATCTGCGCCCAGAGCGTGCCGAGGTCCGACAGGGCGAAGCTGCCGGTCGTCGACCAGGCCAGCAGGTCGTAGGCGAGCGCCGCGATGGCCGCGAACAGGAAGAGGTAGCCGAGGAGACGGGCGATCACGTGCATCGCCTTCGCCAATACGCTCCTTTCGCGCGTGCTTCAAGGGGGGCAGGCGCCGGCACGGCGAGATGCGGCCCTCCGGATACCCCACCAGGGGGCCGCTTCCGCGGCGTTGCAACCGGCGGCGAGCTTCGCTAACTTCCGCGCTCCCCGGCGGGCGGCCCTGACGCCGTCCAGCGGGCCGCGGGGCCGGTCGGCGACCGGTCGCCCGACGCTCCTGGGGTGAGGTGGCCGAGTGGTTGAAGGCGCACGCCTGGAACGCGTGTAAGGGTGCAAGCCCTTCGTGGGTTCGAATCCCACCCTCACCGCCATCCCGCGCCGCCTCCGAGGCGGGCGGGGGCGGGGCTGCAGGAGGCCGTGGTGTCACACGACAAGTCGCATGCGGGCCGCCCCGGCCGGGAGGCGATGCGCCTCTCCGACCTCGATCTCGGCCGCGCGCTGAAGAAGGCGCCCTACGAGACGCGGCTGGCGGATCTGCAGCACCGCCTGCGCGTCGTCCAGCTCGCCTACTGGCGCCAGGGCCGCGCCGCGGTCGTGGTGTTCGAGGGCTGGGACGCCGCCGGCAAGGGCGGCACGATCCGCCGCCTGACCGCGCTGCTCGATCCGCGCGGCTTCGAGGTCTGGCCGATCGGCGCGCCGAACCGGCAGGAGCTGCGGCAGCACTACCTGCAGCGCTTCTGGACGCGCCTGCCGCACGACTGCGAGATCGGCGTCTTCGACCGCTCCTGGTACGGCCGGGTGCTGGTCGAGCGGGTCGAGAAGCTGACGCCCGAGTCCGACTGGGCGCGCGCCTACGGCGAGATCAACGACTTCGAACGGATCCTGACCAACGACGGCATCCGCGTGGTCAAGCTGTTCCTTCATCTCTCGCTCGAGGAGCAGAAGCGGCGCCTGCGCGCCCGCTTCGAGGAGCCGCTGAAGCGCTGGAAGCTGGCCCCCGAGGACTTCCGGAACCTGGAGCTGCGCGACGCCTATCTCGAGGCCATCGAGGCGATGCTGGCCGAGACGTCGACGCCGCATGCGCCCTGGCACCTGATCGCGGCGGAGGACAAGCGCTACGGGCGCGTCGCCGCGCTGGAGGCGATCGAGGCCGCGCTGTCGGCGGGCGTCGACCTGCGGTTGCCGGACCTCGACCCCGAGGTCGAGGCCCTGGCCCGGGCCCATCTGTGAGTCCTCCGGGCCGTCCGGTCAGGCGGTTGCCGCGGCGCCGAGGCACTCGCTAGCCTTCCGCCATGCCGCTCGATTCGACGCTGCCCAGCCATCTGACCTTCGGCGGCCGCACGGTGCCGCTGGAGCTGCGCGTCTCGGCGCGCGCCCGGCGGCTGTCGCTGCGCCTCGACCCGGCGCGCGGCGGACTGGTCCTGACGCTGCCCGAGGGGCTGCCGCCGCAGCGCGGCCTGGAGTTCATCGAGCGCCAGAGCGGCTGGATCGTCGGCCGGCTGGCGCAGCTGCCGCCGCGCGTGCCCTTCGAGGACGGCGCCTGCGTGCCGCTGCTCGGCGTCGAGCACCGCATCCGTCACGCCCCCTGGGCGCGTGGCGCGGTCTGGCGCGACAGCGGGCTGCTCTGGGTCTCGGGGGCCGCCGAGCACCTGCCGCGCCGGGTTGCCGACTTCCTCAAGGCCGAAGCCCGCCGCGAGGTGGCGAGCCGGGCCCGCGGCAAGGCCTTGCGACTGCAGGAACTCGCCGCGGCGGCGCCGGCCGCCCGACCCGTCCGGGCGTTGCGCCGTATCGCGGTGCGCGAGACGACGAGCCGCTGGGGCAGCTGCACGGCGCGCGGCGACCTCTCCTTCTGCTGGCGGCTGGTGCTGGCGCCGGAAGCGGTGCTCGACTACGTGGTCGCCCACGAGGTCGCGCACCTCGCCCATCTCGACCACTCGCCGGCCTTCTGGAGTCTGTGCGAGCGGCTCGCGCAGGACTGCGGCGGCTCGCGCGACTGGCTGCGGCGCCATGGCGCAAGCCTCCAGCGCTACGGTTGAGGAACCGTCCCTCCTGCTTGCCGTTACGTAAACTCGTTGTTAATCGCGTGCGGCGATCTTCGCCTCCGACGATGCCTGGAGTTTGATCTTGTCGACTTCCCTGTTGGGCCGCTGGGAGCGCGCCCGTCACGAAGAGCTCTCGCTTTCCGAGCTCGACGGCTATCCCCTTCTGGCCGCTTGCCACCGGGTCTGGCGCGAGAGCGGCGAGGACGGAGCCCTGCCGACCCGCATCGATCCGCTCGACCTGCCCCGCGAAATCCTGCCGACGGTGATGATGCTCGATCTCGAGGAGGACGGCGAGCGGCCGCAGCTGCGCGTCCGTCTCGCCGGCACAGAGGTCTGCGCCAAGCACGGCGGCGAGCTCAAGGGCAAGACCACCGACGACTTCTTCCAGCCCGATGACGCCGGCGCGGTGGTCTCCTCGGTGGTCGCGATCGCGCGCAGCGGCACGCCGAGCCTGGCGCGGCGTTCCTACGTGTCGCTGAACCGCCGCAACTGGCGCTACGTCCGCCTGATCATGCCGCTGTCGCGCGACGGCGAGCGCGTCGATTCCTTCTTCAAGGTCGCCGATCCGGGCTCGATGATGGAGCTGGCCCGCTAGAGCGGGGCCTCGGGTGCAGCCGGGAGGCGGAACTCTTCCGGGGTTTGCTCGGCCATGATCCGGGCGGAGGAATGGGTACCCAAGAGAGAACCAGAAAATTTGTAATACTACCGGACGGGCGGCGCGCCGCAACCTACACTCCCACGGCAGAAAGAAATGCCATTTCCGGGAGAAACGCAGGTGTCGATCGCCGCAGTCCAGCCCTGGAACCAGTCCTTCCACGAAGAACTGCCGTTAAACCAGATTTCTGATTATCCCTTGCTGAGCGCCTGCCACCTCCTGTGGTGCGAAGGCGGTCTCGCGGACCGCCTGCCGGGACGGCTCGATCCGGTCGAGTTGCCGCGGAGGATCCTGCCGACCGTCCTGCTGCTCGACTTCGAGGGCCCGCGCCCGCAGCTGCGGATTCGTCTGGCCGGCACGTCGATCTGCGACAAGCACGGCAGCGAGCTGCGCGGTCGCACGCCCGAGCAGTGGCTCGAGCCGGAAGACGCCTGGCTGCTCGCCGAGACGGCGCGCAGCGTCGCCGAGCGGCGGCGGCCGAGCCTGGCGCGGCGCTCCCACGTCGCGATCGGCGACCGGCTGTGGAGCTATGTGCACCTGGTCCTGCCGCTCGCGCGCGGCGGCGCGGCGGTCGACTCGCTGTTCTCGGCGATGGACCCTTCGACCCTGCGGCGGGTCGACTAGAGCCGGTTCGCCGGCCGGCGCTCCAGTCGGCTGCCGACCGGGCAACCGAGTTGCCGGTGACCCCGACCGTGCCGTCGCGGCTGTGCCCTTTTGCCTGCTTGCGCGCCGAGGCCTGCCGTAGTCTCGTGGCCCCATGACCGAAGCCAGGAGTTCCGCGCTGCCGGAGGCCGCCACTCTGGTGCGGCGCTTCCTGCCGGTGCGGCCGGCCCGGCCGGCAGGGCACGTGCGCCTGCGCACGCTGATCTTCATCCGCTGGGTGGCCATCGTCGGGCAGCTCACCGCGCTGGTCGTGGTGACCGCGGCGCTCAAGTTCGACGTCGCGATGATCGAGGCGGCTGCCGTCATCCTGGTCGCCGCGGTCGTCAATCTCAGCGTCGCGCTGCTGCAGCGCGGCACGGTCTGGCTGCGCGATCCCGCGGCGACGGCCTCGCTGGGCTTCGACCTCGTCCAGCTTCTGGCCCTGCTCGCGCTGACCGGGGGACTGCACAATCCCTTCGCCATCCTCGTGCTGGCGCCGGTCGTCGTCTCGGCGGCGACGCTGTCGCGGCGCAGCACCCTGCTGCTCTCCGCGCTGGCCATCGCCGGCATCTCCGCGCTCGGCCTCTGGCACCTGCCGCTGCCCTGGGGCGAGAGCGCGCTGCATCTGCCGCCGACCTACCTGCTGGGAGTCTGGGCGGCGCTGGTCCTGGCCGTCGTCTTCACCGCCGCGTACGTCTCCTCGCTGGCCAGCGAATCGCGCCGCATGGCCGACGCCCTGGCGGCGACTCAACTGGCTCTCGAGCGCGAGCAGCGCCTGGCGGCGCTCGGCGGCCTCGCGGCGGCGGCGGCGCACGAGCTGGGCAGCCCGCTCGCGACGATTGCCGTGGTGGCGCGCGAGCTGGAGCACGAGATGCCGCCGGACCTGCCGGACGACAGCCCGGTCCGCCAGGACCTAGCGCTGCTGCGCGGCGAGACCGAGCGCTGCCGGGAGATTCTGGCCGAACTCGGCGCGCGCCCCGACGGCGGACCGGACCGCCGCGAGGACACGCCCTTCCATCGCCTGCCGCTGGCGGCCCTGGTCGAGGCCGCCGCCGCGCCCTTCGAGCGCGAGGGCAAGACCCTGGAGATCCGCTGCGCCGACGGCCTGCGGGCCAGCGAGCAGCCGACGCTGGTGCGCCGCGCCGACCTGGTGCACGGCCTCGGCAGCCTGCTGCAGAACGCCCTGCAGTTCGCGCGCAGGGTGGTGACCGTCGAGCTCGCCTGGAGCGACGAGGAGGTCACGGTGACGATCCGCGACGACGGCCCCGGCTTCTCGCCGCAGGTGCTCAGCGATCTCGGAGACCCCTACGTCTCGACCGGCCGCAGCGACGCGCGCGCTGCCGGCGCCGGCGACCGCCGGGGCGACGGCGATCACATGGGTCTCGGCATCTTCATCGCCCAGACCCTGCTGGCGCGCACCGGCGCCACGCTGTCCTTCGCGAACCGCGCCGCGCCGAACCGCTCGGGCGGCGGCTCGGGGATCGGCTCGGGAAGCGGTGCGGAGGTTGTCATTTCCTGGCCGAGCGCCCATGTCGTGGCAGGAAAGGGATAGCGCCATGACGACACTGCAGATGGAACAGCCGGCCCGCGTCACTCCCGCCGACGAGCGGCGGCTGCTGATCGTGGACGACGACGAGCGCTTCTGCTCGCGGCTCGCGCGGGCGATGGAGCAGCGCGGCTTCGCGGTCGAGCAGGCCGCCTCGGTCGCGGAAGCTCTCGCGGCCGCGCGCCGCGATCCGCCGGAGTATGCGGTGGTCGATCTGCGGCTGCAGGACGGCAGCGGTCTCGACGTGGTGCAGGCGCTGCGCGACGCCGACGAGAACACCCGCATCGTCATCCTGACCGGCTACGGCAACATCGCGACCGCCGTCGCGGCGGTGAAGGTCGGCGCCACCGACTACCTGCCCAAGCCGGCCGACGCCGACCAGATCGCCGCCGCGCTGACCGTCGAGGACGGCGACCTGCCGCCGCCGCCGGAGAACCCGATGTCGGCCGACCGGGTCCGCTGGGAGCACATCCAGCGGGTCTACGAGCAGTGCGACCGCAACGTCTCCGAGACGGCGCGCCGCCTGCGCATGCACCGCCGCACGCTGCAGCGGATCCTGGCCAAGTACGCCCCGCGCGACTGAGCGCAGCCGGCGCGCCGCTGCGCCGGAAGCGCGCAATCTCGGTACGGCTGCGGCATACTCGCGCCGCCATGACCGTCCCGGGCCCGTCCACCGATTCCTGCCGACTCTGCGCCGCCGGCCCCGGGGGCGGCTTCGAGATCGCCGCCGCCCTGCCCGCCGAGGTCGCCGCACTGCTCGGCCTCTGCCTGCCCGGCTGGCGGTGCGAGGCCGATGCCGCAGCGTCCGGCCGCGAGACCCTCTCGGTCGTCGGGCAGGGCGAGGGCTATGCGGTCCGTCACGACCTGCTGGAGAACGGCTGCTTCGAGGCCGGCACGGCGATCGAGGCGGCCAACGCCGTGGCCGGAGCGGCGACCGGCGCCTGGGTGCGCAGCCGTCCCGACTGGGTCCAGCTGCACGCCGCCGCCGTCGAGCTCGACGGCGGGCCGGACCGAACCGGCGGCCTGACGCTGCTGCTCGGCGCGAGCGGGGCCGGCAAGTCGACCCTCGCCCTGGAATGCGCGGCCGCAGGCCATC
Organism: Alphaproteobacteria bacterium; assembly: GCA_030433005.1. GTDB lineage: Bacteria > Pseudomonadota > Alphaproteobacteria > Kiloniellales > DSM-21159 > Tistlia. Next base: position 27,256 of record JAUILQ010000003.1, read on the forward strand.
GCCTGTTCGGCGACGACCGGATCGCCGTGCGCCTCGACGATTGCGCGAGCGGCGCCGGCGCGGTCGGGACCGCGCTGGGGGTCGGCGCGAAGCTGCGCCTGCCGCTGCCCGCGCACAGCTCCGCCCCCCTGCGGCGCCTGGCCGCCTCCAGCACCGGCTTTGACGGGGGCAGCGTCGCGTTTCTGGAGCTGCCGCCGGCCCTGCTGGCGCAGCCCGGGTGCAGCGCGCCGCTGCGTCGGCTCTTGCTGGTCGAGCGCTCAGGCGATATCGACGGGGCCGTCGCGGGGTTGGGGGGCGAGGCGCGCCTCGAGCCGGTCGAGGCGCCGGCCGTGCTGCGCGCCCTGCTGCCCAACGCCCTGGCCCCGGGCCTGGCGCCCGGCGGCCTGCTGGACTGGTGCCGGCGTCTGGCCGGGCGGCTGCCCTGCCGGCGCCTGCGCTACCGCGAGGCCGCGGCCGCGCGCCGGCTGATCGAGGCGGGTTGATCGAGGAGGTGACGTGACCGGCGCTGAAGCTCCTGGCGTCCTGAGACGCAACCCGGCCGTGACGACCACGGAGATCGACGGCGAGTTCTTCCTGGTCGAGCCGGACAGCGGCGAGATCTTCTACCTCGATCCGGTCACCAGCGGCGTCTGGCGGCTGGTCGAGACGCCCTGCAGCGAGGCGGAGATCGCCGAGACCCTGGCGGCGGCCTTCCCCGAAACGACGGAAGAGAGGCTGCGCGCGGACCTGGAGCGGCTGCTCCGCGAGATGCGCGAGGCCCGCCTCGTCCTGCCCGGCTGAGCGGCGTCCGGGGTCCGCTCAGCGCTCGCGCAGGGCCTCGGAAGCGGTCTCGCGCAGGCGGTCGGTCAGGTAGGCCAGGATCGTGCGCTCGCCGATCCGGAAGTCGACCTGGGTCTGCATGCCGGGCAGCACGCGCACCGGCCGGCCGCCGGGCGCGGTCAGCGTCGTCGTCTCGGTGCGCACGTCGACCTCGTAGAACAGCTCGCCCGACTTCTCGTCGGCGACGGCGTCGGGCGAGATCCGCTCGACCTTGCCGGCGAGCGAGCCGTAGTTGATGAAGTTGAAGGTCTCGACCTTGACCTCCGCGGGCATGCCTTCCTCGATCGCGCCGATGTCGGCGTTGCGCACCCGGGTCTCGACGATCAGGCTGTCGCCGACCGGCACGACCTTCATCATCGGCTGGTTGGCGCCGATCGACTGGCCGGCCGAGGTGACGGTCAGGTCCTGGATGACGCCGTCGACCGGCGCGCGCAGCACCAGGTTGCGCAGCGCCGTGCTCTGCTGGGCCAGCTGCGTGCGCGCCTTCTCCCGCTCCGACAGCGTCACCGCCAGCTCGTCGAGCACCTGGCTCTCCCAGTCGCGCTGCTGCGACTCGAGATTGCTCTCGGCCTCCTTGAGCGCCGCGCGCGCCGTCGCCAGGTCGCTCTGTGCCTGGGCCAGGTCGCCGGCGGCCTCGACCACCTGGCGCTGGATCGACTGGTAGCGGATCTGCGGGAAGTAGCCCTTGTCGACCAGCGTCTGGATCGAGGCGGCCTGGCTGCGCAGGATCTCCAGGCTGTCGCGCAAGGGACCCAGGCGGTCCTGCTGGCCCTGCACCGCCTGGGCGCGCTGGGAGACCACCTCGCGCGCCGCGGCGAGGCGCGATTCGATCGCGTTGCGCCGGGCGTTGTAGAGGTTGATCTGGGCCTGCACCGCCTCGGGCCGGCCTTCGACCAGGGCCGGGGGGAAGGCCAGCTCGCTGCTCGTCGCCTCCGCCTCCAGGCGCAGCGTCTGGGCCTCGAGCGTGTCGACATCGGCTTGCATCTGGCCGACCTCGCGCTCGGTCAGCTCGGGGTCGAGCTCGACCAGCGGGGCGCCTTCGTTGACCAGGTCGCCGTCGCGTACGTAGAGCCGGCTGACCCGTCCGCCGACCGGATGGTTGATCAGCTTGACCTCGCCGAACGGCCGCACGACGCCCTGGCCGGTCGCGACCTGGTCGACCTCGGCGACCGCGATGTAGGCCAGGAACAGCAGGAACAGGCCCGAAAGCACGAACAGCAGGATGCGCGCCACGGGCGAGTGCTCGCGTTCGACCACCGCCTGGGAATCGGGCAGGAAGTCGACGTAGCGGGCGCGCAGGTCCTTGTCGCTCCACAGGCTCGGCAGCTTCTGGCCGCGCGGCCGCGCCACCGGCTGCTTGGCCCGGCGGGCCGGCAGGCCGAAAGAGGGTTCCTTGCGGTCGGGGTCGCTCATGCCGGGGGCAGCTTCCCGCAGCTGGCCGAAAAGCTCAATTCGTCAGTAGACGGCCCGTCGGTCGGGGGCTTGCGGCTCACGGATTGCCGGCCTCCGCGGCCTCGTTCATGCGCGCCTTGGCGAAGGCGATGACCTCGGCCGGCGGGCCGACGCGCTCGATCCGGCCGTTCATCAGCAGCGCCACCCGGTCGGCGATGGCGAAGGGGCTGAGGCGGTGCGAGATCATGACCACCGTGCGGCCCTTCGAGGCACGCTGCAGGTTGCGCAGCAGCCGCTCCTCGGTGACCGGGTCGAGGTCGCTCGTCGCCTCGTCCAGGATCAGGATGCGCGGATTGCGGATCAGCGCCCGGGCGATGCAGAGCAGCTGGCGCTGGCCGGCCGAGAGGCCGACCCCGCGCTCGCCGAGCGGCGTCTCGTAGCCCTTCGGCAGGCGCTGGATGAAGCCGTGGGCGCCGACGAACTTGCAGACCGCGACGACGCGCTCGGGATCCTTGACGTCGGAGCCGGCCAGCACGTTCTCGCGGATCGTGCCGGCGAACAGCTGGGTCTCCTGCGGCACGACCCCGAGCTGCTGGCGCAGGCTCGAAGGACTGAGGTGGCCGAGGTCGTGGTCGTCGTAGAGCACCCGTCCCGCAGTCGGCCGGTAGAGGCCCTGGAGCAGACGCACCAGCGTGGTCTTGCCGGAGCCCGAGGGCCCGATGATGCCGAGCACGGTGCCCTGGGGGATCGTCAGGTCGACCTGCCGCAGGATCGGCGGCAGGCCCGGCTCGAAGCCGTAGGTCAGGTCTTCGGCGACGATGCGCCCGGCCAGCCGCGGCATCGCCGAGCCGCTGCCGGGCGCCGCCTCGGTCGGCTCGCTCATGATGCCGTCGAGGCGCTCGAAGGCGGCGCGCACCTCCTGCAGCTGGACCCAGGCGACGACGACGAGGCGCAGCGGCGCCAGCGCCCGGGTCGCCAGGATGTTGCCGGCGATCAGGGCGCCGATCGTCGTCTCGCCGGCGATCACCAGCTGCGCGCCGACGTAGAGGATCAGCAGGCCGGCGAGCATCTGCAGGCCCTGGCCGACGGCGGCGACCTGGTTGCTCAGGTTGCTGGCCCGGAAGCTGGTCCAGGCCGACAGGGCGAGGCGCTGCTCCCAGCGCCGCTCGACCTCCGGCTCCAGGCCCAGGGCCTTGACCGTCAGGGCGTTCTGCATGGTCTCGGCGATCTGCGAGGATTTCGCCGCCTGGGCGCGAAACGACTGCTCGACCAGCTCCTTCTGGCGGCGGTGGAACAGGAACGACAGGCCGATGAACAGCGGCATGGCGCCCAGGGTGATCCAGGCCAGCACGGGATGGATGAAGAACAGTGCCGCCAGGAAGACGACCACGAAGGCCATGTCGACCAGGGTCATCGGCATCTGGCCGGTGAAGAAGGCGCGGATCGTGTCGAGCTGGCGCACGCGCTCGGCGATCAGGCCGCTCGGGGTGCGCTCGAAGTGGGAGAAGGGCAGGTGCACCAGGTGGTGCATGACCTCGCCGCCGACCAGCGCGTCGAGTCGGCCGCCGGTGTGGCTGGAGATGTAGCCGCGCACGATGCGCAGGACGACGTCGAAGGCGTAGACCACGACCATGCCGAGCGCGAGCACGTCGAGCGTCGAGAGCGCCTGCTGCCCGATCACCTTGTTGTAGAGCGTCATGGTGAACAGCGGCGTCGCCAGGGCCAGCAGGTTGAGCACCAGCGAGGCCAGGATCAGCTCGCCGAGCACGCCGCGCACGCGCTTGGTCATCTTGGCGCGCCAGTCGCTCTTGTCGCGCGCCGCCGCCTCGGCCTCCTCGGGGCGGATCAGCACCGCTTCCGTCATGCCGAGGCGCGCCGCCGAGGCCGGCGGCACCTCCTCGATGCGGTCTTCCTGCGGGTCCCAGAGGCGCAGGCCGTCGGGCCCCGCCTGCTCGACCACGCGGGCCGCGCCGACCGCTTCGCTCCCGGCCTCCTGCCGGGCCTCGTGGCCGCCGGCGCGATCCGGCCCGACCAGCAGGTAGGGCGCGGGCATGGCCGCCAGAGCCCGGCCGTCGGGCGGCATGCCGGCCAGCGACAGGCGACGCACCTTGTAGCCGAGGCGCACCGCGGCCCGGCAGAACTGGTCGAGCGTCATGCCGGACGGGCTGCTCGGCACGGCCGAACGCAGGTCGGCGGCGCCGATCGGCCGGCCGTGCGCGGCGCACAGCCGCATCAGGCAGTTCGCGAGCAGGTCCGGCCGATAGACGGCAACGGCGCCCGCGCCGGGTCCCGACGGCGGCCCCCCGGCGTCGGCGTCGGTCTCGCGACCGGCCGCCGCGCGGGGCCCGCTCGGCCGGTCGCCCGCCCGGTCGCCCGCCGCGCCGTCCTCGGGCGCGCCCTGCGCCGCGGCCTCGGCATCGCCCCCGGCCACGTCGCCGGGTCCGGCGGTTTCCGACGCGTCGCTACCTTCGGTTGTTCCCTCCGGCTCGTCCGATCCACCGCCCACCGGGGCCGGGCCGTGCGGTTGCCGGTTCCACCCGCCGCCGGACAAGCTATTGGAATCGTTTCCGCTTCGCCCCTTCCAGCGCACTATGCTGTCGAGCGCGTGCGGCTCACTCTTGTCGTCCATCCGGGGATCCGACGGCTAGGGGGTGGTGGAGCGATGGGTCATTTCTTGTCGCCTGGCGCGAGAACGTGTATAGACCCCGGTGAATCCTGTCAGGTATTCTTTTGTCGCGGGAGCGATCACCAAGCAATGGGCCGCAGTCCTCGGGCACGGAAACCTGAACCATATTTCACTGTCATTGCTGCGGCGTTGATGGTAAATGGCTAGTAAATGATCGTTAGCATTTTGTGAAGCAATTGGGGTTAGGGTGCTGGCTCGCAGGGGGGCGGGCGAGCGGTCTGGAGGGTGATGCGGATGACATGGACGGTGCGGGCTGCGTCGGTGCGCGCTGCGGTGCTGGCCTCGGTGGTTGCCATCGGCGCGCCCGGCGGCGCCTTGATCGGCGCTTCGGTCGGCGCTTCGGTCGTCTGGGCCCAGGATGCGATTCCCGCGGCGGCGCCCGAAGGCACGCCGCCCGGGCTCGGCGCCGGCGGCGGCCTGGACGGCAACAGCCTCGATCCGGAGATCCAGTCGCTGATCGAGGAGGCCGAGCAGACCCGGCCGGTGCCGACCCAGCTGCTCAACGACCTGGCGACCGGCAACGGCGACGCCAACGCGATGATCAACGAGTTCCTGGCCTCCGGCAATCCCGAGCCGCGCACCGTCGCCGTGCGCGCGATCGCGCTGTCGCTGGCGGTCGGCCGCGACCCGCGGCTCAAGGACTCGGACCGCCGCTTCGCGCTCAACCAGTCGATCAACGACGGCATGTCCGCCTCGCTGGGCGCACCGCGAATCATGAACGTCGAGGTCGATGCCGACTTCGTGCCGGCCGAGGGCACCTTCGCCTGGGACCTCGGCGGGCTCACGACGCCGGTCGCCGACGGCTTCCAGCAGCTCACGCCCTTCAGCGCCGAGGTCGGCGGCTTCGGCATGCGCGACCGCGACCGCGTCGGCGACGGCAACGTGCTGGAGGACGTCATCGAGAACCTCGAGAGCGTCAATCTCAAGGTGCCGAACGGCCAGTACCGGGTCACGCTGCTGACCGCCGAGCAGCTGGCGTCGCGCACCACCAGTCCCTTCGGCGAAAAGTTCAAGGTCAACGGCGTCGAGTACTTTCTCGGCAAGTCCAACGTCGGCGACTGGTTCGACACCGCCTATCTGCGCGGCGCCGGCGACGCCGTGCTCGACAACGTCAGCTACGGTGCGGCCGGCCTGTCGGTGCTGGTCGAGGTCGGCAACGGAACGCTGACGCTGGAGTTCGAGGGCGCGCGCGCCGGGACGGCCGGTGGCGGCCTCGGCAGCATCATCAGCGGCATCGTCATGGAGCCGGTCGAGCTGCCGAGCCGTCTCGACCTCAGCAACGTGCGCGGCCAGCGCCGCAACCAGAGCGTCCAGGGAGCTCAGCAGGGCCAGCAGCAGGGCGCCCGGAGCCAGCAGGCCCGTCCGGCGGCCCTGCCGCTGCCGACCCAGGCTTCGCTCGACAGCCTGCTCGAGCTCGAGTTCCGCACCCAGGCGGCGATCGCCACGGTCAGCGGCATCGCGCCGGCCGCCGGCCCGGGCGCCGGGACCGGCGCGATCGCCGGCACGCCGACGACCCGCCCCCCGGCCGCGCCGCCGCCGCCGCCGGTCTTCGTCTCGAACAACGGCGTCAGCCCGTCCAGCTGAGGCGGCATGACGGCGGCAGTCCCCCTCTCACGGCGTCGCTCCGGCGGGCCCGCCCGGCGGCCGGGCATGGCCTCGCGGGCGCGACGCCTCGGCGCGCTCGGCCTCGCCGGCGGAAGCCTGGTGGCGGCCGGTCTGCTGTGCTCGACGGCCGGCCAGGCGCAGACCGCCCGTGAAGAGGCCGTGATGAGCCGGGCCCGCCCCGACTTCGATCCGATCGGCATCGAGATCTTCTTCGACGAGGACCAGCCGGGCCCGCCGATCACGATCTTCCCGACGATCGCCCTGCGCTCCGGCTACGACACCAACGTGTTCCGAGAGCGCGAGGACGAGAAGAGCGACCTGTTCTGGGAGATCAGTCCGAAGCTGCTGGTCACCAACACCGGCCAGGACCTCGGCCTCGAGGCCGGGATCTCGGCGACGGTGCGGCGCAACCTCGAGTACGTCAGCAACGACTTCGAGGACTACGACGTCTACGGCCAGGCCAGCTACTTCTTCCTCGAGGACTCGGACGTCACCGGCCAGATCGGCTTCTCGCGTCTGCACGAGGACCGCAGCGACCCCGACAGCACCGGGCCGGGCGAGAACATCAACCAGTACAACCGCTACCGGGCGATCGTCTCGTCGCGCAACCGCTTCAGCGACTTCATGGTCAATCCCCAGGCGCAGGTCTACGCCTACGACTACCTTGAGCAGGACGACCGCGACTACGTCGAGATGATCGGACGGGTCCGCGGCGGCTACGAGTTCGAGCCGGGCTACGTCGCCTTCGTCGAGCCGGGCGCCAACCTGCGCCGCTACGACCAGGAGGTCGACAGCACCGGGGCCAACCGCGATTCCTGGGGCTGGGACCTGCGCGTCGGCCTGACCTACAACGTCAGCTCGGTGACCGGCGCGGAGGTCTACGCCGGCTATTTCCAGCAGCGCTACGAGGACCCGACGCTGGCCGACGCCAGCGGCCTGACCTACGGCCTCAACCTGGTGTGGAACCCGCTGGACACGCTGACGGTCAACGCCGGCATCGACCGTTCGGTCCAGGAATCGACCCTGGCCGGTGTCTCCAGCACCGTCGTCACCGCGTACACGCTGGGCCTCGACTACGAGGTGCGGGACAACCTGATGCTGACCAGCTCCGGCGGCATCACGACCTCCGACTTCGAGGGCTCGACCCGCAACGACTTCTCCTGGAACGCCGGTGCCGGCATCGTCTACCTGGTCAACGAGTTCGCCCAGGCCGGACTCCAGGGCCGCTACTCGGTGCGCGATTCCAACCAGGAGACCAACAACTATACCGATACGGTGATCGAGGCGAACCTGACGCTTCAGTACTGAACGGGGCGTGCCGGGATGCGTGGAAACGAACGCACCCGCCCGGGAGTTTGACAGGCGCGAGGATCGGTCGACAACGAGCTGTCTGCGAGGGAAGAGTCATGAAGAGTTTGAGAATGCTGGCGGTCGCGCTGGCCTGTGCGGCAGTCCTGGCGGGCTGCGCCGGGGACGGCGGCGACGGCGCGGCGACGGCGGGCACGGCGCCGCAGGCGGTCGACATCAACCAGACCTACAAGCTGGACAGCGGCGATCGCCTGAGGATCAACGTCTTCGGGCAGCCCGACGTGTCGGGCGAGTTCGAGATCGATTCCAGCGGCGCCATCAACTACCCGCTGCTCGGTCCGGTCGAGGCCAAGGGCAAGACGATCCAGAGCCTGACCCGGACGATCCGCGAGGAACTCGACGCCAACTTCATCGCCGACCCGCGCGTCAACGTCGAGGTCGTGAACTTCCGGCCCTTCTTCATTCTCGGCGAGGTCAACGCACCGGGCCAGTACCCCTACACCTCGGGTCTGACCGTGCGCCAGGCGGTGGCTCTGGCCGGCGGCTACACCCGGCGTGCCAGCAGCTCCGGCATCGAGCTGATCCGCCAGACCGAGGAGGGCGCGGTGACCTACGAGGTGGCGGAGGATTCGGTGCTGATGCCGGGCGACACGCTCGAGGTGCCGCGCCGCTTCTTCTGAGGCCTCGCCGTAAAAGGTGTCTTAAGCCTTGCCTGAAATACTAATAAATCGGGAGTTGTGGCGGCCAAGGCTTGGGTCGACCTGCGGAGCGCTGGAAAATCTTCGCTGATCGCAGTATTTAACTATAGAGCAAAGAAAATACGGCACAACTGAGAGGTGTTGGCCCCTTCGTCGGGCGGGGCGAGCCGGCGAGACGGTGACGGCGAATTGGGCAGGAACGTGAGTTGGAGCGCGACCCGGTGAGTGCAGAGCCTTACCAGATGCCGACCGAGCGGGAGGCGGCCAGCCGGCTGCCGCCGGTCGCGCCGCGTGAGGTCGGTGGCGCGCCGCCGCCGCGACCGCAGCAGGGCGGCGGCTTCGACCTGCGCACGCTGTTCGGCATCGTGCGCCGGCGCAAGTTCATGATCCTCGGCATCTGCCTGATCACCACCGCGCTGGCCCTGGTCTTCGTCAATCGCATCACGCCGCTGTTCTCGGCCGGCGCAGTCGTGCAGATCGAGGGCCAGAGCACCAACTTCACCAACCAGCCGCAGGCCGTCGAGACCCTGGGCCGAGACTTCTACACCGTGCAGGCCGAGGCCGTGGTGCTGAAGTCCCTGCCGATCGCCGAGCAGGCGGTGCTGGCCCTCGACCTGGAGCAGAACCCGCTGTTCAACCCGGCGCTCTCGCCGCCGCGCAAGGGCCTGGTCCAGGAGCTCAAGGACAAGGCCCAGGCGTTCCTCGCCGAGCACGGCCTGATGGACGCACCGGAGCAGACGACTTTCGAGGCGCCCGAGTCGATCCCGGACCCGGCCGACAATCCGGAGTACCTGCGCCAGCTGGCCAATGCCTTCCGCGGCGCGCTCAGCGCGCAACCCGACACCAATACCGGCACGATCCGCCTCGGCTACGTCTCGACCGACCCGGTGTTCGCGGCGACCGCGGTCAACACCGTCGCCCAGCTCTACATCGCCAGCCTCGAGGACGAGCGCGCCGGCAAGCTCGGACAGGGCATCGAGTTCTTCCAGGACCAGGTCGCCGAGGCCGAGGAGCGCGTGCGCGCCGCCCGCCGAGCCCTCGAGGACTTCAACCGCGACAACGACATCCAGGAGCTGGAAGGCCGCTCCCTCGACCTGCGCCGGCTCGATTCGCTGTCCGACGACCTGCGCGACGCCCAGGCCCGGCTGTCCCAGGCGCGCCAGGACTACGGCCAGGTGCAGCGGGCGCTGCGCGGTGCCGATCTGGTCGACTCCTCCGCCGGCCTCAACTCGCCGACCGTCGAGAACGTCCGCATCTCGATCATCAACGCCGAGCGCCAGCTGGCCGAGCTGCTCAACCAGTACCGCGAGGGCCATCCGCGCGTGCAGCAGCTGCGCGCCGAGCTCGACCGCCTGCGCACCAGTCTGCGCAGCCAGCTGCAGGGCATCGCCGGCGACGTCGGCGGCCAGGTCGCGGTCGCCCAGCAGCAGGTCGACCGCATGGAGGCCGACCGCGCCGAGCTCGAGGAGCGCCTGCAGGCGGTCTCGCGTCTCAAGGTCGAGCGCGACACCCTGGAACAGGCGCTCGACGACGCCGAGCAGCTGCTGCGCGAGCGCCGGCGGCGGCTCGACGAGGTCGCGCTGCAGCAGCAGGCGCCGACCGACAAGCAGGCGAGCCTCCTGGAGCCGGCGAACGTCCCCGGCGGGCCGTTCTATCCGAACAAGCAGATGATCGTCGGCGTCGCCCTGATGGCCTCGCTGATGGTCGGCTTCGGCCTCGCCCTGCTGCTCGAGTTCCTCGATTCCGGCTTCCGCAGCCTCAGCCAGGTCGAGCAGCACACCGGCCTGCCGACCCTCGGCATGCTGCCGCTGGTCGCCGGCGGCAAGCGCGAACCGGCGCCGCACCTGCAGGCGACCGACCGCCAGGGATCGCTGTTCGCGGAATCGGTGCGCACCCTGCGCACGGCGCTGATGCTGTCCAGCTCGGCCGCCGCGCCCAAGGTCATGCTCGTGACCTCCTCGGTACCGAGCGAAGGCAAGACGTCGACGGTGCTCTCGATCGGCTGCCAGTCGACCCAGGCCGGCCGGCGCTGCATCGTCATCGACTGCGACATGCGCCATCCCAGCGTCGACCCGACGCTCGGCTACGCGCCGCACATCGGCCTCGGCGACTACCTCGTGGGCGACGCCGAGATCGAGGACATCATCGCCCTGGACGAGGCGACGGGGCTGCATTTCATCGGTGCCGGCACCGGCGCGCTGCGGCCGGTCGAACTGCTCGCCTCGCCGCGCATGGAGAAGCTGCTGAACAGCCTGTGCCGGCGCTACCACATGGTCGTGCTGGACACCCCGCCGGTGCTGGCGGTGTCGGACGCGCTGCCGCTGATGCGCCTGGCCGACGCGACGCTGTTCCTGGTCCGCTGGGAGCGCACCAACCGCGAAACCGCGAAGGCCGCCCTGAAGATGGTGCTCGAGACCGGTGCCCGTTTCGCCGGCATCGCCCTGACCTATGTCGACGTGCGCAAGCACGCCCAGTACGACTATGCCGACTCCGGCTACTACTACCATAAGTCCTACCGGAAGTATTACCGGCCGTAGGCTGCCGCGCCGCGGCCGGCTGCGTCACCCCTGGCCGGCCTGGCTGGCGCTCGGGGTCGCGGTCGTGCTGGTCGCGCTGGCGGTCCCGCGCTTCGTCGCGGGCCTGCTCGTCGACCGCCACGAATCGGTGTTCCAGAAGCTCGAGCAGAGCCGCGACATCTACGCCTACGACCGCATGTGGTCGGCGATCAACGGCTACGAGGCGGCGCTCGGCTGGAGCGACGACGCCCTGCTCTACCAGCGCCTCGCCCAGCTCTACCTCGCGGTCGCCCGCGACGCCGCGCTGGATCCGAGCCGCCGCCTGCTGCTGCTCAGCCGCTCGATCGAGAACCAGCGCGCCGCGCTGGCACGGGCCCCGGCCGACGGCTTCGCCTGGGCCCAGCTCGCCCTCGCGCTCTACAGCACCGAGGGCGCGACCCCGGCCTTCCAGGCCGCGTGGCGGCGGTCCGTCGCCCTGGCGCCCTACGCCCCAGCGCTGGCCCTGACGCGGGCCCTGCTCGGCCTGCGCGCCTGGGCCAGCCTGGATGCCGAGAGCCGCGCGCTGGTCGGCGACCAGGTCGCCGTCGCCGTCGCGGTCGACGGCGAGCGGCTGGTCCGCCAGATGGTCGCCCAGAGCGAGCGGCGGCTCGCGCTCAGCCTGCTCGCCCGGAAGCCCGAGGCGCTGACCCGCCTGCAGGGCCTGCTGTCGGCATCCTGACGACCCGCGGATCGCCGAAGGCCGCCGCGGCCACGCCCTCGGCGGAGGGCGGCCCGTCCCGCTCCCGCAGGTCGTGGCCGGCCGCGTCGTAGTGCCGCCGCGAGCTCTCGCGGTGCCGCCAGGACTGCGCCATGCCGAGTCCCAGGAGCAGGCACCAGGTCATGGTCACGGCCGGCACCTGAAGGCTGAAGTCGACCAGCGAGTGCACGGCGACCACGGCCGTGCCGGCGAGCGCGGCGACCGAGAAGACGATCTCCTCGCGGCGCGCGGCCAGGCCGGCCAGGCAGCGCCAGGTCGCCACGCCGAGCGCGGCGAGCAGCAGCAGCGCACCGGGAATGCCGGCCTCGATGGCCAGCTCCAGGTAGGAGTTGTGGGCCTTGCGCATCGACAGCGGGTCGACGCCGAAGCCGGCGTCGCGGTACTGCAGGAAGACGTCCGGGAAGCTGCCCAGGCCGAAGCCGGTGAGCGGCCGGTCGGCGAGCGCCTCGGCGCCGAGACCGAGGATCAGCAGGCGATGGTTACCGCTGGCCTCGAGGCCCTCCAGGCGGCCGACCAGCAGGTCCCCGGCGCCGATCAGCAGCACCGCCGCGCCGCCCCAGATCAGGCCGGCGAACAGCAGGCTGGCGCCGCCGCCCGTGTCGCCGTCTCGCCGCGCCCGACGGCCGCGCCAGGCGAAGGTCAGGACGAGCAGCCCGACCAGCGCCGCCAGCGCACCGCCGCGCGAGGTGCTGAGCAGCAGCGCGCCGCCGCAGACGATCAGGGCGTAGACGGCGAGCCAGAAGCCGCCGTCGAGGTCGTCGAGGAAGCGGATCAGCGCGACGCGCTTCGGGATGCCGCGCGGCAGGCCGACCGACAGCTTTTCCTGGACCACGGCGGCGGCGCAGACCAGCCCGAGCGCGGCATAGGTCGCGAAGGAGTTGCGGTTGACGAAGGTCGCGGTCAGCGAGTCGCGGTAGACCCACTTGTCGTACCAGGCCAGCGTCTCGTTGCCCGACAGGTAGACGATCAGGCCGTAGGTCGCGTAGGCGGCGGTCGCGCCGACGATGCACCAGAGCGCGGCCCGCGCGCGCCCCGGCCGCCGGCAGAGATAGAGCGCCAGCCAGAAGACGCCGCCGTAGGTCAGCAGGCGCACCAGGTAGTCGAGGGCGCGGTCGGGCGCGAGCCCCATGGTGCCGGCCAGGGGCTGGCCGAGCGCCGCCTCGGCGGCCGCCCAGCTCGGCGCCTGAAGCGCCTCCGACACCGGCGCCAGCGACTGGACCGCGAGCCACAGCATGGTGCCGAGGAACAGCAGGGCCATCGGCCAGCTGCGCCGGCCGGCGATCGCCAGCCGCTTGCGGTCGCGCAGCATGGCCAGGGCCCAGAGCGCCAGCAGCAGGCCGACGGCGATCGCCATCAGGTTCCAGCCGAGCGGCCGGTTGGCGCCCAGGGGCAGGGGGGCCAGGGCGACGACCCCGAGAAGCAGCCAGAAGGCGAGGTGATGCACGACTTTCCGTCCGCAGGCTGGGCGTGCCCCGGTTCCGCGCGGCGGGCCGGGGTCAGTAGGCGTTCTTGTCGATCAGGGCCACGAAGGGCGTGAGCAGCAGTATCCGGATGTCGAGCCACACCGACCAGTGCTCGATGTAGTAGAGGTCGGCCTGCACGCGGCGGCGCATCTTCTCCGGGGTGTCGGTCTCCCCGCGCAGGCCGTTGATCTGCGCCCAGCCGGTCATGCCCGGCTTCATGCGCTGGCGCGACAGATAGTCCGCGATCAGTTGTGAATAATGCGTTTCGTGGGCCAGGGCGTGGGGCCGCGGACCGACCAGGGACATCTCGCCACGCAGGACGTTGAGGAGCTGCGGCAGCTCGTCCAGGGAGCTGCGGCGCAGCAGAGCGCCGACGCGCGTCACCCGGGGGTCGTTGCGCACCGCCTGGACGACGGCCGAGGGCGTGTCGGTGCAGACCGCCATGCTGCGGAACTTCAGCAGCTCGAAGGGACGGTTGTTGAGGCCGGCGCGGCTCTGGCGGAACAGCACCGGGCCGGGGCTGTCCAGGCGCACCGCCAGGGCGATCAGCGCCATCAGCGGCGACAGCAGGACCAGCAGCAGCGCCGCCAGCACCCGGTCCTCGACCGCCTTGAGCAGCAGCTCCCAGGGCGACAGCGGACGCCGCCAGATGTGCAGCAGCGGCACGCCGGCGATCCGGCCGAAGCCGTAGACCGGCAGTTCCAGCTCGGGCAACTCGGGCACCAGGCGGACGTCGATCGGCAGGCCGCGCACCGCGGCCATGACCCGCTTGATCGATTCCGGCTCGTTGCGCGGGGCGGCGACGATGACCTCCTCGATCTGGTGCTCGCGCAGCAGCGCCTCGATGCGCGAGAGATCGCCCAGCACCTCCCGGCCGCTCTGCTCCGGGCGCGTCGCGATCAGGCCCAGGATCTCGAAGTCGCCGGTGTCGCGCAGCTGGCGCGCCACCGCTTCGGCGCGGGGGCCGGTGCCGACCACGGCGAGGCGCTTCAGGGTGAAGCCGCTGGCCCGCCAGCGGGCGATCTGCCCGGCCGCCAGGACCCGCGCCACGGCCAGGCCGAGCACCCCGAAGGCGGCCCACAGAACGAACCAGGCGCGCGAGTAGATCAGCGTCGTCTGGGTCAGGGCGGAGAGCAGCAGCAGCAGCCCCAGGATCACCGCCCAGGCGACCAGGCTGCGCGCCACCTGCTGGACCGGCTGGCGCAGCAGTTCCGGCCGGTAGATGCCCGAGAGGTGCATGACGTTCGGCGTCAGCACCGCTGCGGCGAAGAAGGCGACCAGATAGGGCGAGCGAACGCTGCCCGGCTCGTCGAAGCCGCTGTCGCGCAGCAGGTAGGCGAGATAGCCGGCGAGCACCACGAGCAGCACGTCGACCACCCGGAGCAGGCCGCCGAGCAGTGTCTCCGGATCGCTGTGCGTCGCTGTCCTGCCCCAGGCCATCACGGCTCCCACGCTCGCCGGCGCTATTGGTAAACGCCGCGGGGCAGGGCGACAAGCGGCCTCATACCGGAATGGTGGTCTGATTCAGGTTCTGTGCAACCACCACGCTTGCTCACTCACGGAGTATACCGGCCGATAGTGGCGGATCCGGTCGGCGAGCATCACGGAGGGGCTCTGGTTGTCCAGCACGTAGGCCGCGCCGCCGACCGAGACGGCGAGCACGGCGTGCTGGACCCGCAGGTTGGTGTCGTTGACGACGACGATGCGCAGGTCGTCCGGCGACCAGCCGAGCGCACGCAGCGACATGAACTTGGCGATCGCGTAGTCCTCGCAGTCGCCGTCCTTGTCGAAGAACTGCAGCGGCGTCGCCCAGTAGTCCTCGACCCCCCAGTTGCGCGGGTCGATGATGTAGCGGTGCTCGTTCATGTAGCGGTTGACGGCGTCGAGCTGGCTCATCGGGTCGCGGCCTTGCTGCTCGCCCAGGAAGGCCTCCCACTCCTCCAGATCGCAGCGGCTGAACAGGCCCGGGGTGCAGTCCTCGGCGACCTCGCGCTCGGCGAAGTAGCGGGCCAGGGTGCCGCGCCACTTGGGGAAGAGCTGCAGGTTGTCGCTGCGCACCGACAGCGAGTTGAAGACGCGGTCGAGAGCCGGCGATGCCGACCCCGCGGCCGCCGCCGGCGTCGCGGCTCCCGGCACGACGAACGGGCCGGCGAGCGCGAGCAGCGCGACGGCGAGGACACGGCAGAGACGGGAGACACGGCAGAGGCGGGACAGGCGCGCGGTCGTCACGGGGGATACCTCCTGCATCCGGCGGCTTCGCAGGCCTCCGGCGCCTCCGGAGCCCTGACGGCCGCCAGTGTCGCCGCAACGCACTTAACGCTCGCTTAAGCGCGCGTGGCCTAGGTTCCCCATGACCCAGGTTTCCCCTGCGCCGGGCGCTCGCCCGCGCCGCCCGACCGCGCCGATCACCGGAACCGCCGCACCATGGCAACAGTCGCTCCGAACGCCCAGACAGCCTCCGCCACCGATCCCGGGACGCCGCCGGATCCGGCGGCGGATCCGGCCAAGGGCTCGCTGGGCCCAGAAGACTCGCTGAACGCCGAGGCCGGCGGCCCGGACTGGCGGCCCTGGGCGGTCGGCGCCCTGCTGCTGGCCGCGGCCGTGGCCGGCGTGTTCTGGGTCTTCCGCTTCGTCGAGACGCAGCGCGAGCAGGACCTCAGGGTCTGGCAGGATCGCCTGGCGCTGGTCGCCGAGAGCCGCAGCGCCGCGGTCGACGACTGGCTCGGCGCGCAGCGCGCGGAGATCGCCGCGCTGGCCGACAACGCTTCGGTCCGCCTGCTGCTCAGCGAGCTCGCCCTGGTCGGCGGCGACCGCGCCGGGGTCACCGACCTGGAAGGCCAGCTCGGCTATCTCGAGAACCTGCTCGCGGTCACCGCGGACCGCGCCGGCTACGTCGACGAGGCCGCGCCGCCGAGCGTCGGCGCCAACCTGCCGTTCGAGCCGCTTGCCGGCATCGCGCTGCTCGACCCGGCGGGCCGGGTCGTCGGCGCTTCCTCCGGCTTCGCGCCGGGCCCGCTGCCGGACGGCGGCGGCGAGCGTCTGTCGCTCGTGCGCAGCGCCGAGCGCGGCCTGCTGCTGCGCCTGACCGCGCCGGTCTACGCCCTGCAGGGCGAGGCCGCGACGGGGCAGGAGGTCGGCTGGGTCGTCGCCCAGGCGCCGGCGGCCGAGCCGCTGGCCCGGCTGCTGAGCCAGCCTGGCCTGCCGCGCGCCGGCATCGAGACCTGGCTGCTGCGTCGACAGGATGCCGCCGTCGACTACCTGCTGGAGGCCGGCGGCGGCTCCGGCGGCCAGCTCGCCGCCGACACGCCGGCCCTGGCGGGCGCCGCCGCCCTGGCGCAGCCCGGCGGCTTCGGGCTCTACCGCGACCGTGCCGGCGAGGAGGTTCTGGCGACCGGCCGACGCCTCGAGCAGGCGCCGCTCACGGTCATGGTCTCCGCCGAGCGCGCCGTCGCGCTGGCCGACAGCGAGGCGCGCCTCGGCCGGCTGATGGCCCTGCTGCTGCTGGCCATCGGGATGATCGGCGCCGGCATGGCGGTGATCTGGCGGCACGGCGCCTCGCGCCGCGCCCGCGCGGCGGCCCTGGCCTTCAGGCGGGCGGCGCGCGAGCTCGCCGAGCAGCGCGACCTGCTGCGCCTGGTCACCGACAACCAGCCGACCGCGATCACCATCCTCGACGCCGAGGGGCGCTACCGCTTCGCCAACCGGACGGCCGGCGAGCGCGCCGGCATGGCGACCGGCGACATGCTGGGCAAGGAGATGTCGGCGGTGCGCGGCGCCGCTGCCGCCCATCGCACCCTGGCGCTGGCCGAGCAGGCGCGCGAGACCGGCCAGGCGGTCGCCGACTCGCTGCGCATCGAGCCCCCGGCCCCCGGCGCGCAGGAAGGCCAGCGCCGGGTCTTCGCCACCGACCACATTCCGGTGCCGCGCAGCGCCGAGCTCGGCGAGGCCGTACTGGTCGTCGAGCGAGACCTCTCGGTCGAGTACCGCGAGCGGGCCCGGCGCGAGCGCGCGCTCAACGACCTGATCGAGGCGCTGGTCCGGCTGGTCGACAAGCGCGACCCCTTCGCCGCCGACCACTCGCAGCGGGTCGGCCGACTGGCCCAGGGCCTGGCGCGCGAGATGGGCCTGTCCGACCGCGACCGCGAGACCGCGCGCATCGCCGGCCTGCTGATGAACGTCGGCAAGATCGCCGTGCCGGAATCGCTGCTGACCCGCAAGGGCGAGCTGTCCGACGCCGAGCGTCGCCTCGTGCGCGAGTCGATGAGCGCCAGCGCCGAGCTGCTGCAGGGCATCGAGTTCGACGGCCCGGTGGTCGAGACCCTGCACCAGGCCCAGGCGCAGCTGCAGGGCCGGGACGGGGCCTCGCCGGGCTCGATGCTGGTGCCGGCGCGGATCCTCAGCGTCGCCAACGCCTTCGTCGGCATGGTCAGCGACCGCGCCTGGCGCGAGCGCCTGACGGTCGACGAGGCGATCGCCGAGATCATGGCCGGCATCGGTGCGCGCTTCGACCGCGGTGTCGTGGCGGCGCTGGTCAACTATCTGGACAACAAGGACCGGCGCGCCGAGTGGGAAGCCGGCGCCGCGGCGCCGGGCACCGGGAGCGGCGAAGGCGAGGCGGGCGGCGAAGGCGACGACGGCTAGCCGGGCCGGCGCCGGCCCGCGGCGCTGGACCGGGCCGGGCGATGTCCCTAACCTTGACGGCTCAGGGCCCGGCATGGGTTTCCAGGAGAGCTTCTCGTGGCATTTCTCGGCAGGCAGCAGTCCAGCCTCCTCCAGGAGGAACCGGAGGACGGCGTGGTGCGCCGGCTGCCCGAGGACCTGCGGCTCTACGCCATCGGCGACATCCATGGCCGGCTCGACCTGCTCGAACGCCTGCACGAGCGCATTGCCAACGATGCCGACGCGAGCGGCGTCCCGCGCCGGCGCCTGGTCTATCTCGGCGACTACGTCGATCGTGGCGCCCAGTCGAAGCAGGTCATCGACCGCCTGATCGAGCAGCCGCTCGAGGGCTTCGAGGCGGTTCACCTGATGGGCAACCACGAGTTCTTCTTGCACCGCTTCCTGGTCGACCCCGAGGTCGGCGACGTCTGGCTGATGAACGGCGGCGAGACGACGCTGCAGAGCTACGGCATCGAGCCCTGGGACGATCCGCCCGAAGGCCAGGAGCGACTGGACTGGCTTTCGGCGCTGTTCGCCGAGGCGCTGCCGGAGGCGCACCGCCGCTGGCTCGACGACCTGGCGCTGACCCACGAGGCCGGCGACTACTTCTTCGTGCACGCCGGCGTGCGCCCGGGCGTGGCGCTGGACGCGCAGGATCCCGAGAACCTGATCTGGATCCGCGAGCCCTTCCTGCGCTCGGCCGAGGAGTTCGGCAAGCTGGTCGTCCACGGTCACACGCCCGACGTCAATCCGGTGCGCCGCGGCAACCGCATCTGCGTCGACACCGGCGCCTGCTACGGCGGCCGGCTGACCGCTCTGGTGCTCCAGGGTGACGAGCAGCACTTCCTCCAGGTCTGAGCCCGGGCCGGCGGCCGACGGACTTGCCGTCTGGCGCCGCATCGCGACGGGGCAGGCCGGGGCGGCGCTGCCCGAGGGCGCGGGCGCCGCGTTGGCGGCCTTCACCGGGGCCGCCGCGGTGCCCTGGCTGCTCGGCGAGCCGGCCGGCCTGGAGCCGGAGGCGATCGAGCGGAGCCGGCTGCTCAACCGCTTCGCCCGCGCGCGCCGCGAGGACTGCCTGGCGGCGATCGAGGCGGCCGGCGTGCCGGTCGTCGCGCTCAAGGGCTTCGCCTCGGCCTTCCAGCTCTACCCCGATCCCGACCTCAGGGTCATGGGCGACCTCGACCTGCTGGTCCGGCCGCGCGACCGCGACCGGCTGATCGCGCTGCTCGCCGCCGAGGGCTATGCCTTCCAGGCGACGCCGACCGGGCCCTGGGGCTTCACCTCGACCGCCAGCTACCAGCCCTTCGTCTCGGCCGACGGCGCGGTCAACCTGGACATCCACGTCGCGCCCGACTGCGCGCCGGTGCCGGCCTCGCTGTCGACCGAGCGTGTCTTCGCCGAGGCGCGGCCGCTGCCCGGCTGCCGCCTGGCGGTGCCGGGGCCCAGCCCGACCCACGCCTTCCTGCTGTTCGCCTCCAACGCCGCCAAGGACAAGTTCGGCCGCTGGGCGGTCAAGAAGGCGATCGACGCGCTGCTGCTGCTGCGCCGGGAGCGCGAGGCGGCGCCGGAAATCGAGTGGGACTGGCTGGCCGGGACGGCGCGGCGCGGCCGCTATCTCAAGCCGCTGCGCGTCTTCCTGGCGCTGCTCGCGCGCTTCGGCGCCGACCTCTCGGCGCTGCCGGCCGAGCTGCGGCGTCCGCCCGGCGGGCTGGCCGGCCGCGAGCTCGAGCGCGTGCTCGCCGACTGGGCGGGCTTCTTCGCGCGCGAGGAGGGCTTCGGCGACTACCTGCGCCGCGAGCTGCTGCTGACCGCAGAGCCGCCGGTCGTGCTCGCCAACAACTGGGCGCGCCTCAAGGGCCTGCTGCGCCCGCGCAGCGGCATTCCCGAGGGCCCGCCGGGGGCCTGAGGACCGGACCGCGCCCGCCGGCGCTGTGGTCGGGCCGCTGCCTGTGCTATGGGGAGCCGCGGCATGGCCAGACGGGGGACGAGGGCATGATTCGGCGGAAGGTACTGGTGACCGGCGGCGCGGGCTTCCTGGGCTCGCATCTCTGCGAGCGCCTGCTCGACGACGGCTGCGACGTGATCTGCGTCGACAACTTCTTCACCGGGCGCAAGGAGAACATCGCCCACCTGATCGACAATCCCTACTTCGAGATGCTGCGCCACGACGTGACCTTCTCGCTCTATCTCGAGGTCGAGGAGATCTACAACCTAGCCTGCCCGGCCTCGCCGGTGCACTACCAGTTCGATCCGGTGCAGACGACCAAGACCTCGGTGCACGGCGCGATCAACATGCTGGGCCTCGCGCGGCGCACCAAGGCGAAGATCTTCCAGGCCTCGACCTCGGAGGTCTACGGCGACCCGGAGATCCATCCGCAGACCGAGGACTACCGCGGCAACGTCAACCCGATCGGTCCGCGCGCCTGCTACGACGAGGGCAAGCGCTGCGCCGAGACGCTGTTCTTCGACTACCACCGCCAGCACGGCCTGAACATCCGCGTCGCGCGCATCTTCAACACCTACGGGCCGCGCATGCACCCGAACGACGGCCGCGTCGTCTCCAACTTCATCGTCCAGGCGCTCAAGGGCGAGCCGATCACGATCTACGGCGACGGCAGCCAGACCCGCTCGTTCTGCTACGTCGACGACATGGTGTCGGCCTTCATGAAGCTGATGGCGGCGCCCGACGCCGTGACCGGCCCGATCAACCTGGGCAATCCCGGCGAGTTCCAGATCCGCGAGCTCGCCGAGAAGGTGATCGAGAAGACCGGCGGCGGCTCGAAGCTGATCTTCAGGCCGCTGCCCGAGGACGATCCCAGGCAGCGCCAGCCGAACATCGCCCAGGCCCGCGACAAGCTCGGCTGGGAACCGACGGTGCCGCTCGACGAGGGCCTCGACCGCACGATCGCCTACTTCCGCCGGCTGCTCGCCGACTGAGCGGGCGGCGCCGGCCATGGGCCTCGCCTACCGACTCCGCCAGCACGCCAAGCGGCCGCTGCGCCGCCACGCGCCGGGGCTCTACGCCCGGGCGCTGGCATTGTGGAGCGGGCTGCACCCGGACGCCGGCGCCGCCTCGGGCGAGGCCGGGCCGCCCGCCGCGCTGAGCGCGCGCGCCGGCGAGCAGGTCGCCCACGGTCCCTTCGCCGGACTGCGCTACCGCGGCGCCTCGGTCGGCAGCGTCAGCGCGGCCAAGCTGGTCGGCAGCTACGAGGCCGAGCTGCACCCGCTGTTCCGCGAGATCGCCGGGCAGGGCTTCGAGCGCATCGTCGACGTCGGCTGCGCCGAGGGCTTCTACGCCGTCGGCCTCGCCCGCCTGCTGCCGCAGGCCCGGGTGATCGCGGTCGACCCCCTTGCCGCGGCGCGCGCGGCCTGCCGGCGGCTCGCCGAGGACAACGGCGTCGCCGATCGCCTGGAGCTGCACGGCGCGGCCGACGCCGGCGCGCTGCGCCGCTGGTGCCGCGGGCGCTGCCTGCTGCTGCTCGACTGCGAGGGCGCCGAGGAGGGGCTGCTGCGGCCGAAGCGCGTGCCGGGCCTCGCCGGCTGCCACATCCTGGTCGAGCTGCACGACTTCGTCGATCCCGGGCTGTCCGACCGGGTGCTGCCGCGCTTCCGCGACACGCATCGCTGCACGCTGGTCGCCCAGCAGCCGCGCGAGGCCGCCGACTGGCCGGTGCTCGAAGGCCTTGAGCCGGCCCTGGCGGCGCGGCTGCTCGACGAGCGGCGCCCGCGCGACCTGCAGTGGGCCTGGCTGACGCCCCGCGCCGCGTGAACCCGCAAAGCGGCGGAATCTCAGCGCAGCAGCTGCGGCGGACGCTTGAGCGAGGCCAGGAAGGGGTGCTGCTGGGGCGCCTGGGCGGCGGTCGCGACCTGCGTCGTCAGGTAGGGCAGCTTGATCATCAGCCCGGCGAAGACCCAGAAGTAGACGTTGGCGGGGTCGAGATCGAGCGCCCAGCCCTTGCCGCTGGTCAGCATCATCGTGACCAGATAGCCGAGCAGAGCGCTGGCCGCCGGCTGCAGCGGCGTGCCGGCGGTTTGGCGACGGGCGTTCAGGCCGAGCACGACCAGGCCGGCGAAGATCGCCAGCAGCGCCAGCAGGCCCATGACGCCGAGCTCGACCACGACCTTGGCGTAGTAGTTCTCGACCGCGACGAAGACGTAGTCCTCGGGCAGCACGTGGCGCGAGGCGATGGTCGCCATGCCGGTGCCGGTGCCCAGCGGCGTGCTCGCGATGGTGTCGAGCAGGCCGGCGACCGCGACGTTCTTCGAGTAGACCGTGGCCAGGTGGCTGACGCCGGTGAACAGCGCCATGACGTCGAAGCCGGCGATCTCCAGCACGGTCAGCACGAACACCGGCCCGAGCAGCAGGCCGGCGAACATCTTGGTCAGGCGGGCGTCGACGATCAGCGTCAGCAGCAGCAGCAGCGGCATGAACACGAACAGCGAGCGCGAGCCCGACAGCAGGCCGGCGATCAGCACGACGCCCAGGCCGATCTTGCCGAGCAGGCGCCAGCGCGCGGTCGGGTCGGCGAAGGCGACCGCGTAGGCCGGGACGATCATCGCCAGGCAGAACTGGCCGTACTGCGCGGCGAAGGTGAAGGTCGAGTTGAAGCGGCCGAGCGTGGCGCCGAAGTCGAAGCGCGTGAAGTCCTGGGTCACGGCCTCGGCGGCGGCGCCGTAGATCGCGCGCATGGTGTTCTCGTAGCCCATCGCCAGGCTCAGCATGAAGGTGGCGATGCCGAAGCCGCAGGGCACGAGCCCGACGATCAGCAGCCGGCGCATCAGCGTCGCGACCTCCTCGCCGCGCTCGCAGAAGGCGGCGGCGACGTAGACCAGCGGCAGGTAGAGCAGCGAGACCTTGATGCCGATCATCGCGACCCGCCAGTCGTAGAGCTGCGGGTTGCCGACCTGGGCGAAGGCGACGAAGGCGTAGAACGCCAGCAGCATGGTCAGCCAGCTCGGCAGCGGCGCGCGCGCCAGGCTGTCGCGGCCGGCCAGGAAGAACATCGCGATGCAGGGAATCGCGAAGAAGAGGTCCTTGAACAGCTTGGGGATCTCGCCCGAGAGGGACAGCGAGACGACGCCCGCGAACGGCAGGTAGACCAGCAGGCCGAGGAAGCCCCAGCGCCAGCGCAGCATGCACATCAGCACCAGGGGCGCCGCGAGCAGGGCAACGGGAAGAAGCAGAAAGTTCATCGTCGGCTGGTCTGAGGGGGCGTCGCGGCGGCCGCGGGACCGTCGCCGGGATCGTCGATCCCGGCGGTGAGGTCGAGCAGGCCGTCCTGCCGCGCCGGCCCGGATAGCAGCAGACTACGATAGAAGGCGCCGAGGCGTCCACGGAAGCCGTCCCAGCCGAACGCGCGGCCGCGGCGCGCCGCCGCCTCGCCCATGCGCGCCAGACCGGCGCGGTCGGCCGCCAGCGCGCGCAGCGCCGCGGCGCCGGCCTCGACATCGACCGGCGGCACGAGCCGGCCCTCCTGGCCGTCGCGGACCACCGATCGCGCCGGCGTCGACAGCAGGCAGGGCAGGCCGCTGGCCAGGGCCTCCAGCACGACCAGGGGGCCGCCCTCGATCAGCGAGAGGAAGACGAAGAGGTCGCATTCGCGCATCGTCTCGGCGAGCCTGTCCGGCTCCAGCACCCCGAGGTGGCGGGCGCCGGGCGGCAGCTCGGCCAGCAGCCGCCGGCCGAAGTCGTCGACGACCGGGCCGACCAGCAGCAGCTCCGCGTCGGACAGCGCGGCGCGCCGCCAGGTCTCGAGCAGCAGATGCACGCCCTTGCGCAGGTTGATGTGGCCGACGTAGAGCACGCGCAGCGGCCCGTCGGCAGGCCGCGGCCGCACCGGCGGCCGGAAGCGCTGCAGGTCGGCGCCGAGCGGCAGCAGCACCATGCGCTCGCGCGCGATGCCGTGGCCGGCCAGGAAGTCGGCGACGAAGGGCGACTGCACCATCAGGCGGTCGGCCTCGGCGATTTCGGCGATGAGGCGCGCCGGCGGCGCGGCGGCGCGCGCGGGCTCGCCCAGGCGCGCGGCCTCGGCGGCCAGGATCTCCTCCTTCCAGGGCGGCAGCGTGATCTCGAGCAGCGTCGTGGCGCCGCGCGCCCTGGCGGCGCGCAGGCTGTGCAGGCAGCTCTCGATGGCGCCGTGGAACACCGCGCCGGCGGGCAGGCGGCGACGGATCCAGCGCGCGGCGAGCCGGTCGTGGAGGTCGTTGCCGGCCTCGAAGCCCGAGGTCACGCGGCTCAGCAGCTCGGGCAGCGGCCCCGAAACGCCGATCACCCGGTCGGGGTCGAGCCGCGGGTCGCTGCGCTTCGCCAGCATCCGCGCCGCCTTGGGATGCCGGCAGGCCCAGGACCAGGGCCATTGCCCCGGCTTGGCGTAGAGCCCCGTCAGGAAGCGCCAGGACAGGCCGGCCTCCTGCGCGGCCAGCGGCAGGTTGTAGACGAAGCCCTGGCGCGCCGGGTGACTGACCACGACCTGCGGCGGCTGCTTGCCGGACCGGTGGGGGCTCATCGCCGGCCTCCCAGGATTTCCTCGAACAGCCGCTCGTAGGCGTCGGTGACCGCCGAGGCGGTGTGCCTGGCGAGATGCGCCGGCGCGGCGCGGCGCAGCGCCGCGCGCCGGTCCGGGTCGTCGAGCAGGTCGGCGAGCCGCGCGCGCAGCTGGGCCGCGTCGCCGGAGGCGAAGGTCAGGCCGGCGGGCCCGATGGCGTCGGGCAGCCCGCCGGCGTCCGAGCCGACGACGACGCAGCCGCAGGCCAGGCCCTCGAGCGCGACGATGCCGAAGGGTTCGGCCCAGCGCGAGGGCACGACCAGGATGCGGCAGCGGTTGAGCTGCTCGACCAGGGCCGCGCCGCGCCGGGCGCCTGCGAAGGTGACCCGGTCATCGAGGCCGAGCCGGGCCGCCTGGCGCCGCAGCGCCGGTTCCTCGGGCCCCTCGCCGAGGATCAGCAGGCGTGGCCGGCCGTCCAGGCCGGCGAGCGCCTCGAGCAGCAGGTCGCAGCCCTTGTCCGAGACCAGCCGGCCGGCGAAGCCGAGCTCGTGGTCGCGCGCGACCTCGGGGCGCTCGACGAAGAGCGCGTCGCGGTAGGGGTTGGGAATCACCGTCGCCGGCACCGGCAGCGCCTCGGCGACGGCCCGGCTGATCGCCACGTTGCGCGCCCGCGGCAACACCAGCCGGCGCAGCCGCTCGCTCGGCGCCGGCGCGGCGGGATCGGCCTGCAGCCAGGTCTGGTGGGTCACCACCCAGGGCCGGGGCCGCGCCAGCAGCGGCCAGGCGAAATGCAGCGACAGGTGGTTGTGCCAGACCAGCTCGGCGTCGCGGACCAGGCCGAGCAGCCGCGCGGCCGTGGGGCGGCGGATCACCGGATAGGCGAAGGCGCGGCCGTCGTCCGCCTCGGTCGCCGTGACCAGCGCGAGCTCATGGCCGCGCGCTGCCAGCGCGTCGGCGATCGTCTGGCTGGCGATCTCCAGTCCGCCGATCGAGGGGTGGAAGTGGTAGGAGGCGACCAGGATCCTCATGCCGCCCCCCTCACGCCGCCCCCCGGGAGCGACCGGCGGTCTCGCGCAGGCGCTGGCGCAGGAAGCGCCAGTCGGCGAGGCTGGGCGTGAGCAGTTCCAGCGGCCGGCCGAGGCCGCTGGTCCGCAGGGTGACCAGCAGCACGGTCAGCGCCGCCGCCTCGCCGACCGCGACGCCGGCCGCCGCGCCCGGCAGGCCGAACAGCGAGGCGAGGCCGGAGACCGCGGCCAGGCTGACCGGCAGGCTGACCCAGGTCAGGCGGCTGACCAGGCCGGGCCGGCCGAGCGCCTTCATGCCGTGGCTGAGCAGGCCGCGCGCGACCTGCAGGCTGACCGCGACGGCCAGGATGCGGGTGACGTCGGCCGCCGCCGCGTACTCCGGACCGAACAGCAGCGACAGCAGCCAGGGTGCCAGCAGGGCGACCGCGACGGCGCCGCTGCCGGCCAGCGCCAGCCCGAGGCGCAGGTAGCGCCCGAGCACCAGCAGGCGGCCCTCGTGCTCCGCCTGCGCCGAGGTCCGCGGGAAGGCCAGCGGCACCAGCGTCTGGGTGATCAGGCCGAGCGCTCCGGCCAGGGTCGCGGCCACGACGTAGAGGCCGAGGTCACGCGGCAGCAGCAGGGCGGCGATCACCATCTGGTCGACCCGGCCGTAGACGATCTCCGCCAGCGAGCCGACGTGCACCTTCCCGGCATAGCCGCCGA
Organism: Alphaproteobacteria bacterium; assembly: GCA_030433005.1. Classification (GTDB taxonomy): domain Bacteria; phylum Pseudomonadota; class Alphaproteobacteria; order Kiloniellales; family DSM-21159; genus Tistlia. Next base: position 53,371 of record JAUILQ010000003.1, read on the forward strand.
GGCTGCGGAAGGTGGCGCGCTCCGGGCGCCGCAACGGCGCGGCGGCGCGCCAGGCCAGGACGATCGACAGCAGCGCGCAGCTCACGGCGGCCGTGGCGTTGGCAGACAGCACCGTGCCGACCGAGACGGCGTCGAGCGCCGCCAGCAGCGGCAGGCCGGCGAGGTAGATCGCGGGCTGGAGCATGCGCAGCAGGTTCCAGCTGGCGACCCGGCCCAGCGCGACCAGGATGCTGGCGGCCGAGGCGCCGGCCGCGCCGACCAGGGCGACGACCAGGAAGTAGCGCCGGGCCAGCTCGAGCAGGTGCTGCGACTCGCCGCGGTAGGCGAACTCCAGCGCCAGCAGGCCGGGCGGGATCACCGCCAGTCCCAGGCCGCCCGCGATCACGAAGGCGCCGGCCACGACGCGACCGGCATTCTCCCGGGCCCGCGCCACGTGGTAGCTCACCGCCTGGTCGATGCTGAGGTTCCCGACCGCCAGGATGACCAGCGGCCACAGCATGGTCAGGGCCAGCTCGCCGCGGCCTTCGGGCGCCAGCAGGCGGGCCGCCAGCACGCCGGTGCCGAGGTTGAGGGCCTGGACGACGGCGGTCGCCTTGAAGGAGAGCAGAAGGTCGCGCAACGGGCTGGATTCGGGCCGTTCGAGGAAACCAGCGCGACGCTACCACCATTGCCCGCCCAAGGCTTGCCCCTTGCTCGGCCGCCGGCCATGCTGGCCGCCATGGGCGACGACCTGACGTTCATCTGCGGCGGCCTGGAGCCGGGGACGAACGGCGTCGGCGACCACGTCGCCCTGCTCGCCGGCGAGCTCGCCCGCGGGGGGCGCCGGGTCTCGCTGCTCGCCTACGCCGACAAGGCGGTCGAGACGCCCGTGTGCGAAACCCGCCGGCTCGGCGGCCAGGACGTCGCCTGCCTGCGTCTGCCGGCGGCACGGCCGGGCGCGCAGCGGCTGGCCGCCGCCCGTGCGTTCCTGGACGAGCGGGCGCCGGGCACGGTCAGCCTGCACTACGTCTGCTTCGCCTTCGACCCGCGCGGGCTGCCGCTGCGCGAGAACGGCCGCCTGACCCGGCTGCTCGCCGGACACAGGACGCATCTGATGATGCACGAGCTTTGGGTCGGCCTCGACGACGAGGCGCCGGTCAAGCTGCGCCTGCTCGGCTCGGTCCAGCGGCTCCTCATCGCGGGCTTCCTGGCGCGCACGCCGGTCGAGGCCCTCGACACCTCGATCCCGGTGTTCCAGCGCGAGCTGGCGCGGCTCGGCCACCGCGCCGGCCGCCTGCCGATCTTCGCCAACCTGCCGCGCACGGCCGGTCCCGAGGCCGGCTGGTTCGAGGCCGAGCTGGCGACGCAGGGGCTACCGCGCGAGACCCTGCGCTTCGTCGCCTTCGGCTCGCTGCCGGACAGCGGCCCGCCGGAGCGGCTGTTCGCGCGCATCGAGGCCTGGGCGGCGGAGCGCGGCCGGCCGGCCTGCGTGCTGGCGCTCGGCCGGCTCGGCCCCGGTGGAGCCCTGCTGCCGGCCTGGCGGGAGCGCTTCCCGGCGCTGCGCTTCCTCGATTTCGGCCCGCAGCCCGGCGAGCGCATCGTCGACGCCCTGGAGGCCGCCGACTACGGCTTCTCGACCTTCCCGCTGTGGGTTGCCGGCAAGAGCGGCAGCATGGCTGCGGCGCTGGAGCGGGGCCTGCCGCTGGTCGTCGGCCATGTCGGCCGCGCCGGCGACGAGCGCTCCGTGCCCGACGACGTCGCCGACCTGGTGATCCGCGCCGACCTGGCGGACAGCGCGCTGCCGGCGCCGCGGCGCGAGCAGCCGTCGCCGCGGCGCATCGACCGTCTCGCCGAGACCGCGCGGCGCTACGAAGCGCTGCTCGGCGGCGTCTGCTCCGCGGCGGCGGACTGAGGCCGGGCCGGCAGGTCGAGCGCGGCGCGCAGGCCGGCGACGTCGGCCTCGAAGTCCCAGGCCGAGACCCGCTCGCGGGCCCGGCGCCCCATCTGCTCGGCCCCTCCCGGTTCCGCGAGCACCGCCTCCAGCGCGCCGCGCAGCGCCGCCACGTCGCCGACCGGAAAGACTGCGCCGCTGTCGCCGAGCCCCGACCCCTCGGCCCGGATCAGGTCGCGGGCCGAGGCGACCTGGTCGCTGGCGATCACGGCGGTGCCCGCGTTCATGGCCTCGTTGACGACCAGGCCCCAGGGCTCGCGCTCGCTGGGCAGCACGAAGACGTCGGCCAGCTCGTAGAAGGCCGGCAGCTCGCCCTGGTTGCGGAAGCCCAGGAAGCGCACGGCCTCTTGGGCCCCGGCTTCGGCGACCCGGGCCTCGAGCGCCGGCCGCGTCTCGCCGTCGCCGACCACGACCAGCAGCGGCCGCCGGGCGGCCGCCGGCCCCTCCAGCGCCAGGAAGGCCTCCAGCAGGTCGCCGGCGCGCTTGCGGGCCATCAGCTTTGAGGCATAGAGCACGACGGGCCGGTCGGGCGGCAGGCCGAGCTCGGCCCGGAAGGCCTCGCGGCGTGCCGCGGCCGCGTCGGCCATCGCCTGGAAACGCCCGTTGTCGACGGCATAGGGCATGTCGAAGATGCGCCGTTCGGGGACCCCGAGGTCGCGCCAGTAGTCCCGGTTCAGGCTGCCGATCGCCAGGTAGCGGTCGACCAGCGGCTTCAGGGCGGCGAAGAAGCCGGCGCGCAGCAGCCGCTTGAGCGGCCCGCGCCGGGCGGAGATCGCCGTGGCCTCGTCGCGCAGCAGCGTGGTCAGGCCGAGCGCCCGGGCCGAGAGCAGTGACCGGACGTGGAACGGCCGCGCGTAGCCGTGCACCCAGAGCGCCTCGAAGCGGCCGCGCCGCAGGTGCGCGGCGAGGCCGCGGCTGCGTGGCCGGGTCAGGCTCAGCTGCCGCCGGTCGCCGCGGCAGGGCAGGAAGACGTGGCGGTAGCCCTCGAGCAGCGGCAGGTCCCAGGCGATCTCCTGGCCGAAGCCGGGGTCGCGGTAGGCGCCGAGCGAGATCTCGCTCTCGAAGAACACGGTGAGATCGATGTCCGGCTCGCGCGCGATGCGGGCCAGCAGCGGCGCCTGGTACTGGATCGGATGGGTGACCAGATAGGCGAGGCGGAGCGGGCGGCCGGTCACGACGCGCGACCCTGCGCGACCAGCCGGCCGACCAGCTCGCGCAGGCGCGCCGCGAAGGCCGGAAAGGCGAAGTCCGACAGGCCCTCGGGCCGCTGGCCCTTGGGGCGCTGCAGGGCCGCCGTGACCGCCTCGACCAGGCTGTCGGGGTCGTCCGGATCGGCGAGCAGGCCCAGGCGCCCGTCCTGCACCGCCTCGCGGCTGCCGTCGCGGCAGCTGGCGACGGCCGGGATGCCGCAGGCCATGGCCTCGAGCAGCACGATGCCGAAGCCCTCGCCGTGTCCGCACAGCACGAAGGCGTCGGCGAGCCGGTAGAGGCGCGTCTTCTCCGCCTCCTCGACGAAGCCGGTGAAGACCACGGCGTCGCCGAGGCCGCGCTCGGCGGCCTTGGCCTGCAGGCGGGCGCGGTCGTCGCCGTCGCCGGCGACCAGGTAGACGAGGTCGGGAAAGCGCTGGCGCAGCCGCGGCAGGACGTCGATCAGCTCGTCGACTCCCTTGTAGCGCTCGCCGGCCGGCAGGCGGCCGAGCGTCATGAACACCCGCTTGCCGGCGAGACCGTAGCGCTGCACCAGCTCCGGGTCCGGCGGGCCGGGCGTGAAGCGCTCGAGGTCGATCGAGTTGGGCAGCAGGTGGCCCCGCTCCGGCGGCAGCCCGCTCCAGGCCGAGAGGCGCTCGAGGGTCAGGCGGCTGACCGAGTAGACGGCGTCCAGGCGCCCGGCGAGGCGGTTGGTCAGGGCCCGGCCGGTCGGCTCCCAGGCGTCGATGCCGTGGACCGTGACGGCGACCGGGGCGCGGAAGCGCCGGCGGGCGGCCCAGGCATAGGGCAGCAGGTAGAGGTGGGCGCAGATCACCGCGTCGACGCGGCCCGGCGCGGCGAGCAGGCGCGCCAGGTCGAGGCCCATCCCGAGCTTGCCGCCGGTGGAATGCAGCTCGAGCCGTTCCGGCACTGCGGTCCCGGGCGGCACCGGAGCCTTCTGGATCGCCTGCAGCCGCTCGACCGCCGGCCAGTCCGCGAAGCTGGTCAGCAGGTCGCGATTGAACTTCGCGATGCCGCCGTTCGCGCCGAAGCTCTCATGGAGAATCACCAGCAGCCGCATCCGGCTATCTCGCCCCCGCCCCGAATTCAGCCCCGAAACCTGTCCCGCGCCCGCCCCGGTGATAGCGCGAATGGACGAACCTTGCCCAGCCGCGCAGGCCGCGGCTCCGAGACAGTTCAGCCGCCTCCTCGCCGCCGGCGCCGGCGAGCAGCCAGTCGCGGACCGGCACGACGAAGCCGCTCTTCGGTCGCGTCAGCAGCTCGGGCGGCAGGCTGCGCGGTGCGGCGCGCGCGAGGCTGCGCTTGTCCGGCGGAGTCGGGCCGGCGAGATGGGGGGCGAAGGCATGCAGCAGCGGCAGGTCGACGTAGGGCACGCGGATCTCGACCGAATGCGCCATGCCCGCCCAGTCGGCGTCGCGCAGCAGCTGGTTGCGCATGTACCAGACGCTCTCCAGCGCCTGCATGCGCTGGTGGTCGCTGTCGAGGCCGGCGGCGGTCCGCTCCAGGCGCTGCTCCAGCGCCAGCTCGCGCCAGCCCTCGCGCACCAGGTCGGGATCGAGGAAGTCCGGCAGCTCCCAGGGCAGGTAGAGGCCGCGGCGCAGCAGGTAGGCGCCGCCCCAGCTGCCGCCGTAGTCCAGCAGCCCGGCCCATTTCGGCGAGGTCAGGCGCGACAGCAGCGGCGCGCTGATCCGCCGGTACAGCGGCGCCAGCGGCCGCAGCGGCCGCAGCGGCCGGAGCAGCCGGCGCAGCGCCGGCACCTGGTCGAAGCTGCGGTAGCCGCCGAGCAGCTCGTCGGCGCCGAGCCCGGAAAGCGCGACCTTGAAGCCGCCGCGGCGGGCGGCCTCGGCCACCAGGTAGGTGTTGGCGCCGTCGATGCTCGGCTGGTCCATGGCCTGGAGCAGCTGCGGCAGGACCCGGGCGAAGTGCTCGCGCGGCACCCGCTCGCTGCGGTGCCGGCTGCCCAGGGCTGCGGCGGTCCGCTCGGCCAGCGGCACCTCGTCCTCGGCGCTGCCCCGCAACTCCTCGAAGCCGAGGGTCAGGCTGTGCAGCGTGCCGCCGGCCGCCGCGGCGTGGCTCGCCAGCGTCGTCGAGTCGAGCCCGGCCGAGAGGAAGACCGCGACCGGCACGTCGGCGACGAGATGGGCCAGCACCGACTCGTCGAACGCCGCGGAGGGCGACGGCCCCGGCGACCCGCGTGCGGCTTCGGCCAGGATCCCGGTCAGCGACAGGAAAGCCTGCGGCGCGCGCGGACCGTCGCCGTCGACCCACAGGCTGTGCCCCGGCTCGAGCGCCCGCAGCGCGCGCCAGACGCAGTGCGGCTCGGGCACGTAGCCGAGCAGATGGAAGCCGACGGTGGCCGCCGGGTTCTCCTCCAGGGGCACGCCGCCGCCGGCCGCCAGGGCCTTGACCTGCGAGGCGACGCGCAGCGTGCCGCCGTGGTCGGACCAGTAGAGCGGCTTGATGCCCAAGGGATCGCGGGCGAGCAGCAGGCCACGCCGACGGGCATCCCACAGCGCGAAGGCGAACATGCCGCGCAGCCGCGCCAGCATCGCGCTGCCCTCGCGCCGGTAGAGCGCCAGCAGGATCTCGGTGTCGCTCTCCGAGCGGAAGCGCTCGCCGGCCTGCTCGAGCTCGCGGCGCAGGCCGCGGAAGTTGTAGATCTCGCCGTTGAAGACGATGGCGTTGCCGCTGGCCGGGTCGAGCATCGGCTGGGCGCCGGCCTCGCTGAGGTCGAGGATCGACAGGCGGCGGTGCGCGAGGACCAGCCGGCCGTCCGAGCCGGACCACAGGCCGGCGCCGTCCGGGCCGCGGCTCGCCATGGCGTCGCGGATCGCCAGGGCCTCGCTCGGCTCGGGGGCCGGGGCCTTCCGGTCGTAGGCGTAGAGCCCGACGATGCCGCACATGCCGCTGCTGCGGCCTCCCGCCGCCTGAAGTTGCGTTGCCGCCGTCGCCGCGGCGAGGCCGGCCAAGACTGCCGCCAAAACCGTGTCAGGTCGAGGCGGCGCGCTCGATGCCGCTCCCGGTCGCCGGCGGCGATTCCCCGGCGCGCCGATCTGCACTACGGTCGCGGGCCATGCGGATCACCATCGTCCAGGGGCCCTTCCTGCCAGTGCCGGCGCTGCGCGGCGGCGCGATCGAGAAGATCTGCGCGGCGCTCGCCGCCGATTGGGCGGCACGCGGCCACGAGGTGACGCTGGTCTCGCGCCGCTTCCCCGGCCTGCCCGACGCCGAGGAACGCGACGGCGTCCGGCACCGCCGGGTCGCTTCGCGCGACGCGCCGGCCGGCCGCCTCGCCTTCCGCTGGGCCGAGGCGCTCTACTGCCGGCGCGCGCTCGCCGTGCTGCCGCCGGCCGACGTCGTGATGGTCAACTCGGTGATCCTGCCGCTGCTGCTGCGCAGCACCCGCCACGGCGTGCCGGTGCACTACGCCGGCCGCTATCCCAAGGGCCAATACCGGCTCTATCCGGCGATCGGCTGGGTCGCCGCGATGTCGCAGGCGGTCGCCGCGGCGGTCGAGCGCGAGGCGCCGCAGTTCGCCGGCCGCACCGCGGTCACGGCGGGGCCGCTGACCGCGGCCTTCGCGCCGCTCGACCCGGCGGCGCTCGGCGGCGAGCGGCAACGCGAGCTGCTCTACGTCGGACGGCTGCACCCGGAGAAGGGCGTGCACCTGCTGGTCGAGGCCTTCGCCCGGCTGGGCGAGCGCGCGGCCGGGTGGCGGCTTGCCCTGGTCGGGCCGCACGACAGCGCGGCCGGCGGCGGCGGCGAGGCCTATCTCGCGCGCCTGCGCCGCCTGGCCGCGCCGCTCGGCGAGCGGGTCGCCTTCGTCGGGCCGCTCTACGACGAGGCCGAGCTGCGCGCGCGCTACCTCGGCGCCTCGCTGTTCTGCTATCCCTCGCTCGCCGAGAGCGGCGAGGCGCTGGGCATGGCGCCGCTCGAGGCCATGGCGATGGGCGGCGTGCCGGTCGTCTCCTCGCTCGACTGCTTCGCCGATTTCCTGGAGCCGGGCGCGACCGGCTTCCGCTTCGACCATCGCGCCGCCGACCCGGTGGCGGCGCTCGCCGAGACCCTGGCCCCGCTCACCACGGGCGCGGTCGAGCTGGCGCCGCTGCGGCGCGCCGCCGTCGAACGGGCGGGCTTCTACGCGCTGTCACCCTGCAGCGAGCGCTTCCTGACGCTGTTCGAGCGGGCTGTCGCCGAGGCCGGGCGCCGGGCGTAGTCAGCGCTTCTCGTAGACCGCCGCGAGCAGCAGGAAGCGCGACCAGATCCAGTCGCGCAGGCCGTGGGCCGGCAGGTGCAGCGTCCGGCGCCGGGCGCGGCCGGCGAGCAGGCAGTCGAGGTCGGCCGGGGCGACCAGGTGCACCGCGTCTGCGTCGATCCGGAAGGCCTGGTCGAAGACGGCCGGCTCCGCGGCGATCCAGAAGTTCGGCCGTCCCGTCAGGCGCGTCCTCAGCGACTGCAGGCACAGGAAGACCGTTGCCGCCAGCCCGGCCCAGCGCGACCGCGCCCGCAGCGCCGGCGGCACGTAGCCGGGCACGACGTAGGCCGGGCTGAAGAGCGCCAGCCGGCCGCCGGGGGCGAGCGCGGCCAGGCAGGCCTCGACGACCCGGTCGGGCCGCACGAGATGCTCGTAGACGAAGGTCGAGAAGATCAGGTCGTAGGGCCCGCCGTCCAGGCCCTCGGCGGCGTCGCCGACGAGCAGCGCGTCGGTGCGCGGCAGCAGCCAGTCGCGGTTCAGCGTGGTGACGTCCTGCAGGGTCAGCTCGATGCGCCTGCGCAGGCCCTGCTCGTCCAGCCAGTCGGGAAAGCCGCTGCGCCCGGCGCCGAACTCCAGGACGCGCAGCCGTCCGGCGCCGGGGCGCGGCGCCTCCTCCAGATAGGGCCGCAGCGCCTCGTAGAAGCGCCGCTGGTCGTTGGCGCCGGCGATCGCGAAGTAGCGCTTGTCGCGGGCGTAGAACTCGGCCAGGCGCTGCTCGAGCTGTGCCAGCAGCGGCTCGGGGGCCGCCGTGGCGCGCCACAGCGGGATGCCGGCGACGCGCGTCGCCTTCTCCTCTCCGCGCCGCTCGATAGTCTGCCCCATGGCGAGCTGTTATAAGCCTGCCGGGGCGACAGACCCAGGGGGGCACAGCCGAAAATCTCGCTCGGCGCGCCGTCTCCGCGATACCGGGCGTCGCCGGTCCGCGGCCGATCGAAGAGCAACGATGCGAATCCTGCACGTCATTGCCAACCTCGACCTGCAGCTCGGGGGCCCGAGCCTGGCCTGCATCGAGATGGCGCGCGCGGTCGCCGCGGCCGGCCACGAGGTCGCGGTCTATACGACGGACTGGAGCGTCGAGGGCCGCCTCGGCGATGTCGGCGAGGCGCCGCTGGTGCGCGACGGCGTCACCTACCGCTACTTCCCTCACCGCTGGCACGACGGCTTCGTCTGGTCCTGGCCGCTGGCCCGGGCCCTGCGGCGCGACGCCGGGCGCTTCGACCTGCTGCACGTCCACTCGCTCTATCTGTTCCACAGCTGGGCAGGGCCCTGGGCTGCGCGGGCCGCCGGCGTGCCCTACCTGCTGCGTCCCCACGGCACGCTCGACGCCAGCGTCTGGCCGCGCCGGCGGCGCCTGAAGTCGGTGGTCGAGGCGCTGTTCCAGAACCGGGCGATCGAGCAGGCGGCGGCGCTGCACTACACCAGCGAGGACGAGCGGCGCCTCGCCCAGCCCTATGCCCGGGGCCGGCCGTCGCTGGTCGTGCCGCTCGGCCTGACGACGGCGGACTACGCGGAGCTGCCCGCGCCCGGCGGGCTGCGCGCGGCGCACCCGGAGCTCGGCGGCCGCCCGGTCCTGCTGTTCCTCGGGCGGCTCGACGCGAAGAAGGGCCTGGACCTGCTGATCCCCGCCTTCGCGCGCCTGACCGCGGCCGGCGCCGACCTGCAGCTCGTGCTCGCCGGGCCGGACCGCGGCGCGCGCCCGGAGGCCGAGCGGCTGGTCGCCGAGCACGGGCTGGCCGGGCGCGTGACCTTTACCGGCATGCTGCGCGGCGAGGCCAAGAAGGCGGCGCTGGGCGACGCCGCGCTCTTCGTCCTGCCGTCCTACCGCGAGAACTTCGGCCTGGCGGTCGTCGAGGCGATGGCCGCCGGCCTGCCGGTACTGGTCTCGGACCAGGTCGCGATCTGGCGCGAGATCGAGGCCGACGGCGCCGGCTGGGTGACCGACACCTCGGTCGAGGGCGTCGCGGCGGCGCTGTCGGCGGCGCTGGCGGACCCGGAGGCGTTGGCCGCCCGCGGCCGCCGCGCCCGCGAGTCGGCGCGCCGCCGCTTCGACTGGTCGGCCGTGACGCCGCAGCTCTGCGCCGGCTACCGGGCGGTCGTCGAGGGGGAGCTGGCGTCCTGATGGCGGACTCCGGCCGCCCGTCGCCGCCATCGCGCGCGCGCCTGTCGGTGGTCGTGCTGACCTTCGACGCCGAGGCCACGCTGGCGCGCACGCTGGCCAGCGTCGCCGGCCTCGCCGACGAGGTCTTCTGCGTCGACTCGGGCAGCCGGGACCGCACCCTGGAGATCGCGCGTTCGGCCGGCGCCACGGTGGTCGAGCATCCCTTCGAGCACTACGGGGCGCAGCGCAACTGGGCGATCGACAGCCTGCCGCTGGCCGGGGCCTGGGAGCTGCACCTCGACGCCGACGAGCGGCTGTCGCCGGAACTGGCCGAGGAGATCCGGCAGGTCCTGGGCGCGGCGCCCGAGGACCTCGCCGGCCTCTACCTGCCGCGGCTCGTCCACTTCCACGGCCAGCCGCTGCGGCACGGCGGCATGTGGCCGATCTACCACCTGCGCCTGTTCCGGCGCGGCCGGGGGCGTTGCGAGGACCGGCTCTACGATCAGCACTTCTACGTCGAGGGCCGCACCGAGCGGCTGAGCGCGCCGATGATCGACGACATGCGCGGCTCCTTCGCGGTCTGGAAGGCCCGGCACCGGCGCTGGGCGCGGCTGGAGGCCGAGCAGCTGGCGCGCGGGCCTGCGCCGCAGCCCGGCGTGATCGCCGGCCGCTTCGGCGGCAGCCCGGTCGAGGCCAAGCGCGCGCTGCGCCGCCTCTACGAGCGGCTGCCGCCCTTCGTGCGGCCGCTGCTGCTGTTCGGCTACCGCTTCCTCCTGCGCGGCGGCTTCCTCGACGGCCGGCAGGGCTGGCGCTTCTACTGGCACCAGACGCTCTGCTTCCGCCTGCTCATCGACTGGCACCTGCTGCGCCTGAAGCTGGCGCGGCGGCGCGGGTGAACAGCAGATCGGCCTGGATCGGCTCGCCCGCCGGGCCCCTGAACAGGTTGTGGCGGCCGACCAGCTCGAAGCCGCGCGCGGCGAGCCAGGCTTCGACCTCGCCGGCCAGGGCCTGGCCCTCGTAGAGCTCGACGTAGGAGCACTCGACATAGACCCAGCCGACCGCCGCCAGGCGACTCTCGCAGCCGCGCAGCGCCTCCAGCTCGAAGCCCTGGACGTCGAGCTTCAGCAGGCAGGGCGCCGGCGGCGGATCGGGCAGCAGCGCCTCGAGCGGCGCCACCCGGACCTCGGTCCGGCCGGCCTCGGCGGTGCTCGGAAAGACCTCCACCTGGCGGGCGCCGATCGGCAGCAGGGAAGAGGAGTCCTCGCGCGCCGAGACGTGCATCGCCGTGCGCCGGTCGCTCGGGCCGACGGCGGCCTCGACGAGCGCGACGGCCGGGTCGCCGGCGAACAGGCGCCGGAAGCGCGCGGCCGGGGCCGGCAGCGGCTCGAAGGCGGTGACCGGCGCCGCCGGAAAAAGGCTGCGCGCGAGCAGCGTGAACTGCCCCTTGTTGGCGCCGACGTCGAGCACCGAGGCGGGGGTGAGGCCGGACAGGGCCGCCTCGTGCTCGAGGGTCATGGCGACGCCGCGGCGCAGCCCGCGGCGGCCCTGCCGGGAGGCGAGGAGGCGCAGCAGCTTGGCCAGCTGGCGGCCCTTCACGCCGGCTCGTCCTGCAGCAGCGCCAGGAAGCGGGGGCCGATCCGCTCGATGTCGAAGGTCCGCTCGGCGTAGGCGCGGCCGGCCGCGCCGAGCCGGGCGCGCAGCGCGGGGTCGCCGCGAAGCCGCCGGGCGCCGGCCACGAAGCCCTCGGCGTCGCCCGGCGCCACGCAGAGGCCGGCGCCGGCCCGGGCGACGGTCCGGGCGGCCAGGTTCTCCGGCGGCATGGCGGCCAGGACCGGCCGGGCGGTGCAGAGGCTGGTCAGCACCTTCGAGGGCACGGCGAAGATGCCGGCCTCGGGCTCCAGGATCGCCAGCAGCACGTCGGCGCTGCCCAGCACCTCCGGGAGGCGCTCGTAGGGCTGCCAGTCGAGCAGCAGCAGGTTGTCCAGGCCTTCCGCCGAACGCGCGGCCTCCAGGTAGTCCCGGCCCGGGCCTTCCGAAGCGACCACGACGCGGACCTCCGGATCGCCGCGGAAGGCGCGGGCCAGCGCGGCGAGCAGGTCGGGGTTGTGCTTGAGGCCGAGCGTGCCGGCGTAGAGCAGCACGAGCTTGCCCTGGAGACCCTGCTCGTCGGACCAGGCGTTGTCGCGCGGCCGCTGCGGCACCTCGCCGAGCGGCGCCCAATTCTCGATCACCGCGATGCGACGCGGCTCGATGCCCCGCCGCTCGAGGATCGGCCGGAAGTCCTCGGTGATCGCCACGACCGCGCTGCTGCGGCGCAGCACCGAGGCGTCGAAGGCCCGCACTGCGGGGCCCAGCAGGCTGCCGAGCAGGCGGCTGCGCCGCTTGAGGTAGCGTACCGTGGCATCGGCGTAGAGATCCTGCAGCCAGAACACGAAGGGCCGCCCGCGGCGCCGGCACTGCTGCTGCAGAGGGCGCTGGATCTGCGCCGAGCAGTTGCCGGAAAGCACCGCGTCGGGCGCGAAGTCGGCGGCGCGCTCGGCCAGCGCGCGGCTGTAGGCGCGGTCCTGGCCGACGCGCCGCAGCAGGTCGTACTTGGCGAGCGGCGTCGGGTCGCCGACCGCCTCGACGGAGAAGCCGGGCGGGTCCTCGGCGCGCTTCTGCACCGCGCCGTGCGGCGTCGAGAAGCCGGCGGAGTAGAGATGCAGCGTCTCGTGGCCCTGGCGGGCCAGCCAGCGGGAGAGCTCGAGCTGGAAGGGATGGCCCGGGTAGTCGTGAACCAGTATGCGCATCGTCCCTCGCTGCTCGGCGCCGCGGCCGGGGGCTCTATAGCACGGCCCCGGATCGGCCACGAACCGCTCAGCTTTGCCTTGCCAAGGGACCGGGGCATCGGGTAGCGATCTCGCCCGCAGCGACCACGGCAGCAGGCGGATCTCCTTCCCGTGTCCACCACGACGTCCTTCGACTTCGACCGCTACCTGGCCACGGAGCTGGAGGAGCACGCGGCGGTCTTCGCGGCGACCCGCGACGTCGCCGCCGAGCCGATGAACCGCCTGCTCGACCTCTGCGAGGAGTCGCTCGGCAAGGGCGGCAAGCTGCTGTTCTTCGGCAATGGCGGCTCGGCCGGCGACGCGCAGCACCTGGCGACCGAACTGACCGTGCGCTACCGCCGCAACCGGCCGGCCCTGCCGGCCCTGGCGCTGACCGTCGACAGCTCGACCCTGACGGCGATCGGCAACGACCTCGGCTTCGACGAGCTCTTCGCGCGCCAGATCGAGGCGATCGGGCGCGAGGGCGACGTCGTGATCGGCATCTCGACCTCCGGGCGCAGCGCCAACGTGCTGGCCGGGCTCAAGGCCGCCCGCGCGCGCGGCCTGGTCGCGGCCGGCTTCACCGGCTACGGCGGCGCCATGGCGGAGTTCGCCGAGCCGCTGATCCGCGTGCCGAGCGACAATCCGGCGCGCATCCAGGAGATGCACATCATGCTCGGGCAGATCCTCTGCGGCGGCCTCGAGCGCCGTCTCGGCCTGGTGGAGGACGAGACATGAGCGCTGCGCCCGAGGCCGGCGGCGAAGGGGCGCCGGCGGTGCCGCCGGCCGGCGACCTCTCGGCGCTGCTCGAGGCGATGATCGAGGCGCCGGTGCTGGTCATGGGCGACGCCATGCTCGACCGCTTCGTCGAGGGGCGGGTCGAGCGGATCTCGCCGGAGGGGCCGATTCCGGTGCTGCGCATCGAGCGCGAGACGGCGACCCTGGGCGGCGCCGGCAACGTGCTGCGCAACCTGGCCGCCCTGGGTCTGGCGCCGCGCTTCCTGACCGCCGTCGGCAACGACGCCGCCGGTCGCGACATCCAGCGACTGACCGGCGAGATCCTGGGCGGCGGCGCGCGCCTGCTCGTCGACCCGACGATCCAGACGACGATCAAGGAGCGCTTCCTGGCCGGCGGCCACCAGCTGCTGCGCGCCGACCGCGAGGCCGACCAGCTCGCCAAGCCGGCGATCGTGGAGACGCTGCTGGAGCTCGCCGAGGGCGAGCTCGGCGGCGTGCGGGCGCTGCTGCTGTCGGACTACGGCAAGGGCATGCTGCGCCACGAGCGGCTGCCGCGCCTGATCGCCGCCGCCCGCGCGGCCGGCCTGCCGGTGGTCATCGACCCCAAGGGCCGGGACTACAGCCTCTACCGAGGCGCCTCCTTCGTCACGCCGAACCGGCGCGAGCTGCAGGAAGCCAGCGGCCTGGTGGTCGGTGAGATCGACCAGGTGGTCACCGCCTGCCGGCGGATCATCGAGGATCACGGCATCGACGCGGTGCTGGCGACGCTCAGCGAGCAGGGCTTGGTGCTGGTCCGCCGCGACGGCGACAGCGTCCACCTGCCGGCCGAGGCGCGGGAGGTCTTCGACGTCTCGGGGGCCGGGGACACCGTGGTCGCCGCCTTCGGCGCGGCGCTGGCCGCTGGCGCCACGCCCGAGGCCGCCGCCCAGCTGGCCAACGTCGCCGCCGGCGTCGTCGTCGGCAAGCGCGGCACCGCCGTGGTCTATCCCGCCGAGATTCTGCGCGCGGCCCAGGCGCAGCGCCTGCACGGCGCCGAGCTCAAGGTGGTCGACGCCCGCACCGCGGCGCAGGAGGCGAGCGACTGGCGGCGCGCCGGCCTCAAGGTCGGCTTCACCAACGGCTGCTTCGACCTGCTGCACCCCGGCCACATCCATCTGGTGAGCCAGGCCCGCGCGGCCTGCGACCGCCTGATCGTCGGGCTCAACAGCGACGCCTCGGTCAGGCGCCTCAAGGGCGAGAGCCGGCCGGTGCAGGACGAGGCCTCGCGCGCCGCGGTGCTGGCCTCGCTCGCCGGCATCGACCGGGTCGTGGTGTTCGGCGAGGACACGCCGCTCGAGCTGATCGAGGCGCTGCGCCCGGACGTGCTGGTCAAGGGCGCCGACTACAGCCTCGAGCAGGTCGTCGGCCGCGACCAGGTCGAGAGCTGGGGCGGCCGGGTCGTGCTGGCCGACCTCAAGCAGGGCCACTCGACCAGCGCGACGATCCGCAAGCTCGCCGGCTGATCGCGGCGGGGCCGCGCTCAGGCGGGCGACTCCGCGGCGGCCGCCTGAGGATCGAGAAGCAGCCGGAGGCGCCTGGCCGCAACCAGCCCGAATCGCAGCGTCAGCGCCTTGCGCCGCGCCGCCGACAGCGGCCGGTGCGGCGCCTCGCGCAGGATCTCGGCGTCGTAGCCGTCGGCCAGGATCAGCCCCTGGTCCTCGGGCAGCACCTCGAGCGGGAAGCCGCGCGGCACGGCGAAGTAGTAGCGCTCGCAGTAGCCCAGGTAGTCCGCCCACTTGCCGTCGGCGCGGAAGTCGGCGAGGCAGCTCTTGATCTCCACGATGGCGAGCTCGCCCGCCGGTCCGAGCGCCAGGATGTCGGCACGCCGGCCGGTGGCCAGCACGAACTCGGTGAGCGCGGCGTGGCCGAGCTGGTCGAGCCGGCGGCAGACCCCGCGCGCGACCTGCCGGGCGATCGGGTCGTCGGGGGCCTCGGGCACCACCGACGGGGGCGGTGCCGCGGCCGCGATTGCACTTGTCATTTACCTTCTGCTTACATAATTTGAGGTATGCGAGGGAGAGCCTCCCAGGAGCATGGTGGAATGAGCGAGCGCCAAAATCCAGGTTGCGGCGGCCCGACCGGCGACGATGCCGGGCGCGGCCGTCTGTCTCGTCGCGCCGCGCTCGCGCGCCTCGGCCTGGCCGGGGCCGTCGCCTACAGCGTGCCGACCCTGGTGCGCATCGACCGCTCCGCCAACGCCCAGATCCTGCCGACCCCCTGCAAGCCGCCGGGCCGGCCCGGCGGCGGCGGCAATCCGAACCACTGTCCGCCGGGCCACGGCTCGCCGGGCGGCGGGCCACCGGGCGGCGGTCCGGGCTGACCGACCGTCAGCCGGGCGCTCTGGCCCTCGCCGTGGAAATGGCTGTACCCGCTGCTTAAGTGAATCGTAAGCTGGTGGCCGCAAGGTCGTCGGAACGTTTTCGCTGCAGAGGGCCGTTCGACCGAACGGCAGTCGGCCATGGAAGACCGCGACGCATCGCACGAGGGATCAGGGTCGCCCCGCAGATCCGGCCTGTCGCGCCGAGCCGCGCTGGCGCGTCTCGGCTTGGCCGGGGCGGTCGCCTACAGCGCGCCGACCCTGGTGCGCATCGACCGCTCCGCCAACGCGCAGATCCTGCCCACGCCCTGTCGTCCGCCGGGCCAGATCGGCTCGCCGAGCGGCGGCCCCTCGCCGGGCAACCCGGTGCATTGCCCGCCGGGCCACACCGGCTCGCCGAGCGGCGGCCCGCCGGGCAACAGCCCGTGGGGCGGCCCGCCGGGTCTGGGCGGCTGAGGCCGCAGAGGTCGGAGGAAGCGGGCGAGGTCGATTCGCGAAGCGGCGGCCCGGCGAAGGGGCGGGCGGTCAGCCGCCGAACAGGAAGCCGAGCTGGGCCTTCAGGCCGTCCCAGAAGCCGTGGACGCCGCCGTCGAACACGAGGTCGGCGCCGACCGCGGTCTTCAGGGCGTAGAGCATGGCGAGCAGCGGCAGGGCCAGCAGCAGGGCGGTCAGCGTGTAGATGACGACGGTGGTGGTCCGCGAGACCACGCCCTCTGCGCGCAGGCGCTCCAGGGTGCGCCGCTCGTGACCGAGCAGCAGCACCAGGTAGTAGCGGCGCCGGCCGATCGGCAGCGAGTGCCGGAAGTCGACGACGTGGTTGCCCTGGCTGCGGTCGCCGAACATCTGCTTGAGCGCGATGCGCTGTTCCGGCGTGAAGCTGGCCGCGACCTTCAGGTCGATGCGCTGGAAGTACTGGGCCAGGAAGGCGTCGCCCTCGGCCAGCAGCCATGCACGGTGCGCTCGCGAGCGCAGCGAGTGGACCGGCTGGGAGGGCAGTTTGCGCAGGGCTTCCGACATGCCGCCGAGAGTGCCCCGCGAGGCTTTGCCAAAGGGTTAATGCCGTGCCGCCGTGTCGGCGGATGCGCCGTCGCCCGGCTCGTCCTGGGTCGGCTCGGCGCGCGGGTCCAGCTCGTAGACCTGGGCGCCGAGCCGCGGCTCGACCGCGACGAAGCGCTCCTTCTCCCCGCTCGGCAGCGTGGCGCGGCGGCGCATCCGGTAGAAGGCGAAGGCGGCGAGCAGCGCGTGGAACAGTGCGGTGTAGAGGAACAGCCCGCCGGGGCCGACCGAGCCCATGACGATCGAGCCGAGGAAGGGGCCGAGCACGGCGCCGGCGGCGAAGGTCAGCAGCAGCCCGCTCGAGGTCTCGACCGCGTCGGCCGGATCGACGTAGTCGTTGGCGTGGGCCACGCAGAGCGCGTACATCGACAGCGCCGAGCCGCCGAAGGCGAAGGCGGCGACGTAGAGTCCGGTCGGCACCGGGCCGAAGAGATAGAGGCTGACGCCGCTGGCGATGCCGGCGAAGCAGGTGCCGATGATCACCCAGCGCCGGTCGAAGCGGTCCGACAGGCGGCCGAGCGGCCACTGCAGCAGCGCGCCGCCGGCGACCGCCACCGACATGAAGAAGGCGACGCTGTCGGTGGTGCCGGTGGTCGCGGTCACGAAGGCCGGCGCCAGCGTCCAGAAGGCGCCGTTGGTGACGCCGACGACGACGCAGCCGACGAAGCCGACGGGCGACAGCCGGTAGAGCCGCAGCAGCCGCAGGCGCACCGCGGTCGGCGGCTGCGGCGCGCTGGCCGTGGTCATGGCGATCGGCACGACCGCCAGGGTGACCATGATCGCGACCAGGCTGAACAGCTCGAAGCCGATCGGCTCGCCGATGCCGATCAGCATCTGCCCGGCGACGATCGCGGCGAAGTTGACGACCACGTAGAGCGACAGGATCTGGCCGCGCGTCTCGTTGGTCGCGCGCTCGTTCAGCCAGCTCTCGATCACCGTGTAGAGCCCGGCGAAGCAGAGCCCGGTGAAGACGCGCAGGAAGGTCCAGGGCCAGGGGTCGGGAAAGATCGCGTGGACCAGCGGCACGGCCGCCGCGACCGCCGCCAGCGCGGCGAAGGTGCGGATGTGCCCGACCCGCTTGATGACCAGCGGCCCGAGCACGCAGCCGAGCCCGAAGCCGATGAAGTAGAACGAGCCCATGATGCCGATGGTCGGCGTCGAGAAGTGCTCGAGCTGGGCGCGCACCGGCAGCAGCGTGCCCTGCAGGCCGTTGCCCATGATCAGGATGCCGGCGGAGATCATCAGCGCCGCGACCGATCCGAGGATAGCGCGCAAGCCGGCGGGCTCCTTGGTCTGCTGGGCCGGGGTCGGGCGGCCGGTGGGTCGCCGGCGTTCCGCCGGGCCGCTCCGGCGGGCCCCGGCCGCGGGCGGGCGGAATGGCGGGCCCGTAGGGATTCGAACCCCAGACCTCTTCCTCCGGAGGGAAGCGCTCTATCCAGCTGAGCTACGGGCCCGCGACGCGAGGCGCAAGGTATCTTAGCGGCCGCGCGAAAGACAAGCCCGCGTTGCGCCCCCTCGGAAGCGGGCTGCCGGCCGCAGGCTCACTGCTCGCCGAAGGCCGGCTCGGCGCGCCCGGCCGGCAGCGAGGGCGGTGGCAGCGCGGGATTGGCGATCCAGGCGGCGATGTCGTCGTAGACCACCGGAGCCTGCAGGTCGCGCAGCAGCAGGTGCCAGCCCTCGGGGTAGACCAGCAGACGGCTGGCCGGCGTCTCCGGCAGCGCGTCCCAGAGCCGCTCGACGGGCCGCCGCGGGATCAGCTCGTCCTTCTCGCCGTAGAGCAGCAGCACCGGCCGCTCGACCGCCGGTGCTGCCTCCAGCGCCCGGCCCATGGTGCGCACCAGGCCCTGCACGGTGTCGAGCCGGCTGTACTTGATGACCAGCGGGTCGCGGCCGAGCGCGCGCAGCGCCTCGATGTTGTCGCTGGCCTGGATGTCGGTGCCGCGGCCCGAGGGGCGCAGGCCGGGCACCAGGCGCACGGCCAGCCACAGGCCCCAGCGCTGGTACCAGGGCTGCAGCTCGCTCGACCAGACCGCCGGGGCGGCGAGGATCACGCCGCGCAGCGTCCCGGGCAGGCTCTCCGACGGGGCGTGCGGCGCGTCCTCGCGGGCGGCCAGCAGCGCGATCGCGCCGCCCATCGACTCGCCGAGCAGGTAGAGCGGGACGCCGGGATGGCGCCGCGCCAGCAGCCGCAGGGCCTGGCGCGCGTCGGCGGCCATGCGCTCGCCGCCGGCCCAGAGGCCCGGGTTGGCGCCGGCGCCGAAGCCGCGCTGGTCGTAGGCGTAGACAGCGATGCCCCGTGCCGTCAGCGCCGGGGCCGCCTCGGCGAAGGCGTTGCTGTGGTCGTTGAAGCCGTGCAGGGCGAGCACCACGGCACGCGGCTGCGCCGCATCGAGCCCCGCCGCGGACTCGCGCCCGGCCACGCCGTCGGCCTGTGCGGACTGCCTGCCCTCGGGGGCGCCGGCGTCCGGCGACGGGTCCCGGGGCAGCCAGGCGCGCAACGGCAGGACGAGGCCGTCGTCGGCGACGACCGCCGCCGCCGCCCGCTCGTCGGTCAGCCCGGCGAGCTCGAGCCGGGGCTCGGTCGGGCCCGGCCCGGGCGGTGCCAGCTTCGGGGCGCAGGCCGCGAGCCCGGCGATCAGCAGGCTGGCGGCGAGGAGGGCGCGCAGTCTCGTCAAGCCTCAGCGTTCGTCGTCGTGGGCGCCGCGGGTCAGCTGCAGGAAGATGTCCTCGAGGTCCGCCTCCTCGGTGCGCAGGTCCTGGATCTCCAGGCCGGCGTCCCGGGTCGCCGCCAGGATGCGGCCGACCGGGGCGTCGCTGGTCCGGTAGCGGAACACCAGGCGGTTCGGCGCCGCCAGCTCCGGCTCGAAGGGCTGGAGCGCCTCGGGCACCGCCTCGAGCTCCGGGCTGACGACCAGCGCCAGCTCCTTGTTGTCGAGCCGGCGGACCAGCTGCTCGGTCGGGTCGCAGGCGATCACCCGGCCGCGATTGATGATCGCGATGGTGTCGCAGAGCTCCTCGGCCTCTTCCAGGTAGTGCGTGGTCAGCAGGATCGTCGTGCCCTGGCGGTTGAGCTCGCGCACCCGGCCCCAGAGCTGCTGGCGCAGCTCGATGTCGACGCCGGCCGTCGGCTCGTCGAGCACCAGGATCGGCGGGTTGTGGACCATCGCCTTGGCGACCATCAGGCGCCGGCGCATGCCGCCCGACAGGGTCCGGGTGTAGGCCCGTGCCTTGTCGGCCAGGCCGAGCATCGAGAGGATCTCCTCGGTGCGGCGCTCGCGCGGCGGCACGCCGTAGAGGCCGGCCTGCAGCTCCAGCATCTCGTAGGGCGTGAAGAAGGGGTCGATGTTGAGCTCCTGCGGCACCACGCCGATCGAGGCGCGCGCCTGGCGCGTCGCCTTGTCGATGTCATTGCCCCAGAGGCGCACGGCGCCGCCGGTCTTGGTGACCAGGCCGGCCATGATGTTGATCAGCGTCGACTTGCCGGCGCCGTTCGGGCCGAGCAGGCCGAACACGCAGCCGCGCGGGATCTCCAGGCTGACGTCGCTCAGCGCCTTCAGCGGCGCCGCCTTGCCGGCGGCGCGGTAGGTCTTCTCGAGGTGCTCGATCTCGACGGCGTTGGCGGGCAGCGACGTCGCCGCCGGCGCCGGCTGGCGGGCCGCGGCGTGGAGGGTGGCTGTGTCTGGCATGGCGCCTCCTAGGTAAGCCCGCCGGCCGCCGGCGGCAAGCGAAGCTTTGGAGCGGCCTCCCCGGGTTACGCGGCGGCTCCGGTTGATCGGGACGGCAAAGCGGCTATCATCCGGCGCGAGAATCGCAACGACTCTGGCACGCGAGAGGATCCCGATGGCCACCGCCGGCGCCCCCACCCCCGAGCTGCCGGGGCACGACGCCCCCGAGACCGCCTACGTCGACGAGGAGATCGTCGCCTGCGACGGCGGCATCGGCGCGCTCGGCCATCCGCGGGTCTTCCTCAACATGGAGGGCAAGGGCTTCGTCGACTGCCCCTACTGCGACAAGCGCTTCATCCTGAACGAGGGCGCCGGCGGCGGCGGCCACTAGGACGCCGGGCCGGCGCGTCAGCCGTCTCGACTCGGGGCCGGCGCCGGGCCATTCTCCGGCCATGACCGACGCTTCCGAGATCGCCACGGCGGACGCCCAGAGCGCCGCCGGCAAGCCGCCCTACCGTCACCTCTACCTGGTCGACGGCTCCGGCTACATCTTCCGCGCCTTCTTTGCGATCCCGCCGCGCATGACCGCCGGCGGGCTGCACACCAACGCCGCCTTCGGCTTCACCAACATGCTGATCAAGCTGCTGCGCGAGAGCGACGCGGACGGCATCGCGGTGATCTTCGACGCCAGCGGCGAGTCCTTCCGCAACGAGATCTACCCGGCCTACAAGGCGCAGCGCGACGAGCCGCCCGAGGAGCTGGTGCCGCAGTTCACCATGATCCGCGAGGCGACCCGGGCCTTCAACCTGCCCTGCATCGAGAAGGAGGGCTTCGAGGCCGACGACATCATCGCGACCTACGCGCGGCGCGCGCGCGACGCCGGCATCGAGGTCACGGTGGTCTCCTCCGACAAGGACCTGATGCAGCTGGTCGGCCCGGGCATCACCATGCTCGACCCGATCAAGAACCGCACGATCGGCCCCGAGGAGGTGCGCGAGAAGTTCGGCGTCGACCCCGACAAGGTGGTCGAGGTCCAGGCCCTGGCCGGCGACCCGACCGACAACGTGCCCGGCGTGCCCGGCATCGGCATCAAGACCGCGGCGCAGCTGATCGGCGAGTACGGCGACCTGGAGTCGCTGCTGGCCCGCGCCTCCGAGATCAAGCAGCCGAAGCGCCGCGAGAAGCTGATCGAGCACGCCGAGGACGCGCGCGTCTCGCTGCAGCTGGTGACGCTGCGCGACGACGTGCCCCTGGAGGAGACGCTCGACGGCTTCGGCCTCAAGGAGCCCGAGCCCGACGTCCTCAAGGCCTTTCTCGAGCAGTACGAGTTCCGCTCGATCCTCAACCGCCTGGCCGACAAGCTGGGCGACGTCGTGCCCGACGAGAAGGAGGCCGGCAAGGGCCTGGCGCTGGAGGGCGGCGGTGCGGCGCGCACCGCGGATCTGCCGGCGCCTGCCGCGGGCAAGCCTTCCGGCGCCCCGGCGGGCGAGCCGGAGCCCTATCCTTTGGTGCGCGACGAGGCGACGCTCCAGGCCTGGATCGCCGAGGCGGTCGAGGCCGGCGTGGTCGCGGTCGACACCGAGACCACCAGCCTCGACCCCGACAAGGCCGAGCTGGTCGGCGTCTCGCTGGCCACGGCGGCGGGGCGTGCCTGCTACGTGCCGCTCGGCCACCGCGTGCTCGGCGAGGGCGAGACCGACCTGCTGAGCACGCCGGAGAGCGCCGGCGGCGGCCTGGTCGAGGGCCAGATCGAGATCTCCCGGGCGCTCGAGCTGCTGCGTCCGCTGCTCGCCGACCCGACGGTGCTCAAGGTCGGCCAGAACCTGAAGTACGACATGCGCATCCTGGCGCGCCACGGCGTCGCGGTGACGCCCTCAGACGACACCATGCTGCTCTCCTACGTGCTCGAGGGCGGGCTGCACGGCCACGGCATGGACGAGCTCTCCGAGCTGCACCTCGGCAAGACGCCGATCCCCTACAAGGCGGTCTGCGGCAGCGGCAAGTCGCAGATCACCTTCGACCTGGTCGAGCTGCAGAAGGCCTGCGACTACGCCGCCGAGGACGCCGACATCACGCTGCAGCTCTGGCAGGTGCTGAAGCCGCAGCTCGCGACCAAGCACCTGGCGACTGTCTACGAGACCCTGGAGCGGCCGCTTTCGCCGGTGCTGGCCGGGATGGAGCGCGCCGGCATCAAGGTCGACGCCGGGATCCTGCGGCGCATGTCGAACGACTTCGCGCAGCGCCTGGAGGGCCTGGAGGAGGAGATCTACAAGGCCGCCGGGCGCCGCTTCACGATCGGCAGCCCCAAGCAGCTCGGCGAGATCCTGTTCGACGAGATGGGCCTGGAGACCCAGGGCCGGAAGGGCAAGTCGGGCAGCTACTCGACCGGCGCCGACGTGCTGGAGCAGCTCGCCGCACAGGGCCACGCGCTGCCGCGCAAGGTGCTCGACTGGCGCCAGCTGGCCAAGCTGAAGTCGACCTACACCGACGCCCTGCAGGGCCAGATCGGGGAGGACGGCCGGGTCCACACCTCCTACAGCCAGGCTGTCGCCTCGACCGGGCGCCTCTCCTCGAACGACCCGAACCTGCAGAACATCCCGATCCGCACCGAGGAGGGGCGCAAGATCCGCTCGGCCTTCGTCTGCGAGCCGGGCCACACCCTGCTGTCGGTCGACTACAGCCAGATCGAGCTGCGCCTCGCCGCCGACATCGCCGGCGTGGCGGCGCTCCGCGAGGCCTTCGAGGCCGGCCACGACATCCACGCGATGACCGCCAGCCAGGTCTTCGGCGTGCCGCTCGAGCAGATGGACCCGGCGACCCGGCGCAAGGCCAAGGCCATCAACTTCGGCATCATCTACGGCATCTCGGCCTTCGGCCTGGCCCAGAACCTGGGCATCGAGCAGGGCGAGGCGCGCGCCTACATCGCCGCCTACTTCGAGCGCTTCCCCGGCATCCGCGACTACATGGACCGCATGAAGGCCGAGGCCAAGGAGCGCGGCTACGTGACCACGCTGTTCGGCCGCCGGATCCACGTCCCGGCGCTGCTCGAGAAGAACCCGGCGCGCCGCCAGTTCGGCGAGCGCGCGGCGATCAACGCGCCGATCCAGGGCACCGCCGCCGACATCATCAAGCGCGCCATGATCCGCGTGCCGCCGGCGCTCGAGCGCGCGAAGCTGCGCGCGAAGATGCTGCTGCAGGTCCATGACGAGCTGCTGTTCGAGGTGCCGGACGACCAGCTCGACGAGACCGCGGCCCTGGTCAAGGAGGTCATGGAGGGCGCCGCCGCCCCGGTCGTGAACCTCTCGGTGCCGCTGGTCGCCGAGGTCGGCAAGGGCGCCAGCTGGGCCGAGGCGCACTGAGACGAAGCGGGGCCTTTCGCGGAAGTTTCCCTCTCCGCCCCGGGGGGCGGAGAGGGGGGCACTGAAGACATCATCTTTTCGCGAGGCCCTCTCTCGTCGTCACGGCGCGTCGGCATACTCTCTCTTCCAGCCTCAGACCGCAGGAGATCTCGACGATGCCCGACAGCCTGCCCCCCGTCCTTCCCGCCGCCGCCCCGGCCGACCCGGGCCGCCGCCGCCTGCTCGGCGGGCTCGCCGCCCTGCCGCTGGCGCCCTCGCTGGCGGCGATCCTCGCCGATCCCAAGCTGGCCGCCGCCGCTGCCGAAGGGCTGACCGAGGTCACGACCACGACGATGGACGGCCGCGAGGTCACGGCCTACGTCGCCATGCCGGAGCAGACCCCGGCGCCGGCGGTGCTGCTGATCCACGAGTGGTGGGGCCTCAACGACCAGATCAAGTCGATGGCCGCCGAGTTCGCCAAGGAGGGCTACATCGGCCTGGCCGTCGACCTCTACGGCGGCGCGGTCGCCGCCGACCCCGAGGAGGCGCGCGGCCTGATGCAGGCGGTCGACGCCGCGCAGGCGACCGGCACGCTGGTCGCCTGGATCGACTGGCTGAAGGATCACGGCGATTCGACCGGCAAGGTCGCCACGGTCGGCTGGTGCTTCGGCGGCGGCTGGTCGCTCAACGCTTCGCTGGCCGAGCCGGTCGACGCGACGGTCGTCTACTACGGCCGGGTCAACAAGGACCAGGGCGAGCTGGCCAGCCTGGAGAGCCCGGTGCTCGGCCACTTCGCGACCCAGGACAAGTTCATCAACCGGGAGATGGTCGAGGGCTTCGAGACCGAGATGACCGAGGCCGGCAAGAGCTTCACGACCTACTGGTACGAGGCCGACCACGCCTTCGCCAATCCGACCGGCGCGCGCTACGACCAGGAGGACGCGGCGCTGGCCTGGGAACGCACCAAGGCCTTCCTGGCCGACCATCTGAAGAGCTGAGGCGCCGCGCCTGGGCCCCGAACCGGTCTAGGCCTCCGGCGTCTCCGCGTCGGGCTCGCCGGGGAACCGCAGGCGGCAGCGCAGGCCCTCGGCGTCGAACCAGATGCTGGACTCGCCGCCGCCCTCGCTCGGCATGAGGTCGCCGATCAGGGCGCGGCCGAATCCGGAGCGAGTCGGCTCGGCGACCTCCGGCCCGCCGACCTCGGCCCACAGCAGCTCGCAGACCCCGGGCGAGTCGGCCGGCAGGGTCCAGGACAGCTCGACCCGCCCGCCCGGCCGGCTGAGCGCGCCGTGCTGCAGCGCGTTGGTGGTCAGCTCGTTGAGCGTCATGGTGAGGTTGACGGCGGTCTTGGCGGCGAGCCGGAAGCCCGGCCCGTCGTCGCGCCGGATCGCCTCGCCCAGGTCGTAGGGCCGCAGGGCCTTGTCGATCAGGTCGGGCAGCCGCGCGCTGGTCCACTGCTCGCCGGTCAGCACGGAGTGCGCCTCGGCCAGCGCCTGGATGCGGCCGTTGAAGGAGGCGCGGGCGGTGCGGATGTCGGCGCCGTCGGGAAACGAGCGGGCGGCCAGCGACTGCACGATCGACAGGGTGTTGCGCACACGGTGGTTGAGCTCGCGCAGGATCGCGCGCAGCTGCTCCTCGCTCTGCTTGGTGTGCGTGATGTCGATGACGTGGCCGATCAGCCGTCGGGTCTCGCCCGCCCCGTCGCGGATCGGCCGGCCGGTCGCGCTGATCCAGCGGCGCGCGCCGTCGGCCCGGTCGATCCGGCATTCGAAGGTCCAGTTCTCGCCCCGGCTCAGGGCCGCGCCGTAGAGCCGGTCGACGGACTCGCGTTCCTCGGGCACGACGTGGTCGAGGAAGTCCTCGTAGTGCCAGGCGGGCAGGGGCTCGTCGTAGCCGAAGATGCGGTCGTGGCGGGGATTGCGCCAGGCCGAGCCGCTCGCGACGTCGAGCTCCCAGGCGCCGATCTCGCTGTGCTCGAGGATCAGCTGGAGGTGGTCGGCGCGGCTTTCGCCGCTCGCGGGCAGCTCGCTCATGGCCGCGCGCCGGGCTCTTGCCGGCAGGCAGTGGATCGTCTCATCGTTCTGGGTCGGGGCATCCGCCGTCCTTCCGTCCTGCTCTCTCGCCCCTGCCCCTCGGGCCGGAGGCCGCCTCCGTCCGCCGCCCGATTGCTAACGCCGAGTCCGGCCGGTTCATTCCACGACCGACCGCGAGAGGGTCGGGCAGCTGTCCCGTCCCGGCCAGCTCAGGTCAGGTGGGGCTGGTCGATATAGGCCGCAGACTGCATCTCGCTCAGCCGGCTCGCCGTGCGCTGGAACTCGAAGGCGCCGTCGCCCTCGGGATAGAGCGACTCCGGCGGCGCCGCCGCCGAGACCACGAGATTGACCCGATGCTCGTAGAGCGCGTCGATCAGCGTCATGAAGCGCCGCGCTTCGTTGCGCCGCTCGGGCGAGAGCTGCGGCACGCCGGACAGTACGACCGAGTGGAAGTGGGTGGCGACCGCCAGGTAGTCCTCGGCGCCGAGCGGGCGCTCGCAGAGCTCGGCGAAGCCGAAGCGGGCGACGCCGCGCGCGCAGGCCGCGATCTCGAGGCGCCGGCCCTTGACCGTCAGGCTGCCAGGCCGGACCTCGGCGCCCTCGGTCAGGTCGGCGAAGGCTTCGTCCAGCGCCGCCTCGGCCGCCGCGTCGAGCGGCCAGTGGTAGACCGCGCGGTCGTGCAGGCGGGCGAGGCGGTAGTCGGTGCCGGCGCCGAGGTCGAGAATGTCGAGCCGCTGCTTGAGGATTCCGATGAAGGGCAGGAAGCGGTCGCGCTGCAGGCCGCCCTCGTAGAGCCGGTCGGGCTCGAAGTTCGAGGTCGCGACCACGACGACGCCCTGCTCGAACAGCGATTCGAAGAGGCGCGCCAGGATCATGGCGTCGGCGATGTTCTGCACGACGAACTCGTCGAAGCACAGCAGCCAGGCCCGCTCGGCCAGCTCGCGGGCCAGCTCCGGCAGCGGGTCCGCCTTGCCGCCCTTGGCCTTCTGGCGCCAGGCGTGCAGGCGGTCGTGGGTCTCGGCCATGAAGGCGTGGAAGTGGACCCGGCGCTTGCGCTCGACCGGCGCGGTCTCGAAGAAGAGGTCCATCAGCATCGACTTGCCGCGGCCGACCGGACCGTAGAGGTAGAGGCCCTGGGGCGGCTCCTCGGCGCGCCGGGCGAGGCCGAGGCGCGCCTTCCAGCCGCCCGAGCCGGGCGCCGGCCGGTAGCTGCGCAGCGCGTTGTGCAGCGACTGCAGCTTCTCGGCCGCGAGCTCCTGCGCCGGGTCGCTCGCCAGCGCGCCCTCGCGCCGGCGCGCTCGATAGGCGTCGAGCGGTCCGTCGGTCATCGGGCGGATCGGCGAGTCGGGTAGCGGGCGGGACGCATGTCCCGCCCTTCCTAAAGCAGATTGGCGGTCCTGGGAATCGCCTCTCCCCGGGCGGCTCTGCGCGACCGCCCGGGCGTGACCGCGGCGCGGTCGCTTTCCGCCGCCGCCGCCAGGGCCACGAGCAGCGCATGCGGCAGGGTCAGCGCGCCGAGCAGCAGCACCAGGGCGCGCACCGCGACGCTGTCGGCGCTGCCCGGCTGGGCCTGGCCGGCCAGCGGCGCCAGCAGGGCGGCGCCGACGACGAGCAGGACCGCGGCGCCGGTGACCAGCGCGACCCAGGTCCGCTCGAAGCGGTCGAGCCGACCGTCGGCGCCGAGAGTCCGACGCCAGTGGCGCGGGGCGTGCAGGCCGCAGAAGTAGACCGCGAAGGCCGCGAGCGGCGGCAGCAGGAGGAAGGCGGTCGCGACGGCCAGCATTTCGACCGCCAGGGCGAGGGCGGCGGCCGGCGCCTCGCGGGCCCGCAGCAGGGCGCAGAGCGCCGATGCCGCGAGCGACAGCGGGAAGGCCGCTGCCAGCGCCTTGACGAACAGCGGCGCGTCGCCCGCGGCGACGGCGGCGAACAGCGGCAGCGTCGCGTCGGCGGCCAGGGCGCAGGGCGCGGCCAGCGGCAGGCTGCCGCGGCCGGCGATCTCCAGCCAGCGGGCGAGGCGGTGCCGGCGGCTCGGGCGCCGGAGCGGCGGCTCGGTACAGTCGCCGCTGCCGAAATGCCAGGCGGCGACGGCCAGGAAGGCCGCGAAGAAGGCGGCGGGCCAGGCGAGCCCGGCGAGGCCGGTCGCCAGGGCCAGCGCCAGGTAGCCGGCCAGCCGGAGGCCCGGCTGCGCGAACCGGCGCAGCAGCAGCAGGTCGAGCGCGCCGTGCGGCAGGCCGAGCAGCAGGACCGCCAGGATCGCCGGCCAGAGCAGCGACCCGGCGCCCGCCGCCGCCTGCAGCGTCAGGGCGACCGCCAGGGCGGCGCCAAGGCCGAGGCTCGGCGCCGGCACGGCGGCGGCTGCGCCGGCCCCGGCCGGCGGCCGTGCGGTCGGGCGGTGCGGCATGCGCCGGACCTGTCGCGCCTCGAGCCGGGTCTCGGCCTACTCGGCCGGAACCGCGCCCCGGCCGCTCTGCCACTCGCGCATCGACAGCCGCTTGGCGGTAGCGACCGCGACCATGCCGAAGCCGACCTTGTTGATCACGTCGGCGACGCAGTAGACCAGCTCGCGGATGACCAGCAGGTCGGCCGAGAGGTCGAAGGCGGCGATCAGGTAGCCGAGCGGGTAGACCACCCAGCCGATGACGATGAACAGCCGCAGCAGGCCGAGCGAGCCGGCGAGGTCGCGGTCGGCGCCCTCGGCGGCGCGGCCGACCTCGGCGAACAGCACGTAAAGCAGGTAGAACCAGGCGACCATGGCGACCAGCAGGCACCACCAGCCGGTCATCGTGCCGCCGCCGGCGCGGTTGATCGAGGCCTCGCCGATGTAGCCGACGACGATCATGACCACGTCGGCGGTCACCAGCTTGGCCATCAGGCCGCGGTCGAACTGCTTGCCGCCCAGCAGGATCGGGAAGACCGCCAGGATCAGCGGCGTGGTGATCAGCCAGTCGATGTAGCGGAAGTCGGTCGGGAAGCCGGCGAGGTCGGCGGCCTGGCCGCTGGTGCCGACCATGTCCTTCATGACGAAGTAGTTGATCGCGGCGACCAGGGCGACCATCGCCGACAGGCTGGCGACCGGGCTGTAGGCCGGCGTCAGATTGTTGCGCTCCATGAGGAAGTAGAGCACGCCGGCGGCCATGCCGGCGAAGGCGGCGGCGAAGCTGTACTGCGTCGCCAGCACGAGAAGGTCGTAGGACATCACTCGAAGCTCCGATTGCTGAGGCTCGGGGGGGGGGGGAAGAAAAGCGAAGCTGCCGGCCGACGGTCAGGCGGCCCTGCGCGCCGTCCCGGCGCCGGGTCCGGGATCGGCCGCGACGACCCCGCCGTCTTGCGCCAGGGCCTCGCGCTCGATCTTCGAGACGACCCGGCGGATCTGCTCGTCGACCACCTCGGCGATCTGCCGGCTGATCCGGTCGATCAGCTCGGCGCCCTCGCCGGAGTAGGTCTCGACCTGGCCGGCGAACTCTCCGACCGTGCGGGAGGCCTCGATGACCTGGGCGAAGCGGCTCGACAGCTCGCCGGTCTCGCGCGCGCTCTCGGCTGCGCGGGCCTGGATGTCGCCGGCGGAGCCGGCCTGCTCGGCGACCGAGCCGCGGACCTCCTCGGTCGAGCGCGAGATTTCCTGGACCACGTCGATCAGGGTCTCGATCGCCCCCGCGACCTCGGAGACCGAGGCCTGGATGGCGCCGACCTGGCCGGTGATCTGTTCGGTCGCCTTGGTCGTCTGGTTGGCCAGCGACTTGACCTCGGAGGCGACGACGGCGAAGCCCTTGCCGGCCTCGCCGGCGCGCGCCGCCTCGATGGTCGCATTGAGCGCCAGCAGGTTGGTCTGGTCGGCGATGCGGTGGATCAGGTCGACGACGCGCGCGATTTCCTCGCTGGAGTCGGTCAGAGTCGTGATCTTGCCGCTGATTTCGGCAGCCTGGCGCGTCGCGCCCTCGACGGTCTCGATCGAGCGGGACACGCGCTCGGCGAGGTCGCGGTTGGTCTCGCCGAAGCTGCCGATCGATTCGACGACCTCGCCGCTTCTGGCCGCGGTCTGTCGCGCCGAGTCGTCGACCGCGGTGACCGAGTCGCCGAGCGAGCCGGCGATCTCGCTCATGGTCCGCGACATGGCGCCGAAGTTGCCGCGCAGGCCGTCCATGCTCTGGCCGGCCTCGGCCACGACGCTCTGAACCTGCTGCGAAACCTCGTCGAGCTGCTGGCGCAGCGCGCGCTGGCGCTCGGCCCTGAGCCGCAGCTCCTCGCCCTTCAGGCGCTCGACCTCCTGCGTCTTGGCGCGGAAGGTCTCGAGCGCCCGCGTCATGCGGGCCAGCTCGTCGACCTTCGAGTCGGGCAGCTCGACCTCGAGATTGCCGCCGGCCAGGCCAACCGTGGCGCGCGAGAGGCGGGCCAGGGGCGTGGCGAGGCTGCCGCCCAGCCACTGCGCCATGGCGATTCCGAGGAGCACGCAGACCGCGCCGAAGGCCAGGGCCTGGGTGCGCGCGCTGCCGATCTCATCGATCAGGGCCGCCGCCGGGGCGCCGGCGACAATCGAGTCCTCGAGGCCGGAGAAGGAGGCATTCGCCGAGACCGCGGCGAACAGCGCCAGCCCGATCACCGCGACGAAGCCGGCATAGACCCGGGCGCGCACGCCGACCCCGGAGACCGCGACCGCGTCGGACGGAGCCGCCGGCGGCGTGCCGAGCGGCCGGCGAGCGCCACCCTCGGTCGCCGTCACCAGCGGCTCGGGCCCGTGAAAGCTCTTCGGAAAGCCGCGCCGCGCAACGAGATCCAGGCTCATCACCATCCCCAGGCTGGTTCGATCCAGTGGGGGGTTTACGCGCGCCAGTCTGAATAAACTCCTTACTTATATGTCCCTACGAACAACATTTCGCCGGCGTGTTATCGGGCCGTGATGCGGTAGGCGCAGCGCCGCGCGCCGGCCAGGATGTGGTCGAGGCGCTCGACGGCGGCGTCCTTGCCGAGGGCCTTGCGGAAGACCTCCAGCTCGACCTGGCATAGACCGCTGCAGGTGCGCGCCGCGACGCAGATCGGGCAGTGGTTCTCGACGAGCAGCCAGCCGCCGCCGGCCTCGTCGGGCAGCGCCTCGACGCCGGCCATGTAGCCCTCGGCGTCGCGGACCGCCGCCAGCGCCGCGACCCGCTCGCCGAGCGGCGCGTCGCGGTCGATGCGCTTCTTGTAGTCGGCTGCGACCTGCTTGCCGCGGGCCTTGAGCAGTCGGGCCATGCCCTTGTCGCCGAAAGCCTTGTCCATGGCGCTCAGCAGCCCGGCCGAGAGCTCGGCGTGGGCGTCGGGAAAGAAACGCTCGGCGGCGGGCGTCACGCGCCAGAGCTTGGCCGGCCGGCCGACCGGCCGGGCCTCCTCCTCGTAGGCGACGAAGCCTTCGTCCCGGAGCGCGTAGAGATGCTGGCGCACCGCCATCGCGGTGACGCCCAGCTCGGCGGAGAGCGCCCCGGCATCCTGGGGCCCGTGCAGCTTCAGCAGGCGCAGGATCGCCTCGCGGCTGCGGCTGTCGCCGGCCTTCGGGCCCTGGCGGCGCGCCTGGGCGTTCGGACTGGCCGAGCGGGCTTCGGGCTGATTCGTCATGGGGATTTCGTAAAGAACGGACTTGCGAAACGCAAGCGCAGCGCGCAGGCTAGGGTTTATAAAATAGTTCCTTGAGAAAGGGAGGGTGCCATGGAGGGGTCCTGGCAGGAGGTCGCCAGCGTCGACTCGCTGGAGCCGCGGGGCCGGCGGCTGGTCAAGATCGCGGGCCGCCAGATAGCCCTGTTCCGCCACGACGGCCGGGTCTTCGCCTGCAACAACCGCTGCCCGCACGAGGGCTACCCGCTGATCGAGGGCAGCGTCGCGGACGCCGAGGCGGCCGGCGGGGACGGCTGCGTGCTGACCTGCAACTGGCACAACTGGAAGTTCGACCTGGCGAGCGGCGAGACCCTGGTCGGCGGCGACCGCCTGCGGCTCTATCCGACCCGGGTCGAGGACGGGCGGATCCTGCTCGACCTCGCCGAGCCGCCCGCCGAGGCGCGCCGGGAAGCCGCGCTCGCGGGCCTGGCGGAGGCCTTCCGGCGCAACGAGCGCGACCGCATGGCGCGCGAGGTCGCGCGGCTGGAGCGCGCCGGCAGCGACCCGCTGGAGGCGCTGCGCCGGGCGATCGGCTGGACCCACGACCGCTTCGAGTTCGGCACGACCCACGCCCTGGCGGCGCTGCCCGACTGGCTGCGCCTGCGCGAGCGGGCCTCGACGCCGGCCGAGCGCCTGGTGGCGCTCGTCGAGGTGCTCGACCACCTCAACTGGGACAGCCTGCGCGAGCCGGCCTATCCCTACGCCGTGCAGACGGCATGCTGGTCCCACGACGGCTTGGTCGCGGCGATCGAGGCCGAGGACGAGCCGGCGGCGGTCGCGATCCTGCGCGGCGGCCTGGGCGAGGCGCGGCCCTACGAGGCGATCGAGGCGGCGCTCGCCGAGGCGGCCCTCGTGCACTACCAGGACTTCGGGCATGCCGCGATCTACACGCTGAAGACGGGCGAAGCGGTCGAGGCCCTTGGTCCCTCCGTCGCCGAGCCGCTGCTGTTGGCTCTGGTCCGCTCCCTGGTCATGGCGCAGCGCGAGGACCTGATCCCCGAGTTCCGCGCCTATGGCCCGGCGCTCGCCGCCTGGGACGGCCGCGGCGACCGGCCGGTCGAGGCCGCGGACTTCCGCGGCCTCGGCGTGCGCCAGGCGCTCGAGCGTTGCCTGCGGTCGAGCGGGCGGCCGGACGCGCTCTACCAGGCGCTGCTGGGCGCGGCGGCGGAGCAGTGGCTGACCTTCGACCTCGCGGTCATGCGGCGCACCGACAACCCGGTCTCGCAGAACGTCGGCTGGCTCGACTTCACCCACGCCGTGACCTCGGCCAATGCCGGGCGCCGGCTGGCCGCGCGCCACCCGGCGCTCCGGCCGGCGGTGCTGCTGCAACTCGCCTGCTTCGTCGGCCGCAACGCGACCTACCGAGACGAGACGGTGCGCGAAGCCGACTGGGCGGTCGCCGAGCCCGAGGCCTTCTTCGCGGCGCGCTTCGCGGGCCTGTTCGACCACGGCGTGCCCGAGCCGATCGTCGCCGCGCACCTGGTCAAGACACTGACCGCGGTCGAGGAGGAGTGGCGCGCCTTTCCCGGGGCCGCCTGGCGCCCGACGCTCCTGGCCGCGACCCGGCGCTTCCTGGAGAACCCGCTGAAGCGCCGCCACGGCCTCAGGAACGCGACCCAGGCGCTGGACTTCGTCGCGGTCGAGTAGGCGCGCGGGCCGGGCCCGGCTAGGCCTCCTGCTCGATGCGGTCCATGTCGTCGTCGGACAGGCCGAAGTGATGGCCGATCTCGTGGATCAGCACGTGGCGCACGACCCGGCTGAGGTCCTCCTCGCTCTCGCACCAGTAGTCGAGGATCGGCCGCCGGTAGAGGAAGATGCGGTCGAGGTCGTCGGGCTGGCCGGTGACGCTCTGGCGGGTCAGCTCGACGCCCCGGTAGAGGCCCAGGATGTCGAAGTGCGACTCAAGGTCCATCTCCTCCATCGTCTCCTCGTCCGGGAAGTCCTCGACGTGGATCGCCACGTTCTCCACGAAGCGGCGCAGCTCCGGCGGGATCGCGCTCAGGGCCTCTCGGGCCATGGCCTCCATGTCGTCGAGCGTCGGCGGCGCGCCGAAGCGGTGAAGCAGGCTCTGATGTGCCATGGCGAGTCCTCGGATGCCCATGCCTAGCGCCGTCCCGCGGCCTTGACCCGGGCCGGCGGGGCCGCCACCTCAGCGGCGCGGGACATTTCGACGGAAGGAAGCGAGGGCATGGCTGAGAAACTGTCTCCGGATGAGCGGGAAAAGGCGCTGGCCGGGCTGGCCGGCTGGAGCGCCGTCGAGGGACGGGACGCGATCGCGAAGTCATTCCGCTTCGCCGACTTCAACGGGGCCTTCGGCTTCATGAGCCGGGTGGCGCTGATGGCGGAGAAGATGGATCACCATCCCGAGTGGTTCAACGTATACAACAAGGTCGAGGTCACGCTGTCGACCCACGACGCCGGTGGGCTGACCGAGCTGGACCTTCGCCTGGCCCGCTTCTGCGACAAGGCGGCGGCCGGCTGAGCCTGCGCGCCTGCGCCCTCTGCGCAGCCGGCCGATTCTCGGCGGATTCTGTTTGAATTGCACTTTTGTGTGGGCTCCGCGGGCGCTATATAACGCTCATTCCGACAATGCGGAGCATCCCCGAGGGGATGCGGCGACGGGCGAAGGGCCCGGCGCCGAAGGAGGAGAATTCATGTCCAATCTTCCGCTCATGCCGAAGGCGACCGCCGTCTGGCTGGTCGACAACACCTCCCTGACGTTCGAGCAGATCGCCGAGTTCTGCGGCCTGCACCCGCTCGAGGTGCAGGGCATCGCGGACGGCGAGGTCGCCGGCGGCATCCAGGGCATGGACCCGGTCGCCATCCATACGCTGGACAAGGGCGAGATCGAGCGCTGCGAGAAGGACCGCTCGCTGCGCCTCAGGATGGCCAAGCGCGATCTGCCGGAGCCGGCCAAGCGCACCAAGGGCCCGCGCTACACCCCGGTCGCCAAGCGCCAGGACAAGCCCGACGGCATCGCCTGGCTGCTGCGCAACCATCCCGAGCTCAAGGAGAGCCAGATCTCCAAGCTGATCGGCACGACCAAGACGACGATCCAGGCGGTGCGCGAGCGCACGCACTGGAACTCGTCGAACATCCGGCCGCGCGATCCCGTGCTGCTCGGCCTGTGCAGCCAGACCGAGCTGAACGCCGCCGTCCTGCGCGCCCGCAAGGCCGCCGAGCGCGCCGGCGAGCCGATCCCGCAGCCGCAGCCCGAGGTCGAGCGCTACGAGTCCGAGAGCGAGAGCGGCGGCAGCGGCCGCCCCGACCTCTCGATGTTCAAGCTGGGCTGAGGCCGGCGTCTCGATGAAGGAACTCCAGGGCCTGCTCAACGGCTTTCTCGGCAGCCTGCAGGGCGACCAGAGCGGCAACGCCGCCGCGCGCGGCGGCCAGCAAAGCGGTGGGCAGCAAAGCGGTGGGCAGCAGGGCGTCGCGGGCGGCCTGCTCGGCGGCAACCTCGGTCAGCTGGCCGGTGCCGCCGGCGTCGGTGGCCTGGCCGGCCTGCTGATGGGCTCCAAGGGCGGCCGCAAGTTCATGGGCAAGGCGGCGAGCTACGGCGGCTTGGCGCTGCTCGGCGGGCTCGCCTACAAGGCCTACAGCGACTGGCAGGCCGGCAAGGCGCCGGCCAGCACCGCCGCCTCGACCGCCGTCGAGCCGATTCCGGTGCCGCCGGCCGACGGCCAGTTCCTGCCGCCCGACGAGCCAGACGAGGCCGGCGCCGAAGATCTCTCCCTGGCCCTGGTCCGGGCGATGATCGCCGCCGCCAAGGCCGACGGCCACATCGACGCCGACGAGCAGCGCCGCCTGTTCGAGCAGATCGGCAGCCTGGATCTGACCCAGGCGCAGAAGGGGCTGGTCATGGACGAGCTCTCGAAGCCGCTCGACATGGACGCGGTGGTCGCCAGCGCCACGACGCCGGAGCGCGCCGCCGAGATCTACTGCGCCTCGCTGATGGCGATCGATCCCGACGGGCCGGCCGAGCGCGGCTACCTGGCGTTCCTGGCCGGCCGCCTGAAGCTCGATCCCAAGCTGGTCGAGCACCTCCACGCCTCGGTCGAAGGCGCCGCCGACCCGGCCGCCTGAGCGGCCGCGGTCAGGGTCCGCGCCAAGCGCTTGCATGGTTCGACAAGCTCACCATGAAGCGCGGCTAGAAGCAGGCGCGAGCCCTACCGTCGCTTCATGGTGAGCTTGTCGAAC
This sequence comes from Alphaproteobacteria bacterium, assembly GCA_030433005.1. Taxonomy (GTDB): domain Bacteria; phylum Pseudomonadota; class Alphaproteobacteria; order Kiloniellales; family DSM-21159; genus Tistlia. The sequence goes on from JAUILQ010000003.1 coordinate 88,675, forward strand.
CATGCAAGCGTGGAAACACGCGAGGCCCGAGCTCAGGACTCCTTTACCGGCACGGTGTAGTTCAGGGCCATGCGGCCGCCGTCGGGATAGATGGTCTGGCCGGTGATGTAGCTCGACTCGTCGCTGGCCAGGAACACCGCGACCGAGGCGATCTCCTCCGGCTCGCCGACCCGGCCCATCGGCGTGCGCATCATCATGCCCTTCAGCTTCTCGGGATCGTCGAGCACCGAGGCCAGCACGTCGGTACGGATCGATCCCGGGCCGATGCCGTTGACCCGGATGCCCTTGTCGGCCAGGGCCAGGGACATGACCTTGGTCAGCTGGTTGACCCCGCCCTTGGCGACCACGTAGGGCGTGATCGCCGGGATCGCCAGGACCGCGTTGACCGAGGACATGTTGACGATCGTGCCGCCGCCGCCCTGCTTCGCCATCTGCCGCGCCGCCGCCTGGCCGGTCAGGAAGACGCCCTTGAGGTTGACGCGCAGCACCGCGTCGAAGTCCTCCTCGCTGAACTCCAGGAAGTCGCCGGCCTTGACGATGCCGGCATTGGCCAGCGCCACGTCGAGCCGGCCGAAGGCGGCGACCGTGGCCTCGATCAGGGCGTCGACCTGCGCCTTGTCGCCGACGTCGCAGGCGACGAAGAGCGCGTCCGCCCCGGCTTCCTGCAGCGCCTCGACCGCCGCCTCGCCCTTTTCGCGGGCGAGGTCGGCGATCACGACCTTGGCGCCCTCCGCGGCGAAGGCCCTGGCGCAGGCGAGGCCGATGCCCGAGGCGCCTCCGGTGACCAGCGCGACCTTGTCCTTCAGGCGCATGCCCTCTCTCCCTGCTGACGGTATCCTGGCGCCGCGCGCCCGTCCGGCGGCGGCGGAGGGCGAAGCTGCCACGCACCGGGCGCGGCCTCAAGCGCCGGCGGCGCGCGGCCGATTCCCGCGGCTTCGGGGTGGAGCCGGCGGCGAAAGACTCTATGCTCGACGGTTGCCATGACCGAAGCCTTCACCGAGAGCCAGAAAGAGCGCTTCCGCAAGCTGCTGCTGCTCGCCGCCGAGAGCCCCTTCGAGGGCGAGCGCACGGCGGCGCTTGCGGCCGCCGAGCGGCTGGCCGGGCGCTTCGGCATGACGCTCGACGAGGCCGCGGGCAGCGCCGCCGAGCCCGAGCCGAAGCCGGGCCGCCGCAACGGCCGCAGCCGCGACTGGGAGGATCCCGAGGGCCCGCAGGGCCCGCGTGCGCCGGAGTGGATGTACCGGGCGGCGGCGGGCTACGCCTACGAGGCCTCGGCGGCGGCCAGCCGGGCGCGCCAGCGCCACCGCGAGCAGGTTGAGGCGGCGCAGCGCCGCGAGGAGGAGGAGCGGCGCCGGGCGGCGGCGATGCAGCGCCGCTGGGGCCCGCGCAGCGAGCGCCGCATGGCACCGCGCGAGTTCGCCCGCAACCTGATCCGCGACACCGCCTTCAGCCTGCAGGAGATCGGCGAGATCACCGGCCTGTCGCAGCACGAGCTGGTCGGCCTCAAGCTGAAGCTGCGCGGCTGACCTCGTCGCACGGGTGAGCGGCGGGGCTCAGCCGGCCTTGCCGCCGATGCCGGCGCCGCCCAGGCTGGCGGTGATCTCCTCCAGGATCGCCGGGTCGTCGATCGTGGCCGGCAGCTTGTAGTCCTCGCCGTCGGCGATCGAGCGCATGGTGCGCCGCAGGATCTTGCCGGAGCGGGTCTTGGGCAGGCGCTCGACGACGATCGCCGTCTTGAAGGCGGCGACCGGGCCGATGCGGTCGCGCACCATGGCGACGCACTCCTTGACGATCGCCTCGTGCGGCCGGTTCACCCCGGCCGAGAGCACCAGGAAGCCGACCGGCAGCTGGCCCTTGAGGCGGTCGGCGATGCCGATCACCGCGCACTCGGCGACGTCCGGGTGCGCGGCCAGCACCTCCTCCATGGCGCCGGTCGAGAGGCGGTGGCCGGCGACGTTGATGATGTCGTCGGTGCGCGCCATGACGAAGACGTAGCCGTCCTCGTCCAGGTAGCCGGCGTCGCCGGTCTCGTAGTAGCCGGGGAAGTTCGAGAGGTAGGTCTTCACGAAGCGCTCGCGGCCGTTCCAGATGCCCGGCGTCGTGCCCGGCGGCAGCGGCAGCTTGCCGGCGATGGCGCCGACCTGGCCGCGCGGCAGCGGCCGGCCGTCGGGGTCGAGCACCTCGAGCTGCCAGCCGGGCACCGGCCGGGTCGGCGAGCCCGACTTGACCGGCAGCCGTTCGATGCCCAGGCAGTTGGCGGCGATCGACCAGCCGGTCTCGGTCTGCCACCAGTGGTCGATGACCGGCACCTTCAGCTGCTTCTCCGCCCACTCCAGGGTGTCGGGGTCGCAGCGCTCGCCGGCCAGGAACAGGGCGCGGAACCTCGACAGGTCGTAGTCGCCGATCAGCTTGCCCTCGGGATCCTGCTGGCGGATCGCCCGGAAGGCGGTGGGCGCGGTGAACAGCGTGGTCACGCCGTGCTGCTCGATGACCCGCCAGAAGGCGCCGGCGTCGGGCGTGCCGACCGGCTTGCCCTCGTAGAGCACCGTGGTGTTGCCGGCGAGCAGCGGCGCATAGACGATGTAGGAGTGGCCGACCACCCAGCCGACGTCGCTGGCCGCCCAGTAGACCTCGCCCGGCTCGACGCCGTAGACGTTCTTCATCGACCACTTCAGCGCGACCGCGTGGCCGCCGTTGTCGCGCACGATGCCCTTGGGCTGGCCGGTCGTCCCGGAGGTGTAGAGGATGTAGAGCGGATCGGTCGCCTCGACCGGCACGCAGTCGTGCGGCTCGGCACCCTCGAGCGCGGCCTGCCAGTCCTCGTCGCGGCCCTCCTTCAGCTCGCAGCGCTCCTGCGGGCGCTGCAGCACGAGGCAGGTCGCGGGCTTGTGGGTCGCCATCATGATCGCAGCGTCGAGCAGCGGCTTGTACTGCACGATGCGGCCGCCCTCGATGCCGCAGGAGGCGGAGAGCACCATCTTCGGGCTGCAGTCGTCGATGCGGGTCGCCAGCTCGTTCGCCGCGAAGCCGCCGAAGACCACCGAGTGGATGGCGCCGAGCCGGGCGCAGGCGAGCATCGCCATGGCGGTCTCGGGGATCATCGGCATGTAGATGATGACCCGGTCGCCGCGCCCGACGCCGCGCGCCGCCAGCACGCCGGCCAGACGCGCCACCTCGTCGCGCAGCTGGGCGTAGCTGTAGCGCCGCACCGTGTCGGTCACCGGCGAGTCGTAGATCAGGGCCAGGCGGTCGCCGTTGCCCTCCTTCACGTGGCGGTCGAGGCAGTTGTAGCAGGTGTTGAGCCGGCCGCCGCGGAACCAGCGCCAGATCGGCTTCTCGCTGTCGTCGAGCACCTTGTCCCAGCGCTCGGACCAGTGGATCGCCTCGGCGGCCTCGCCCCAGAAGCCTTCGGGATCGGAGAGCGAGCGGGCGTGGATCTCGTCGAACGTGGCCATCGGCTGGGCGACCTCCCGGGTCTGCTGGACGTCTTTGGCCGCAGCATGCCGCGCAGCCGGCACGAGGTAAACTCGGCCGCGCGGGGCGGCGTGGCGGCAGGCTCGTTATCCCCGGCGACCCGAGGGCGCGCGTTGCGCCAGATCAAGCCCCGGGCCGCCCGACGCCTGGCTCAGCGCGGCAGCGGGCAGCGCCAGGGGCGGGCGCTGCCGTCGGCGTCCTCCTCGAAGGCCGGCCAGGCCGTGGCGACGCAGCGCTCGGCGCCGCAGGCCGCGCGGGCGCGCGCGCCGCGGATCAGCCAGCCCTCGACCGCGAAGCCGCCGCCGCCCGGCCCCCGGAAGAAGCCGCGTCCGTCGACCGTGCCCTCGCGCAGCGCCGCCGCGATGGCGGCGAGCACCCGCCCGGCGCCCCAGTCGTCGGGGAACAGCGAGGAGCACTTGCAGGGCCGCCGGGCCCCTTCCGCGAGGGCCGGCGGCAGGCAGACGACGGCGCGCGTCACGCCGTCGGCGTTGGGCCCCGCATAGCGCTCGCGGATCTCGGCCTCGCCGGGGCCGCGCGCGCCGGCCAGCGCGTGGTAGCCCTCGATCGCCCCGTCGCGAGAGTCGAGCTCGCCGCAGAGGACATGGGTCAGGTCGACCGGCGTCTCGCCGTCCGACCAGGCGCGCTCGCCGGACTCGCAGTCGACCGAGACGGCAGGCTCGGCCGCCAGCGGCGCGACGGTCCAGAGGCCGGCCAGAAGAATGGCCAGGAAGCGGACCGTCACCGGCGGCAGTACTCCAGCAGGCTCTGCCGCGAGGCGACCTCGTAGGGGGTCGAGGGAGCGAGCACGAACTCGGTGGCGCCGTACGGCGGCACGGTCTCGTTCTCGCCCCAGTCGTAGGTGTAGCCGAGCCGGGTCCAGGGCGCGCCGCCCGGCCGGTAGGAGTGGTTGGTCGTGGTGACCAGCCAGTTGAACCAGCTGGCGCCGGTGATGTCGCCGCGCTCGAGCGTCAGCGGCGGGTTGAGGTCGCAGGCCAGCTTCGCCGTGCTGGGGTCGGCGCAGGGCCGCAGCAGCGAGTCCATGGGGACCCAGAGCTCGACGAATCGCGAGGCGACGGTGCCGGGCTTGATGCCGAGGCGCTGGTTGACCCTCAGCGCGTTGGCCGCCTGGGTCTCCAGGCTGCGGTCCGGCCAGGCGAGGGCGCCGCGGCACCAGCTCTGCACCTCGGGGACCAGGGTGACCCAGACCGCCGGCCGGTTCGGCGGCGTGCTGCCGGTTCTCTGGGCGTAGTAGCGCTCCAGCGAGCCGGCGTCGGTCCAGACGGCGACCTTGACGAGTCCGTCGCGGCGCTGCAGCGGGGCGGTCGGGTCGTGCGGCTCGAGCAGGCCCTGGAAGCGGTCGCGCGGCTCGATCATCGCGGCGTCCTGCAGGGCCAGGACGAAGCGGCGGGCGATCGTCTCGGGGCAGGTCGCGAGCACCCGCTCGGCAGCCAGCCGCTCGAGCGGGTCGGCAAATCCCTGGGGATCCTTGATCGCCTCCTGGGTGCGCCGGCAGACCAGCTCCTGCAGCGTCTCGTCGGCTTCCTGGAGCTGGCGCTGCGACTTCGGCGCCAGCGCCGCGGCCTGTCGCTCGGCCTCGTTGGGTCCGCGCTGGCCCGGCCGCACCTGGACGGAGCAGGCCGAGACGACGACCAGCGCCGCCAGCAGCAGCGCGCTCGCGACGACGGAGGGCTTGCGGGCGCCCGCGGCCGAAGATCGCGGCATCGTCGTCTTCCCCCCTCGGTTGCCGGCACCAGGGTAGCGTCCCGCGGCGCCGGCCGGAAGACCGGCGTCGTCGAGCCGGTGCTTGCATGGGCGGCGGCGCTCGGCTTAATGACGAGGCATGACTGGTGATCCTGCCCGCCCCGCCGGCGCCTCGGGCGCCCCGACGGACCTCTACGAGGCGGGGCTGGAGCGCGGCCCCGCCAATCACCGGGCGCTCTCGCCGCTCGGCTTCCTGCCGCGCGCCGCTTCGGTCTTTCCGGACCGTCCCGCCGTGGTCCACGGCCGGCGCCGCTACAGCTGGGCCGAGGCCTACGCACGCTGCCGACGGCTCGCCTCGGCCCTGGCCGCCCGCGGCATCGGCCGCGGCGACACCGTCGCGGTCCTGCTGCCGAACATCCCCGAGATGTGGGAGGCGCACCATGGCGTGCCGATGACCGGCGCCGTGCTCAACGCGCTGAACACGCGGCTCGACGCGGACACCGTCGCCTTCATCCTGCAGCACAGCGAGGCGCGGCTGCTGATCGCCGACAGCGAGTACCACGGCGTGGTTGCCGAGGCGCTGAGCCGGCTGGAGCGGCCGATCCCGGTGATCGACGTCGAAGACAGCGAAGGGCCGGGAGGCGAGCGCCTGGGCGAGCTCGACTACGAGAGCTTCCTGGCCGGCGGCGATCCCGACTACGACTGGTCGCTGCCGGACGATGAGTGGCAGGCGATCAGCCTGAACTACACCAGCGGCACGACCGGCGATCCCAAGGGCGTGGTCTATCACCACCGCGGCGCCTACCTGAATGCGCTCGGCAACGTCATGGTCTGGCAGATGCCGCAGCACCCGGTCTATCTCTGGACCCTGCCGATGTTCCACTGCTCGGGCTGGTGCTTTCCCTGGACGGTCACCGCCCAGGCCGGCACCCACGTCTGCCTGCGCAAGGTGGAGGCGGCGGCGCTTTTCCGCGCCTTCGCCGAAGAGGGCGTGACCCACCTCTGCGGTGCGCCGATCGTCATGCAGATGCTCGTCGGCGCCGACGAGAGCCAGCGCCGCGACTTCGACCAGCCGGTCAAGATGATGACCGCGGCGGCGCCGCCGCCGGCCCGGGTCCTGGCGGCGATGCAGGCGCAGGGCATCGAGGTCACCCACGTCTACGGCCTGACCGAGGTTTACGGCCCGGCCGTGGTCTGCGCCTGGCACGACGAGTGGGACGACCTGCCGATCGAGGAGCAGGCCGAGGTCAAGGCGCGCCAGGGCGTCGCCTACCCGGTGATGGAGGGGCTCGGCGTCTTCGACCCCGAGACGCGCGAGCCGGTGCCCCACGACGGCGAGACGCTGGGCGAGGTCGCGATGCGCGGCAACATCGTCATGAAGGGCTACCTGAAGAACCCGGAGGCGACGGCCAAGGCCTTCGCCGACGGCTGGTTCCGCACCGGCGACCTCGGCGTCGTGCACCGCGACGGCTACCTGCAGCTCAAGGACCGCTCCAAGGACATCATCATCTCGGGCGGCGAGAACATCTCCTCGATCGAGGTCGAGAACGCGCTCTACCGCCACCCGGCGGTCGCCGCCGCCGCCGTGGTCGCCCATCCCGACGAGAAGTGGGGCGAGACGCCCTGGGCCTTCGTCGAGCTGGCGCCGGGCGCCGAGGCCAGCGAGGCGGCGCTGATCGAGCACTGCCGCTCGGTGCTGGCCCACTACAAGTGCCCGCGCCGTATCCTCTTCGAGACCCTGCCCAAGACCTCGACCGGCAAGATCCAGAAGTTCGAGCTGCGCCAGCGCGCCCGGGAAATGGAAGCCTAAGTCGCCGCTCAGGCATTTCTGGCGACGGACTGCGCAACCTGCCGTTTAACTGTGCAGGTGGTTCACCTTTTTTTAGCTGTCTCGGCGTAGGGTTAACGCCAGGGCATCCGTCGATGAGGGCAGGGACAGCATGCTGGCGCCAAGCTCGGAGGCTTCGTCGCGCCGCCTGAAGCTGATCACCGTGTTCGGCAGCGCCGCCGTGGCGCTGCTGCTCGTGCTGTTCGTCGGCCTGACCCTCTGGACCGAGCGGCGCGACAACCTGCGCGCGGCCGAGAACCTCGCGCTCAGCCAGCTGCAGTCCTTCACCCACGCCATCGGCCTGACGCTGGCCGGCGTCGAGACGGTTCTCGACGTCGCCGCGACGCGGGTCTCGGCCGCCGGGCCCGACGACCCGACCCTCGCGCTCTATCTGCGCAACCTGTCCCGGCGCATGGACAGCCTGCGCGCGGTGCTGGTGATCGACGCCGGCGGCAGGATCGTCGCCGATTCGCGGGACCGCGGTCTGGCGACGAACTACGACGCTTCCTCGCGGGAGTACTTCCGGATGCCTCGGGCCGGGCGCGTCGGCCAGATTCATATCGGTCGCCCGGTGCTGTCCTTCCTCGACGGCCAGTGGGCGCTGCCGATTTCCAAGGCGGTGCGCGATGCCAACGGTCGCCTGCTCGCGGTCGTGGTGGCCTCTATCTCGCCGGGCCGCCTGGCCGAGGGCGTGCCCTCCAGCGCCATCGACGAAGGGCGCCGGGCATTGCTCGCGCGCACCGACGGGGCGCTGCTCATGCGCCTGCCCGGCAACGGCTTCTGGCCGCGCACCAGCCTCGCCGAGACGCCGCTGTTCACGGACAAGCTGCTGGGCGCCGGGCTCGGCGCCTTCGAGACCGACAGCCTGTTCGACGACGGCCACCGCCTCGTCGCCTACCGCACGCTCGAGGGCTTCCCTCTGGTCGCCGCGGTCGGGCTCAGCCGGGAGTTCGTCCAGCGCGGCTTTCAATCCCACCTGATCGGCTTCGCCGTGCTGCTGGCCTTCGCCCTGGCCGTGCTCGGCGTGGCGACCGTCCTGCAGCTGCGCTCGGTCTCGGCGATGGGCCGGCGCAACCGGGAGCTCGCCCAGGCCTATCGCCTGGCGCACGGGGCCAACCGCGCGAAGTCCCAGTTCCTGGCGCGCATGAGCCACGACCTGCGCACCCCGCTGAACGCCATCGCCGGATTCTCGGAGCTGATGACCCTCGGCATCCTCGGCCCGCTGCCCGAGCGCTACAGGCAGTATGCGGAGCACATCCGCAGCAGCTCGCTGCACCTGCATTCGCTCGTGCAGGACCTGCTCGACCTGTCGCGCGCCGAATCGGGCCGGCTGCAGCTCAACGACGAGGAGGTGGCGCAGGTCGGCAAGCTGGTCGAGGACTGCGTGCAGCTGGTCGAAGGCGCGGCCCGCGACCGCTCGATCCGGCTGGTCAATCGCCTGCCCGCCGAGACGCCGCAGGTGCGCTGCGACCCGATCCGCATCAAGCAGATCCTGATCAACCTGCTGACCAACGCGGTCGACTACCTGCCGGTCGGCGGCCGCGTCACGATCGACCTCGACCGGCCGCGTTCGGGTGGGCTGCGGCTGGTCATCCAGGACGACGGTCCCGGCATCCCGGACGAGGTCGTCGCCGCCGCTCAGGGCGACGACGAGCAGCTGGACCCCCTGGTCGCCTCGAAGAGCCAGGGCAGCGGCCTCGGCCTGTCGATCGCCTTCACCCTGGCGCGTCTGCACGGCGGCGCCCTGGTGATCGACAGCGCGCCCGACCGGGGCACGCGCGCGTTGCTGGAGCTGCCGGCGACCCGCCTGCTGGCCGAGCAGGGCCCCGAGCCGGACCGCCTCAGCGCTTCGGCCTGACCGGCAGCTGCTCTTCGTCGGAAGTCATGGTGAGGCGGCCGGGACGCGGTGCCGCCCGGGCGCGGCATGTCGAGAGAGCCACGCCGCGACGGTCCCGCCGCGACGCCGTCATGATCCGGCATGATCAGGCCGATGCGATCGGCTTTTGCCCTGGCTCGGCGCTCCTTCCGGCCCGGCCGGCGCTCCCGGCCGGCCGGCGGTCGGAGTGGCGCTCTAATGGAGCTCGTGCTGGGCGATCTCGTCCTTGATGCGGAGCTTCTCGCGCTTCATCGCGTGAAGGGCTGATTCGTCGGGATGGGGCCGCAGACTCTCCTTTTCGATCTGCTGTTCCAGCTCCGCATGCTTGGCGCGCAGCGCCTCGACGTGCTCCTGCAGAGGCATCGGACCAGTCTCCCTTCAGTTTTGACGATGAATCATGCTAACGCCCGCTCGGTGGGACTGCCAAGCTGGCTTGCGACAGTCCTGTTACTAACCTGTGGATTCCCCACGCGGCTTCAATAAGGGCGGACGAGGGCATGAGCGCGCCGGCGACGAAGGGGACGAGGCCGACCCGGCTGATCGTCGGCATGACCGGCGCCAGCGGCGCGGTCTACGGCGTGCGCCTGCTGCAGGCCCTGCGCGAGCTGCCGGTCGAGACCCATCTGGTGATGAGCCGCTCGGCCGAGCTGACCCTGGCCTACGAGACCGACCTCAAGCTGCCGGCCGTGCAGGCGCTGGCCGACGTCGTGCATCCCGCGGAGGACATCGGCGCCTCGATCTCCAGCGGCTCGTTCCGCACCCTCGGCATGATCGTTGCGCCCTGTTCGGTGCGCAGCCTCTCGGAGATCGCCAGCGGCGTCACCGCGAGCCTGCTGACCCGGGCCGCCGACGTCGTCTTGAAGGAGCGCCGTCGCCTGGTGCTGATGGTGCGCGAGACGCCGCTGCACAGCGGCCACCTGCGCTCGATGCTGACGCTCTCCGAGATGGGCGCGGTGATCGCCCCGCCGGTGCCGGCCTTCTACGCCGATCCGCAGAGCGTCGAGGACCTGGTCGACCAGTCGGTCGGCCGCGTGCTCGACCTCTTCGAGCTCGACAGCCCGCTGGTCCGCCGCTGGGGCGAGGCCGACGAGAGCGGCCGCGTCGAGCGCGCGCGGCGCCGGCGCCGCACGCGCGGCGGCTGAGCCGCTCTCTCGGGCCCGCTCACAGCGGCCAGAACAGCAGGATCGCCGGCAGGCCGATCGCGACGATCAGCAGGTCGAGCGGCAGTCCCATTCGCCAGTAGTCGTAGAAGCGATAGCCGCCGGGCCCCATGACCAGCAGGTTGGACTGGTGGCCGATCGGCGTCAGGTAGGTCGAGGAGGCGCCGATCGCCACGGCCATCAGGAACGGGTCGACGCTGGCGCCGAGGCCCTGGGCGACCTCGATGCCGATCGGCGCCATCAGCACCGCCGTGGCGGCGTTGTTCATGATGTCCGAGAGCAGCATCGTGACGATCATCAGCAGGCCGAGCACGACCCAGGCCGGGGCGTAGGCGCCGAGCTGCAGTAGCGGGTGGGCCACGGTCGCCGAGCCGCCGGTCGTCTCCAGCGCCAGGCCGACCGGGATCAGCGCGCCGAGCAGCACGATGACCGGCCACTCCACGGTCTCGTAGAGCTCGCGCAGGTGGAGGTCGCCGACCGCCAGCGCGCCGATCGCGGCGCCGATGAAGGCGATCTGCGGCGGCAGCAGCCCCGCGACCACCGTGCCGATGGCCGCGAGGAAGATCAGCAGCGTCCAGGGCGAGCCGTCGCGCCGGCGCAGCTGCAGGTCGCGGCCGGCCAGCGGCAGGCAGCCGAGCGCCGCCAGCACGTCCGGCATGGCCTCGCGCTCGCCCTGCAGCAGCAGCACGTCGCCGGCGGCGAAGCGCACCTGGCCGAGCCGCTCGTGCTGCTCCTCGCCCTGGCGGGCGAAGGCCAGCAGGTTGAGGCCGAAGCGCGTGTGCAGGCGCATCGAGCGGGCGGTGCGACCCTCCATGCGCGAGCCCGGCACGATCACCGCCTCGACCAGGCCGACCCGCTCGGAGCGCAGGTCGCCGGCCGAGATGTCGGCGGCGCCGACCAGCTCCAGCTCGGCCTTGTCGAGCACCAGCTGAAGGGCGTCGGCGTCGGCCTCGAGCACGAGGATGTCGCCGGCCTGCAGCCGCACGAAGCCGGAGGGTGCCAGGATCCGGTCGTCGTTGCGCACCAGCGCCACCACCGACAGGTCGGCCTTGGCCAGGGTCTCGATCTCGGTCAGGCGCCGGCCGACGTAGTCGGACTTGGCCGGCAGGCGGACCTCGGTCACGTAGTCCTCGATGTCGACCAGCGGCTTCTCCGAGGTCTGGCCGGCGATCCGCTTGGGCAGCAGGCGCCAGCCGACCAGCGCGACGAAGGCGACGCCGACCAGCGCCACGGTCAGGCCGACGGGCGCGAAGTCGAACATGCCGAAGGGCTCGCCGCGCTCGCCGGCGCGGAACGAGGCGATGACGATGTTCGGCGGCGTGCCGATCAGCGTCGTCAGGCCGCCGAGCAGCGAGGCGAAGGAGATCGGCATCAGCACCTCGCTGGCCGGCCGCTTGGCGCCGTTGGCGACCGCCAGGGCCACCGGCAGCATCAGCGCCAGGGCGCCGACGTTGTTCATGAAGGCCGAGAACACCGCGGTGGTCGCGGCCAGCCCCAGGACCTGGACCGAAGGCCGACCGCCCAGGTTGCCGAGCAGGCGCGCCGCGACGTCGATGAGCGCCGAGTTCCGCAGGGCGCGGGACAGGATCAGGATCGCCGCCACGGTGATCACCGCCGGGTGGCCGAAGCCGTCGAAGGCACCCTCCGCCGGCACCACGCCCAGCACCACCGCCGCCAGCAGGGCGAGCATGGCGACCAGGTCGTAGCGCAGCCGGCCCCAGGCGAAGAGCAGGAGGGCGACGCCCAGAATGGCGAAGAGCAGGACTTGCTCCGTGGTCATCGCGGTGAGGCGGTCCCTTGCGGTTGCGGGCTTGTCGGGAAGCGGGCCGGCGCGCTGCGGATCGGCCGGCCGAGCGGGCCGCCGGCGACGGCGCCCGGCGCGACCCGCAACGCCGGCGCTGCCGCCCGCTCGCTCTCACCAGACGGCAACGCCTCGCGGGCAGTCTACCCGTCTTGCGTCCTCCGCCGCCAGCGCCGCCGGGCCGGGTTTCGGGCCCGGCTCCGGGGGGCGCCGAATGAGCCCCCGTTCACCGGTGCGCGTTGACGCACTGCAGCACGGGGCCTACTATCCGCGCCGCTTTATCCCCCGAACGACTATTTAACGCGAAGGAACGACTCACGTCATGACGTCCGCCGCGAAGCCCGAGCGCCGTCCCGCCAACCCCAACTTCTCCTCCGGCCCCTGCGCCAAGCGGCCGGGCTGGAGCCCGGACGTGCTCGCCGGGGCGCCCCTGGGGCGCTCGCACCGCGCCAAGGTCGGCAAGGCGCGGCTCGCCGAGGTGATCGAGCGCTCGGCCCGGATCCTCGGCCTGCCCGAGGGCTGGCGGCTCGGCATCGTGCCGGCCTCCGACACCGGCGCGGTCGAGATGGCGATGTGGTCGCTGCTCGGCCCGCGCGGCGTCGAGATGCTGGCCTGGGAGTCCTTCGGCTCCGGCTGGGCGACCGACGTCATGAAGCAGCTCAAGCTGAAGGACGCGCGCCTGCTGGAGGCGGACTACGGGGCGCTGCCGGACCTGGACCGGATCGACTGGGACTGCGACGTCGTCTTCACCTGGAACGGCACGACCTCGGGCGTCTGCGTGCCCGACGCCGAGTGGATCAGCGCCGATCGGGGCGGCCTGGCGATCTGCGACGCGACCTCGGCGGCCTTCGCCATGCCGCTAGACTTCGACAAGCTCGATGTCGTGACCTGGTCCTGGCAGAAGGTGCTCGGCGGCGAGGCGGCGCACGGCATGCTGGCCCTCGGCCCCCGGGCGGTCGAGCGGCTGGAGAGCCACACGCCCGACTGGCCGCTGCCGAAGATCTTCCGCATGACCAAGGGCGGCAAGCTCAACGAGGGCATCTTCAAGGGCGAGACCATCAACACGCCCTCGATGCTCTGCGTCGAGGACGCCCTCGACGGACTGCGCTGGGCCGAGCAGGTCGGCGGGCTGGAAGGGCTGGTCGCCCGTTCGCGCGCCAACCTGGCGGCGATCGAGCGCTGGGTCGAGGGTTCCGACTGGGCCGGCTTCCTGGCCGAGGACCCGGCGATCCGCTCCTCGACCTCGATCTGCCTCAAGGTCACCGATCCCTGGTTCGCCGAGCAGCCCGAAGACGCCCAGGCCGCCCTGGTCAAGGCCCTGGTCGCGCGGCTCGACGCCGAGGGCGTCGCCTACGACATCGGCTCCTACCGCGACGCCCCCGCAGGCCTCCGGATCTGGGGCGGCGCCACCGTCGAGACCGCCGACATCGAGGCGCTGCTGCCCTGGCTCGACTGGGCCTACGGCGCCCTCAAGGCCGAGTCGCGCGCCGCCGCCTGAGCGGCCCGGGCCAGCCGGCCGCTGCGAAACGACGCCGGCGCGCGCCCGCGCGCCGGCGACACCGTTCTATCCGTCCCACCCGCTCCCCGCTCTTCGGGGAAGAAAGAGACAGATGCCCAAAGTCCTGATCGCCGACAATCTCAGCCCGCTCGCCCTCGAGGTCTTCGAGCAGCGCGGCATCGAAGCCGTCGTCCAGACCGGCATGAAGCCGGAGGAGCTGGTCGCCGCCGCCGCCGACTACGACGGCATCGCCGTGCGCTCGGCCTCCAAGGTGACCGCGGAAGTCCTCGAAGCCGGCACCAAGGGGGCGCTGAAGATCGTCGGGCGCGCCGGCATCGGCGTCGACAACATCGACGTGCCGGCCGCGACCAGGCTGGGCGTCGTGGTGATGAACACGCCGGGCGGCAACTCGGTGACGACCGCCGAGCACGCCATCTCGCTGATGCTGGCGCTGGCCCGCCAGATCCCCGAGGCCGACCGCTCGACTCAGGCCGGCAAGTGGGAGAAGTCGAAGTTCATGGGCGTCGAGCTGACCGGCAAGACGCTGGGCGTGATCGGCGCCGGCAACATCGGCGCCATCGTCGCCGACCGGGCGCTCGGCCTGCGCATGAAGGTCGTCGCCTACGATCCCTTCCTGTCGCAGGACCGCGCCGACGACCTGGGCGTCGAGAAGGTCGAGCTCGACGAGCTGCTCAAGCGCGCCGACGTCGTCACGCTGCACGTGCCGCTGACCGACCAGACCCGCGGCATCATCGACAAGGCGGCGCTGGCCAAGTGCAAGAAGGGCGTGCGCATCATCAACTGCGCGCGCGGCGGCCTGGTCGTCGAGGCCGACCTCAAGGAGGCCCTGGAGTCCGGCCAGGTCGCCGGCGCCGCGCTCGACGTCTTCGAGCAGGAGCCGGCCAGGGAGAACGCGCTGTTCGGCACGCCCAACCTGGTCTGCACGCCGCACCTCGGCGCCTCGACCGCCGAGGCGCAGGAGAAGGTCGCCGTGCAGGTCGCCGAGCAGATGGCCGACTACCTCGTCTCCGGCGCCGTCTCCAACGCCGTCAACATGCCCTCGCTGACCGCCGAGGACGCCAAGCGCCTCGGCCCCTACATGGCGCTGGCCGAGCAGCTCGGCTCCTTCGCCGGCCAGCTGACCCACAGCGGCCTCAAGGGCGTGCGCATCGAGTACGAGGGCCAGGTCGCGGCGCTCAACACCCGGCCCCTGACCCAGATCGCCCTGGTCGGCCTGCTGCGGCCGATGCTCGACGCGGTCAACATGGTCAACGCCCAGGAGATGGCGCGCCAGCGCGACATCGACGTGGCTCAGACCAAGCACGAGCGCGACTGCGACTACCAGACGCTGATCCGGGTCACGGTGATCACCGAGCGCCAGGAGCGCAGCGTCGCCGGCACGCTGTTCGGCGGCACCAAGCCGCGCGTCGTGTCGATCAAGGACATCGAGCTGGAGGCGCAGCTCGGCGAGCACATGCTCTACATCACCAACAACGACCAGCCGGGCGTGATCGCCGATCTCTCGCGCACCCTGGCCGAGGCCGGCATCAACGTCGGCACCTTCAACCTGGGCCGGGCCGAGCGCGGCGGCGAGGCGATCGCCCTGATCGAGCTCGACGACGCGCTGCCGCCGTCGGTGCTCGAGCGCGTCCGCGCGCTGCCGCAGATCAAGCAGGCCGAGCCGCTGCGCTTCTGACCGGCGGCTCCCGAGTTCGCGCGGCGAAGGCCCCCGACCCCGGTCGGGGGCCTTCGTCGTTCGGCGGCGCGGACCTGCCGTCCCGCGACGCTTAGGCGTCGCGCCCGGTCGTTGACCCGGGCGGCGAACCTGCTATCCGGGGCGGCGGCTTTGCTGAACAGGAGTGACTTGCGGTGACCACTGCCTTCGAGCTCGTGCCCGACGCCCTCGATCTGGCCGCCCTGCGCGGCTTCTGGGGGGCGCCCGGCCCCGCCTCCCTCTCGGCGGCCGGGCGGCACCGCATCGAGGCCGCGCAGGCCGTGCTCGAGCGGGCGGTCGCGGCCTCCGAGGCGGACGGCGCGGCGCCGATCTACGGCATCACCACCGGCTTCGGCGAGAACGCCAAGTACGCGATTCCCCCGGCCGCGCGGCGCGAGCTGCAGCGCAAGCTGGTGCTGTCGCACGCCAGCGGCACCGGCCCGGAGCTGCCGGACGCGGTCGTGCGCCTTGCCCTGCTGCTCAAGGCGCACGGCCTGTCGCGCGGCTTTTCCGGGGTCCGCCCGGCGGTCGTCGAGACGCTGCTGGCGCTGGCCGGCCGGGACGCCCTGCCGGTGGTCCCGGCCTGGGGCTCGATGGGCGCCTCGGGCGACCTCGCGCCGCTCGCCCACCTCGCCCTGGTCGCGCTCGGCGAGCCGGGCGGCCGCTTCCGCCACGGCGGCGCGGTCCACGACGCCGCGCGCCTGGAGGCGGTCACCGGCATCCGGCCGCTCGCCGACCTGGCGCCGAAGGAGGGCCTGGCCCTGATCAACGGCACCGAGGTCGCGACCGCCCTCGGCCTCGTCGCGCTGTTCGAGGCCGAGCGGGCGCTCTCGGCGGCTCTGGTCGCCGGCGCGCTGACCCTCGACGCCGCCTTCGGCAACACCGACGCCTTCGCGCCGCTGGTCAACGAGCGGGCGCGGCGCCAGCACGGCCAGGCGGAGGTCGCGCGCCTGCTGACGGCCCTGCTCGCCGGCAGCGAACGGACCCCGGTCGCGCTGCGCGTCCAGGACCCCTATTCGCTGCGCTGCCAGCCGCAGGTCGTCGGCGCCGCGCTCGACACGCTGCGCTTCGCCGCGACGCTGCTGGAGCGCGAGGCGGCGAGCACGACCGACAACCCGGTGCTCGACCCCGATGCCGACCCTGCCGACGCTGCGGCGCGGCCGCTGATCAGCGGCGGCAACTTCCACGCCGAGCCGGTCGCCTTCGCCGCCGACGCCATGGCCCTGGCGCTCAGCGAGATCGCCTCGATGGCCGAGCGCCGCGTCGCCTTCCTGATGGATTCCAGCAAGTCGGGCTTCCCGCCGTTCCTGGCCGCCGGCACCGCGGGGCTCGATTCCGGCCTGATGAACGGTCAGGTCACGGCCGCCGCGCTTGTCTGCCAGCTGCGCGTGCGCGCCGCGCCCGCCAGCGTCCAGTCGCTGCCGACCTCGGCGGACCAGGAAGACCACGTCTCGATGGGCACCTTCGGCGCCTGGCGGCTGCTCGAGATGGCCGACTGCCTGCGCCGGGTCGTCGCGGTCGAGCTGCTCTCGGCCCTGCAGGCCAGCCACTTCGCGCCGCGCGGCCTGCCCGAGGGCACCGACTGGCGCGCGCGCAAGCTGTCCGGACCGCTCGCCGAGGCGCGGCAGGCGATGCTCGAGCGACTTCCGCCGGCGGCCTCGGACCACGCCTTCATCGCCGAGGACCGGGTCTTCGCCGGCGACCTTGAGACGCTGGCGGGCATGATCGGCGAGGGCGCCTTCGTGCGCTGGGCGCCGGTGGCGCTGAGCGCGGACTGAGCGCCCGCCCGGCTAGTGCCGCCGGCCGCCGCGGCGCGCCTGCAGGATGCGCCGGCGCAGCCTGTCGTGCTCCAGCGGCTTGGGCAGGAAGCCGCCCTCCTCGCAGAGCGTCTGCGCCCGGCGCGCCATGCCGGCGTGGCCGGAGGTCATCATGACCCGGGTCTGCGGCCGGTTGCGGCGCAGCCACCGGGCGAGGCCGAAGCCGTTCAGCTCGCCCGGCATCTCGACGTCGGTGAACAGAACCTCGACATGGACGCCCTCCGCCAGCCGGCGCACCGCCTCGTCGGCGCTCGAGGCCTCCAGGACCTCGAGCCCGCAGCTGCGCAGGTACTCGGCGACGTCCAGACGCACCAGCGCCTCGTCGTCGACGACCATGACCCGGGTCGCGTGGCCGGCCGGGGGAGCGGGCGGATCGGAGGTCATATAGCCGCAACAAGAGGCCGTCGGCGGCGTTCCATCGGGCTCGAAACTAAGTTGGCGGGCGGCTGGCCCGGCGCCCGGCCCGGACTTGGAGCTGTCTAGCCCTGGCGCTTGGGCAGAAGCCGGGTCACGTGCCCCATCTTGCGGCCCGGGCGCGCCTCGGCCTTGCCGTAGAGATGGACCTTGGAGTTCGGCTCGCCGACCGCCTCGCGCCAGCGCTCGACCTCGTCGCCGATCAGGTTCTTCATGACCGCGTCGGCGTGGCGCTCGGTCGAGCCGAGCGGCAGGCCGCAGATCGCGCGGACGAGCTGCTCGAACTGCGAGGTGACGCAGGCGTCGATCGTCCAGTGGCCGGAGTTGTGCGGCCGCGGCGCCATCTCGTTGACCAGGATGCGGTCGTCGGAGGTGACGAACATCTCGACGGCGACGACGCCGACCAGCTCCAGCTTCTCGGCGAGCAGGCGGGCCAGGCCCTCGGCCTTGTCGGCCAGCGCCGGGGGCAGCCGGGCCGGAGCCAGGGTCTCGTCGAGGATATGGTGGCGATGGCGGTTCTCGACCGGCACGTAGGTGTTGATCTGGCCGTCGAGCCCGCGCGCGGCGATCACCGAGATCTCCATGCGGAAGTCGACCAGCGCCTCCAGGATGCCGATCGCCTCCGGCGCGTGGCCGGCCATCGTCTCCCAGGCTGCCCTGGGGTCGCTGTCCGCCTTGACCAGCACCTGGCCCTTGCCGTCGTAGCCCATCTCGGCGCTCTTCAGGATCGCCGGCGCGCCGAGCTCGCGCAGCTCGCGGGCCACGGCCTCGGGGCCGCCGACCTCGACGTAGCGCGTGGTCGGGGCCCCGACCGAGGCGCAGAAGTCTTTCTCGCGCAGGCGGTTCTGGCAGATCTTCAGGACCGCCGGCCCGGGGCGCACCAGTGCGCGGTCGGCCAGGAAGGCCGCGGCCGCGTAGGGCACGTTCTCGAACTCGTAGGTCACCACGTCGACGGCCGCGGCGAAGGCGGCCAGGGCCTGCTCGTCGTCGTAGGGCGCGACGGTGGCGGCGGCGCAGACCTGCATGGCCGGGTCGCCGGCGCCCGGCCCGAAGGCGTGGCAGCGGTAGCCGAGCCGCGCGGCGTCGAGCGCGATCATGCGGCCGAGCTGACCGCTGCCGAGGATGCCGATCGTGGCGCCCGGTGCGATCGGCGCCTGCCTGGGTCTAGCCATCGCCGGGCCTAGCCATCGTCTTTCGGGGTCTCGGCGACGGAGTCGCTCTGCGCCTGCCGCCAGTCCGTCAGGCGCCGCTCCAGCGCCGGATCGGACAGCGCCAGGATCGAGGCCGCCAGCAGGGCGGCGTTGCGCGCCCCGGATTCGCCGATCGCGAGCGTGCCGACCGGCACGCCGCCCGGCATCTGGACGATCGACAGCAGCGAATCGAGGCCGCTGAGCGCGCGCGACTGGACCGGCACGCCGAGCACCGGCAGGCAGGTCATGGAGGCGACCATGCCGGGCAGGTGGGCGGCGCCGCCGGCGCCGGCGATGATCACCTTGACGCCGCGCCCGCGCGCCGAGCGGGCGTAGTCGACGAGGCGGTCCGGCGTGCGATGGGCGGAGACGATGCGCGCCTCGTAGCCGACCGACAGGCCGTCGAGCAGGGTCGCCGCCGCCTTCAGGGTCGGCCAGTCCGACTGGCTGCCCATGACGATTCCGACCGGCTGTGCGCTGTCCTCCATCGCTCCTTCATCCGCTCCCGCCCCCGATGATGCCGTCGCGCAACATGCGTGACGCCCCGCAACGGCGTCGCGGCGAGGAAGCGCATTATTGAAGTCGTGGCAAGCCCTTGCAAGCCCGCGCCACGGGCGGCCGCCGTGGCCCGGCGCGGCGGCCCAGAGCCGCCCATGAACGAAGCCTTTACCTTTTCCGGCCTAGCCTGTTGCGCTCCGGAAGGGCCTGCGACGCGGCGTCGCGCGCCGTCTTCCGGGCGCTCGATCCGGATGCAGGCGCCGTGGCGGCGCGAGGGCAGGGTAGATGAAGGTCAGCAGCTCGACGTCCAGCCGGCCTCTCGCCGGAACCGGCGGGGTCTCCGGCGTCGGCGCCGCGCGTCCCGCGGCGGCGACCGGCCCGGCCGCGCCGGCGGCCGCCGGGGGCGTCAAGGCACCGGCCGACGTCGCCTCGGTCATGGGCATTCCCGAGGGCGAGCTGACCCCCAAGGTGCGGGCGGCGCTCGGCCAGCTGATGAACGAGGTGCACCGGCTGCGCGAGGAGCTGGAGCAGGCCAAGAAGCGCGTCGGCTTCCTGGAGGAGCTGTCTGACCAGGATCCGCTGCTGCCGGTCGTCAACCGCCGCGCCTTCGTGCGCGAGCTCAGCCGCTTCATGGCCTACTCCGAGCGCTACGGCGTTCCCGGCGCCGTGCTCTACTTCGACGTCAACGGCATGAAGCGGGTCAACGACAGCCTCGGCCACAGCGTCGGCGACGCCGTGCTGAAGCACGTCGCCGAGGTCCTGCTGCGCAACCTGCGCAGCTCCGACGTGGTCGGACGCCTGGGCGGCGACGAGTTCGGCGTGATCCTGATGCAGGCCTCGCTCGAGCAGGGCGAGACCAAGGGCGCCGAGCTGGCCCAGGCGATCGTCGAGGCACCGCTGGAGCACCAGGGCCGGACCATCGCGATCGGCATCTCGGTGGGCGTCCACGCCTTCGCCAGCGGCGAGCAGGTCGACGACGCGCTGCACGCCGCCGACAAGAAGATGTACGCGCACAAGCAGGCGACCGCCGGGGCCCGCTAGTCCGCTTCCCCTCCGAACGGCACCGGCCCACCGGCCGGCGGACGTCGCCTCAGGCGATGATGTCCGGCGTGATCTGGTCTTCCAGCCGCGAGATCTGGTCCTTGAGCATCAGCTTGCGCTTCTTCAGGCGCTGCAGCTGAAGCTGGTCGAAGGGCGCATGCTCGATCAGGCGATCGATGACGTCGTCGAGGTCGCGGTGTTCGAGCCTGAGCTGCTGCAGCCGCGCGTGCAGCGATGCCTGCTCGTCGTCCCACTCGCCGTCATCGTTCATGCGGTCCTCATCGCTGGTCTCCGGAAAGCCGCGGCCCGTCCGGGTCGGTTCGAACCCTGGACGGCCGCTATAGTATAGTCCAGAGCTGCCGGCGTTCGAAACGCCGCGCGCCCGCCGTGCACCACGAGCGAAGAGGAGGCAATCCTGACCAAAGGCCTGACCAAGGGAAAGAAGCGCATCGGCCTGCTGACCAGCGGCGGCGACTGCGCCGGGCTCAACGCCGCGATCCGCGCCGTCGTCCACCGCGCGGTCGAGGGGCTGGGCTGGCAGGTCGTCGGCCTGCACAAGGGAACCGCCGGGCTGCTGTCCCGTCCGCCCGAGGCCGAGAGCCTGTCGCCCAACCGTTTCGAAGGCAGCCTGCTGCGCATGGCCGGCACCATCCTGGGCACCACGAACAAGGGCAATCCCTTCGCCTTCCCCTTTCCCGACGGCTCGGTGCGCGACCGCTCCGACGAGATCGTCGAGGGCTTCCGGCAGCTCGAGCTGGACGCCCTGATCGGCGTCGGCGGCGACGGCTCGCTGTCGATCCTGCGGCGGCTCGCCCAGCAGGGCGGCATTCCGCTGATCGGCATTCCCAAGACGATCGACAACGACGTCGTCGGCACCGAGGTCGCGATCGGCCACGCCACCGCGCTGTGGGTGGCGACCGACGCGCTCGATCGCCTGCAGCCGACGGCGGCCAGCCACGACCGGGTCATGGTCCTGGAGGTGATGGGCCGCGACGCCGGCCATATCGCGCTGTCCGCCGGCATCTCGGGCGGCGCCGACGTCATCATCCTTCCGGAGCTGCCGTACCGCATCGAGGGCATCGCGGCGAAGATCGACGCGCTGCGCGCCCAGGGCCGCAACTTCGCCCTGGTCGTGGTCGCCGAGGCGGCGCGCATGGAGAATGGCGAGCCGGTGGTCCAGGGCCACAGCGACTCCGGCATGGCGCTCTACGGCGGCGTCGGCCACTACATCGGCCGGCGCATCGCCGAGACCACCGAGGCCGAGGTCCGGGTCACCGTGCTCGGCCACGTCCAGCGCGGCGGCACGCCGACGCCGCGCGACCGCCTGATGGCCTCGATCTTCGGGGTCCATGCGGTCGACCTGCTGGCCGAGGGCAAGAGCGACCGGATGGTCGCCTGGAGCGGCCGCGGCGTCGTCGACCTGCCGCTCGCCGACGTCGTCGACAAGCCGCACCAGGTCGACCCCAAGGGCGCCCTGGTGCGCACCGCGCGCGGCCTCGGCATCTACGTCGGGGAGGAAGCGGCCTGAGCTGCCCGCCGCAGGACGGCGCCGGCGACCGCGAGGGCAGCCCGTTCTGGCGCTTCTCGCTGGCTGTCTACGACCGGCCCGGGGTCGCCGAGGCCTGCCTGGCGCTGCAGGACCGCCGGGACGCCGACGTCAACCTGCTGCTGTTCTGCCTCTGGGCCGGCCACTGCGGCCGGCGCCTGAGTGCCGACGAGCTGCAGGCGCTCGAGGCGGCCGCCGGGCCGTGGCAATGCGCCGTCGTGCAGCCGCTGCGCGGCGTGCGCCGCTGGCTCAAGGGGGTCTCCGGTCCGGCCGGCGCCGAGGCGTTGCGCGCGCGGGTCAAGGCCCTGGAGCTGGAGGCGGAGCGCCTGCAGCAGGAGCGCCTGCATGCCCACCTGCCGCTGGCCGGCGGCGAGTCCTCGCCGGCGGCGGCGCGCGCCAACCTGGTCGCCTACCTGAAGGCCGAGCCGCCCGAGCTGGCGGCGCTGCTGGCCTGCCTGAGCTAGCGCCGCTTCAGCCGGCGTCGACCGCCTCGCAGTCGATGCGCGCCGCCGTGCCCTGGGCCAGGCGGTAGAAGGCGTCCTGCGGGAAGTCCTGGGCGAGCAGCTCGTCGGAGTCCAGCTTCCGGTAGAGGCCGCGCGCCAGGATCGAGGTGCCGCCGTGCAGCAGCACGACCAGCGTGCCGGCGATTTCGCGCGTCGACTCCAGCCAGGCGCCGATGCGCTCCGCGGCCCGGGCGTAGCTCTCGCCGCCCTCCGGCGCGAAGAGCCAGCGGTCGGCCTCGCGGGCGGCCCAGAGCTCCGGCTGCTGGCGCCGCAGGTCCGGCTTGCGCAGTCCCTGCCAGGCGCCGTAGTGCAGCTCCATCAGCTCCGGCCGGAAGTCGGCCGCGGCATAGTCCAGGCCGGCGGCCTCGCAGACCAGCGCGGCGCTCTGCCGGCAGCGCCCGAGCGGCGAGACCTGCAGGCTCGGCGCCCGCCCGCCCGGCGCTTCCTCGAGCAGCGCGCGCAGGCGTCGGCCCATCGCCCAGGCCTGGTCGGTGCCGCGCCGGGTCAAGGGGGCGTCGAGCTGGCCCTGGATGCGCCGGTCGCGGTTCCAGACCGTCTCGCCGTGGCGCAGCAGGTAGATCGTCTCGGCCATCAGCCGGCCTCCGGGCGGCGGCGCAGCATGTGCGGGGCCGAGAAGGTCATGACCGTCTCGCCCTGCTGGTTGAGCACCGCATAGGCCAGGCGCAGGATGCCGCGGTCGGGCTTGCTCGAGGAGGGCCGCACCTCCAGCACCTCGGCCTCGCAGTGCAGCGTGTCGCCCGGGCGCACCGGCTTGAGCCAGCGCAGCTCGTCCATGCCGGGCGAGCCCAGCGAGGCGGCGTTCCAGACGTTCTCCTGGTAGAACAGCCGGAAGGCGACCAGCAGGGTCTGGAAGCCGCTCGCGATCAGGCCGCCGTAGTTCCAGTCCTTTGCCGCCTCGCGGTCGAGGTGGAAGGGCTGCGGGTCCCACTGCCAGGCGAAGTCGAGGATCTGCGCCTCGGTCAGCGTGGCGCCGCGGCTGACGAAGCGCTCGCCCACCGCGAAGTCGTCGAGAAAGCGGCTGTCGCCTGTCTTGGTATCGGTCACGGTCGCTCCTGCTGGCGGCGGCGCCAGTGCGCCAGGTCAAGTTCCAGGTAGACCACGCCGGCCTGCGGGTCGTGGACGTAGGACGGCACCTCGGCGAAGCCGAGCCGGGCATAGATGCCGCGCGCCACCGCCATGGACTGGAGGGTGTCGAGCCGCAGCGTCCTGTAGCCCGCCGCGGCCGCCCATTCAACCGCGCGTGCCGAGAGCCGCCGGCCGAGGCCGCGGCCGCGCGCGGCCTCGACGACGTAGAGCCGCCTCATCTCGCACAGGCCGGTCGCCTCGAGCGGTCGCAGGGCGACGCAGCCCAGCGCGCCGCCGTCGCCTCCCCGCCGGACGAGCCAGGCGTTGCCGCGGGGCCGGGCGTAGTCACCGGGCAGCCCGGCCAACTCGGACTCGAAGCCCGCGAAGCAGGGTTCGGCCGCGAGTGCGCTGCGGTAGGCACGCAGCAAACGGCGCAGCGTCTCGGCATCCTCGGGAAAGCGCGCCTCCTCGAGGCGGACCTCCTCGGGCCGGCCCGCCGCGCGGGGGGGAGGGGAGCGGTCGCCGGATCGGCTCATGCCTGCTTTCTAGAGCATAAGCGGCCGGCCTGCAGCCCTCGTCGCGTGCCGTGAAGGAGCCCGGCCCCCCGATCCGGCCCCCCGGTATGGCGCCGTAGCGCTCAGGCGTCGGGCACCTCGATGACACCCTCGAGATAGGGTGCGACGCGGCCGCTGATCGCGACCCGCTCGCCGGCGAGCGCCAGCTCGAGATCGCCGCCGCGCGCCGAGACCTGGCGCGCGGAGAGACGGCTGCGGCCGAGCCGCTCGGCCCAGTAGGGCGCCAGCACGCAGTGTGCCGAGCCGGTCACCGGGTCTTCGTCGATGCCGCCGGCCGGCGCGAAGTAGCGCGAGACGAAGTCGGGGCCCGGGCGATCCTGGCCACCGCCCGCCGCGGTGACGATGACGCCGTCGTGGGGCAGGGCGGCGACGCGGCGCAGGTCCGGCGCGACGGCGCGCACCGCCGCCTCGTCGGCCAGCACCGCGAGCGCCTTGTCGGCCGCCAGCACGGCCTCGGGCTCGGCGCCCAGGGCCTCGGCGACCGCGCGGGCGCCGGCCGCGTCCAGCGCGCGCGGCGGCCGCGCCGGGAAGTCCATGGTCAGGCGACCCTCGTCCTGCCGGCTGTCGCCGGTCACCGTCAGCTCGCCCGAGCGGGTGTGGAAGCGGATGGTGCGCGCCTCCGGCGCCAGCCAGCGCTGCACGGCCGCGGCGCTGGCAAGGGTGGCGTGGCCGCACAGCTCGACCTCGACCGCCGGCGTGAACCAGCGCAGGTCGAAGTCGGCCGAGCCGTCGCCGGAGCCCTCGCGGCGCACCAGGAAGGCGGTCTCCGAGAGGTTGTTCTCCAGGGCGATCGCCTGCAGCGTCGCGTCCGGCAGCCAGCGGTCGAGCGGCACCACGGCCGCCGGGTTGCCGGCGAAGGGCCGGTCGGCGAAGGCGTCGAGCTGGTAGAGCGGCAGCCGCATCGATTGTCTCCGTAACAATTCCTGGATTGTGTGCCGGTCCGGCGCGCGCGACTAGAGGCGCCAGAAGGGCTTCGCCGACTCGCGCAGCGCCTCGGCCCGGCTGACGCCGATGTCCTTGAGCATGTGGTCGTCCATCTCGCGCAGCCGCAGGCGCTCGTCGGCCCGCTCCTGCCATGCCAGCAGCAGCCGGACAAGGGCCAGGAGCGCTTGGCCGAGCGCGGTGTCGCGACGGCGCAGCGGCGCGCCGGGGCGCGTGGCGCCGCGAACGGCCGGGCGGCCGGCTGCGGCGCTGCGGGACGCCGGATCGTGGGCGTGCGGCGTGCCGGAGGGGACGGGCGGCGTGCCGGAGGACGGGGGGCCGCCCGGCGGCAGGGCGAGGCGGGGCATCAGGGATCTGCTGGCCATCTCGTGGCTCCTTCGGTGATCGCTCGGTGGGTGCGGCACCCGGGGTGACGGAGTCTTCCGCTCGTTCTGCCACCAGTTTCGGCAGGTGTTCCGATCGCCTCTATCCGGATATTGCTTGATACAATAAGCCGTCAATGTCATTATTGTGCCCATGACAAGTTGGGCACCCAGTCTGGCCGGTCAGGGCCCCCGCTATCTGGCGATCGCGGAGGCTCTGGCCTCGGACATCTCCAGCGGACGTCTGGCGGCCGGAACCAAGCTGCCGACCCACCGTGACCTCGCCTGGGACCTCAAGGTTACGGTCGGCACCGTAACCAGGGCCTATCGCGAGGCCGAGCGGCGCGGCCTGGTGGTCGGCGAGGTCGGCCGCGGCACCTTCGTGCGCGACCCCGAGGCGGCGGCGCGCTTCCGCGTCGGCGCCAACATCCCTCTCGAAGCCGGCGCCAACGACCTCGATCTGCACTTCGCGGCGCCGCCGCCGGTGCCGGCCGCGCGCGAGCTGACCGAGGCGCTGACGGCGATGGCCGGCGACGAGACCATGCTGCGCTTCCTCGCCTATCCGCCCAACGAGGGGTACCCGGCGCATCGCGAGGCGGCCGCCCAGTGGTTCTCCGACAGCGGCTGGACCCCCGATCCGGCCCGCATCATCCTGACCAACGGCGCCCACCATGCGGTCATGGCGGCGCTGCTGTCGCTGTGCCGGCCCGGCGAGCGGGTGCTGGTCGAGCCGCTGACCTATCCGGGCATCCAGCCGATCGCCCGGCTGCTCGGGCTGCGCCTGGAGCCGGTCTCCGTCGACGGCGAGGGGCCGCTGCCCGACGCGCTCGATGCGGCGCTGCGCGGCCAAGCGGCGGCGGCGCTCTACCTGGTGCCGACCATGCAGAACCCGACGACCGGCACGATGGGCCTGGCGCGCCGCGAGGCGCTGGCCGAGGTCGCCCGGCGGCACCGCCTGCCGGTCATCGAGGACGACCTGTTCCGCCTGCTCGGCAACGCGGTGCCGCCGCCCTTCGCGGCGCTGCTGCCCGAGCTGACCTACCACGTGACCAGCCTGTCCAAGGCCCTGGCGCCGGGCCTGCGGGTCGGCTTCCTGGTACCGCCGCCGGCGCGCACCGAGGCGGTGCGCGGCGCGGTCTTCACGCTGGGCAGCAAGGGTTCGCCCTTCCAGGCCGAGATCGCCACGCGCTGGATCCGCTCCGGCGCCGCCCGGCGCATCCGCGAGGCGATCCGCGAGGAGACCGGGCGCCGGCGCGCCCTGGTGCTGTCCGAGCTCGCGGGGCGTCAGGTCGCCTGCCCGGAAGGTGCGCTCTTCGCCTGGCTGCGGCTGCCCGAGCAGTGGCGCGCCGAGGAGTTCGTGCAGGTGGCGCAGCGCCGCGGCGTGCGGATCACGCCCTCGCAGCCCTTCGCCGTCCAGCGCCGCTTCGAGCTGCCGGCCGTGCGCATCTGCACCGGGCCGCCGAGCAGCACCGAGGCCTTCCGCGAGGCCCTGCACCGCCTGGCGGCCCTGCTCGACGAGCGGCCCGGCGAGACCTACGACGGTCTTGCCTGAGGCGGTTGCCCGGCGTCGGTGCGCTCGGCGGCGCGTCCATCCGTGGTAGCATCGTCCGACGGACGGCGGCGACCGGCGGGGGTGCGCGATGGAATCCCTCTTCTCACCGAACAAGACCAGCGGCCGGCTGCTCGCCGACTTCGCGGCGCAGGCCTGGGGCGCGCCCGAGCAGGGCGAGGAGGCGCGCAAGCGTCACCTGCTCGTCTACGACCTCTACATCAAGGCGCGCAGCTACGCGATCATCAACAAGATCGCCTTCTGGCTGGCCGTCGCCTTCGGCGTCGCGGTGCTGGTGTGGCCGTCGGTCGCGATCGTCACCAAGGACCTCGGGGTCGAGGCGCAGGTGCTGGAGTCGGCGATCGTGCAGACCACGGTGACCGGCCTGGCGGCGCTGACCTTCGCCGTCTACAGCCACTACAAGAAGCGCCAGATGCAGATGGAGAACCTGATGCGCCACGCCGTCTACTCGGACGAGCCGGTGGCCGACCTGGTCGAGCGCACGCTGCAGGAGATGGAGCGCATCGACGCCGGCTTCTCCTTCTCCGAGGTCGTCGGCAAGAAGAAGGAGTAGCGGCGGGCCCGGCGAAGCGGCCGGGGGCCGGAAGGCCTCTCAGGCCTCGTCTTCGTCCGGCACCGGGAAGGCCGCGACGGTGTGGCCGTGGTTGACCGGCCCGTTGCCGCGGCCCAGGCCGGGCGCCGTGCGGATCGCCTCGCGCAGATAGGCGCGGGCGCGGCGCACGGCGTCGCGCAGGCCGAGGCCCTGGCCGAGCCCGCAGGCGATCGCCGAGGCCAGGGTGCAGCCGGTGCCGTGGCTGCCGCGCGACGGCAGGCGGCTGGCGGTGAAGACCTCCAGCCCCGCCTCGGTCGCCAGCACGTCGTGCACCTCGGGGCCCTCCAGGTGGCCGCCCTTCACCAGCACGGCCTCGGGCCCGAGGGTGCGCAGCATCATGGCGGCCTGGCGCAGGCCCTCGAGGTCGCCGATGGTCATGCCGGTCAGCTTCTCGGCCTCCATCAGGTTCGGCGTCAGCAGCGTCGCGCGGACCAGCAGGTCGCGGTTGAGCGCGCTGACCGCCTCGGGCTCGAGCAGCGAGGCGCCGCTCTCGGCGACCATCACCGGATCGACGACCAGCGGGATGCCGCCGCCGCGCGCGGCGAGCTCCGCGGCCACCGCCTCGATCACCGGCGCCGAGTGCAGCATGCCGGTCTTGATGGCGTCGGCGCCGAGGTCGTCGAGCACGAGCGCCATCTGCTGGCGGATGAAGGACGGCTCGACGCCGAAAACGCCCTCGACGCCCAGGGTGTTCTGGGCGGTCAGCGCGGTGATCGCGGTCATGGCGTAGCCGCCGAGCGCACTCACCGTCTTGATGTCGGCCTGAATGCCCGCGCCGCCGCCCGAATCCGAGCCGGCGACGATCAGCACGCGGCCGCGGGCACCGCCCTCGCGGCGGGGGTCGGCGCTCATCCGGCCGCGTCCTCGATCGAGCGCGCGATCTCGTCGACCACGGTGGCGATCAGCTTCTCGTCCTCGCCCTCGGCCATGATGCGGATCACCGGCTCGGTGCCGGACTTGCGGATCAGCAGGCGGCCCTGGCCGTCGAGCCGCGACTCGCCCGCGGCGATCGCCGACTTCACGCCGGCCGCCTCGAGCGGCGCGCCGGCGCCGAAGCGGACGTTGCGGAGCAGCTGCGGCAGCGGCTCGAAGACCCGGCAGACCTCGCTGGCCGGGCGGCCGGCGCCGACCAGCACGGCGAGCACCTGCAGGGCCGCGATCAGGCCGTCGCCGGTCGTCGTGTAGTCGCTCATCACGACGTGGCCCGAGGGCTCGCCGCCCAGGTTGCAGCCGTCGGCGCGCATCCGCTCGACGACGTAGCGGTCGCCGACCGGGGTGCGCACCAGGCCGATGCCGAGATCGTTGAGATGGCGCTCCAGGCCCAGGTTGCACATCACCGTGCCGATCAGGCAGGCGCCCTTGAGCTCGCCGCGCGACAGCCAGGAGCCGGCGATCAGGCCCATGACCTGGTCTCCGTCGACCGGCCGGCCCTTCTCGTCGGCGACGATCAGGCGGTCGGCGTCGCCGTCGAGCGCGAGACCCAGGTCGGCGCCGTGCTCGACCACGGCGCGGCACATCGCCTCGGGCGCGGTCGCGCCGCACTCGCGGTTGATGTTGAAGCCGTCAGGCGAGACGGCGATCGGCACGACCTCGGCGCCGAGCTCGAACAGCACCGCCGGCGCCGCGCGGTAGGCCGCGCCCTGGGCGCAGTCGACGACGATCTTGAGGCCGTCGAGGCGCAGCTGCCGGGGGAAGCTCGACTTCACGAACTCGATGTAGCGGCCCAGCGCGTCCTCCAGGCGGCGCGCCCGGCCCAGCGTCGAGGCCGGTGCCAGGTCGTCGGCGTGGCCGTCGGCGATGCGCGCCTCGATCTCCGCCTCGACCGCGTCCGAGAGCTTGAAGCCGTCGGGGCCGAACAGCTTGATGCCGTTGTCGTCGAAGGGATTGTGCGAGGCCGAGATCATGACGCCGAGGTCGGCGCGCAGGCTGCGCGTCAGCATGCCGACGCCCGGGGTCGGCAGCGGGCCGAGCAGCACGACGTCGAGGCCGACGGCGGTGAAGCCGGCGGTCAGCGCGGGCTCCAGCATGTAGCCGGAGAGCCGCGTGTCCTTGCCGATGACGACCAGGGGGCGGTGGCCGACGTCGCGGCGGAACAGGGCGCCGGCGGCCATCGCGACGGACAGGGCAGTGTGCGCGTCGATCGGCGCCACGTTGGCCTTGCCGCGGATGCCGTCGGTGCCGAAGAGCTTGCGGGTCATGGGCGGGGTCCGGGGAAGAGAAGGGAGCGGAAAGCGGCGAGGGCAGCCGCAGCTATAGCAGAAGCGGGTCGGTCACGGAGCCGCCGCCGCGTCGAGCGCCTGCTGCACGGCCAGGGCCTGCAGCGTCTCCGGCACGTCGTGGACGCGCAGGATCTGCGCCCCGCGTGCCGCGCCGGCCAGCGCGACCGCGAGCGAGCCGGGCAGCCGCGCCTTGGGTTCCTCGCCGGCCGACAGGCGGCCGATGAAGCCCTTGCGGCTGGCGCCCAGCAGCAGCGGGCAGCCGAGGCCGTGGAGCAGCGCGAGCCGCGCGATCAGCTGGCAGTTGTGCTCGACCGTCTTGCCGAAGCCGATGCCCGGGTCGACGCAGAGCCGCGCCCGCGGAATGCCCGCGGCCTCGCAGGACGACAGGCGCGCCGCCAGGTGGTCGAAGACCTCGAAGGCGACGTCGGCATAACGCGGGTCGCGCTGCATGGTTTCCGGCGTGCCCTGCATGTGCATCAGGATCACCGGCAGGCCGCTGGCGGCGGCGACGGCCAGCGCCTCGGGATCGTGGCCGAGGGCGGTGACGTCGTTGATCGCCGCGGCGCCCGCCTCGGCGGCGGCGGCCATCACCGCGGCGTGGCGGGTGTCGATCGAGACCCGCACGCCCTCGGCTGCCAGGGCCGCCACGACCGGGCGGACGCGCGCGATCTCGGCGTCGATGCCGACCGCCTCGGCGCCCGGGCGGGTCGATTCGCCGCCGACGTCGACGAAGGCGGCGCCGGCCCGCCACATGGCGAGGCCGCTCTCGATCGCCGCCTCGGGGTCGAAGCGGTCGCCGCCGTCGGAGAAGGAGTCGGGGGTGACGTTGACGATGCCCATGACCGCCGGGCGGTCCATCGGCACGCCGGCGAAGGGCGGGCGCGGCGCGCTGAGCGCGTCGAGCGCCGCGGCCGCGTCCTCGGGCAGCGCTTCGAGGCCGACCGGCTGGCGCTCCGGCGTGGCGCCGTCCCAGCGGCCGAGCTCGACGCGCGCGAAGTGCAGCGCCTGGCCGGCCAGGGCGCGTCCGCCGGGCAGGCGCCGCCGGGTCGGATCGAGGGGCTCGAGATAGAAGCGCTCGCTCATCGCCGCAGGGGTAGCCGCGCGCCGGGCCGGGGGCAAGCCCCGCCGTGGCGGCCGGGCGTCAAGCCGCCGGCTCTCGAGACGGCGGGCCCCCGAAAGCGAACGCCCCGCCTCTTTCGGGGCGGGGCGTCGCGGTCGAACGCTGCGGTTCGTGCCGTCAGCCGGCGGGCTCCGGCTCGGGACCGATGCCGCCGGGGTTGTCCTTGCCCTTGGGCTTGCCGGAGGAAGGCACGGAGGAGCGGCGGCCGCCACCCGGCGGGCTCTGGTTCATCTCCTTCTCGCGCCGGTCGATGGCCTCGCCCTTGATCACCAGGCGGACCTCGTCGGCGCTCAGCGTCTCGTACTCCAGCAGCCCCTTGGACAGGCGGTGCAGCTCGTCCATGTGCTCGGTCAGCACCGACTTGGCCAGGGTCTCGGCCTCGTCGATGATGCGCCGGATCTCCTCGTCGATCATCTGGGCGGTCGCCTCGGAGAGGTTCTGCGTACGCGCCACCGAATGGCCGAGGAAGACCTCGTCCTGGTTCTCGTCGTAGCGCAGCGGCCCGAGCTTCTCGCTCATGCCCCACTCGGTGACCATGCGCCGGGCCAGGTTGGTCGCCTGCTGGATGTCGTTGCCGGCACCCGTGGTGATGTGCTCGACGCCGTAGATCAGCTCTTCGGCGACGCGGCCGCCGAACATCATCGCCAGCTTGGCGTGGATCTCCGACTTCTTGAAGCCGTAGCGGTCGCGCTCGGGCAGGTTCATGGTGACGCCGAGCGCCCGGCCGCGCGGGATGATCGTGACCTTGTGCAGGGGGTCGTTGCCCTCGACGAACAGGCCGACCAGGGCGTGCCCCGCCTCGTGGTAGGCGGTCAGCTCCTTCTCCTCTTCGGTCATGACCATGGAGCGCCGCTCGGCGCCCATCAGGACCTTGTCCTTGGCCATCTCGAAGTCGTTCTGCGTGACGTAGCGCTTGCCGGCGCGCGCCGCGATCAGGGCCGCCTCGTTGACGAGGTTGGCGAGGTCGGCGCCGGAGAAACCCGGCGTGCCGCGGGCGATGACCTTGGGCTCGACATCGGGCGCCAGCGGCACCTTGCGCATGTGCACGCGCAGAATCTTCTCGCGGCCGAGCACGTCGGGGTTCGGCACGACGACCTGGCGGTCGAAGCGGCCGGGACGCAGCAGCGCCGGGTCGAGCACGTCGGGGCGGTTGGTCGCGGCGACCAGGATCACGCCCTCGTTGGCCTCGAAGCCGTCCATCTCGACCAGCAGCTGGTTGAGCGTCTGCTCGCGCTCGTCGTTGCCGCCGCCCAGGCCGGCGCCGCGATGGCGGCCGACCGCGTCGATCTCGTCGATGAAGATGATGCAGGGCGCGTGCTTCTTGCCCTGCTCGAACATGTCGCGCACGCGGCTGGCGCCGACGCCGACGAACATCTCGACGAAGTCCGAGCCGGAGATCGTGAAGAAGGGCACGTTGGCCTCGCCGGCGATGGCGCGGGCGAGCAGCGTCTTGCCGGTGCCCGGCGGGCCGACGAGCAGCATGCCCTTCGGGATCTTGCCGCCCAGGCGCTGGAACTTCTGCGGGTCGCGCAGGAAGTCGACGACCTCCTCCAGCTCCTGCTTGGCCTCGTCGATGCCGGCGACGTCGTCGAAGGTGACGCGCCCGGTCTTTTCGGTCAGCATCCGCGCCTTCGACTTGCCGAAGCCCATGGCCTTGCCGCCGCCGGACTGCATCTGGCGCATGAAGAAGATCCAGACGCCGATCAGCAGCAGCAGCGGGAACCAGGAGATCAGGATAGAGAGCAGCGGGTTGAGCGTCTCTTCCGGCGCCGCGTTGATCTTGGTGCCGGACTCGCGCAGCCGGTCGATCAGCGAGGGATCCTCGGGCTTGTAGGTCTGGAACTGGTTGCCGTTGCGCAGCCGTCCCTCGATCGTGTTGCCCTTGATCGTGACCTCGGAGACCTCGCCCTGCTCGACGGAATCGACGAACTGCGAGTAGGCCATCTCGCTCTGCGCCTGCCGGGACCCCCCCTCCTGGAAGAGGTTGAACAGCGCGACCAGCAGCAGAATGATGATGATCCAGAGAGCGGCATTGCGCGAGAAATTCAAGGTTGCGTTTCCTTCGCTCGGTCGTCAGCGGAGCGGCATGGCCAGTCGAACGGCGCACGTCCCCTGTCGAGGACGGTCCAGAACGGCGCAAATGCTATCCTGCTCCCATTAACGCAAGACTGCAAAACTTCCGACGGTCAGAGCCCTCGTCGGCTGGAACGCCGCGACAGCCTTTCTCGCCACGATACCCGGTCTAGCGGTGAAGTGGGGGAGAGTCGAGGAACCGTCAAGATCACGCAGGGTCGGCAGGCCGGCGCGGGCCGCGGCTGGCAGCGCCGCGAGCGCCGTTTCGGCGGTGCGCAGACGGCGCTGCTGGTCGGCCGGCAGACGGCCGTAGGCGACGACGTCCGGGGGCGCGCGACCTTCCGTCACGTCGCCCGCCGGCGCCCGCAGCCGGAAGCGCCCGTCCCAGGCGGAAGCGGGCCAGGCGTCCGGGGGCCCCGCCGGGGCGATCGCCGCGGTCTCGCGCACCACCAGCAGACGGTCGCCGCGCCGCGGCAGCACGCGGCAGCCGGCCAGCGTCGAGGCCGGCGGCGCGGCCCGGTCCAGGCGCTCGAGCAGCGCCTGCAGCCTGGCGCCGCGTGGCGCGTGCGCGCGCCCGGCGACGCAGCGCAGCACCCGGCCGAGAGCACGGCGCGCCAGCGGCGCCGGGGCGGCCAGCAGGCGCGGCCGGTCGATCCAGGCGAAGCCGCGCGGGTCGAGGCGGCAGCACTCGACCAGCAGCCGCGCGAGCGCACGCTCCTCCCAGCGGCGCAGGGCCGCGAAGCCGGCCGCTGCCTCGGCGCAGGCCGCCGGCGACAGCCCGGCCGCCTCGAGCGCCGGGCGCCGGCGGCGCAGGCGGGTCCGGGCGAAGGCCGCGTCATCGTTGCTGGGGTCGTCGAGCCAGCCCTGGCCGGCAGCGACGAGCAGGGCCTCGAGCGCGGCGCGCGGCTGGTCGAGCAGCGGCCGCAGCAGGCGCAGGTCGTCGAGGTGGGCGACCGCCGGCATGGCGGCGAGGCCGGGCAGGTCGCTGCCGGCCTCCAGGCGCAGCAGCAGCGTCTCGGCCTGGTCCTCCCGGTGGTGCCCGAGCAGCAGGTGCAGCCGGCCTTCGGCGCGGCAGGCCTTGGCGAGCAGGCGGTAGCGGGCGTCGCGGGCCGCGGCCTGCAGGCCGCCGCGCGGCAGACGCTCCCGCGGCCGCCAGGCCAGGGTGCGGTGGCGCAGGCCGAGTCCCTCGCAGACCCCGGCGACCCAGCGCGCCTCCCCGGCGGCGCCGGCACGCAGCCCGTGGTCGACGGTCAGCACCAGCAGGTCGCCGCCGCGGGCCGCGACCCAGTCGTGCAGCAGCAGCAG
Source organism: Alphaproteobacteria bacterium (assembly GCA_030433005.1). Lineage (GTDB taxonomy): Bacteria > Pseudomonadota > Alphaproteobacteria > Kiloniellales > DSM-21159 > Tistlia. The sequence continues at coordinate 122,580 of JAUILQ010000003.1, forward strand.
CAGGGCCAGGCTGTCGCGCCCGCCGGAGACGGCGGCGGCCAGGCGCGGCGTCGGCTCGAAGGGACCGAGGGCCGCCATCGCCGCGGCGAAGGCGGCCGGCAGGTCCGTCCGCCCGCTGGCCGGGCCGCTCAGCAGCCCAGGCGACCGCGCTCGCGGTCGGCGCGCTGGCGGATCGTCGCGGCGGCGTTGGGATAGCGCGCCAGCAGGGCCTGGTAGGTCTTGCAGGCGTCGTCGCGCGAGCCGAGGTTCGACAGCGCCATGCCCAGCTTCAGCAGGTTGTCCGGCGCCTTGTTGCTCTCCGGGTACTCCTTGAAGCCCTCGGCGAAGACGACGGCGGCCGTCTGGTAGTCGCCGCGCACGTAGTGCGTCTCGCCCAGCCAGTACTTGGCGTTGCCGGCGAGCTCGGAGTCCGGGTGGGCCTCCAGGAAGGCGCTGAGCGCGGCTTCGGCGCGCGGGTAGTCGGCCTGGCGCAGCAGCCCGAAGGCGTATTCGTAGTCGTCCTGGGCCGAGGTGCCGGGCAGGTCGACCGGCGGCAAAGCCGCCTGCTGCGCCGCGGCGCTCTCGACCGGCTGGCTGGCCTGCGGCGCCGCCGTCTGCCCGCCGCCCTGGCCGGCACCCTGGCCCGAGCCCTGCTGGCCCGCGGCGCTCTCGGGCATGGTGCCGAGCACGCGCACGCCGCCTTCCTCCTGGCCCTGCATCAGCGGGCGGCCGCCGCCGGTCGCGGCGGCCGGGGCGTTTTCCAGGGCGCCGATGCGCGTGTCGAGCTGGGCCTCGACCGTCGAGAAGCGGTTGTCCAGGCGGTCGAGGCGGTAGGACAGCTCCTCGACCCGGCCGGTCAGGCGGCGCAGCTCGGTCTCCAGGCTGTTGAGGCGCAGCAGCAGCGGGCCGGCCTGGCCCTCGGGCACCTCCATGCCTGCCGTCGGCTGCCCGACGGCGACCTGGCGCTGCAGCACCTGGACCTCGCGCTGCAGCCGCTCGATCTGCTGGCTGAGCGCCTGCACGCTGCCGTCCTGCGCCTGCGGCACGGACGGCGCGGCGACGAGGCCGAGGACGAGAGCGGCGGCCGCGAGAAGCGGCGCCGAAGGACGCGGGAGGCGCATGGTCAGCATGCCGGTCGGCCTTGCGCTGCTCGTGGAGACATCACCCATAATCCCTGTCCAAGCTTCGTGTCGGAAATGTGGCGCGCGCCTGCTCGCCCCTCAAGGACCGCGGCGGCCGCGGGCTCGCGGCCCGCAACGGAAAGGGCCCGGGCCCGCCTGCGCGGACCCGGGCCTCTCGAGGTTCCGGCCGGGTCTCGTCCCGGCGGGCCGGCGTCGTCAGCGGACGACGAAGACCGCGCGGCGGTTCTGGGCCCAGGCGTACTCGTTGGAGCCGAGCACGGCCGGGCGCTCCTTGCCGTAGGAGATGGTGTTGAGGCGGCTGTCGGAGATGCCGCGCGCGACCAGGTACTCGCGCACCGAGTTGGCGCGGCGCTCGCCGAGCGCCAGGTTGTACTCGCGGGTGCCGCGCTCGTCGGCATGGCCTTCGATGGTCAGCGCGACGCCCGGGTTGTTCTGCAGCCAAGTCGCCAGCTGGTCGACCGTGCCGCGCTGGTCGGCGCGGATGTCGCTGCGGTCGAAGTCGAAGAAGATACGGTCACCGACCTCGACGGTCAGTGCCTCCTGGGTGCCCGGCGTCGGGCCGCTCGGCGCGGCCGTCGTCGTCTGGGTGGTGCCGGTCGTGGCGCCCTGGTTCTCGGAGGAGGATTCGCACGCGGTCAGGATCAGCGCCGCCGCGGCAACGATGGACAACAGCTTCAAAGACATTCTGGATCCCCTTGTGCCGCAGCGTCGGTCGCGAGCGTCTGACGGCTTTCGTGAAGGTTGAAGAGGTTTATCGCCTGCCGCCCATGACGAACCCGAGAACAACCCCTCGCTGCGGCTACGAAGTGGCGGGATTATATTCGCGCAACCCTATGGAATCAAGGGGGACCACGCCGGATCCGAAGCATCGAGAGGGGTTTGCACTCGGCGTTCGTTAAAGCCGGTCAAGTCGATGGTGTATAGCTTGCTGGTGACTTGCCCGCTGCTGTCGGCAGGATCCTGGCGGAAGTAGGCGAGAACGCGGCCGTTCGGTGCCCAGGTCGGGCTCTCCACGAGGAATCCGCTGGCCAGCATGCGCTCGCCAGAGCCGTCGGGCGCCATGACGCCGATGTAGAAGGTGCCCTGGTGCATCCGGGTGAAGGCGATCAGGTCGCCGCGCGGCGACCACACGGGCGTCGCGTAGCGGCCCTCGCCGAAGGAGATGCGCTGCACGTTGCTGCCGTCGGCGTTCATCACGTAGAGCTGCTGCGAGCCGCCGCGGTCGGAGTTGAAGATGATGCGGCTGCCGTCCGGGGCGAAGGAGGCCGAGGTGTCGATCGCCGGATGGTCGGTCAGGCGCTCGACCTTCCGGGTCCTCAGGTCCATCGTGTAGATGTCCGAGTTGCCGCCGCGCGCCATCGAGAAGATCACCCGGTTGCCGTCCGGCGAGAAGCGCGGCGCGAAGGTCATGCCCGGGAAGTCGCCCAGGATCTCCTGCTGGCCGGTGTTCAGGTTGAACAGATACACCCGCGGCGTGTCGTTGACGTAGGAGAGGTAGGTGATCTCCTGGGTCGTCGGGCTGAAGCGCGGAGTCAGCACGAGGTTGCTGCCGTCGGTCAGGAACTGATGGTTGGCGCCGTCCTGGTCCATGATCGCCAGGCGCTTGATGCGGCGGTTCTGGGGGCCGCTCTCGGCGATGTAGACGATGCGGGTGTCGAAGTAGCCCTCTTCGCCGGTCAGCCGCTGGTAGATCGCGTCGGAGATGATGTGCGCGATGCGCCGCCAGTTCGACGGCGTGGTCATGTAGGCGAGCCCGGTCATCTGCTGCTCGGCTAGCACGTCCCACAGCCGGAACTCGACGCGCATGCGGCCGTCGGCCTGCAGGTCGACGGAGCCGCTGACCAGGGCGTCGGCGCCGATCGCCCGCCAGTCGCCATAGCGCGGACCCTCGGCCAGCTCGTCGCTGGTCTGCAGGAAGGCCGCCTTCTCGATCGTCCGGAACAGGCCGGAACTGCTCAGGTCGTTGGCGATGACGTTGGCGATGTCGATGCCGGTCTGCGCCAGCTCGGGCCGCGCCGGCCGGAAGTCGCTGACCGCCAGCGGCATCGGATCGACGAAGCCGCGGGTGATGTCGACGTTGAGCTGGGCGCGCGCCGGCGCCGTCGCCAGCAGCAGGCCGAGCAGGCCGACCAGGAAGCCCAGGTGGAGGCTCAGCGAGGCCAGGCGGGCGGCGAGCCCGCGGGGGAGAAGCGGTCGGGGGACGGCGTAGGGCATGCTCAGAACATCTCCCGGGGGTCGAAGTTGAGGACGAGGTCCTGCCACAAGGCGTAGTCGTCCTGGGGCAGCCGGAACGGCTGACATTCGAGGATCGCGCGCCGTGCGCTCTCGGCGGCGGCGCGGTAGTAGGCGTTGTTCGCGAGCTCCCCGACGTTCTGGAACTCGGGCGGCGCGGCCAGTGTTCCGTTCGGCTTCAGGCGGACGCGTACGGAGACGCGCAGCCGCTCGGCGCTGCGCGCGCCGGGGTCGATGCGCCAGCAGCGCTGCATCTGGCCGCGGATCATCTGGCCGAGCGCGGCGGCGCGGCGCGTGATATCGGGCGACTGCGTGACCGATCCGGTCTGGCGCATCGCCTCCTGCTGCTGCTCCCTGACCGCCGGCTTCAGGTTCTTGTCGACGTTCTTCAGCACGCCGGCGAGCAGGTCGTCGACCGGCTCCTCCTTCGGCGCCTCCTCGGCACGCACCGGCGAGGGCGGCGGCGTCGGCGCGGCGGCCTCGGCCTGGGGCTCGGGCGGCGGCGCGTCCTCGGGGCGCGGCGGCGAGGGCACGGGCAGCACGCCGGCCATCAGCGGCTGGTCCTCGCTCGGCTCTGCCGGCTGCTCGACGGCTTCGGCGGTCTCCGTCGGCGTCTCGACGGGCCGCGCCGGCTCGGGCTCGGCGGCGGCCTGGGGCTCCGGACTGGGCCGGGGCGCCTGCGGTTCGGGCGCCACGGCCGACAGCTCCGGCGCGGCCTCGATCGCCGGGGTCGGCGCCGGCTCGGCCTCGGGCACGGCGCGCGGCTGGGCCGACGCCTCGGCCGGCGGCGCATCGGCGGCAGCCGGCGCCGGCGGAGCCGCCGCCGTTTCCGGCTGCACGGCGGGCTCCGGCTGCGGCGCCGTCTCGGGTGCGGCTTCGGGCTGGGGCGGCGTCGGCTGCACGGCGGGCGCGGCCTGCGGCGTCGCCTGCTGCGGGCGCGCGACCTCGTCGACCTCGTCGACCGGGCGGCTCTGCTCGGCGGTCTCGACCGGGCCGACCTGCTCGGCCGGCAGCGAGGCGAGCTCCGAGAGCTCGTCCAGGTTGACGATGTCGACCGGCACCGTCAGCTGCGCCGGCTCCGGCTTGAACAGCTGCGGCAGCCCGGCGACCAGGAACACGGCGACGGCGACGTGCAGCACGCCGGAGGCGGCCATGCCGGTCCACATCTTGCCGGTCGAGAGGACGGGTCTGAGGTCTACGCTGGTGGCCAGGGTCATCGTCGGAGCGTCTTCGGGCGATCTGCGGCGCGCCTGCTACTGGTTGGCCGGCTGGCCCGCGCCCGGCTCGCTGCCGCCGGGCTGGCGGACCAGGTCGGGCATCTCGGTGATCAGCGCGACGCGCGTGAAGCCGGCGACGTTCACCTGTCCCATGATCTGCATGATCGTGCCGTACTGCAGGCGCTGGTCGCCGCGCACGTAGATGCGGGTGTCCGGCTTGTTGTCGGTGATGGCGCGCAATTTGGGCACCAGCGTGTCGATGTCGACCTGGGCGTCCTCGATGAAGATGCCGCCGTCGGCGCGCACCGAGATGACCAGCGGCTCGACCGGGTCGGGGATGATCGGCGCCTTCGCCTTGGGCAGGTCGACCTGGACCCCGACGGTCAGCAGCGGCGCGGTGACCATGAAGACGATCAGCAGCACCAGCATGACGTCGACGAAGGGCGTCACGTTGATGTCGCTCATCGGCTGCCAGCGCCGCCGCCGCGCGCCCCAGCCGCGCTCGCCGCGGCGGTGCATGATCGGTCCGCCGGCCATGGTCAGCGGGCCTCCTCGATCTGGCGCGACAGGATCGCCGTGAACTCGCCGGAGAAGGCCTCGAGGCGCTGGCCGTAGCGGCCCAGGTCGTTGTTCAGCTTGTTGAAGCCGAGGGTCGCCGGGATCGCCGCGACCAGGCCGAGCGCCGTGGCGAACAGCGCCTCGGCGATGCCGGGCGCGACCACCGCGAGCGAGGTGTTGGCGCTGGCGGCGATCGAGGTGAAGGCGTTCATGATGCCCCAGACCGTGCCGAACAGGCCGATGAAGGGCGCCGAGGAGCCGACCGAGGCCAGGAAGATCATGTGGCGCTCCAGGCGGTCCATCTCGCGCCCGATGGAGATGCCCATGACCCGCTCGATGCGCTCCTTCAGCGCCAGGCCGCCGTCCTCGCCGACCTGGCCGCCGCGCCGGGTGAAGCGGCGCCACTCGCGCATCGCCGAGGCGAAGACGGCCGAGAAGGGATCGGAGGGCTCGTCGCCGACGCGGTCGTAGAGCTGGTCGAGCGAGCCGCCCGACCAGAAGCTGTCCTCGAAGCGGTCGGCCTCGCGGCGCAGGCGGCGCAGGCGGATGACCTTGTCGAAGATGATCGCCCAGCTCCAGAACGAGGCTAACAGCAGCAGCAGCATGACCACCTTGACCACGATGTCGGCCTGCAGGAACAGGCTCCAGACCGACAGGCTGTGCTGGGCCACGTCGGCGATCGCCGCTGCGTCGACCGTCGCATTCTCCATTCAGGCAGACTCCCCGTTGTCTTGCTGGGCATAGGGTTTCAGGGCGTCGCGGACCGCCGCGGGCAGGCGCCGGGGCCGCCCGGACGAGAGGCTGACGCAGGCCACTTTCACCATAATCGTGACCAATGTTTGACGCTCGCGCTGGATCCGCTGACCGATCTCGACGCTGGCGGCGCCGAGCCGCTCGAGGCGCGAGCGCACCTCGAGGCGGTCGTCGAGCTGCGCCGGCCAGCGGTAGTCGAGGCTCGCGTGGCGCACCGCGAAGGCGACCCCGTCGCTGCCGGCCAGGTCGCGCTGGCCGATGCCGGCGTGGCGCAGGAACTCGGTGCGCGCGCGCTCGGCGAAGCGCAGGTAGCTGGCGTGGTAGACGATGCCGGCGGCGTCCGTGTCTTCGTAGTAGACGCGGATCGGCAGGCAGTGCTCGCCGGCCTCGAGCGTGCCGCTGCCCGTCACCTCGGCGCCCAACGCCGCCTCGGCGCTCAAGGCGTCTCCTCCGCGCCGTCGTCGTCCGGTCCGGCGTCGCCGCCGAGCAGGTCGAACTGCCGGGCGAGATGGCGCGGCGCCTCGAGGCCCAGGTAGCCGAAGCCGCCCTGGGTCAGCATGCGGCCGCGCGGCGTGCGCTGCAGCAGGCCCTGCTGCAGCAGGTAGGGCTCGATGACCTCCTCGATGACGTCGCGCTGCTCGGACAGGGCGGCGGCCAGAGTCTCGGCGCCCACCGGGCCGCCGCCGTAGTTCTCGGCCAGGCAGGTGAGATAGCGGCGATCCATGGCGTCGAGGCCCTTGGCGTCGACCTCGAGGCGGCGCAGGGCGGCGTCGGCGAGCGCGGCGTCGACCGTGCCGGTGCCCTCGACCGCGGCGAAGTCGCGCACCCGGCGCAGCAGCCGGCCGGAGACGCGCGGCGTGCCGCGGCTGCGCCGGGCGATCTCCAGCGCGCCCTCGGGCGAGAGGTCGAAGCCGAGCAGCCGGGCGCCGCGCGAAACGATGCGCTCGAGCTCGGCGGGCGTGTAAAACTCCAGGCGCAGCGGAATGCCGAAGCGCTCGCGCAAGGGACGGGTGATCAGGCCGCTGCGCGTCGTCGCGCCGACCAGGGTGAAGGGCGGCAGGTCGATGCGCACCGAGCGGGCCGCCGGGCCCTCGCCGATCACCAGGTCCAGCTGGAAGTCCTCCATCGCCGGATAGAGGATCTCCTCGACCGCCGGCGACAGGCGGTGGATCTCGTCGATGAACAGCACGTCGCGCGGCTGCAGGTTGGTCAGGATCGCCGCCAGGTCGCCGGCGCGCGCGATGACCGGTCCCGAGGTCGCGCGGAAGCCGACGCCGAGCTCGCGCGCGACGATCTGCGCCAGCGTCGTCTTGCCCAGGCCCGGCGGGCCGAAGAACAGCACGTGGTCGAGCGGTTCGCCGCGCTGGCGCGCGGCCTCGACGAAGATGCGCAGGTTGGCGCGCAGCCGCTCCTGGCCGACGAAGCTCTCCAGGGACTGCGGGCGCAGCTCGGCGTCGCCGTCCGTCTCGGCGGTCTCGGCGGAGACCAGGCGGGAGTCGCTCATGGCGCCAGCTCGCTCATTGCGCCAGCTCCCCTCACTGCGCCAGCTCCCGGAGCCCGCCCTTGATCAGCTCCTCGAGCGGTGCGTCGCCGCCCAGGCTGCGCGCCGCCTGGGCGACCGCCGAGAAGGCCTCGCCGCGGCGGTAGCCGAGCGCCTCCAGCGCCGCGACGGCGTCCTCGGCGGCGGCCGCCGCGGCGGCGCCCGGCGCCTCGGGCGACGGCGCCGGCGCCTTGCCGGCCGTCGCGGGCGTCATCTCGGCGGACAGCGCGATGCGGCCGGCCTTGTCCTTGAGCTCGGCGCAGATGCGCGCCGCCAGCTTCGGACCGACGCCGTTGGCGCGGCTGACCGCCGCCTTGTCCTGGGCGGCGATGGCCTGGGCCAGCTGCAGCGGCGAGAGCACCGAGAGGATCGCCAGCGCGCTGCGCGAGCCGACGCCCTGGACGGTCGAGAGCAGGCGGAACCAGTCGCGCTCGGCGACCTCCAGGAAGCCGAAGAGGTGGATGTGGTCCTCGCGCACGTGGGTCTCGATCAGCAGGCTCGCCGCCTCGCCGCGCGGCGGCAGCAGGCCGAGCGTGCGGGTCGAGGCGAAGACGACGTAGCCGACCCCGCCGACGTCGATCAGGCAGTGCTCCTCGCCGACGCTGTCGATGCGGCCGCTCAGCTTGCCGATCATGCGCCCCTCGCGGCGGCGGGCTTGGCCGCCAGGTTCGAGCGGCCGGCCCCCCAGGCGGTGCGGCTGGCGCTGTGGTGGACGTGGCAGATCGCCACCGCCAGCGCGTCGGCGGCGTCGGCCGAGGCCTGGCCGGAGCCGGGCAGCAGCACGCCGATCATGGCGGCGACCTGGCTTTTCTCGGCGTGGCCGGTGCCGACCACCGACTTCTTGACGATCATCGGCAGGTACTGGCTGACAGGCAGGCCGGCCAGCGCCGGCACCAGCAGCGCGACGCCGCGTGCCATGCCGAGCTTCAGCGTCGACGCGGGATTGCGGTTGGCCAGGGTCTCCTCGACCGCCGCGGCGTCGGGCCGCTGCTCGGCGATGACCGCCTCCAGCGCCGCCTTCAGGGCGCAGAGCCGCTCGGCCAAGTCCATCTTCTCGTCGGTGCGCAGCACGCCGTGGGCGACGTGGCTGAGGCGGTTGCCCTCGGCCTCGATGACACCCCAGCCGGTCAGCCGCAGGCCGGGATCCAGCCCGATCACGCGCATCGCGTCGCCTCCTGCCGGGCCGCCCCGACCATGGCTCAGGCCGTCAGCCGCTCGATCACCTCGTCGGCGATGTCGAAGTTGGCGACGACCTGCTGGACGTCGTCGTTGTCGTCGAGCACGTCGAGCAGCTTGAACAGGGTCTGGGCCTGCTCCTCCGTCACCGGCGAGGTGTTGAGCGGCTTCCAGGTCAGCCGCGCCTCGCGCGGGTCGCCGTACTTCTCGACCAGGGCGTCGCGCACCTCCGAAAAGTCGTCGGGCGCGCAGACCACCTCGTGCGCCTCGGCGCCCGACTGCACGTCGGTGGCGCCGGCCTCGGCGGCCGCCTCGAACATCGTCTCGGCGTCGGCGACCTCGGCCGGGAAGACGATCTGGCCGACCTGCTCGAACATGAAGGACACCGAGTTGGTCTCGCCCAGGCTGCCGCCGTGCTTGGAAAAGGCGGCGCGGACCTCCGAGGCGGTGCGGTTGCGGTTGTCGGTCAGCGCCTCGACGATCACCGCGACGCCGCCGGGGCCGTAGCCCTCGTAGCGCACGGCCTCGTAGTTGTCGGCGCCGTCGCCGCCGGTCGCCTTCTTGATGGCGCGCTCGATGTTGTCCTTCGGCATGTTCGCCGCGCGCGCCGTGGCGATGGCGCTGCGCAGGGCGGCGTTCATGTTCGGGTCGGGCAGCCCCTGCTTGGCCGCGACGATGATCTCGCGGGTCAGCTTGGCGAACTGGCTGGCGCGCTTCTTGTCCTGCGCGCCCTTGCGGAACATGATGTTCTTGAACTGGCTGTGGCCGGCCATGACCTGATCACCCCAAAATCCGGAAGGGCGTGGCGCTATTCATACCACATGTTGGGTCATACCACATGTCGGGGTACGGCGCGACGGACTTGAGGCCACGCCCGGGCTCGTGTCTGATGCTACTGTCGCCAGCGTCGCGCGGCAGCCTTCTAGCAGGGAAGCCCGGGGTTTCGGAAGCCCCGTCGCCGGCGCGCAGGCGGATCCTGCCGTTAACCCTGGCTTAACCGGCGGCCTGCGAAGCTTGAACGCTCGAAACCGGCCGGCGCCTCGACGCCGCCCGAGCAGCGACAACCCCGAGCGGCGACAACAAGGAAACCCGTCCATGGCCCTGCCTCGTGAACTCGTCGACGTCATGCAGCTGAGCGGCGCTGCGTCCGGCACCGAGGCCGCCGACGGCGAGGCGGCGCGCGGCAACCTGCAGGCGGCGGCGGCGCTGGTCGGCGACTTCGCCAGCGAGTGCGCCTCCAAGAACCTCGACCGGCTGCTGTCGCTCTGCGAGGCCGGCGATGCGCGGGGCGCCGCCGGCATGGCCGCCGAAGCCTGCGAGCAGGCCGCGCTGCTCGACGGCGAGGTGCGCCGCTTCCTGAGCACCGCCGGCCGCCTCTGAGCGACCCCGCGGCCTTTCCAAGAGCAGGCTAGGCCGTCACGGCCTCGGCCGCCGGCACCTGCTCCTGCAGGCGCCCGCCGACGCGGAGCGGCTCGACCCGCCGCGCCAGGCCGCTGCGGCCGTCGGTCTCGACGAAGACGCCGCACAGCGTCGCCGGGCCCGCCGCCGCCGCCATGCGCTCGGTCGGCAGCTTGCGCGTGAAGCGCTGCACCGGCACGACCTTGTCCATGCCGATCACCGAATCGTAGTCGCCGCACATGCCGGCGTCGCTCTGGTAGGCCGTGCCGCCGGGCAGCACCTGGGCGTCGGCGGTCGGCACGTGGGTGTGGGTGCCGACGACCAGCGAGACGCGGCCGTCGAGGAAGTGGCCCATGGCCATCTTCTCGCTGGTCGCCTCGGCGTGCAGGTCGACCAGGATGAAGTCGGCGGTGGCACCCAGGCGGTGGCGGGTCAGCTCGCGCTCGACGCAGGCGAAGGGATCGTCGAGCGGGTCCATGAACAGGCGGCCCATCAGGTTGAGGACCAGCACCTTGCGGCCCTGGGCGGTCTGGAACACCGCGGCCCCCCGGCCCGGCGTGCCGGCCGGGTAGTTGTGCGGGCGCAGCAGACGCGGCTCGCGCTCGATGTAGGACAGCGCCTCCTTCTGGTCCCAGGAGTGGTTGCCGCCGGTCACCACGTCGACGCCGGCCTCGAACAGCTCGCCGCAGATCTTCTCGGTGACGCCGAAGCCGCCGGCCGCGTTCTCCGCATTGGCGACGACGAAGTCGAGGCCGAGCGCGCGGCGCAGGCCGGGCAGGCGCTCGCTCACGACCTGGCGGCCGGACCGCCCGACGATGTCGCCGATGAAGAGAAACCGCATGACCGCTCCCGTGCGCTCCGTTTGTCCAGTCTAAGAATGCGTCCCGGAGTGCCGCTCCGGGGTGCCGAAGGCGCGGGCGCCCGCCTCGGTCACGATCCAGTCGAGTCGTTCGTCGGTCGTCTCGCGCGGCACCCGCTCCAGGCGCTGCGCCGCGTAGGCGACGCCGACCGCGAGCACCGGCCCGGCGGCGCGCAGCGCGGCCAGCGTGCGGTCGTAGAAGCCGCCGCCGTAGCCGAGCCGGTAGCCGGCGTCGTCGTAGGCGACCAGCGGCACCAGCAGCACCGACGGCGTCAGCTCGGCGGCCGAAGCAGGCGGCTCCCGAGTGCCGAAGCGCGCCGGCTCCAGCACCGTGCCCGGCAGCCACGCGCGAAAGCGCAGCGGCCGGTCGCGGCCTTCCATCACCGGCAGGCAGATCCGGTGGCCGACGTTGGCCAGGGCCGCCATCGCCGGCCGCGGGTCCAGCTCGCCGCGCATCGGCCAGTAGGCCGAGACCACGGCGCCGGCCGGCAGCGGCAGCTGCCAGAGCGCCGACGCCAGCCGCTCGCCGGCGCCGGGATCGGCGGCGAAGGCCGCGTCGCGCCGGGCCAGCGCCTGCGCCCGCAGGCGCTGCTTCTCGGCCGGCGCGGTTGCGGCCGAAGGGGAACCGGAAGACATCGAGGGGAGCCGCGGTGGCCGTTGGTCTATGGTCATCCTCTGTGGCCTGTCAGAGACAGGTGGGCGCCGTATTGCCGAGACCACGGTCCCGACAGGGACAGCTCCCAAGAGGTTCGTATTGGCCCCAGGGATCGACGGAACCTGACGCACCCCGCAGCCCGTCCCTCGTCGGCTAGTGCCGAACCGGAATAGTTAGGCTTCGGCCAGCTTGCGGGCAAGGGTCTCGATGCGCACGGCCGCCTCGTCGAGCGAGCGCGTCGCCAGCTTCTCCTCGTCGCGGGCCTGCTGCTCCGTCGCCCGTCCGGCCTGCTCCCTGGCTTGCTCCTCGGCCCGTCCGGCCAGACGCTGCTTGGCGTCGAACAGCTCGTCGGCGACCAGCAGCCCGGCGATGACCAGCAGCCGGCCTTCGCCGACCTGGCCGACCGCGCCGGCCAGTTCGCGCACCCGGCTGTCGAAGTAGGCGCCGACCTCCTTCAGGTGCTCCTCCTGGCCGTCGTCGCAGGTGATCTCGTAGTTCCGGCCGTTGATGCGCAGCGCGACCTGGCCCAAGGATCAGGCCTCCTTCATGATGCGTTCGAGCTCGGCGATCGTGCGGTCGAGCCGCTCGGCCGCCTCGCCGGCGAGCGCCTGCAGCCGCTCGTTCTCGCTGCGCGCCGCGGCGATCGCGCCGCGCAGCTCCTCGGTCTCGGCGGCGCGCTCGGCCAGCGCCGCCTCCAGCCGGCCGAGCGCGGCGTCGAGTCTCTCGCTGCTTTCCTGCAAAGCCGACACGGGCGGCGCTACCTCGCTGCATGGAGCCGGGCGCCGCCGTGCCGGGCAGGGCGCAGCGGCGGCAAACCGGGAAAAACCGAAGGTAAGCGGTGCGCTCGCCGCCGGTCAATCGCCGGTCCATCGCCGGGCCTCGCCGGCCGCGCGCGCAAGTCTCGCATGACCGCCATATGCCGGTTGACCCTGCCGGGGGGCGGCGGCATTGTGCGCGCCCGTACAGCGCCGATGGCCGAGCGCTCCCGCGACCCTGCGGTCCCTCTTCCGGAACGGTCCCGGCCCGGGCCCGTCCCGGACCTGCCTGCCGGGGTCGGCGCGGGTGCCGCCTGTCGGCGATCCTCGTTGGCCGTCGTCGCCTGTCGCTCCCTCTTCCGGAAAGTACCACAGCGTGGATCACAAGGACGTCTCTTCGCCCGTTGCTGCGCCGTCGGCCGCCGAGGCGGGCGCTCACGCCCCTGGCGACGACACCGCGCACGGCGATCTCGCCAACGCCATCCGCTTCCTGGCCATGGACGCGGTCGAGCAGGCCAAGTCCGGCCATCCGGGCATGCCGATGGGCATGGCCGACGTCGCGACGGTGCTCTACCGGGACTTCCTGCGCTTCGACGCGGCGGCTCCCGACTGGCCGGACCGCGACCGCTTCGTGCTGTCGGCCGGCCACGGCTCCATGCTGCTCTATGCGCTGCTCTACCTGACCGGCTATCCGGACATGCCGGTCGAGGAGCTCAAGCGCTTCCGCCAGCTCGGCAGCAAGACCCCCGGCCACCCCGAGTTCGACCGCGCCGGCGGGATCGAGACGACGACCGGCCCGCTCGGCCAGGGCTTCGGCAACGCCGTCGGCATGGCGCTGGCCGAGCGCCTGCTCGCCGCCCGCTTCGGCGACGGCCTGGTCGACCACTGGACCTACGTGATCGCCGGCGACGGCTGCCTGATGGAGGGCATCAGCCACGAGGCGGCCTCGCTGGCCGGTCACCTCCGGCTCGGCAAGCTGGTCGTGCTCTACGACGACAACGAGATCTCGATCGACGGCCCCACCTCGCTGGCGCTGTCCGACGACGCGCTCGGGCGCTTCGACGCCTACCACTGGCACACCCAGCGCATCGACGGCCACGACCCGGCGGCGATCCGCAAGGCGATCGAGGCGGCGCGCGCCGACCAGCGGCCCTCGCTGATCGCCTGCCGCACGCGCATCGGGTTCGGCGCGCCGACCAAGGAGGGCACCGCGGCGACCCACGGCGCACCGCTCGGCGCCGAGGAGATCGCCGGTGCCCGCGAGAAGCTCGGCTGGCCGCACGCCGCCTTCGAGGTACCCGAGCCGGTGCTCTCCGGCTGGCGCGCGATCGGCGCCCGGGGCCAGGCCGCCCACGCCGCCTGGCGCGAGCGCCTCGCCGCCGTCGCCGAGGACGACCGCCGGGAGTTCGAGCGGCGCCAGGCCGGCGAGCTGCCGGGCGACCTGGAGGCCGCCTTCGCGCAGCTCAAGGCCGAGATCGACGCCGAGCGCCCGACCCTGGCGACCCGCCAGTCGTCGCAGCGCGCCATCGAGGCGATCGCCGGGCTGATGCCCGAGCTGCTCGGCGGCTCGGCCGACCTGACCGGCTCCAACAACACCAAGGCCAAGGCGCAGCAGCCGGTCGCGGCGCCGGACTATTCCGGCAGCTACGTCCACTACGGCGTGCGCGAGCACGCCATGGCGGCGGCGATGAACGGGCTGTCGCTGCACGGCGGCTTCCGGCCCTACGGCGGCACCTTCCTGGTGTTCACCGACTACTGCCGGCCCTCGATCCGCCTGTCGGCGCTGATGAAGCAGCCGGTCGTCTACGTCATGACCCATGACTCGATCGGCCTGGGCGAGGACGGCCCGACGCACCAGCCGGTCGAGCACCTGGCGGCGCTGCGCGCGATCCCCAACCTGCGGGTCATGCGCCCGGCCGACACCATGGAGACCGCCGAGTGCTGGCAGCTGGCGCTGGAGCGCCGGGACGGCCCCTCGGTGCTGTCGCTGACCCGCCAGGCGCTGCCGACCGTGCGCGGCGGTGCCGGCGACGAGAACTGGTGCCGCTACGGCGCCTACATCCTGACGCCGGCGCACGCCGCCCGCCAGGTCACGCTGATCGCCAGCGGCTCCGAGGTCGCGGTCGCGCTGAAGGCCCAGGAGCAGCTGCGCGAACTCGACATCGCCGCCAGCGTCATCTCGATGCCCTGCTGGGACCTCTTCGCCGAGCAGCCGAGCAGCTATCGCGACGAGGTGCTCTATCCGGGCAGCCTGCAGGTCGCCATCGAGGCCGGGGTGCCGTTCGGCTGGGAGCGCTGGATCGGCCTCGACGGCGTCATGGTCGGCATGAAGGGCTTCGGCGCCTCGGCGCCGCACGGCGCGCTCTACGAGCATTTCGGCCTGACGCCGGAGGCCGTGGTCGCGGCGGTCCGCGCGAACCTCTGACAGCGGGCAGCGTTTTCCGGCCGCCGGCGGGCCGGTCCGCGCGTCGCCCGGGGTCGCCGGGGGGAATTCTGTCGTGGCGCCGCCCGCCGGGGACGGACGCCAGCCATTGCTGAAGGAGGAAGGATCACCATGCCCGTTCGCGTCGGTATCAACGGTTTCGGTCGCATCGGCCGCCTCGTGCTGCGCGCCGCCTTCGAGGCGAAGCGCACGGACATCGAGTTCGTCGCGATCAACGACCTGGGCAAGCCGTCCGACAACGCGCACCTGCTGACCTACGACTCGGTCCACGGGCGCTATCCCGGCACGGTCGACGCCAGCGACGACGCGATCATCGTCGACGGCCACCGGATCCAGTCGCTGTCCGAGCGCGACCCGGCCAAGCTGCCCTGGGGCGAGCTCGGCGTCGACATCGTGCTGGAGTGCACCGGCATCTTCGCCGACAAGGAGAAGGCCAGCACGCACCTCAAGGGCGGCGCCAAGAAGGTCCTGGTCTCGGCACCGGCGAGCGGGGCCGACCTGACGGTCGTCTACGGCGTCAACGACGACAAGCTGTCGGCGGAGCAGACCGTCGTCTCGAATGCCAGCTGCACGACCAACTGCCTGGCGCCGGTCGCCCACGTGCTGCACCAGGCCGTCGGCATCGAGCGCGGCTTCATGACCACCATCCACTCCTATACCGGCGACCAGCGCACGGTCGACACGCTGCACAAGGACCCGCACCGGGCGCGTGCCGCCGCGGTCTCGATCATCCCGACCTCGACCGGCGCCGCGCGCGCCGTCGGCCTGGTGCTGCCGGAGCTCAAGGGCAAGCTCGACGGCGTCGCCATGCGCGTGCCGACGCCGAACGTCAGCCTCGTCGACCTGAAGTTCGACGCCGGGCGCGAGACCACGGCCGAGGAGATCAACGCGGCGATCGAGAAGGCCGCGGGCAGCGGCCGCCTGCAGGGCATCCTGGAGGTCAACCGCGCGCCGCTGGTCTCGGTCGACTTCAACCACTCCTCGGCCAGCTCGGTCTTCGATCTCGCCGGCACCCAGGTCGTCGACGGCCGGCTGGTCCGGGTGATGAGCTGGTACGACAACGAATGGGGCTTCTCCAACCGCATGAGCGACACCGCCGTCGCCTGGGGCAAGCTGCTCTAGGCGGCTCCCGGGTCCGGGCGCGTCGCTGGCGGCGCGCGGCGGCGGACGGCGGCCGCCGCGCGCGCTAGCCTGTCGGACATGGCGGGCGAGACTTCCGACGAGGCGCGACCGGCGGCGTTGCCGCCGGCCGTCACGGTGCACTGGCTCGAGCACGCCGGGACCGCGCTCGACGTGGCGGCGGCGCTCGGCCGGCCCGTCGCGCTGCTGTCGGCGCCCGGCGCCGCCTTCACCGTCGGCCCGCTCTACTTCCTCGAGATGATCCGGGCGGCGCGGGCGTCCCGGCCCTCGGCGGAGGCGATCGCCCTGTACGACTGCGCCGACGCCCCGGGGCGTGTGCTCGAGGCGCTCGACGCCGGGCTCGCGCAGGCCGTGGCCGGTTTCGTCTACGAGGGCCCCGAGGCGCCGCTGGCGGCGCTGCGGGCGCTGGCCGCGGCCCGCGGCGCGTTCCTGCTGACCCGGCGACCCGACAGCCTCGACCTGCTCGACCTCGAGCGGCCCGAGGAGGATTGCCGCGCCTGGCTGGGCGGCCAGGCAACGCGCGGCGGCGCCCGGCGTTGAAAAGGCAGGCGGGCTCGGCTATGCAACGCCGCGGGCGGGCGATCACGAGGACGGTGAGACCGACCGAAGCCCAAGCACCCATCGAAGACAGGCGGCGACGAGGAAAACCATGCGGATCACCCAGCGCGTCAAGCGCATCCTGGCGAACTACGAGAGCGACTGCCCCGGGACCAAGGCCAACCTGGCGCGGATCCTGATGCACGGCAAGCTGGGCGGCAGCGGCAAGATGGTCATCCTGCCCGTCGACCAGGGCTTCGAGCACGGGCCCGACCGCAGCTTCGCCCCGAACCCGCCGGCCTACGACCCGCACTACCACTACCAGCTGGCGATCGACGCCGGTTGCAACGCCTACGCGGCGCCGCTCGGCGCGCTCGAGGCCGGCGCCGACAGCTTCGCCGGGGCGATCCCGACGATCCTCAAGATGAACTCCTCGAACAGCCACGCGACCGCCAAGGACCAGGCCGTCTACGGCTCGGTCCAGGACGCGCTGCGCCTCGGCTGCTCGGCGATCGGCTTCACGATCTACCCGGGCGCCGACGACCAGTTCGAGATGATGGAGGAGTTCCGCGAGCTGGCCGAGGAGGCCAAGGCCGTCGGTCTGGCGGCGGTGCTCTGGTCCTATCCGCGCGGCGGCGACCTGTCGAAGGCCGGCGAGACCGCGGTCGACGTCACGGCCTATGCGGCGCACCTGGCCGCGCTGCTCGGCGCCCACATCATCAAGGTCAAGCCGCCGACCGAGCACATCGAGCAGGAAGAAGCCAGGAAGGCGCTGCAGGGCGTCGACCTCTCGACGCTGGAGAAGCGCATCGCCCACGTCATGCAGGCCTCCTTCGCGGGCCGGCGCATCGTGGTCTTCTCCGGCGGCGCCTCGAAGGGCACCGAGGGCGTGCTCGACGAGATCCGCCAGATCGCCGCGGGCGGCGCCAACGGCTCGATCATCGGGCGCAACTCCTTCCAGCGCTCGCGCGAGGACGCGCTCTCGCTGCTCGATACGATCATCAAGATCTACCAGGGCAAGGCCTGATCCGGCCTTGCGCTGCCGGCTGATCCTGTCGTCGTCGCCGTCCCTCCTGCTCGGCGGAGCGGGGGGCGGCGACCTCGCGGGCTTCGGGAAGATGCTGCTGAAGGCGGTGCCCAAGGGCGACGTCGCCGCCTTCGTGCTGCGCGGCAGCGGCTCGTCCGCCGAGGACGCCGCGGCGCGCGCGGCGGTCGCCGCGCTCTGCCGACCGCTGCAGGACGCCGGCGTCGCCTTCGTCGTCGAGGGACGGGCCGACCTCGCCGTCGAGCTCGGCTGCGACGGCGTGCAGGTGCCGGCCAACCGCACGACGGTTCGTGCCGTGCGCCGGGCGCTCGGCGCCGACGCCATCGTCGGCGCGCTCTGCGGCGAGGCCGAGACCGAGGAGGGGTTGCGCCACGCCGCCATGGAGGCCGGCGAGGCCGAGGCCGACTACGTCGCCTTCCCGGCCGGCGAGCGAGACACCCTGGCCTGGTGGGCCGAGCTGATGGAGGTGCCCTGCGTCGCCTGGGACGCCGATCCCGGCGACGCCGAGGCCCTGGCCGAGACCGGCGCCGAGTTCATCGCGCTGGCGCCGGCCCTGTGGGAGGCGGCCGACCCCGCCGCCGCCGTGGCGCGCGTGCAGGCGGCGCTGGCCTGAGCGCGCCCGCCGAGCCGGCTACCGGCTACTTCGGGAAGAAGTCCGTCGGGGTCAGCAGGCTGTTGACCTGGCTGACCAGGTAGCCGGCCTCGGCCGACTTCGCCAGATAGGTCTGCCAGTCCGGGTCCTGCTTCATCGCCGCGCGCTTGGCGGCGCGGTCGGCGGCGTCCTCGAAGCGCCAGATGTGGACGTAGGAGTTGACGTCGCCGGTCTCGGTCATGGCGTAGACGACCGGATCGCCCAGGTGCCTGCGCTGCACCGGAAAGCCGTGCTCGGCGTAGAGCTTGAGGTGCCTAGCGATGGTGCCGGGGCGGCAGGTGTAGACGCGGTGGTCGAGGATCATGCCCGGGTATCTCCCTGTTCGGACGGGTCTATGGCGGTGCGGCGCGGGGCAGCGTCGGAGCCTCGGGTCCCGCTCTGCTCGTCGGTCTCGCCCGGCGGCAGGGCGGCCTCGATGCCGGTCAGCTGCTCGTAGGCCTTGATGACGGCCGTGCAGCTCTCGCCGCCGTGGCCCATGATGGCGGCCAGCGCGTAGGTCTGGTGGACCGCACCGGCCATGAAACCGGGCAGGCCCGCCTCCTCCAGCCAGCGCACGTAGTAGCCGACGTCCTTGGCCGCCCAGTCGAGCGACATGTAGGGCGTGAAGTCGCGCTCCAGGGTCTTGCGGCCGTAGAGGTCCATCATGCCGCTCTTGCCGCCGGCCGCCGAGATGATGTCGATCACCTTGGTCATGTCGAGGCCCTCCTTGGCGGCGAGCGCGAAGCCTTCGCACCAGGCGGCGACGTTGGCGAAGGCGATGAAGTTGTGGATCAGCTTCAGCCGGATCGCGTGGCCGCTCGGGCCGACGTGGAAGACGTTCTCGGCGTAGGTCTCGAACAGTGGCCGGAGCGCCTCGAGCAGCTCGGCGTCGCCGCCGTAGAGCACGTTGACGCAGCCCTGGTCGGCGTGCATCGGCGTGCGCGTCATCGGCGCCTCGCAGTAGCGCAGCCCGGCCTTCCGGCAGGCCGCGTCCATGCGCGCGACGTGCTCCGGGCTGGTCGTCGTGTGGTCGAGGACGATCTGGCCGGGCCGCATGCGCTCGAGGCAGCCCTCGGGGCCGAGGGTCAGCGCCTGCACGGCCTCGGCGGTGCCGATGCAGAAGGCCAGGATGTCGCTGCTCCCGGCCAGCTCGGCGACGGAGCCTGCCCGGGTCGCGCCGCGGCCGGCGGCGAGCGCCATCTTCTCTTCGTCGAGGTCGTAGACGGCGACCTCGACGCCCTTGAGCAGCATGTTCTTGACCAGGCCGCCGCCCATGCCGCCGAGCCCGACGAAACCGACGCGTCCGAGGCGCTCCCGAGGGTCCCGGTCGTTTGCCATGATGCCTCCGTGAAGTGGGAACCGCCCGGCGGCCCGTGGTCCGTCGCCTCGACGCCGGGCGCGGATCGTGGTCAATAGACGTCATCCGCAGCCTCGACAAGGCGGAGCACTCTGGTCCGCAGCGCCGCGGCCACGCAACCGCCGAGCCGAAGGGACGCGACGATGCAGGAGACGGCCCTGGTCGCGCTGGCGACCTTCTTCGCGACGATCGGCCCGGTCGACGTCGCGGTGCTGTTCGCCGGCCTCAGTCACCGCCATGCAGCGCGCGAGCGCCGCGCCATGGCCCTGCGCGGCACGCTGATCGCGGCCGGGATCCTGCTGTTCTTCGCGCTGTTCGGAAAGCCGGTCCTGGCCAGCTTCGGCATCTCCCTGCCGGCGCTGCGCACGGCCGGCGGCATCCTGCTGCTGCTGATCGCCATCGACATGGTCTTCGCCCGCCCCTCGGGCGGCACCACGACCACCCTCGACGAGGTCGCCGAGGCCAAGGGCAAGCAGGATCTGGCCGTGTTCCCGCTGGCCATGCCGCTGATCGCCGGGCCCGGCGCGATCGGTGCGGCGATCCTGCTGGTGGCGGACGCCGCCGGCGACCTGGCGGCGATCGCCGTGGTGATCGGCTGCCTGCTGGCCGTGCTGCTGCTGACCCTGGCGCTGCTGCTGACCGCGACGCAGGTCCAGAAGCTGTTCGGCGTGACCGCCCTGCACGTGGTCTCGCGCATCGCCGGCGTGCTGCTGGCGGCGCTGGCGGTGCAGTTCGTCTTCGACGGCATCGGCGCGAGCGGGCTGCTCTCCTGAGCCCGAGCCCGGCGGCGCCGAGCGGCGCGGCTTGTGCGGGGACGCCGTCGCCGGTATAACCCGCGCGCCTTTTCGAGCAGCAGCAGACCCGGGTCGCTCGGGATCCGGCGCGGGATCCGGCGCAGGGCGCAGCCCTTCGACTCGCGCCGGCTTGCCCCGGCCCGCCGCGCCGCCCGAGCAGACCCAGAACCCGAGCCCCATCGAGAGCGTCCCATGAAGATCAACGGCAACGCGATCCGCCCCGGCAACCTGATCGAGCACAACGGCCGCCTGTGGCGCGCCGTCAAGACCCAGCACGTCAAGCCTGGCAAGGGCGGCGCCTTCCTACAGGTCGAGCTGAAGGACGTGCGCGACGGCACCAAGCTCAACGAGCGCTTCCGCTCCGACGACACGGTGGAGCGGGCGCGCATGGACGAGGTCGAGTACCAGTTCCTGTTCGCCGAGGGCGACCTGCTGACCTTCATGAACAACGAGTCCTTCGAGCAGATCACGGTCAACGCCGACCTGGTCGGCGAGCCGCTGCCGTTCCTGCGCGAGGGCATGACCGTGACGATGGAGATGTACGAGGAGGAGCCGATCTCTGTCTCGCTGCCGGAGACGGTGGTCGAGGAGATCGTCGAGGCCGAGCCCGTGGTGAAGGGCCAGACGGCGTCGAGCTCCTACAAGCCCGCGGTGCTCGCCAACGGCGTGCGCGTCATGGTGCCGCCCCACGTCGAGTCCGGCACCCGCATCGTGGTCAACACCGGCGACGCCTCCTACGTCGAGCGCGCAAAGGACTGATTTTCCAGAGCATGGCTGTCCGTTCCGCCCTCATCAACGTCATGGTCCGCGCCGTCAACCAGGCGGCGCGCGGCCTCAAGCGCGACTTCGGCGAAGTCGAGAATCTGCAGGTCTCCAAGAAGGGGCCGGCCGACTTCGTCTCGGCCGCCGACACCAAGGCCGAGGAGGTGCTGCGCAAGGAACTCGCGCGCGCCCGGCCGGACTACGGCCTGATCATGGAGGAGTCGGGGCGCAGCGAGCCCAAGCCGGGCTGCGAGCGCAGCTGGGTCGTCGATCCGCTCGACGGCACCACCAACTTCCTGCACGGCCTGCCGCACTTCGCGATCTCGGTCGGCCTGGCCGAGCGCGGCGAGGTCATCGCCGGCGTCGTCTACGACCCGATCAAGGACGAACTGTTCTGGGCTGAGAAGGGCGGCGGCGCCTTCCTCAACGACCGCCGCATCCGCGTCTCCTCGCGGCGCTCGATGAGCGACGGCCTGTTCGCGACCGGCATCCCCTTCCTCGGCTCGAAGAAGAACGACGCGGTCTTCCTGCGCGAGCTCAAGGCGGTCATGCAGAGCTCCTCGGGCGTGCGCCGCTGGGGCGTCGCCTCGCTCGACCTCGCCTACGTCGCCGCCGGGCGCTTCGACGGTTTCTGGGAGCAGGGCCTCTCGGCCTGGGACTTCGCCGCCGGAATCCTGCTGGTGCGCGAGGCCGGCGGCCTGGTTACCGACCTCGAGGGCGGCAGCGTCTCGCTCGACGGCCATGCCCTGCTGGCGGCCAACGAGCATCTGCACCGCGGCCTGTCCAAGCTGATCGCCGAGGCCCAGAAAGCCTGAGCCGTGCGGCTCTGCCGGGCGCCCGGCGCAGGGAGCGAGGCACCGACTTAAGGCAATTTCTTAACCGGCTGCCGCAACTCTGTCTGGCGCGCGGCTCGCCCCGCCGGCGCGACCCAGGCAAAGCGGTTGTCGGTCGCGGCCGATTCAGCCTAGTCTGTGGCCTCACTTCGGGGGCGCGAAACGGGGACGCCGCGTGACGAATCGGCCGAGGATCCAGCTCTTGACGACCAACAGCGCAGACGGCTCGACGAGCCGCCCATTGCTGCGCCGGCAACTGCTGGCGCTCGGCGTCGCCCTCGTCGCCTTGAGCGGCGCCTGCCAGGGCCTCGGGCTGGGCGCCGGCGAGGCCCGCGCCCAGAACCTCGCGCCAGGCAGCGTCTACGTCGATCCGGGCGCGCTGGGTCAGCTCGGCGGCGGCTACGGCCAGGCTCCCTACGGCCAGGCTCCTTACGGCCAGGGCCCCTACGGCGCGCCGGGCGGCTACTATCCGGGCGGCCAGCCGTTCGCGAGCGGTCCCTATCCGAGCCAGCCGAGTCCCTTCCCGCAGCCGACCGGGCCGCTGCTCTTCCCGCCCCAGCAGGCGCCCAACTCCGAGTTCCTCGTCCAGGGGCCGCCGCCCGGCTACGGAGCCTACGGCATGCCGGGCTACGGCGCGCAGCCCTACGGGGCCCAGCCTCACGTGCCGGGCCAGCCGATGTATCCGCAGCAGGCCTACGCCGGGGGGCAACCCCAGAGCCAGGCCTATACCCAGGGCCAGGGCTATCCGCAGGCCCAGGGCTATCCGCAGCCCTATGCCCAGCCCTACGGCGCGCCGGCCGGACCCTATCAGGCCGTGCGCCCGACGCCGCAGATCGCGCCGCCCCAGGTCGCTCGGGCAGCGCCGGCGCCGCAGGCTCCCGCTTCCCAGCCGCCGGCCGCGGCGCCGACCCGGAGCGTGACGCAGGCGTCGCGCAGCACCGACCGGCCGCCCAGCCCCCCGGTCTCGCTGCGCCAGAGTTCGCCGACGCCGGCTCCCTCGTCGGCGCCTTCCTCGGTCTCCGGCACGACGACCGCGAGCCGCTCGACCGCCGGCGGCTCGCCGAGCACCGCCGCCCGCGTCGCGCCGCCGCCGCCGCCGCCGCCGGCCAGCGCCTCGGCCAGCAGCCCGGGCGCCTCGCGTCCGAGCGCCGCCGCTTCCGGTGCCGCCGAGCCGTCCGGCGGGTCCGACGCGAGAAGCAGCCGCACGGCCAGCGTCAGCCAGCCCTCCGCGGCGCCGCCG
>JAUILQ010000072.1 GCA_030433005.1 Alphaproteobacteria bacterium
TAGCGGTTGAAGATCTTGTAGCCGGTCTTGCGCGAGATCCCGAACTCGCGGCAGGCCTCCGTCATCGCCTCGCCGTCCAGAAGACGGGCTACGAACCGCAGGCGCTCGTCCATTACCGAACACTCCTTCCACGGCATCTCGACCTCCTGGCAGGCAGGCATGCCAAAAGGTGTTACCCATGTGTCCGGTACGATCTGTCACCTATGTCTCGGGCCGCTCACCGTGACATGAAGGCCTACCGCCCCGGCTGACCGCCGCTGCGTGCGCGGCGCTGCCGCGCGTCGGCCCGCACCGCCGCCGCTCCGCGTCGGTTCCGGCCGGGGCCGCGCCCGGCGGCGGCGCCGCGGCCGGCCTCGGCTGCTGCGCCCGGCCCCGCCGC
Source organism: Alphaproteobacteria bacterium (assembly GCA_030433005.1). GTDB lineage: Bacteria > Pseudomonadota > Alphaproteobacteria > Kiloniellales > DSM-21159 > Tistlia. The sequence continues at coordinate 380 of JAUILQ010000072.1, forward strand.
GCCCTATGATCGGCCGGCTCACAGGCGGGCGCGGGCGGCCTTCCCTACACACCGGCTCGGCAGAGGCCATGGCGAAACGCTTCACCAGAGTGGTCGAGGACTTCGAGTGCGGGCGCTGCGGCGCCCTCGTCGCCGGCAAGGGCTACACCAACCACTGTCCGCGCTGCCTCTGGTCCAGGCACGTCGACGTCAACCCGGGGGACCGCCAGGCGGACTGCCGCGGCCTGATGCGGCCGATCGCGGTCGAAAGCGGCGGCGGAGGCAGCGTGCTGGTGCATCGCTGCGAGGCCTGCGGCAAGACGATGCGCAACAAGACCGCCCCGAACGACGACTTCGAGGCGATCCTGACGCTCGCGCGCAGCCGCTCGCTGCCGCGCTGAGGCGGCGCGCCCGACCCGATCGTCGACGGCCGGCAGGTCGGCCTCGCTTCGGGTCCGCCGCGCGCCGGGGACTAGCCGTTGACCTCCTCGACGGCCACATGGTGCATCGCCGGCCGCGGCCGAGACCGGGATCTCGAAGACCACCATGTTCAAGCACTTCCGCAGCAAGGAGGAGCTGATCCTGGCGGTCCTCCGGCTGCGCGACGAGGACTTCCGCAACTGGCTGTTCCGGCGGATGGCCCAGGCCGGCCCGCCGCGCGCCCAGCTCGCCGCGCTGTTCGACGCGCTGGCGGAGTGGTTCGCCGAGCCGGGCTTCCGATCGTGCATGTTCATCAAGGCGGCCTCGGAGTACCCGGACCCGGGGCACCCGATCCACGCCCAGGCGGCCGAGCACAAGCGGCTGCTGTTCCTGCAGCTCTCGCGCGTCGCCGCGGAGGCCGGGGCCGAGGACCCGGCGGCCCTGGCGCGGGCCCTGCTGCTGCTCAAGGAAGGCGCGATCGTCACCGCCCACCTGGGTCACGAAAGAGATCCGGCGGGCGACGCCAAGGCCGCCGCCGCGATCCTGATCGAGCGGGGCTGCTGAGCCCCGCGCCGAGGACGGCGGCCCGCGCCGTCCTGTGCCGGCGGCCCCGGTGCCGCTAGCGCCCCACGGATTCGAGACGCCAGGCCCAGCTCCTGCCTTCGTTGTCCGCGTGCTCGAAGCGCACGCTCCAGCCGACCGAGGGCGCGTAGAGCGTCGTGGTCTCGCCGGACCAGCGGTGCGAGTAGGCCTGCGAGCTCCAGCGCACGACGTAGACCGGTACCGGGCCGCCGGGCAGCTCGTAGCTGTCGGTGCCGATCACCTCGATCTCGTCCTGCCACCGGCTGCCGTCCTTGTTGCGCCAGAAGCTGACCGACTTGCCGACCTCGAGCGGCCAGAGCGCGCCGTAGGCCTGCTCGTCGAAGCGGGTGCTGCCGCAGAAGCTGCAGAACAGGTAGCCCGAGCGCGGTTCGCCCTCCCACTGCCAGTGCAGCTCGTAGCCGTCGGCGCGCCCGATCACGCTCTCGCCGGCGCCGCTGCCCTCGATCTCCTGCCAGGCCATGCGGGTGCCGGGCTCGGCCGGCTCGAAGGGGGCCGGGGCCAGCTCCGGGCCGTCGCTGTCGGCAAAGGATGCCGGCGCCATCAGGCCGATCAGCACCAGACTAGAGAAGACGAGATGCCAGCGTTTCATGATTTCTTCCCCCATTTCCCTCAGCTTGAATCGAACCGGAAAGATTACATCCTCGGATGTGGCATTTCAAATCAGAGAGACGGGCCGAGGCTGCCTTCTGAATCGGGAGCCGAGCGCGCCAAGGGCCGGTTCGACCGTCGGCGCGATCGCGAAGCGGCGGTGAAGTCTTGCCGCGCTCGCCAGCTCACCGCCGAACACGCTCGCGTCAACAGCCGCCGCGGCGGGCTGACAGCCGGTCGCGGCGCCCCCACTTCGAGGACCAGTCCATCGCCTCGCGACGAGAAGGGACGCAAACCGCCATGAGACACCTCCTGACGACGCTGCGCGCCCTGGCCCTGGCCGCTTTGAGCCTCGGCCCCGGCGTCGGCCTCGCCGGTCCCGCGGCGGCGGCCGAGAGCCGCACCGCGGTCTTCGCCGGCGGCTGCTTCTGGTGCGTCGAGGCCGACTTCGACAAGGTGCCGGGCGTCACGAAGACCGTCTCCGGCTATACCGGCGGCATGCTGCGCCGGCCCAGCTACGAGCAGGTGACGGCCGGCGGCACCGGGCACTACGAGGCGGTCGAGATCACCTACGACCCCGGGCGGGTCGACTACGCCCAGCTGCTCGAGACCTTCTTCCGCACCGTCGATCCGCTCGACGCCGGCGGCCAGTTCTGCGACCGCGGCAGCAGCTACCGCACGGCGATCTTCGTCGAGGACGAGGCCGAACGCGCGGCGGCCGAGGCGGCCAAGGCCGAGGCGGCGGCGGCGCTCGGCGCCGAGATCGTGACGCCGATCCTCGATGCCCGGGAATTCTGGCCGGCCGAGGACTACCACCAGGACTACTACGAGAAGAGCCCGCTGCAGTACCGCTTCTACCGCTGGCGCTGCGGCCGCGACGACCGCGTCGAGGAACTGTGGGGCGAGGCCGCCTTCGCCGGCATGTTGCACGACTGAGCGCGTGCCGGCGGCGGCCGCCGTCCAGGGTCCCTTTCCATCCGTTCACATGCGCGGGGGCAGCGTCGCCGCGGCCTTTGCTTTAGGCTGCGCGCCCAGATCACGACGCGACCCGGCGGCAGGGGCCGCCGGCGCGCAGCTCGAGGAGGAGAAGCGATGAGCGAGGGGACGCGCACGACCAAGGGCCGGGGCCGGCTCTATGATTCGGTGGTCGACACCATCGGCGACACGCCCTGCATCCGCATCAACCACCTGGCGCCGAAAGGCGTCGAGATCTACGTCAAGGCCGAGTTCTTCAACCCGGCCGCCTCGGTCAAGGACCGCCTGGCGATCTCGATCATCGAGGAGGCCGAGAAGCGCGGCGACCTGAAGCCCGGCATGACCGTGGTCGAGGCGACCAGCGGCAACACCGGCATCGGCCTCGCCATGGTCTGCGCCGCCAAGGGCTATCCCCTGGTCGTCACCATGGCCGATTCCTTCTCGGTCGAGCGGCGCAAGCTGATGCGCATGCTCGGCGCCAAGGTCGTGCTGACGCCGCGCGCCGCCAAGGGCTTCGGCATGTACCAGAAGGCCAAGGAGCTGGCCGAGGCCAACGGCTGGTTCCTGGCGCACCAGTTCGAGACGCCGGACAACGCGACGATCCACGAGAACACCACGGCGCGCGAGATCCTGGCCGACTTCCAGGGCAAGCGCCTCGACTGGTTCGTCACGGGCTACGGCACCGGCGGCACCATGACCGGCGTCGGCCGGGTGCTGCGCCGCGAGCGGCCGGACACCAAGATCGTGCTGTCGGAGCCGGCTAACGCGGCCCTGGTCGGCAGCGGCACGCCGCAGGAGCGCAACGCCGAGGGCGAGCCGAGCGCCGGCCACTCGGCCTTCGAGCCGCACCCGATCCAGGGCTGGACGCCGGACTTCATCCCGCTGGTGCTGCAGGAAGCGATCGACAGGAAGTACTACGACGAGCTGATCCCGGTCCCGGGCCCGGTCGGCATGGAGTGGGCGCGCAAGCTGGCCTCGAAGGAGGGCATCCTGACCGGCGTCTCCGGCGGCTCGACCTTCGCCATCGCCATGCAGCTCGCCGAGAAGGCCGAGCCGGGCACGGTGATCCTCTCGATGCTGCCCGACACCGGCGAGCGCTACCTCTCGACGCCGCTGTTCGAGGCGATCCCCGAGGACATGACCGACGAGGAGAAGGCGCTGTCGGAGTCGACGCCGGGCTACCAGATGAAGCCGGCGGCCTAGGGGCACGCTGCCCCCCTCGAAAAGTAGAGCGCTCTCCGAGCCGAGGTGGAGTGGATTGCGCGGCACGGCCCTGTGCGGGACGCGTGCGCGCGCCGGCGGGGCCCGGAGTATGCCTATTCGGGAACGTCTGCCAGTCCGCATCACTGCTTCCGTTCGACGCGTGCAATGGGTAGGCTTTCTTGAAAAGCTGAACGATCAGAAAGACTTCGATGGCCGGGAAATACGACGATCTCACGCGCGCCCAACTTGTCGAGTTACTGCAGAAGCGCGACCGAACCAAGAAGCTGGGACTGGTGTGGGAGCGGGACGAGATCGAGGCCGACCGGGCGATGGATGCGAACTTCGTCGCCTGTCGTACCGTGCCCGAGCTGTCGGACAAGCCCGCGCCATGGGACAACCTAGTCATCGAGGGTGACAACTTCGATGCGCTGCGTTGGCTGCGCATGACCCATGCAGGCCGTGTGAAGTGCATCTACATCGACCCGCCCTACAACACCGGCAACAAGGATTGGGTATACAACGACCGCTACATGAACCCTGAGGACCGGTTCCGCCAGTCCACTTGGCTTGAATTCCTCTATCGTCGCCTGACGTTGGCGCGCGACCTGTTAGCCGAAGACGGGGCAATGCTGGTCTCGATCAATGACGAGAATCGTGCGCGTCTTGAACTGCTGATGGATGAGGCGCTCCCAGGAATGCGGATCGGCTCCTTCGCATGGCGGACGAAAGATACTGCTGCGGATGAGGGGCATTACTTCTCGGCTGTGCATGAGCACATACTGATCTATGGGGGGGCGAAGTTCCGTTTTGGCGGACTCCCGCTGGATGATAGCAAGTATCAGACTGATGATGGGGACTCACGAGGTCGTTTCTGCCCGGATCCCCTGACCAAGTCGCATACTAAAGAGGAGCGCTCTGATACATTCTATCCCATCTATGATCCTGCGACTGGATGGTGGTACCCCTGCTCCACTGAGCGTGTGTGGGCCTATTCGTCGCGTAACAATCCGCCAAAAAAAGCTATAAGAACAGAGTTTATTGAAGATCTTATCGAGCAGAATCGAATTTACTTTAGTGCCAAAGAGTATATCACATATGATTCATTGGATTCTTTATTGGAGGCAATCTCTTCAGGCGAGGGTCCCAAAGACGGGCACGGAAATCAACTCTTGCGAAAAGACGATCCTGATATTGAGCTCTGGGTAGGAAGAAAGATTGGACTGGGCCGCCCATACAAGAAAAGTTTTTGGTCGGAAAAGACCATAAGAACAAAACCAATCAGCAGTTGGCTGGATAGTAGAATCATGGCGGACGATATTGATGTCGAGGATTTAAAAGTATCCAGGCAAAAAGCTGGTCCAACTGAGATCGTGCGAATTTTTGGAGGAAAGGTCTTTCCGAATGCCAAACCGGTCGAGCTGCTTAGGGAGCTTGTAAGGGTCACGACTGGTTCGCATGATCTGGTGCTAGATTTTTTCGCCGGTTCGGCTACTACGGGACAGGCGGTGATGGAACTAAATGCTGAGGACGGAGGCAATCGCCGGTTTATAATGGTCTCCTCGACTGAGGCGACTGAGGACGATCCTAACAAAAACCTATGCCGAGACATCACGGCAGAGCGCATACGTCGTCTCAATGCCAGCGACGACCCAAAGTACGCGAATCTCGCCGCGGCCTTTGCCTATCTGCGCACCCACGAGATTGCGTTTGAAGACCTCGACTACGATCTGACGCCCGCCGATGCGTGGACGGCGCTTGAAGCGATGCACGACCTACCCCTGACGCCCTACGACGCTGACCGGCCATGGAACCTGCATGAGGGCGAGGATGTGGCGCTGGTACTGGTAGACCGTTTCGATGCCTCGTTGCTTGATTGGTTGCGGGATCGAGAGCGGCAGAACTTGTTCGTCTATGCTTGGGCTCCGGGGCAGATCACGCAGAATCTCGATGGAATCCATGTCGATATCCGACCTGTCCGCGAGACGCTGGTGAAGCGCTTCCAGCAATGACGGCGCAGAAACCGCTTCGCCTATCGCTTGCCGGGTACCAGGTCCGCGCCGTGGATGCGTTGTCAGGCGTTATCCGCAAGGTGGCCGAACTGCACGACCGCGACCCGGCGCACCGACAGGCGATCTCGCTGAAGAGCGGCGCAACGCTGCTGCAGAGCCCCACGGGCTCCGGCAAGACGCTGGTACTGGGACGTGTGTTGGAAGGCCTTCGGGGCGCGCTTACCCGGCCCGTGGTGTGGCTATGGTTCGCTCCCTATGCGGGGCTGGTGACTCAGACACGTGAGGCACTGGTAGAGCAGTGTGGGAGTCTGCGCATCCGTGACGTGGCCAAGGACCGCGAGGTCAATGGCACCCGCGATGGTGACGTGTTCATCCAGACATGGGCGACCGTCGCTGCCAGCAACAAGAATGCGCGCAAGGTGCGCCGCTCCAGCGAAGCCGCCCTGTCTTTCGACGACATGATCGACAGTCTCCGCGATGCAGGGTTCTTCATCGGCGTAGTGATCGATGAGGCGCACCTGAACTTCGGAGCGTCGGCCAAGGTCGCGGCGGAGTTCTACCTCGCGCATATCCGCCCCGACTTCACGATTCTCGCAACCGCCACTCCCAATGACGACAAGCTGGACGCCTTCGAACGCACCGCGGGGATCGAGGTAGCGAGCCGGGTCATCGTACCTCGTGCGGACGTTGTGGATGCAGGTCTCAACAAAGTGGGTCTTAAGCTGGGCGTCATCCGATTCCGCGATGGCGACCGGGACCTGATCGACCACGAGCAGGCCACGCTTCAGGCAGGCTGGACCCAGCACTGCCGAGTCCGTGCCCGGCTGAAGGAACGCGGACTGTCGATATCGCCCCTTATGCTGGTTCAGGTGGAGGACCAAGCCAAGGGTGGTGAGGACCCGGTGAAGCGGGTGCGCGATAAGCTGATGGAGATCGGCGTGGATGAGGCGGCAATCGCCACGCACACTTCGGGCGAACCGGATCCGGACTTCCATAGCCTCGCCTACGACCCCGATAAGCACGTCCTGATTTTCAAGGTGGCGGTGGCGACGGGATTCGACGCGCCCCGCGCCTGGACGCTTGTATCGGTCCGTCCCAATCGGGGTCGGGACTTCGGCTTGCAGATCGTTGGCCGGATCATGCGCGTCCATCCCTCCGTTCGGCCCATCCACGGTCAGGATCCATTGCTGGACAGCGGCTACGTCCTGCTCTCCGACCCGGAGATGCAGGCGGGCCTTCAGGCGGCGGTGGACGAGTTGAAGGCGGTGTGCGAGAGCATCGAACTGATAACGGACAATCTCGACGTCTATGAGTTCGGCAATCCAGATGCGCCCACCGGCATGGCCGATGTGGAGGCGAAGCCGGCCTTCATGCCGCGTCCGCCGCAGACCTCGGACGAGCGCCAGCAACGCCTGTCGGACCTGATCGGCGAAGGCGTGGTGCGCCCGGACGTCCAGGATATGCCCCCAGCCGAGCAGGATCGCGCCATTCTGGCAGGCGAGACTTGGCGGCATCAGATCAGCGATACGCCGCTCTTTGGTGACCTGCCCGAAGCCTCCAAGCCGGAAAGTGGGGCGCAGCCCGCCAAACCGAGTTTCCGCGCCTATCCCCTGCGGAAAGACTTGGGCCTGCCGAAGTCCCTTGTTCGAGAGCTTGCGCCTGACCCCTCGAAACTCAACGACCTGATCCGTGATATTGCGCGCGAGTTCTGCCACATCGCCGACGTGACAGGCCTGCTCCAACGCCGCCTAGCCAAGGCGCATCTGGACTTGCACGACCTGTTCGCCGCGGAGTTGCAGGAAACGGTGGAATTACGCCTGCGGCTATCGAATGCGCGCGTAGCTGAGAAGGCGCAGTTGGCCTTCAGTTTCAACGACTCAATCGACCCGCGCCTCTTGAAGCGTGCGCTGGTTGAGGAACTGAGAACCATCGTCGATGAAATGGGCATTGAAGCCGGCGAGCAGGATCTGCGGCGTGCCATCGACCTTGCTGCGATGTTGGAACCGGAGAAGCTGAAGGGGGCAATCAGGACGGTGCAGTCTCGCAACGTGCGCACAGACACAAGCGAGCCAGTCCCAGACCAATACTTTGGCCCCGATGGCCTCAGTGAAGCCGAGAAGTCGGCCTACGGCGTGTTCCCGCACCGCCTCAACAAGGAGGAGCAGGACTTCGCTGCATTCCTCGACGCAGACCGAACTGGTACCGTCAAATGGTGGATGCGGAACCCCGAGAACGAGACTTGGGCAACGCGGCTCATCCTGCCCTCCGGGCACCGCTTCTTCCCCGATTTCGTGGTTGGCGTGAGCGGGCGCACAACGCCCGATTCCATTGCACTGGTCGAGATCAAGGACGATGGAGAAACCGGCCGGCTGCAATCGGATAGGAACGTGGAAAAAATCCGCGTCCAGCATCGCGAGTACCGCAATGTGTTCTGGACTTATCGGACGGATGGTACTTGGATACGCGCAGTCTATGCAGAGGGTCTGCATAAAATAGTCCCCAAGGATCGCTTCGATGTGAAGGAGATGGTCTATCTCGGTTAGGTTTGCCTACGAGGTTGACATTTGTTGAAGTCTGCGCCCACGCCTGCGCAAGCGTTGCGAAGGCACTAGGGGAGCCAAGGATGGACGAGACCGTCGCGGTCGTCGGCTGCGGGCTGATCGGCCGCAGCTGGGGCATCGTCTTCGCGCGCGCCGGCTGCCGGGTCCGGCTCTACGACCCGGACGCCGGCGCCCGCGAGGCGGCGCCGGCGGCGATCCGCGCCGGGCTCGCCGAGCTGAAGAGCTATGGCCTGTTCGACGGCGACCCGGGGGCGGCGCTGGCCGGCGTGTCGGTCCACGGCGAGCTGGCCGAGGCCCTGGCGGGCGCCGGCTGGGTGCAGGAGAACGGGCCGGAGCGGCTCGATGCCAAGCGGGCGCTCTTCGCCGAGCTCGACGCCGCTGCCGCGCCGCACGCGATCCTGGCCAGCTCGTCGTCCGGGCTGAAGATCTCGGCGGTCGCCGAGGGCCTGGCCGGCCGGGCGCGCTGCCTGGTCGCCCACCCGATCAACCCGCCGCACCTGATTCCCTGCGTCGAGATCTCCCCGGCCGAGTGGACCGACCCGGCGGCGAGCGAGCGGGCGCGCGGCTTCCTGGCCGCCGTCGGCCAGGCGCCGATGCTGGTCAGGCGCGAGATCGACGGCTTCGTCGTCAACCGCCTGCAGGGTGCGCTGCTCAACGAAGCGCTGCGCCTCGTCGCCGGCGGCTACGCCGATCCCGACGACCTCGACGTCTGCCTGCGCGAGGGGCTGGGCCTGCGCTGGTCCTTCATGGGCCCCTTCGAGACGATCGACCTCAACGCGCCCGGCGGCATCGCCGACTACGGCGCGCGCTTCGGCGCGATGTACGAGGCCATGGCCGGCCAGCAGGCCTCGGTGCCCGACTGGGGCGCGGAGGCGGTGGCGGCCCTGGAGCGGGCCCGCCGCGAGCGCCTGCCGGCCGAGGCGCTCGGCGCGCGCAGCGCCTGGCGCGACCGGCGCCTGGTCGCCCTGGCCGCCCACAAGCGCCGGCAGGCCGAAGAGGACGGCGGCTGAGCGAGGCTTTCGCTCAGGCGTTCTGCTGCCGTGCCGCCAGCGCCGCCGCGCGGTCGAGCAGGGCCTGGGCGTTGCGCAGGCTCGGCACCTCCAGCAGGTGGCCGTCGAGCAGCGCCCGATCGCGGCCCTCGGCGCGGGCCGCCCGGAACGCGGCGACGACGCGCTCGGCCTCGGCGAGCTCGGCGGCGCCCGGCGTGAAGGCGGCGTTGATCGCCGCGGCGTGCTCCGGCTGGACCGCCGACTTGGCGCGGTAGCCGAGCGCCTTCGCGCCGGCGCAGCTCTCGGCCAGGCCCTCGGCGTCGGCATAGGTGTAGGGATAGTCGATCGACAGCACGCCGGCGGCTACGCAGGCGGCGTGGAAGAAGGCGCGGGCGAAGGCGATCTCGCCGCCCGCGCGGCTGCGCGGCGCGCCCAGGTCGGCGGTCAGGTCCTCGCTGGCCAGCAGGCAGCCGACGACCCGCGGGTCGGCCTGGGCGATCGCCTGGGTCTGGAACAGGGCGGCCGCGCTCTCGACGTTGGGCACCAGGCGCGTCGCGCCGTCGGCCAGGCCGTGGCGCCGCTCCTCGGCGGCGACCGCCTCGGCCAGCGCGCGGATGTCGTCGGGGCCTGCGACCTTGGGCAGCAGCACCAGCTCGGGGCCGCCGGCCATCGCCGCGGCGAGGTCCTCGAGGCCGTCCTCGGTCAGCGGGTTGACCCGCACCGCGGCGAGCGCGCCGGCCGCCCGCCAGGCCTCGAACAGCGCCGGCGCCGCGGCGCGGGCCTGCGGCCGCCGCTCGGGCGGGGTGAAGTCCTCGAGCTCCAGGATGACCACGTCGGCGCCGCTCTCGGCAGCCGTGCCGGCGGTCGCGACCGGGCCGCCGACGAACAGCCAGGAGCGGCAGGTCTGCGTGTCGTTCTCGTCCATCGGCGCAGCCTGGACCAGATCGCGCCGCGAGGGAATCGGCGCGCGCGTCAGGCGGCGACCGCGTCGGGGATGAAGGGCGAGTCGGCCTCGAAGCGCTTGCCGTCGCGCAGGCAGAAGAGCGGCCGCACGAGCCGCTCGGCGACGACTTCGGCGCCGCTGTTGTCGGACAGCTTGAAGCGGCCGCTGTCGAGCGCCAGCACGCTGACGTCGGCGGCCCGGCCGGGCTGCAGGCTGCCCAGTTCGTGCTCCATGCGCAGCAGCCTGGCCGGGTTGGCCGTCACCATGGCGACGACCCGCTCGAGCGGCACGCCGAGATGCAGCAGCTCGCTCATCGCGATCGTGAGGTTGAAGGGCGCGACGCCGAAGAAGGGGTTGCTCGCCCGCTCGTCGTTCGCCGCCGCGCCGTCCTGCGGGATCGCGACGTTGTAGCCGTGCATGTCGGCGCCCAGCGTGAAGGGCTCGATGCCGGCGTCCAGCACCTTGCGCGCGACCTCGAAGCTGAAGTGCGAGCCGTGGCCGACGTCGACCTTCAGGCCGCGCTCGTGCACCGCCTCGAGCAGGATCGGATGGATCTCGCCGCGCTCCGAGACGAAGCCGCCGGGATGGCGGGTGAAGGGATGGGCGAGGACGTCGCCCGGCTCCATGATCGGCACCAGCTCGCGGATCAGCTCGTCGGCGTCGGGAATCGGCGCCGAATCGGCGGTCGGCCAGAGCTGGCCCAGGTGGATGTAGAGCGGCAGGCCGGTCGCCCGGGAGATCTGCTTGCCGATCCTGATGACCTCCAGGCCCCAGCGCGACTGGCCGCCGATCTCGGCGTGCGCCTTGATCCCCTTGACCAGGTCCAGGTTCTCGCGCGCGACCCGGATCGTGTGCTCGGCGTTGACGCCGACCGGGCCGTAGAGGTCGGGGTAGAGGTGCCCCTCGAGGCCGCCGACCAGGTAGCTCGAGATGAAGCAGAGCACGCGGCTGGCGGCCGGCTCCGAGACGTAGTGCCGGAAGCCGCCGATGGTCATGCAGCTGGGGCCGCCCTGGTCGACCAGCGTGGTCACGCCGGAGCGCACGCCGACCAGGTCGGGCGCCAGGCCGAAGCGCCCGGTGACGTGCTGGTAGACGTGGGCGTGGGTGTCGATCATGCCGGGGATCACCAGCCGCCCCGAGGCGTCGATGCGCTCGGCGGCCGGCCGGTCCGACAGGTCGGGCTCGACCGCCGCGACCACGCCGTCGCGGATGCCGAGGTCGAAGCGGCCGTGCCGGCCGGCCGCCGGGTCGACCAGCGTGCCCTTCTCGACGACCGTGTCGAACGGCCCCTCCCCGGGGACCGAATGCCCGGGGAGCGAATGCCCGGGGAGCGAATGCCCGGGCTCCGACGGCCCGGCGTCTGGTCTGGCGCCCATCGGCGGCAATCCTCCAGCGGCGCGCACCCTGTTCGCCGCGGCGCCGGCGGGCGCCGTGCCGGGCCGCGGCAGCGCGGCCTTCGGGAAAACAGTTGTAACGCGGAACGTTGCAGCTACACTCTTTTCCGATGCTGTGTCGCGGGGCGGGCTCTGTCAAGCCTTCGCCACGGGGACGCGGCCGGGGGTTGGGCGCCGAGGGGAGCGTGCGATGGCGGCTGAGGCCGGGGAGACCGCGGAGCAGGCGCCGGCGCGTGGCGTCGGGGCGCGCCTGCTGCGCCGCGAGGACGAGCGCTACCTGCGCGGCCGCGGCCGCTTCATCGCCGACATGCGCCTGACCGGCATGCTGGAGCTGGCCTTCGTGCGCAGCCCGCTCGCCCACGGCCGGCTCGTCCGGATCGCCAAGCCCGAGGGGTCGGAGGAACGGGTCTTCGCGCCCGACGACCTGGAAGGCGTCTCCGGCATCCGGGCCGACTCCGGCCTGCCCGGATTCCGCAGCTCGGTGCAGCCGATCCTCGCTGGCGACAAGGTGCGCCACGTCGGCGAGCCGGTCGTCGCCTGCCTCGCCGAGACCCGGGCGCTGGCCGAGGACCTGGCCGAGACGGTCGAGGTCGAGTTCGAGGAGCTGCCCGCGGTCCACGACATGCTGCGCGCCCGCGATCGCGAGGCGTCGCTGCTGCACGAGCACTGGGACGAGAACGCCTTCCTGGAGACCGCGGTCGACAGCGGCTTCGAGGCGGCGATCGACGGGGCGGCGGCGGTGGTGACGCGCACCTACCGCACGGCGCGCCAGTGCATGGCGCCGCTCGAGGGCCGCGGCTGCCTGGCGGTCTGGGACCGCCAGCTCGAGCAGCTGACCCTGCACAGCTCGACCCAGATGCCGCACATCGTGCGCACGGGCCTCGCCGGCTGTCTCGGCCTCGACCACGGCCAGGTCCGCGTCGTCGCGCCCGACGTCGGCGGCGGCTTCGGCTACAAGGGCATCCTGCTCGCCGAGGAGGTCTGCGCCGCCTGGCTGGCGATCCGCCTGGACCGGCCGGTGCGCTGGATCGAGGACCGCCGCGAGCACCTGATCGCCGGCGCCAACTGCCGCGAGCACCACTACGAGGTGACCGGATACGCCGCCGCCGACGGCGAGCTGCTCGCCGTCGACTGCCGGGCGATCGTCGATTCCGGGGCCTACTCGATCTATCCCTTCTCGGCCTGCCTGGAGGCCGCGCAGGTCGCCAGCATCCTGCCCGGTCCCTACCGCCTGCGCGGCTACCGCTGCCGGACCTGGTCGGTCTGCACCAACAAGCCGCCGATCCTGCCGTTCCGCGGGGTCGCGCGCACCGGCGTCTGCTTCGCCATGGAGCTGACCCTGGACGCCCTGGCGCGCGAGCTGGGCATCGCCCCCGAAGAGATCCGCCGGCGCAACCTGCCGGGGCCGACCGAGATGCCCTTCACCAACATCACCAACAAGTACTTCGACAGCGGCGACTATCCCGAGGCCCTGCGCCGGGCGGTCGAGGCGCTCGACCTGGAGGGCCTGCGCGCCCGCCAAAGGCGGCTGGCGGAGTCGGGCGCGCGCCGGCGCCTCGGCGTCGGCCTGGCGATGTTCTGCGAGCAGGGCGCCCACGGCACCTCGGTCTACCACGGCTGGGGCATCCCCATGGTGCCGGGCTTCGAGCAGGCGACGGCGCGCCTGACGCCGGACGGCGGCCTGGAGCTGCGCGTCGGCGTGCAGAGCCACGGCCAGGGCATGGAGACGACCTTGGCCCAGGTCGCCTTCGAGGAGCTCGGCGTCGACCCGGCGCGGGTCAAGCTGGTGCACGGCGACACGGCGCTGACGCCCTACTCGACCGGCACCTGGGGCTCGCGCTGCGCGGTCATGGCCGGCGGCGCCGTCGCGGCGGCCAGCGCCGCCCTGGCCGGCCGCGTGCGGGCGATCGCCGGGCACCTGCTGCAGGCCGCCCCCGAGGAGGTCGTGCTCGCCGACGGCTGGGCGCGCGCCGGCGGCGGCGAGATCAGCCTCGAGGAGGTCGCGCGCACCTGGTACCTCAAGCCGCAGCTGCTGCCGCCCGACGTCGACCCGCGCGGCCTCGAGGCGACCGAGGGCTACAAGACGGTCAAGGACACCGGCACCTTCTCCTACGCCTGCCACGCGGTCGCCGTGGAGGTCGACCTCGACCTCGGCCAGGTCGCGCTCACCGACTACGTGATCGTCGAGGACGCCGGCACCATGATCAATCCGCTGGTCGTCGACGGCCAGGTCCTGGGCGGCGCGGTGCAGGGCATCGGCACGGCGCTGTTCGAGGAGATGCCCTTCGACTCCGCCGGTCAGCCGCTGGCCTCGACGCTCGCCGACTACCACCTGCCGGTCGCCGCCGACCTGCCGGCGATCCGCATCCTGCACATGGAGACGCCCTCGCCGCTCAGCCGCTTCGGCCAGAAGGGCATCGGCGAGAGCGGCGCGATCGGCCCGCCGGCGGCGATCGCCAACGCGGTCAACGACGCCCTGGCGCCGCTCGGCGCCGAGCTCGCCGAGATCCCGCTGACGCCCGAACGGGTGCTGCGCGCGCTGGCCGCGGCGGAAGCCCGGCGCGGACCTGGGCGGGGGCCGGCGGGCGCGAGGGCCGCTTCGTGAAGTCCGCGCCCTTCGACTACCTGGCGGCCGACGACCTGGCCGACGCCGGCGCGCTGCTCCGCGAGGGCGGCAAGCCGGTCGCCGGAAACCAGTCGCTCGGCCCGATGCTGAACCTGCGGCTGGTGCGGCCCGGCCGCCTGGTCGACCTTTCCGGCCTGCCCGAGCTGCGCCGCGTCGAGGAGCGCGAGGACTGCGTGCGCCTGGGTGCCGCGATCACCCACGCCGAGATCGAGGACGGCGAGGCCGCCGACCCGACCGGCGGCTGGCTGCGCGCCGCGGCCGCCGGCATCGCCTACCGGGCCGTGCGCAACCGCGGGACGCTGGGCGGCAGCCTCGCCCATGCCGATCCCGCGGCCGACTGGGTGATCGTCATGACCGGGCTCTGCGCCACGGCGCTGCTCGCCGGGCCCGAGGGCGCGCGCCGCGTTCCCCTCGAGGACTTCGTCACCGGCCCCTTCGCGACGGCGCTCGGCGAGGGCGAGATCCTGACGGCGGTCGAGGTGCCGCGGCCGGGCCGCGGCGCCCGCTGGGGCTACTGGAAGTTCGCCCGCCAGGTCGGCGAGTTCGCCAAGGCCAGCGCCGCCGTGCTGGTCGACCGCGAGGCCGGGCGGCTGCGCTGCGCGGTCGGCGCGCTCGGCCGCCAGCCGCTGCTGCTCGACGATCCGGCCGGCCTGATCGAGGGCCGTGTCGATCCCGGCGAGGCCCTGCGCCGGGCCCTGCCCGAGCGGGCCGTCGAGGACCTCGCCCTGCACGTCACGGCGTTGCGCCGCGCCCTGGAGGCCGCCACGGCATGAGCACGACCGAGGTCCGCCTGACCCTGAACGGCCGAGAGGTCGCCGCCGCCGCGGAGCCGCGCAGCCACCTCGCCGATTTCCTGCGCGACGAGCACCTGCTGACCGGCACGCACCTCGGCTGCGAGCACGGCGTCTGCGGTGCCTGCACCCTCTTCGTCGACGGTCGGCCGGTGCGCGCCTGCCTGACGCTGGCGGTCTCCTGCCAGGACGCCGAGGTGCGCAGCGTCGAGGGCTTCGACGAGGATCCGCTGATGGCCCGGCTGCGCGAGGCCTTCAGCCGCCACCACGGCCTGCAGTGCGGCTACTGCACGCCGGGCATGCTGGCGACCGCCTACGACATCGTGCGCCGCCTGCCGCAGGCCGACGCGGCGCGCATCCGCCGGGAGCTCGCCGGCAACCTCTGCCGCTGCACCGGCTACGCCGGCATCGTCGCCGCCATCGAGGACGTCCTGGCCGGCGATCCGCCGCCGGCCGCGGTGGTGCCGGTCGAGCGGCGCCGGCGGCCACGGCCGCGGACCGAGAAGCCGGCTGCCGAGGCGACGAGGACGAGCGACTCGCAGCCCACGGCCCCGGCCGACGAGAGCCTGCCCGACCGCGCCGCGCTGGCCGACGGCGTCGCCCTGGAGCGGACGCTGCGGCTGGCGGCGCCGCCGGAGCGGGTCTGGGCCGTGCTGTCCGACATCCCGACCGTGGTCTCCTGCATCCCCGGCGCCAGTCTCGACGCGCCGCCCGAGGACGGCCGCCTGACCGGCCGCTGCGTCGTCGCGGCCGGGCCGATGAAGGCGAGCTTCCGCGGCCGGGCCCGGGTCGCCCTGGACGCGGCGGCGCGCCGCGGCAGCGTCCTCGGGCGCGGGCGCGACGGGCTCAGCCGCTCCAGCCTGGAAGGCCTGCTCGACTTCGCGCTCCACGAGGAGTCGGAGGCGGCGGCCCGCCTGGAGCTGGCAATGCGCTACCGGCTCAAGGGGCCGCTCGCCCAGTTCGGCCGGCCGGCCCTGGTCGAGGAGATCGCCGACCGGCTGCTCGCCCAGGTCTCGGACGAGATCGCCCGGCGCGCGCTCGCCGGTCCGCCGGCGGAGGGGACGGGAGCGGCGGCGGCGCCCCAGCGGGCGCTCGGCGGTCTCGGCCTGCTCGCCCATGCGTTGCGCGGACTGGTCAAACGTATCTTGCGGCGCAGGTGAGAAGGCTTTCATGTTGTCGCTTCGCAGAACACGAAAAAGCAGGACAAGCGATGGCGGAGGTCAACATCGCGCCGGCCCAGCGGCCGGCGCCGCGAGACTCGCTGGAGGACAGCTGGCGGGACGGCGGACTGCAGGCCCGACCCGGCTTCCTGATCCGGCGGCTGCACCAGATCCACACGGCGATCTTCTCCGAGGAGTGCGGCGAGGAGCGGGTGACGCCGATCATGTACTCGGTGCTCTCGGCCCTGGCCCAGAGCGGCCCGGTCGACCAGACGACGCTGGCGGCCTCGGTCGCGATCGACAAGACCAACATGGCCGACATCCTGGAGCGCCTGAAGAAGCGCGGCCTGGTGCGCCGGCGCGTGGCGCCGCGCGACCGGCGGGTGCGCCTGGCGACCCTGACCGACGAGGGCCGGGCGCTGCTCGACCGCATCGACGAGCGGGCGCACCGCGCGCACATCCGCACCATCGAGGACCTGGGGCCGGCCGAGCAGCGCCAGTTCGTCGAGCTGATGAGCCGCATCGTCGACGCCAAGTCCGCCGCGCCGCAGGACGCCGCCGCGCTGAGCTGACGCCGGGCGCGGCGCCGGCGGGCCGCCGGGTCGGGCGGCGTCGATGAGCGAGGCCGTCTCCGCCGCGACCCGCCGGTCGGTCGAGCGGCTGCTGGCGGTCGAGCCGGCTCTGGCGCGCATCGGCCGGCTCGCGGAGCTGCAGCCGGGCCTGCCCGAGCGGACGCTGCTGCACGCCGGCCCGCCCTTCGCCGATCCCGCCGAACTGCCCGTGCCGCTGGTCAACGCCGCCTCGGTCGCCGCGCGGGGCGAAGGCTGGCTTCCGGCGTCGGAGGCGCTGTCCGCCGCCCTCGCCGAGGGCCGGGTGCGCCTGGCGGCGGCCCAGGACCACGGCGTGGTGACGCCGCTCGCCTTCGTCGCCGGGCCAAGCACCTGGTGCCTGGAGGTCGTCGACCTGAAGGACCCGGGCCGGCGCCGGCTCTCGCCGCTCAACGACGGCCCCGGACCGGAGGCCCTGCGCTTCGGCGCGCTGCGCCCGGCCGGGCTGGAGTGGCTGCGCCAGCTCGCCTCGGGCGTCGGCGCCGAGCTGGCCCGTGCGCTCCGGGGGCCGGTGCCGTTGCTGCCGGTGATCGCCGCGGGGCTCGCCGGCGGCGACGAGCTGCACGGACGGCTCGAGGCCGCCCAGGCGCGGGTGCGCGGATTCTTCGCCGGCGAGCTGGCGCCGGAGGCCGAGGACTACCTGCGGCAGGCCAACCAGTTCGTGCTCAACGCCGTGATGGCGGCGGCGGCGCTGATGATCGGCGCCGGCGCCGGGGTCGCCGGCAGCGGCCTCGTCGTCGCCTGCGGCGGCAACGGGGCCAGCCTGGGCTACCGGCTGGGCGGCGACGGCGCGGGCGAGGGGAACGGCTGGCGCTGCCTGCCGGCGAGCGCCCCGGTCGGCCTGCGCCTGCCCGGCCGCGAGGCGGCGCCGGTGCTGCCGGCGATCGGCGACAGCGCGGTCATCGACGCGCTCGGCCTGGGCGCCGCCTGCCTGCGCTTCGCGCCGGAGCTGGGGCGCACGCTGGAGGGCCGCATCGACCCCGCCTACTACACGCGGGCGGCGCACGAGCCTTTCGTCGCGTCGCACCCGGCGCTGCCCGATGCGTCGATCCGCCTCGGGCTCGACCTCGGGCGGCCGCGCCGCTGCCTGGGCATCATGCTCGGCATGGTCGGCGCCGGCGGCGAGGGGCTGCTCGGCCGCGGCGTGGCGCCCTGGCCGGAGCCCGCGACCGCCGCGCTCACCCCTCCAGGGCGATGAGCGGATCCGGCAGCAGGATCCGGCCGCCCTCGATCCGGGTCGCGAAGCGGCGCAGCGGCGGCAGGGCCCAGCCCGTCCCGCAGCGGCCGTCGGCGAGCGCGAAGCGGGCGAGGTGGCGCGGGCACTGCAGCCAGGAACCGACCCAGTCCTCCGCTCCGCCGAGCGTGCCTTCCGAGAGCCGGGCGTACTGGTGCGGGCACAGCCCCTGGTACGCCCGGACCTCGTCGCCGAGACGCACCAGCAGCACCAGCTGGCCGCCGAGCGCGACGTCGGCCAGGCCCGGATCGGAGATCCGCGCCAGCTCGCCGACGGCCTGCCATTCCCCTGCTGGGCTGCTCATGCCCGGCCCTCTATCCTGCACGCCATGACCGACACGCCTTCCTCACAGTCCGATCCCGCGCCCTCGGGCGACGACTTCCTGCGCCCGACCACCGACTTCTGGCAGGAGATCCTGCCGGCCGACGACCCGCGCGCCCAGGCCGGGCCGCCCTACCGCTACGGCTACCCGGCGCGCCTGCCCGACGGCCGCAGCCTGGAGCTGCCGCTGCGCCGCCTGCCGCCGGACCCCGAGCGCGACGCGGCGCCCGATGCCAACCGCCAGGGCGCGCGGGCGGTCGCCTCGCTGATCGCGAACCAGGCCAGCTTCGCGGTCTGCGAGGCGCTCGCCGGCTTCATGGCCGAGGACGCCCGGCGGCTGGGTGCCGAGGCGGTGGTCGGCATGCCGACGCTCGGCCTGGTCTTCGCGCCGCGCGTCGCCGAGCTGCTCGGCCAGCCGAACTACCTGCCGCTCGGCTACTCGCGCAAGTTCTGGTACCGCGAGGCGCTGTCGGAGCCGGTGCACTCGATCACCAGCCCGGAGCGGCTGAAGTCGGTGTTCATCGATCCCAACCTGCTGCCGCGCCTGGAGGGGCGGCGGGTCGTCGTGATCGACGACGCGGTCTCCAGCGGCAGCACCCTGGTCTCGGTGCTGGCGCTGCTCGAGCGGCTCGACTGCCGGGTCGCCGGCGTCGTCGTCGCGATGCGCCAGGGCGTCGCCTGGCGCGCGCGCCTCGCCGAGCGCGATCCGGCCGCGCCCGGCCTGGTCCACGGCGCCTTCGCGGCCCCGCTGTTCGGGCGCGTCGAGGGCGGCTGGGCGCCGATTCCGGGCACGCTCGACGGCGGTCCCTCCGGGCCGGCGGACGCGGAAGGCCGTCACAGGCCCATGTGACTCAGAGGCCCACGGTGCCTAGAGGCCCATGTAGGCTTCGCGGATCTTCGGGTCGCTGCCCAGCCGCTCCGTGGTGCCGGTCATCGAGACCCGGCCGGTCTCGATGACGAAGGCCTGGCGGGCGATCTCGAAGGCGGTCATGACGTCCTGCTCGACCAGCAGGATGGTCAGGCCGGTGCCGTTGATCTGCAGCAGCGCCTCGCCGAGCCGCTCGACCAGGCGCGGCGCCAGGCCGAGCGACAGCTCGTCGATCATCAGCAGCCGCGGCCGCGACATGATCCCGCGGCCGATCGCGCACATCTGCTGCTCGCCGCCGGACAGCGTGGTGGCGTCCTGCCACTGCCGGTCCTTGAGGATCGGGAACAGGCCGTAGACGAAGGCCAGGTCCTCCTGGACCGCGTCGCGGTCGCGCCTGAGGTAGGCGCCGAGCAGCAGGTTGTCGCGCACCGACAGGCCCTTGAACAGGCGCCGGCCCTCGGGCACGTGGGCGATGCCGCGGGCCAGCACGGCGTCGGCCGGCTGGCCGGCCAGCTCCTCGCCGTCGAAGCGGATGCTGCCGGCGCGCGGCGTCAGGAGCCCCGAGATGGTGCGCAGCAGCGTCGACTTGCCGGCGCCGTTGGAGCCGACGATGCAGGTCAGGTCGCCCCTGCCGACCGACAGAGAGACGTCCCACAGCACCTGCACGTCGCCGTAGCCCGACTGCAGGCCGTCGATCTCCAGCAAGGGCTCGGCGGGGGACGAGCCCGGGGCCTCGACGGTCTCAGGCATGCATTCCCTCCGCCTTGATGCGCGCGGCGAACTTCGCCCCCAGGTAGGCCTCGATCACCCGCTCGTCCTCCAGCACCTCGCGCGGCGGCCCGCCGGCGATCAGCTCGCCGTGGTGCAGCACCAGGATGCGCTGGGAGATCGAGAGCACGACCTTCATCAGGTGCTCGATGATGACGATGGTGATGCCGCGCTTGGCGATCTTGCGGATCAGCTCCAGCGCGCCGTCGATCTCGGCGGCGTTGAGCCCGGCGTTGACCTCGTCGAGCAGCAGCACCTTGGGCCGCATCGCCAGGCTCTTGGCCAGCTCCAGTCGCTTTCGGTTGGGCAGGGTCAGCGAGGCGGCCGGCGTGTCGGCCACGTGGTCGAGGCCGACGAAGGCGAGCTCGCGGCGCGCCTCCTCGCTCGCCGCCTGGCGGGTACGCAGGCCGCCGCCGAACAGCGCCCCGGCGGCGACGTTCTCGACCACCGTCATCTCCGGGAAGGGCTGGACGATCTGGAAGGTCCGGGCCAGGCCCCGGCGCGCCGCCTCGTAGGGCTTCTGCCGGCTGACGTCCTGACCGGCGAAGACCACGCGCCCGCCGCTCAGCGGATGCACGCCGGTGATCAGGTTGACCAGCGTCGTCTTGCCGGCGCCGTTCGGGCCGATCAGGCCGACGATCTCGCCCTCCTCGAGCGCGAAGGAGACCTCGTTGACCGCGGTGACGCCGCCGAAGGCCTTGCTGACCTTCTCCAGGCGCAGGATCTCGCTCATGCCGCCGCCTTGCCGGCGGCCCGGCGCTCGGCCGCGCGGCGGTAGAACCGGCGGTAGTCGATCTTCAGCAGCCCGCCGGGCAGGAAGAAGATCAGGAAGACGATGATGCCGCCCAGGATCGCCCGGTTCCACTGCAGGAAGTTGGCCCAGAAGAACTCCTCGAGCAGCACGAAGACGCCGGCGCCGAGCACCGGGCCGATCGCCGTGCCCGGACCGCCGAGCAGCGCCATCACCGGGACCTTGATGGTCAGCAGGATCGAGAAGCTGTCGGTCGGATCGATGTAGCCGACCCAGGAGGCGTAGATCGCGCCGACCGTGCCGCAGAACAGCGCGGAGAGGGTGTAGGCGGCGATCTTGAAGCGCGTCGTGTCGACCCCGACCATGTCGGCGGCGTCCTCGTTCTGGTGGATGCAGCGGAGGCCGAAGCCGAGCCGGCCGCGCTGCACCGCCAGGGTCGCCGCGAAGGCGACCAGCAGCACGCCCAGCATGGCGTAGAGCACCTGCGCCGCCACCGCGCCGGGCGAGCCCTGCATCAGCGGCACGTTGAGGCCGTCGCCGCCGCCGGTGACGCTGCCCCAGGACGAGACGAGGAGGCGCGTGACCTCGACGATGGCGATCGAGCCGATCGCGAAGTAGTGGCCCTTCAGCCGCAGGATGATCAGGCCGAGCAGGGCGGCGAAGGCGGCGACGAACAGCGTCGCCAGGGCCCAGGCGGCGAACAGCGGCAGGCCGTTGCGCTGGGCGATCGCGCCGACGTAGCAGCCCAGGCCGAAGAAGGCGGCGGTCGAGAAGGAGGGGTAGCCGGTGAAGCCGCCGATGAAGTTCCACGACAGCGCCATCGCCGAGAACATCGAGATCATCACGGCGATGCGCACCAGGTAGTTGTCGCCGGTCAGCGGGCTCGCCGCCAGCAGCGCGATCCACAGCGCGCAGAGGGCGTAGCCGAGCGCGCCGGCGGGCAGCCGCCCGAGGAGTCCTGAAGTCATCACTCGTAGCCCTTCACGCCGATCAGGCCGGTCGGGCGCACCAGCAGGAGCAGCAGCATCAGCAGGAAGCCGACGGTGATCGCGTGCTGCGGCCCGAACAGGAAGCCGGCGAAGCTCTCGATCAGGCCCAGCGCGAGTCCGCCGACCAGGGCCCCGGGCACGCTGCCCAGGCCGCCGATCACGCAGACCACGAAGGCCTTGCCGAGGAAGCTGCCGGTCAGGTTGGTGGTCACCGGGAACACCATGGCGAAGACCGTGCCGGCGGCGCCGGCCATCAGCGCGCCGATGCCGAAGGTGATGGCGTAGATGCGGTTGACCCGGATGCCCATCAGGGCCGCCGCCTGGCGGTCCATGCGCACCGCGACGATGGCGCGGCCGATCGTCGAGGCGCGCATCACCAGGTAGAGCAGGCCGGTCAGCAGCAGCGCCAGGCCCATGCCGATCAGCCGGTCGACCGGCATGAACACGCCGGCCAGCTCCAGGCTGCCGACGTCCAGCGTCACGCGCCGCGGCGTCGCCGTGAAGTACACGGTCATCAGGTTGTAGAGGATCATGTCGAGGCCGAAGGTCAGCGTCAGCGTGGTCAGCACCGGTGCCGTCACGACCTTGTTGATGAAGAGGTACTGCAGCAGGTAGCCGAGCGCGAAGACGATCAGCGCCACCACCGGCAGGACCAGGATCGGGTAGAGCCCGAGATGGGCCCAGGCGAAGTAGGCGAGATAGCCGCCCAGGATGATGAAGGAGCCGTGGAGCATGTTGATGACGTTCAGCACGCCCCACACCAGCGAGAAGCCGACGGCGATGCAGGCGTAGAGCGCGCCCAGCACGATGCCGTTGGCGATGATCTGGGGGATGTCCACCGGGGCCGACCTCGGATCAGGGAAGAGGGGAACGAGGGGGAGCGGCCGGTCCGGCCGCTCCCCGGGGCATCCTTGCGGCTCAGTCGAGCAGCTGCAGTTCGGCGCCGGCGATCTCGGCCGGATAGAGCACTTCGATCGCCTCGCCCTGGACCTGGATGATCGGCAGCTCGCGGACCTGGGCCATGCCGTTGTCGCCGAAGGCGACGGGCCCGTAGAAGGTCATCAGGTCGGTCGCGGCGAGGGCGTCGCGCACCGCCTGCTTGTCGGTCGAGCCGGCCTGCTTGACCGCCTCGACCAGGATGTCGGCGGCCGCCGCGCAGGAGGCGTGGACGTAGTCCGGGTCGCCGCCGTAGGCCGTCTTGAAGTCCTCGTAGAAGGCCTGCGTCGTGGACCAGGGGCCGACCGCGTCGGTGTAGGTCGTGGCGTGGTGCCACCAGGTCGCGCTGGTCACGCCGTCGGCCAGCTCGCCCAGGCCCTCGGTGAACTCGCGGTAGGCCGGGCCGGTGACCATGGTGATGACCGGCGCCTCGACGCCCAGGTCGGCCATCTGCTTGCGGCCGAGGATCAGGTCCTGGGTGTAGCCGGTCATGTAGACCCAGTCGGGCTCGGCTGCGGTGATCGCCGAGATCGCCGCCGAGTGGTCC
>JAUILQ010000073.1 GCA_030433005.1 Alphaproteobacteria bacterium
GATGACGACCGATTTCAGGTGCTCACCGAGCATGCGTCCGGCAAGGGCCTTGTCGCACCGGCCGAATTCCTCGGCATCGCGCATGGCGACGATGTCGTGTTCGTGCAGATCACCTGCTCGGAAGGGCGCAGCACGGAACAGAAAAAGGCGCTGTTCGACGGTATCGTCGACAATCTCGCCGCCGGCGCGGGACTGCGGCGCGAGGACGTGATCATCAATGTCGTGGAGACCAAGCCGGAGAACTGGTCCTTCGGCAATGGCGGGCAGCCATACGTCAATTGAGGGAGCCGGTGGCGCGCGGCCGGGAACCGATATCGATCAGTTCTTGGCCGCGTCCAGGCTGTAGCCGGCGGCGCGCACGGTGCGGATCAGGTCCGGCCGGCCGGCGGCGTTGAGCGCCTTGCGCAGGCGGCGGATGTGGACGTCGACGGTGCGCGGCTCGACGTAGACGTCGCGGCCCCAGACGGCGTCGAGCAGCTGCTCGCGGCTGAACACGCGCCCCGGGTGCTGCAGCAGGTAGCGCAGCAGCCGGAACTCGGTCGGGCCGAGGTGGACGGCACGGCCGCCGCGGCGCACCCGGTGGGCCGCCAGGTCCATGCGCAGGTCGCCGAACTCCAGCGTCTCGCTGGCCAGCGACGGCTGGGTGCGGCGCAGCACGGCGCGGATCCGGGCGATCAGCTCGGCCGGCGAGAAGGGCTTGGTGATGTAGTCGTCGGCGCCGGAGTCGAGGCCGCGGATCTTGTCGGTCTCCTCGCCGCGCGCGGTCAGCAGGATGATCGGCACCTCGCGGTTCTCGGGCGCCCGGCGCAGCTGCCGGCAGACCTCCAGGCCGCTCATCAGCGGCAGCATCCAGTCGAGCAGGATCAGGTCCGGCTTCTCCTCCTTGGCCAGGACCAGGGCCTCCTCGCCGTCGCGCGCCTCGATCAGCCGGAAACCCTCGCGCTCCAGGTTGTAGCGCAGCAGGGTGACCAGGGCGGCCTCGTCCTCGACCAGCAGGATCAGGGGTTTCATCTCCGACACGCCGTCGTCTCCCTCAGCTCGCGTCGCCGCCGTGGTCGTCGGTCGGCTCGACGACGGCGTAGCTCGAGGTGTCGCCCTTCGGCCGGCCGCCCTCAAGGCGCTCGCCCTTGACCAGGAAGTAGACCAGTTCGGCGACGTTGGTCGCGTGGTCGCCGATCCGCTCGATGTTCTTGGCGATGAACAGCAGGTGCGTGCAGGGCGTGATGTTGCGCGGATCCTCCATCATGTAGGTCAGGGTCTCGCGGAACAGGCTGGTGTAGGTCTCGTCGATCTCCTCGTCGCTCTCCCAGACGTGGGAGGCGAGCGCGGCGTCGCGCGCGACGTAGGCGTCGAGCACGCGCTTGATGTTGCCCTGGACCAGCTTGGCCATGCGCGGGATCGAGTGGGCGGGGCGCATCGGCGGCAGCTGGTTCAGCGCCATCGAGCGCTTGGCGATGTTGGCGGCGTAGTCGCCGATGCGCTCCAGCTCGCCGGAGATGCGCAGCGCCGCGACGACCTCGCGCAGGTCGGCGGCCATCGGCTGGCGCAGCGCCAGGGTCTGCACCGCGCGCTCGGAGATCTGCTGCTCCAGCAGGTCGACCTCCCGGTCGTTCTGGACGACCTCGGCGGCGACCGTCGAGTTGCGCCGCGCCAGGGCGTCGACCGCCTTCTCCAGCGAGGCCTCGGCCATGCCGCCCATGCGCACGATGGTCTGCTCGAGCTCCTGCAGCTCGGCGTCGAAAGCCCGGACGATGTGCTCGCCGCGTTGCTCGGTCATGACTGCTCCGTTCGCCTTTCTTCCGCTCCGAGGCCGCCCCTGCGCGGTCAGCCGAAGCGGCCGGTGATGTAGCCCTCGGTGCGCTCGTCGCGCGGATTGGTGAAGATCTGCTCGGTGTCGCCGACCTCGACTAGGTTGCCCAGGTGGAAGAAGGCGGTGCGCTGGCTGACGCGCGCCGCCTGCTGCATCGAGTGGGTGACGATGACGATGGTGAAGTTCTGGCGCAGCTCGTCGATCAGTTCCTCGATGCGCGCCGTGGCGATCGGGTCGAGCGCCGAGCAGGGCTCGTCCATCAGGATGACCTCGGGATTGACCGCGATCGCGCGGGCGATGCAGAGGCGCTGCTGCTGGCCGCCGGACAGGCCGGTGCCGGGGCTCTGCAGGCGGTCCTTGACCTCGTTCCACAGGCCGGCGCGGGTCAGGCTGGTTTCGACGATCTCGTCCATCTCCGACTTCGACTGGCCGACCCCGTGGATGCGCGGGCCGTAGGCGATGTTGTCGTAGACCGACTTGGGGAAGGGGTTCGGCTTCTGGAAGACCATGCCGACGCGGGCGCGCAGCTGCACGACGTCGAGCTGGCGGTCGTAGATGTCGTCCTCGTCGAGCTCGATGCGGCCCTCGACCCGGCAGCCCTCGATGACGTCGTTCATGCGGTTGAGGCAACGCAGGAAGGTCGACTTGCCGCAGCCCGAGGGACCGATCAGGGCCGTCACCTCGTGCTCGCCGACGTCGAGGTCGACCTCCTTGAGCGCCTGGGCGCTGCCGTAGAAGACGTTGACGCCGCGCGCGACGATCTTCGGCGCGTTCTTGCCGACGGCATCGGGGGACAGTTCGACGGCGGACATGGCTCTTGTACTCCTACCAGCGGCGCTCGAAGCGCTTGCGAAGATAGACGGCGAGGGCGTTCATCAGCACCAGGAAGCCGAGCAGCACCATGATCGCCGCCGAGGTCTTGGCGACGAAGGCGCGCTCAGGCGCGTCGGCCCAGAGGTAGATCTGCACCGGCAGCACGGTCGCCGGGTCGGTGAAGCCGCCGGGGATGTCGACGATGAAGGCGACCATGCCGATCATCAGCAGCGGTGCGGTCTCGCCCAGCGCCTGGGCCATGCCGATGATCGTGCCGGTCAGCACGCCGGGCATGGCCAGCGGCAGCACGTGGTGCGTCACGGTCTGGATGCGCGAGGCGCCGATGCCGAGCGCCGCCTCGCGGATCGAGGGCGGCACCGCCTTCAGCGCGGCGCGCGCCGCGATGATGATGGTCGGCAGGGTCATCAGCGCCAGCACCATGCCGCCGACCAGCGGCGCCGAGCGCGGCAGCCCGAAGAAGTTCAGGAAGACCGCCAGGCCGAGCAGGCCGAAGACGATCGAGGGCACCGCCGCCAGGTTGTTGATGTTGACCTCGATGAGGTCGGTGATGCGGTTCTTGGGCGCGAACTCTTCGAGGTAGACCGCGGCCAGCACGCCGACCGGGAACGACAGGATCAGCGTGACGATCAGCGTGTAGAAGGAGCCGACGGCGGCGCCCCAGATGCCGGCGAGCTCCGGCTCGCGGCTGTCGCCGGAGGTGAAGAAGCCGCTCGCGAAGGTCAGCTCGGCCTTGCCCTGCTGCTCCAGCGCGTCGATCCAGGCGACCTCCTCGTCGCTCAGCCGCCGACTCGCCTCCGGCACGACGTAGCGGCGCAGCTGCCAGGCCCCGGGCGCCGCCGGCGCCGCGGATTCGAGCCCGATCAGGGCTCGGCCCGTGGCGCGGGACCCGGCGACCGAGGTGAGCTTGACGACGCCGCCGTTGGCCGAGACCACGAAGCTCGGCAGCTCGTCGTCGAGCTCCTCGCTGCCGCCCGTCGCGGCCGCGCGGGCGCGCAGCGTCTCGACGCGCGCGGCCAGCCGCTCGACGCTCTCGGCATGCGAGGCGAGGCTGGCCTCGGCCGAGGCGATCTCCTCCGAGGACGCGTTCGCGGCCCGCAGCCGCTCCAGCTCCGACTCGTAGAACGCGACCGCCGAGGCCTCGCGCGCGGCATCGCTCTCGATCTCGTCGGCCTCGGCCGCAAGCGACCGCTTGACCGCCGCCAGGACGCCCGCGAAGTCGTCGGCGTCGCTGCTCAGCTCGATCTCGTCTCCGGTCTCGCTCAGCGAGAGACGGCCCCTCGTCTCGACGGCCTCGATGTCGGTGACCTCGCCCTTCAGGAAGACGTCGACGTCGTCGGAGGAGCGGAACCAGAGGGTCCGGGTGGTGCCGATCACTGCCGGGTTCTCCATGACCATGCGGCGCAGCTCGAAGTTCGCGCCGCTGCTGACCAGGCCGCGCAGCGCCCGGCGCGCCTGCCGGTCGCCCGTCGCGCCGGGGAACTCGCGGTAGAGCGCCTCGTTGATCAGCCCCTGGAAGTTGGCGCGGCCGATGACCTCCGGGTCGCCGGTGCCGTCCGGGTCGAGCTCCGCCGGGTCGAAGTGGATCTCCAGCGCGATCTCGGTCTGCGCGAAGGCGCTGTAGCCCTTGGCCACGATCGAGACCAGCAGCACGCCGAGCATCAGGACGGCCGCGAGGATCGCCAGGATGCCGTAGAGCTGGAAGCGCTTCTCGGCCGCGTAGCGCTTGCCGAGCCGCTTGGCCGAGAGATCCGGGCGACGGATCGTCGGCCTGTCGAGCGTCGCGTCAGTCATACTTTTCCCGGTACTTGCGCACGATGTGCAGGGCGAAGATGTTGAGGCACAGCGTCACGACGAAGAGCACCAGGCCGAGCGCGAAGGCGGCCAGCGTCTTGGCGCTGTCGAACTCCTGGTCGCCGACCAGCAGCGTGACGATCTGCACGGTGACGGTGGTAACCGCCTCCAGCGGGTTGGCCGTCAGGTTGGCGGCGAGGCCCGCCGCCATGACGACGATCATGGTCTCGCCGATGGCCCGGCTGGTCGCAAGCAGCACGGCGCCGACGATGCCCGGCAGCGCCGCCGGCAGGATCACCTGGCGGATCGTCTCGGACTTGGTCGCGCCCAGCGCGAAGGCGCCGTCGCGCAGGCTCTGCGGCACGGCGTTCATGACGTCGTCCGACAGCGAGGAGACGAAGGGGATGATCATGATGCCCATGACGCTGCCGGCGGCCAGCGCCGACTCGGAGGAGACGTCGAGGCCGATCGATTGGCCGAGGCCGCGGAAGAAGGGCGCCACGGTCAGCGCCGCGAAGAAGCCGTAGACCACGGTCGGCACGCCGGCCAGGATCTCGAGGATCGGCTTGGCCGTGCCGCGGATCCGCGGCGTCGCGTACTCCGACATGTAGATCGCCGCGAACAGGCCGATCGGCACGGCGACGCAGAGCGCGATCAGGGTGATCAGCAGGGTGCCGGCGAACAGCGGGATCGCGCCGAAGCTGCCGGACGAGCCGACCTGGTCGGCGCGCAGCGCGGTCTGCGGCGACCACTGCAGGCCGAACAGGAACTCGAAGAAGGGCACCTCGGCGAAGAAGCGCGCGGTCTCGAAGAGCAGCGACAGGATGATGCCGACGGTGGTCAGGATGGCGATCGTCGCGGCGCCGATCATGATGACCTCGGCGATGCGCTCGAAGCGGTTGCGCGCGCGCATCTCGACGCCGATCGAGCGGAACGCGAGCAGGCCGCCGATCGCCATCACCGCGACCAGGCAGGCCGCCATCAGCCAGCGGCTGATCGACAGGGTCGCGGCGTAGGCCTCGGCCGCCGGCTGGAACTCGGGCGCGACCTCGCGGCCGACGATGCCGCCGAGGGCGCGCGCCTCGATGTCGCCGATGGTCAGGCGCAGGGTGTTCGGGTCCATCTGCTCGACCGAGGCCGGCAGGTTCGCGATCAGCGCCTGCTCGGCGACGTGCGGCTCGACGATCAGCCAGACGATCAGCAGCGCGACCGCCGGCAGCAGGACCCAGGAGGCGAGATAGAGGCCGTGGTAGCTCGGCAGCGAGTGCAGCCGGCTGCGCTGCCCCCCGGCGACGCCCACGGCCTGGCGGGTGCCGAGGTAGTAGCCGGCGACCGAGAGGCCGACCATGACGACGAGAATGGTGAGGACGTTCATGGCTCCCCCGCGCCGTCGCTGCGCCCTGCAAGCTCTCCGGCGCCCGGGCCGGAGCAAGAGACGGCCGTCAGGCCGAGAAAGGAAGACCCCGCATGCGGGGTCCGGAGACGCCGCGACGGCCGGGACCCCACCCGGCCGTCGCGCGCGACAAGCGTGCTACATCGAGAGCTTCTCGAGGTTCTGGGCCTGCCGGGCCATCTCCTCGCGCATGTCCTCGGGCAGCGGGATCAGGCCCTTGTCGGCCAGGTACCCGTCCGGGCCCCAGGTGCCCTCGCTGGTGAACTCCGTGACGTACTCCTTGATGCCGGGAATGACGTTCACGTGGGCGTTCTTGACGTAGAAGAACAGCGAGCGCGACACCGGGTACTCGCCCGAGGCGATCGAGTCGAAGGTCGGGTCGACGCCGTTGATCGTCGAGGCCTGGATGTCGTCGCGGTTCTGGTCGAGGAAGCTGAAGCCGAAGATGCCGTAGGCGGCCGGGTTGGCCTCCAGCTTCTGGACGATCAGGTTGTCGTTCTCGCCGGCCTCGACGTAGACGCCGTCCTCGCGGATGTCGTGGCAGGCCTTGCCCTCGAGGCCCAGGGCGGCGGCGCCGTCGACGTTCTCGCAGCCCTCTTCCATGACCAGCTCGACGAAGGCGTCACGGGTGCCGGAGGTCGGCGGCGGGCCGAGCACCTCGATCTTCGCGTCCGGCAGGGACGGGTCGATCTCGCTCCACTTGGTGTAGGGGTTGGCGACCAGCTTGCCGTCCATCGGCAGCTCCTTGGCCAGCGCCTGGAAGATCTGCGCGCGGGTCAGGTCGATCTGCTCGCCGGCCTTCGAGTTGGCCAGGACGATGCCGTCGTAGCCGATCTTGACCTCGGTCAGGTCGATGCCGTTGGTCGTGCAGGTCTCGAACTCCGAGGACTTGATCCGGCGCGAGGCGTTGGTGATGTCCGGGTGCTCGGTGCCGATGCCGGCGCAGAACAGCTTCATGCCGCCGCCCGAGCCGGTCGACTCGACGACCGGGGTCTTGAAGTCGGTGGTCTTGCCGAACTGCTCGGCGACGGCCGTCGAGAACGGGAAGACGGTGGACGAGCCGACGATGCGGATCTGGTCGCGGGTCTGCGCCGAGGCGGCGCTCGCGCCGAGCGCCAGCGCGCAGGCCGCGACGATGGCGAGAGAGTTCTTCATCGGGATGATGTCTCCGCTTGCGTGATCAGGTGACAGGTTTCGGCCTGTCGCGTTCCGCGACGGCTGGGCGGAACCTATCCGCAGGCGGCTGCTGATTTACTACGGAACTGTTACAACTAGATGACAGCGCGTTACGGAGTTGAGACGCCGGACGGCGGTGCCGCGGCACGGCCCTTCCGCGCGCCCCTCTCAGCCCGCCTTGCGCAGCGAGGCGCCGCCCGGCGCGGGCTGCTCGGCGCGGGTGTCGAGCGGCAGGTAGACCGTGAAGGTCGTGCCCTTGCCGACGGTGCTGTCGACCGTCAGGTGTCCCCGGTGGCGGTTGACGATGTGCTTGACGATGGCGAGACCCAGGCCGGTGCCGCCGAGCTCGCGCGAGCGCGCCGTGTCGACCCGGTAGAAGCGCTCGGTCAGGCGCGGCAGGTGCTCGCGCGCGATGCCCTCGCCCTGGTCGGCGACCGAGACGGCGAGGCAACTGCGCCCGACGCGGCGCGCCGCCGGGTCGGCGGCCGGCTCGACGCGCCGCGCGGCGACGCGCACCGGCGTGCCGGCGCGGCCGTACTTGATGGCGTTGTCGACCAGGTTCTGGAAGACCTGGGCCAGCTCGTCCTTGTCGCCGGTCACCGGCAGCGGGTCCGCGACCTCGAGCTCCAGGCGCATCTTCTTGGCGCGCGCGCGCAGCTCCAGCGCGCCGACGACGCTGTCGAGCAGGGCCTGCGGGTCGACCGGCCGGTCAGGCGGCGTGTGCTCGCGCATCTCGATGCGGGACAGGCTGAGCAGGTCCTCGACCAGCCGCGACATGCGCAGCGACTGCTCGTGCATGATGGTCAGGAAGCGCTCGTGCGCCTCGGCGTCGTCCCTGGCCGGGCCGAGCAGCGTCTCGATGAAGCCGAGCAGGCTGGCCAGCGGCGTGCGCAGCTCGTGGCTGGCGTTGGCGACGAAGTCGGCGCGCATGCGCTCGGCGCGGCGGACCGCGGTCAGGTCGTGCAGCGAGACGATGGCGACCGTGCCGTCGAGCGCCGGCGTGGTCATCGGCACGACGCGCGCCGAGAAGGTCTGCTCGACCTCGCCGAGCAGGGTGAACTCGACGATCCGCCCGCCCTCGCCGGCGATCGCCGCGTCGGCCGCCGCCAGCAGCTGGGGATTGCGCAGTACGCCGGTCAGGTTGCGCCCCGCCGTGCCGGCGCCGAACAGCGCCTCGGCCGCCGGGTTGGCCCGCACGATGCGGCGGTTGCGGTCGAGCATGATCAGCGGGTCGGGCAGGTTCGACAGGATCGACTCGTTGCCGGCCATGGCGGCCTCGAGCTCGCGCCGCCGCCGCTCGCGCTCGCGCGCGGTCTCGACGATCGCCTGGTCGAGCTCCGGGGCCAGCAGATGGGACCCGGTCTCCGGCGGGCGCGGCAGGCCGGCGCCGCCGTCGATCGCGCGCAGCAGCGCGGCGACGTAGCGGCGCAGCGCCTCGATGTGCCGGAAGTGCGGCAGCAGGACCGACAGCAGGCCGAGCGCGACCAGCGCCAGCCCGGCCAGCGCCCAGGGCCAGGCGAGCTGGCCGAGGAACCACAGCCCGCCGAAGGCGACCGCCGCCGGCAGGCAGAGCACCAGCAGGGCGACCGGCAGGCGCCGGCCCAGGGTCGATTTCGTCGCCATCGCGGTCGTCTCGCGCTCCTCTCGCCGGGCCGGCGGGCGGCCCCGGGCCTGGTGGGCTACGGCGCCGACAATCCTATAGACGCCAATCGTATCGACGGGCGCCGCGTCGCGCGAGACAGGGGATAGCACGCGATTATGAAGCCTGTGCTACCTGTGCAGGCATCCGTCCGACTTGTTCGCGCGGCCGGGACGCCGGGCCGACCGGACCTCACCCGCCCTTGGCCGAGATCGCGCCGTGGGCGGCCAGGGCGGCGGCGGTCACCAGGTCGTTGACCGTCGAGCCGAGCGGCACGATCTGGGCCGGCTTGTTGAGGCCGAGCAGGATCGGACCGATCACCGTCGCCGAGCCGAGCTGCTGGACCAGCTTGGCCGAGATGTTGGCGGCGTGCAGCGCCGGCATGACCAGCACGTTGGCCGGGCCGGACAGCCGGCTGAAGGGATAGAGCTCGCGCATCAGCTCGTAGTCGAGCGCGACGTTGGCCTGCATCTCGCCGTCGTACTCGAAGTCCGGCTGGCGCGCGTCGAGCACCTCGATGGCCTGGCGCACGCGCATCGCGCGCTCGCGCGGCGGGTTGCCGAAGTTGGAGAAGGAGAGCAGCGCGACGCGCGGCTCGTGGCCGAGCGTGCGCGCCGCCTCGGCGCTCTGCATGGCGATGTCGGCCAGCTCCTCGGCGCTCGGCAGCTCGTGCACCTGGGTGTCCGCGATGAACACCGAGCGGCCGCGGTGCACCAGGATGTTGAGCCCGAAAGGCACGTGGCCGGGCTTCGGGTCCAGGCAGCGCGTCAGGTCCTCGAAGGCGACGTTGAAGGCGCGGGTCAGGCCGGTGACCAGGGCGTCGGCCTCGCCGCAGGCCAGCATGCAGGCGGCGAAGACGTTGCGGTTCTGGTTGACCGCCCGCTGGCAGTCGCGGAACAGCATGCCCTTGCGCTTCATGCGATTGTAGAGGAACTCGGTGTAGCGCTCCCGGTGATTGCCGATCGAGGCGTTGACGATCTCGCAGAAGCTGCCGGTGACCCCGATCGAGGCCATGGTCTCCCTGACCCGGTCCTCGCGGCCGATCAGCACCGGCTTGCCGTAGCCGGCGTTGAAGAAGGCCTGGGCGGCGCGGATCGTCTTCTCCTCCTCGCCCTCGGCGAAGACCACGCGCTGCGGGTGCTGACGCACCTTCTCGAACAGCGACTGCAGGCTGGCCGCGGTCGGGTCGAGGCGGCCGGAGAGCTGCTGCTCGTAGCCCTCCATGTCCTCGATCGGCTTGCGCGCGACGCCGGTCTCCATGGCCGAGACCGCGACCGCCTTGGGAATCGCCACGATCAGCCGCGGGTCGAAGGGCGCCGGAATGATGTACTCCGGGCCGTAGCGCAGGCGCCGGCCGGAGTAGGCGCGGTCGACCTCGTCGGGCACGTCCTCGCGGGCCAGCGCCGCCAGCGCCTGCGCCGCGGCGATCTTCATCTCCATGTTGATGGTGCTGGCGCGCACGTCGAGCGCGCCGCGGAAGATGTAGGGAAAGCCCAGGACGTTGTTGACCTGGTTGGGGTAGTCCGAGCGGCCGGTGGCGACAATGGCGTCCGGGCGGACCTCCTTGACCTCCTCGGGGGTGATCTCGGGGTCCGGGTTGGCCATGGCGAAGATGATCGGCTTGTCGGCCATCGCCTTGACCATGTCCTGGGTCACCGCGCCCTTGGCCGAGAGGCCGAAGAACAGGTCGGCGCCCTCCAGCGCCTCCTCCAGGGTGCGCCGCTCGGTCTTGGCGGCGTGCGCCGACTTCCACTGGTTCATGCCCTCGGTGCGGCCCTGGTAGATGACCCCCTTGGTGTCGCAGATCAGCACGTGGTCGTGGCGCATGCCCATGGCCTTGAGCAGCTCGGCGCAGGCGATGCCAGCCGAGCCGGCGCCGTTGATCACCATGGTGAGATCGGCGATATCGCGCCCGGTCAGGTGGCAGGCGTTGATGACCCCGGCGGCGGCGATGATCGCGGTGCCGTGCTGGTCGTCGTGGAACACCGGGATGTCGAGCAGCTCCTTCAGCCGCTGCTCGATGATGAAGCATTCCGGCGCCTTGATGTCCTCCAGGTTGATGCCGCCGAACGAGGGGCCGAGGAAGCGCACGCAGTTGATGAACTCGTCGACGTCGGGCGTGTCGACGCAGAGGTCGAGGCCGTCGACGTCGGCGAAGCGCTTGAACAGCACCGCCTTGCCTTCCATCACCGGCTTCGAGGCCAGCGCTCCGAGGTTGCCGAGGCCGAGCACGGCGGTGCCGTTGGAGACCACGGCGACGAGGTTGCCCTTGGCCGTGTAGTCGTAGGCCAGCGCCGGATCCTCGGCGATGCGCAGGCAGGGCTCGGCGACGCCGGGCGAATAGGCGAGCGACAGATCGCGCTGCGTGGTCAGCGGCTTGGTCGCGGTGATCTCGAGCTTGCCGGGGCGTCCCTGCTGGTGGAACTCCAGGGCGTCGGCCGCAAGGCTGCGCGCCTTCAGCGTATCGGTGGCCATCTTTTCTAGGACGCTCCCTCTGGACAGGAATGGCCGCACTGACGGCGGCCTTTGCCTCATCCTAGAGCCGGCCTAGATTGGGGTCAAAGTCGCTGGATCAGGGACTTGGCGGGGTTCCCGCCGCGTCCGACGGTCAGCCAGGGGGAGGTGCAGCTGGAGACGACCGCACCCCGGCAGGTCTCGCCGGGCGAGCCGCCGAATGCGCTCGCCGCCCTGCTCGCCGCCTGCGCGGCCGGCGAGCGTCCCGCTTTCGCCGAGCTCTACCGGGCGAGCAGTGCGAAACTGTTCGGCGTGGCGCTGCGTATCTTGCGGCGCGACGACTGGGCCCAGGACGTGATTCAGGACGCATACCTCACCATCTGGCGGCGGGCCGCCGACTACCGCGCCGACCGCGGCAGCCCGATGACCTGGATGATCACCATCGTGCGCAACCGTGCGCTCGACCGCCTGCGCCGGGAGCGCGGCGACCGCTCGCTCGACGAGCTGACCGGGTCCGGCCTGGAGCCGGAAGACCCCGCCGCGCTGGCGCAGGTCGCGGCCGCGGGGGAAGGCGCCGGCACGCGCCTCGTGAGCTGCCTGGGCGAGCTCGACGAGACGGCGCGACGCTGCATCCTGGCGGCCTACTGCGAGGGCTACACCCACGGCGAGCTGGCGGCCCGCGAGGGCGCCGCGCTGGGCACCGTCAAGAGCTGGATCCGGCGCGGCCTGATCCGCCTCAAGGCCTGCCTGGACGGCGCCGGGCCCGAGGCCGGGGAGACCGCGCGATGACCGAGGCCTGGAGCGAGCGCGAGCAGCTGGCCGCCGACTACGTCCTGGGCACTCTGTCGGCCGGCGAGCGCGAGGCCGTCGAGCGGCTGGCCGCCGAGGACGCCGCGCTGGCCGCGATGATCGAGGCCTGGCAGCGGCGCCTGGGCCCGCTCGACGCCGCGGCGCCGGCGGTCACGCCGCCGCCCGAGCTGTGGCAGCGCATCGCCGCCGCCCTGCCGGACGAGAGCGCCAGGGAAGGCGGCGCGAGCGCGGGCAACGTCGTCGCGCTGCGCCGCTCGCTGACCCGCCAGCGCTGGGCCACCGCGGCCTTCGGAACGCTGGCCGCCGGCCTGGCGGCGCTGCTGCTGCTCGGCCCGAGCGGGCTCGGCTTCCTCGCCCTGCCCGGACAGCCCGGGCGCGCGCCGTCCGAGCCGGTCGCCGAGGCGCCGGGCGAGGAGCAACCGCGCCGCTTCGTCTCGCTGCTGCGTCGGGATCCGGACCAGCCGGGCTTCCTGGTCGAGGTCGACCTGGCGCGCGGCGAGATCCGGGCCCGGCCGATCGCACCCAGCGACCCGGCCCGGCTCGGCGCCGGCGCGGTGGGCGAAGGGAACCGGGACTACGAGCTGTGGCTGGTCGACCGCGGCGAGCCGCGCTCG
Source organism: Alphaproteobacteria bacterium (assembly GCA_030433005.1). GTDB lineage: Bacteria > Pseudomonadota > Alphaproteobacteria > Kiloniellales > DSM-21159 > Tistlia. The sequence continues at coordinate 12,522 of JAUILQ010000073.1, forward strand.
CTGGGCGTGCTGCCGCACGACGCCGGCGGACACAGCCTGCGCCTCTCGGTCGAGCAGCTCGGCCGCGCCGGGCCCGAGGCGGCCCTGGCGGTCAGCCTGGAGCCGGCCGGCGGCTCGCCGACCGGGCAGCCGACCGGACCGGTGGTGTTCAGCGGCAAGCTGATCCCCCTGCCCGATCCCGACGCCGGGGGCCGCTAGTTCGATTTCCGCTCGCGCGGCGTCGGTGCCGGCCGGTCCGGCAGCGCTCTGCCGGCGTCAGGCCTCCTCGGCGTCCTCGTCGCGGCGGCGCCGGCGCACCACCTCGATGTCCTTGCCGCCCTCGGCCGCCATGATCTGACGGGCCTCGTTCTGGCGCTCGGCGGTCGGCGCGTAGGCCCAGAGCAGCACGGCGCCATGCTCCAGGGCGCGGGCGAAGGCTTCGGTGTTCGGCGTCGCCTCGGATTCGTCGAGCAGCTCGCGCAGCGCCAGGCCGCCGACGCCGGCGGCGATGACGCTGGCGACCATGGCGCCGACCGGCCCGGCGGCGACGGCGATCAGGCCGGCGGCGGTCAGCGGGCCGATGTAGTGGACCTCGCCGACCAGGCCGGCGACCCGCTCGCCCCAGGCCTCGGTGGAGCTGCCGGCCGAGTCGATCGTCTCGTGGGTGTCGAGCACCGAGAGGTCGGCGTGGCCGAACTCCGCCTTGCGCAGCGCCGCCACCGCGGCCTCGAAGGACTCCCGGGTCTCGAAGCGCCCGAGCACCTCGACGATCTCATCGCTTTCCGCCATCTTCGCCTTCCTGTCCGTTGCGGGGCTCGTGTTAGCTTCGCGTTCCCGGTCCTGCAAGCCATGCTTGGGGTCCTGCAAGCCGTCCCGACGCTTCAACGCTCGCCCATCCCGATCCGACGCACTCGATCCGACGCACCCGATCCGACGCAGCAGAGTCTCGTGGCCGCCAGCCCCCTGAGCAAGAGTCCCCGCAACGGCAGCCGGCAAGGCACGGTCCGCGCCGCCGCCGTGGCGGCCGAAAGCGGGAGCGAGACTCCCGCCGGGCCGGCCGGCGGCGCCGGCGCCTCGCCGATGATGGCGCAGTACTGGGCGATCAAGGACGCCCACGCCGACTCGCTGCTGTTCTACCGCATGGGCGACTTCTACGAGCTGTTCTTCGAGGACGCCGTCGCCGCGGCCGCGGCGCTCGACATCACGCTGACCAAGCGCGGCCAGCACCAGGGCGAGGAGGTCCCGATGTGCGGCGTGCCGGTCCACGCCGCCGAGGCCTACCTGTCGCGGCTGATCCGCCAGGGCTTCAAGGTCGCGATCTGCGAGCAGCTGGAGGACCCGGCCGAGGCCAAGAAACGCGGCGGCAAGTCGGTGGTCCGGCGCGACGTCGTGCGCCTGGTGACCCCCGGCACCCTGACCGAGGACGAGCTGCTCGACGCCCGGCGCCACAACTACCTGGCCGCGCTCGGCGAGGCCGGCGGCTCGCTGGGCCTGGCCTGGGTCGACATCTCGACCGGCGATTTCTTCGCCGAGGAGACGGCGGCCGGCGGCCTGCCGGCGGTGCTCGCCCGGCTCGACCCCGGCGAGCTGCTGCTGCCCGACCGCCTGCTGCAGCGCGACGGCCTCGCCGGCCTGCTCGGGGAGTGGCGCGAGCGCCTGTCGCCGCTGCCCGGGGCGCGCTTCGACAGCGAGAACGCCCGGCGCCGGCTGCAGGACCTCTTCGATGTCGGCACGCTCGACGCCTTCGGCGACTTCGGCCGCGCCGAACTGGCCGCGGCCGGCGCCCTGGTCGACTACGTCGAGCTGACCCAGAAGGGCAAGCTGCCGCGGCTCTCGCCGCCGCGCCGCCTGGCGCGCGGCCAGACCCTGGAGATCGACGCCGCGACCCGGCGCAACCTGGAGCTGACGCGCAGCCTGACCGGCGAGCGCAAGGGCAGCCTGCTGGCGACCGTCGACCGCACCGTGACCGGCGCCGGCGCGCGGCTGCTGGCGCAGCGCCTCTCGGCGCCGCTGACCGGGCCGGCGGCGATCGAGGAGCGGCTCGAGGCGGTCGCCTGCCTGCACGCCGAGCGGCCGCTGCGCGAGGAGCTGCGCGCCGCGCTCAAGCGCTGCCCGGACATCGAGCGGGCGCTGTCGCGCCTGTCGCTCGGCCGCGGCGGCCCGCGCGACCTGGCCTGCGTGCGCGACGGCCTGGCCGGCGCCGAGGCGCTGCGCGCCGGCCTCGACGGCCAGCCGGCCGGCCGCGTCGCACCGGCGCTGAGCGAGGCCGCGGAACGGCTCGGCGGCCACGGGGCGCTGGTCGAGCGGCTGACCGGCGCCCTGGCGCCGGATCTGCCGATGCTGGCGCGCGACGGCGGCTTCATCGCCCGCGGCTTCTCCGAGGAGCTCGACGAGCTGAAGGCGCTGCGCGACGAGAGCCGGCGGCTGATCGCCGGGCTGCAGGCCGACTACGCCGCCGACACCGGCATCCAGACCCTCAAGATCAAGCACAACAACGTGCTCGGCTACTTCATCGAGGTCAGCGCCGCCAACGCCGCGAAGATGCCGGGCGGCCCGGATTCGCCCTATCGCCAGCGCCAGTCGCTGGCCGGCGCGGTGCGCTTCGGCACGGTCGAGCTGGCCGAGCTGGAGCAGCGCATCGTCTCGGCCGGCGACAAGGCGCTGGCCCTGGAGATGACGCTCTTCGCGACGCTGGTCGAGGCGGTGCTGGCCGAGGCCGGCCCGGTCGCCGCCACGGCGGCGGCGCTCGCCGAGATCGACGTGGCGGCGGGCCTCGCCGAGATCGCCGCCGAGCAGGGCTGGTGCCGCCCGCAGATCGAGGACTCGACGCGCTTCGAGATCGCCGGCGGCCGCCACCCGGTGGTCGAGGCGGCGCTGAAGCGCGCCGGCGACGGCCCCTTCGTGGCCAACGACTGCACGCTCGGCGAGGAGGATCGGATCTGGCTGCTGACCGGCCCGAACATGGCCGGCAAGTCGACCTTCCTGCGCCAGAACGCGCTGATCGCCCTGCTCGCCCAGGCCGGCAGCTTCGTGCCGGCCGAGCGCGCCGTGATCGGCACGCTCGACCGCCTGTTCAGCCGGGTCGGCGCCGCCGACGACCTGGCGCGCGGCCGCTCGACCTTCATGGTCGAGATGGTCGAGACCGCGGTGATCCTGAACCAGGCCGGCCCGCGCAGCCTGGTCATCCTCGACGAGATCGGCCGCGGCACGGCGACCTTCGACGGCCTGTCGATCGCCTGGGCCTGCGTCGAGCACCTGCACGAGCGCAACCGCAGCCGCGCGCTCTTCGCCACGCACTACCACGAGCTGACCAGCCTGGCCGCCAAGCTGCCGGCGCTGTCCTGCCACTCGATGCGGGTCAAGGAGTGGCAGGACCAGGTGGTCTTCCTGCACGAGGTCGCGGCCGGCGCCGCCGACCGCTCCTACGGCATCCACGTCGCCAAGCTGGCCGGCCTGCCGGCGGCCGCGGTGGCGCGCGCCGAGGCGGTGCTGCAGCTGCTCGAGCAGGGCGAGCAGGCGAGCGCGCTGACCCGCCTCGCCGACGACCTGCCGCTGTTCGCCGCGACCGCCGCCAAGGCCGAGAAGCCGGCCTCCGCCGCGGGCCCGAGCGCGCTCGAGCGGCGCCTCGCCGAGGTCAATCCCGACGAGCTGACGCCGCGCCAGGCCCTCGACCTGCTCTACGAGCTGCGCCGCGGATTGGCGGAGAAAGCCTAGGCCCGGCTCTCGCCGAGGCCGACCAGGCGGAAGGCCGAGGGGTAGCGCTCCCGGTACCAGCTGAGCAGCGTCGGCGCCCGCCGGCCGTAGCCGAGATCGGTCAGGATCTCGCCGTGCTCGGTGGCGAAGTCCTCGGTCCGATAGGGCTCCGAGGTCAGGTCGGCCTGGTCCTCGGAGGACTTCACGAGGCCCGCCGGCGCCGCGGCGTCGGGGTCGAGCAGCCGCCGGTAGAGGGCACGCGAGAGGAAGGCGTCGATGACGATGTGGTAGCGCTCCTCGTCGGAGCCGTTCATGGCGCCGTGCACGCAGCCGTGGTGGAAAAAGTAGAGGCCGCCGGCGGCGAAGTGGAAGAGCTCGTCGTCGAGCAGCATCTGCGCGCTCTCGTTGGTCACGATCGGCACGTGGAAGCGCGCGACGTAGTGCACGGCCCGGCCGGTCGAGATGATCGACTTCTCCTCGTGCGGCTTCAGCGAGGACTTCTTGCCGATCAGGTTGAGGCGCATGTTGCGCAGGTCCGACCCGAACAGGTCCGCCAGCCGCGCGATCGCCGTCTTCTCGGGGAACACCAGCTGCTTGCGGGCGGCGAGGTCCTTGCGCCCGAAGTCCGACTTGTAGTCGTCGCTGCGCCCGGAGACGTTGAACAGGCTGAACTGCTGGACCGCGCCGTCCGGCCGCGTCCAGTTGGTGCTGTGCTCGCTCGCCCCGACGTCGGAGGCCGGCGAGGCGCCGGCGATCTCCAGGCACTCCTGCCGGAGCTGGCCGAACCAGTCCGGCTCGAATTCGGCGACGCGCAGCGCCTTGACGCCGCCGCGATGCTCGAAGGCCTGGCGATAGCGCCCGATGAAATGCCGATAGCTGCCCATTGGTCCGTCTCGCTCCCGGTTGCGTTGTCCTGGGCTCGATCCGGCGCAGGTTGCGTGCCAAGTCCGGCAAGGCCCCGGCAGCGCTGGCCGCAGCCGGTTCCCGGCAGGCGGGACGGCCGCCACGGGAGGCCGCCGGCTGTCAGGGCGCTCGACAGGAGCCCCGCGGCCCCGTCAAGGAATTCGACAGCCGCCGGGACCGGCCTCAGTCGGAAAGCGTGAAGCGCCGGCCGACCTCGTCCTCCAGCGTCACCTCGAGCGTCCAGGCCTCCGGCGCGGCGGCGTAGGCCGCCGGGTCGGGCAGCGGCAGGAACGCCCAGGCGAGGGCGCTCTCGCGTTCCGGCGGCGTCTCGGGACGGCTCGAGAAGAGGTCGAGCGAGAGCGTGACGCCGAGCGGGTCGTTGTTGCCGCCCTCCAGCCGGACCCGCGGCCGCGTGCTGCCCGGCCCGCCGCCGCGCCAGCCGCTGCGGATCGCCTCGCGCCCGGCAACCACGCGGGCACCGTCCGGTCCGCTCAGCGCGATCCCGACGACGCTCTCGCCGGGCCGCAGCCGCTCGACCAGCACGCGCAGGCTGCGGCCCTCCTCGGCGAGCGCCCGCGTGACCGTCGCCCGCGTCTCCATGGCCGTCGCCGGCTCGGCGGGAGACCGCTCGACGGGAGCCGGCCTCGCGGGGATCGGGCTTGCCGGAGCACGGCCCGCTTCACTGGTCGACGGGCGCGGCGGCGCCTCGCAGGCCGAGACGGCCACGAGCGCGCAGAGCAGAGCCGGCAGGGTCGTTCGGAAGCGGGGGGAGCGGCACCTCATCACGTCATGTTAACCTCGCCCTGGGCCTGTTTCCCAGCGGCCGGACGGACGGACGGGCCGCGGCCGATCCGCGCTCCGGGGCCGGTCGAGGCTCCGCCTTGTCCCGGCTGCCGGGAACACAAGATGAAGCGGGGAACGCGGAACCGGCAGGAAAGCCGGGGTCGGGAGAGACCCCCGGGGCGCGAGACGGCGGAAGCCGAAGGGCGGACGAGGATGGATGCGGCGGTAGCGAAGGAAAACGGGCTCGCAGCCCGGGGCAAGGAGGACCACGCGGCCGGGCCGGCGGCGCCGCGCCGGCGGCGGCGCGCGATCGTCGACCGCTCGCAGCTGCAGGAGCGCATCGCCGGCATCTGGATGCGCGCCTCCGGCCCGGAGCGGGCGCGCTCCGAGATCCTGGAGCTGCTCAAGGACGCCCTCGAGCGCGGCCGCAACGAGGCGCGCCGCCGCCTCGACGCCGGCGAGGCCGGCGGCGTCGAGACCGCCCAGGGCCTCTGCTTCCTGACCGACCAGGTGGTGCGCCTGGTCTACGACCACGTCGCCAAGGACCTCTATCCGCTGCACAACCCCTCGACCGCGGAACGCCTCGCGCTGGTCGCGGTCGGCGGCTTCGGGCGCGGCGAGCTGGCGCCGGGCTCCGACGTCGACCTGCTGTTCCTGCTGCCGTACAAGATCACGCCGCGCAGCGAGCAGGTCGTCGAGGCCGTGCTCTATTTCCTCTGGGACCTCGGCTTCAAGGTCGGCCACGCGACGCGCTCGGTCGACGACTGCCTGCGCCAGGCCAAGGGCGACCAGACGATCCTGACCAACCTGCTGGAGATGCGCTTCCTGTGGGGCGACCAGCCGCTCTACCTTGAGCTGAAGCGGCGTTACGACGCCGAGCTGCGCGCCGGCGGCGAGGCGGCCTTCGTCGAGGCCAAGCTGGCCGAGCGCGACCGGCGCCACAAGCGCTTCGGCGAGGGTTCGCGCTACGCCCTGGAGCCGAACATCAAGGAGGGCAAGGGCGGCCTGCGCGACCTGCAGACGCTGCACTGGCTGGCCAAGTTCGTCTACGGCACCGGCTCGATCCGCCATTTGACCGACAAGGGCGTGTTCACCAAGGCCGAGGTGCGGCGCTTCGACAAGGCCATGGACTTCTTCTGGGCGCTGCGCTGCCGCCTGCACTGGGCGACCGGACGCGCCGAGGAGCGCCTGACCTTCGACCTGCAGGCGCAGCTCGCCCCGGCCATGGGCTACACCGCGCACGCCGGCACCCGCGCGGTCGAGCGCTTCATGAAGCACTACTTCCTGATGGCCAAGGACGTCGGCGCGCTGACCCGGATCTTCTGCGCCCAGCTGGAGGCCGAATACAACCGACGCTCGCGGTTCCGCCTGCCGTCCTTCGCCCGCCGCCGCCGCATCGACGGCTTCAAGGTCGAGGGCGACCGGCTGTGCGTCAGCGGGCCCGAGCAGTTCCGCGACCAGCCCCTCGACCTGCTGCGCATCTTCCGCGTCGCGCAGAAGCACGCGCTCGACATCCATCCCGACGCCCTGCGCTGGATCACCCAGAACCTCAAGCGCATCGACAAGACGCTGCGCGAGGACCCGCAGGCCAACCGCATCTTCGTCGACATCCTGACCAGCGAGCACGACCCCGAGGTGACGCTCAGGCGCATGAACGAGGCCGGCGTGTTCGGCCGCTTCGTGCCCGACTTCGGCCGCGTGGTCAGCCAGATGCAGTTCAACATGTACCACCACTACACCGTGGACGAGCACACCATCTTCGCGCTCGGCATCCTGCACGCCATCGAGCAGGGGCACCTGGCGCAGGAGGCGCCGATCGCCACCGAGGTGGTCCACAAGGTGCTGTCGCGGCGGGTGCTCTACGTCGCCGTGCTGCTGCACGACATCGCCAAGGGCCGGCCCGGCGACCACAGCGAGGTCGGCGCCAAGGTCGCCCAGCGGCTGTGCCCGCGCCTCGGCTTCTCCGACGAGGAGACCGAGACCGTGGCCTGGCTGGTGCTGCACCACCTCAAGATGAGCGATACCGCCTTCAAGCGCGACATCGACGACCCGCAGACCATCGCCGACTTCGCCCAGGTCGTGCAGTCGACCGAGCGGCTGCGCCTGCTGCTGGTGCTCACCGTCGCCGACATCCGCGCCGTCGGGCCCAACGTTTGGAGCGCCTGGAAGGCGGCGCTGCTACGCGAGCTCTACTTGCGCACCGAGGAGCTGCTGTCCGGCGGCCTGATCACCGAGGGCCGCGAGCGGCGCGTCGAGGCGGCCCAGCAGGCGCTGCGCGAGGCGCTGTCCGACTGGCCGGCGGCGGCGGTCGAGGCGCACCTCGACCAGGGCTATCCCTCCTACTGGCTGTCGCTCGACACCGAGACCCACGCCCGCTACGCGCGGCTGATCCGCGAGGCCGACGCCAACCAGCGGCCGCTCACCGTCGAGACCCGCGTCGACCGCTACCGCGAGGTCACCGAGGTGACGATCTACACCGCCGACCACCCGGGCTTGATGAACCGCATCGCCGGCGCGCTGGCGATCTGCGGCGCCTCGGTCGAGGGCGCGCGCATCTTCACCCTGGCCAACGGCATGGCGCTCGACGTCTTCTACATCGTCGACGCCAGCGGCGGCCCCTTCGACCGCTCGAACAAGCTGGCCCAGCTCGCCGCCACGGTCGAGCAGACCTTGGCCGGCCGCCTCAGGCCCCTGCAGGAGCTCAAGAAGCTGGCCTCGCCGCTGCCCTCGCGGCTCGAGGTCTTCACGGTCCGGCCGCGCGTGCTGATCGACAACAAGGCAAGCCGCCACCACACGGTGATCGAGGTCAACGGCCGCGACCGACCCGGGCTGCTCTATCGCCTGACCTGGGCGCTGACCCGCCAGAACCTGATCATCGACAGCGCCAAGATCGCGACCTACGGCGAGCGCGCCGTCGACGTCTTCTACGTCCACGACGCGCTGGGCGGGAAGGTCGAGGCCGAGGCCAAGCTCAAGCGCATCCGCAACGCCCTGCTGGAGGCCCTCGACGCCGGGCTCTGCCAGGCCGAGGGCGCGCCGCCGGCGCCGCCGCCGGCCAAGGGACCGAAGCCGGCGGCGCGGCGCGCCAGGCCGGCCAAGGCGGCGCAGCAGTAGGCGCAGCGCCCCGTCGCCGCGGCTTCCCGGAATCGCCGCAAAGCGATAGAGACTGGGCCCCATGACACACGCCATCGGGGCCCGGCGCCCATGAACCTGCTGCGCGGCTTCGCGACGGTCGGCGGCTATACCGCCGCGAGCCGGGTGCTCGGCTTTGTCCGTGACATCCTGATCGCCCAGGCGCTCGGCAGCGGGCCGATCGCCGACGCCTTCTTCGTCGCCTTCCGCTTTCCCAACCTGTTCCGCCGGCTGTTCGGCGAGGGCGCCTTCAACGCCGCCTTCGTGCCGCTGTTCGCGGGGCGGCTGGAGCGCGAGGGGCGCGAGGCGGCACGGGCCTTCGCCGAGCAGGCGCTGGCCGCGATGGCGGTCGGGCTGCTGCTGCTGACCGTGGCGGCGATGGCGGCGATGCCCTGGCTGATGCTGGTCATCGCGCCGGGCTTCGTCGAGGAACCGGCGCAGTTCGAGCTGGCCGTGCAGCTGACGCGCATCGCCTTTCCCTACCTGCTGTTCATGGTCCTGGTGGCGCTGCTCGGCGGCGTGCTCAACTCGCTCTATCGCTTCGCCGCGGCGGCGGCCGCGCCGATCCTGCTCAACCTCTTCTTCATCGCGGCGCTGCTGCTGGTGCTGCCCTACTGGAGCGGCAACGTCGGCGAACTGCTGGCCTGGACGGTCGTCGCGGCCGGCGTCGGGCAGTTCCTGTTCATGGCCTGGGCGGCGGCGGCCAACGGCATGGCGCTGCGCTTCCCGCGGCCGCGCCTGTCGCCCGAGGTGCGCCGCCTGTTCCGCCTGATGGTGCCGGGCCTGCTGTCGGCCGGCGGCATGCAGCTCAACCTGCTGATCGGCACGATGATCGCGACCCTGCAGGCCGGCGCGGTGTCCTGGCTGTACTACGCCGACCGGCTCTACCAGCTGCCGCTCGGGCTGATCGGCATCGGCATCGGCGTGGTGCTGCTGCCCGACCTGTCGCGCAAGCTGCGCGGCGGCCAGCCGGCGGCCGCGATGTACGCGCTCAACCGGGCGCTCGAGCTGGGGCTGTTCCTGACCCTGCCGGCGACGGTCGCGCTGATGGTCGTGCCCGGGCCGATCGTCTCGGTGCTGTTCGAGCGCGGCGCCTTCACCGCCGCCGACAGCCAGGCGACGGCGCTGGCGCTGGCCGCCTACGCCGCCGGCCTGCCGGCCTTCGTCCTGGTCAAGATCCTGCAGCCGGCCTTCTTCGCGCGCGAGGATACGGTGACCCCGCTGCGCTACACCCTGATCTCGGTCGCCGCCAACGTCGTGCTGGCGCTGGCGCTGTTCTTCTGGATCGGCTTCCTGGGCCTGGCGATCGCCGCGTCGGCGGCCTCCTGGCTCAACACCGCCCTGCTCGCCTGGCAGCTGCGCCGGCGCGGCTTCCTGACGCTCGACGCGCGCAGCCGCCTGCGCCTGCCGCGCGGCCTGCTGGTCAGCGCCCTGCTCGCCGGCGCGCTCTGGGCCGCCGGCGCGGCCCTGGCGCCCTGGTTCGACGGCGGCGCGCTGGAGCGCAGCGGCGCCCTGGCGCTGCTGGTCGGCGGCGCGGTGCTGCTCTACTTCGCCCTGGCCTTCCCGCTGAAGGCGGTCGACGCCGGCGAGCTCAAGAGCGCGTTCCGGCGCAAGGGCTGACCGACGCCGCGCCCGATTCCGGATAGCGCCGGGCGCGCCGAGCCGGCAGCTTGACCGCCTCCGGCCCAGCGGCGATAACCGCCGCCGTTCCCGCCCTTGTCCCTCGACCGCGCCGCCGCCGGCGGCCCCAGACGCGAGAGCCCCCTCCTGTGAAGCGCATCTTCTCGGGCGTCCAGCCCACCGGCAACCTGCACCTCGGCAACTATCTCGGCGCGATCCGCAACTTCGTGCGGCTGCAGAAGGACTACGACTGCATCTTCTGCGTCGTCGACCTGCACGCGCTGACCCTGTGGCAGGAGCCGGCGGAGCTGCGCAGCCACACCCGCGAGGTCACCGCCGCCTACCTCGCCGCCGGCGTCGACCCCAAGGCCAACGTCATCTTCAACCAGTCCCAGGTGCGCGCGCACGCCGAGCTGGCCTGGATCTTCAACTGCGTGGCGCGCATCGGCTGGCTGAACCGCATGACGCAGTTCAAGGAGAAGGCCGGCAAGAACCGCGAGAACGCCAGCGCCGGGCTCTACGTCTATCCGAACCTGATGGCCGCCGACATCCTGGCCTACAAGGCGACCCACGTGCCGGTCGGCGACGACCAGCGCCAGCACCTGGAGCTGTGCCGGAACATCGCGCAGAAGTTCAACCACGACTACGGGACCGAGTTCTTCCCGGTCATCGAGCCGCTGATCCTGGGCTCGGCGACGCGCGTCATGTCGCTGCGCGACGGCTCGAAGAAGATGAGCAAGTCCGACCCCTCGGACATGAGCCGCATCAACATGACCGACGGCGCCGACGAGATCGCGAAGAAGTTGCGCAAGGCGACGACCGACCCCGACATGCTGCCCGGCCCCGACGTCCTGGCCGACGACGGCACGCTGCCCGAGGAGACCCGCAAGGCACGGCCCGAGGCCTACAATCTGCTCGGCATCTACACC
>JAUILQ010000004.1 GCA_030433005.1 Alphaproteobacteria bacterium
GACGACCAACAAGCCGCTGAGCGACGCCGAGATCGAAGACCGCCTGGCGCACTACGAGATCCCGACCGACCTGCCGCTGGTCGTGCAGGTCTCGCGCTTCGACCGCTGGAAGGACCCGCGGGGCGTCATCGAGGCCTTCCGCCTGGCCCGCCGGCAGGTCGACGCGACGCTGGTGCTGGTCGGCAACGTCGCGACCGACGACCCGGAAGGCCAGGAGATCTTCGAATCGCTCTGCGGCTGCCGGGAGGAGCGCATCCGCATCCTCTCGGTGCAGGACAGCGCGCTGGTCAACGCCCTGCAGCGGCGCGCCGCCGTGGTTCTGCAGAAGTCGCTGCGCGAGGGCTTCGGCCTGACCGTCACCGAGGCGATGTGGAAGGGCACGCCGGTGATCGGCGGCCGGGTCGGCGGCATCCGCCACCAGATCGAGGACGGCGCCAACGGCTTCCTGGTCGAGAGCGTCGAGCAGGCGGCGGAGCGCCTCGTCGCCCTGCTCACCGACGAGGCCCTGCGCCGGCGCCTCGGCGAGGCGGCGCGGGAGAGCGTGCGCGCCCGCTTCCTGATGAGCCGCCTGATGGAGGACTGGCTCGACCTGATCGGCTCCTTCGAGGCGCGCTTCCACCTGAAAGGCGAGGCCCCATGAGCACGCAAGGCAAGGCGAGTGCCGCCGGCGAGGACGCGGCGGTGCTCTGGTTCGAGGAACTCGGGCGCGGCGACGTCGCCCGCGTCGGGGGCAAGAACGCCTCGCTCGGCGAGATGGTCGCGCGGCTCTCGGCCGGCGACGTCGCCGTACCGCCCGGCTTCGCGACCACGGCCGACGCCTACCGCCGCTTCCTCGCCGAGAACGAGCTGGAGCCGATGATCCGCGAGCGCCTGGCGGCGCTCGAGGCGGGGCGCGCGACGCTCGCCGAGACCGGCCGGCGGATCCGAGAGGGTTTCCTGGGTGCGCGCTGGCCCGAGCCGCTGGCCGAGGCGATCGCGGCGGCCTACCGCGAGCTCTGCCGACGGGCGGGAAGCGACGACGTCGACGTCGCGGTACGCTCCAGCGCGACCGCCGAGGACCTGCCCGAGGCCAGCTTCGCCGGCCAGCAGGAGAGCTTCCTCAACGTCCGCGGCGAGCGCGCGCTGCTCGAGGCCTGCCGGCGCTGCTACGCTTCGCTGTTCACCGACCGCGCGATCAGCTACCGGAAAGCCAGGGGCTTCGACCACCTGCAGGTCGCCCTGTCGGTCGGCGTCCAGCGCATGGTGCGCGCCGACCGCGGCGGCGCCGGCGTGATGTTCTCGCTCGACACGGAGACCGGCTTCGAGCGGGTCGTGCTGATCAACGCCGCCTGGGGCCTCGGCGAGACCGTCGTGCAGGGCGCGGTCGACCCCGACGAGTACCAGGTCTTCAAGCCGCTGCTCGGGCGCCCGGGGCTGACGCCGATCGTCGAGAAGCGGCGCGGCGCCAAGGCCCGCAAGATGATCTACGCCGACGCCGCCGCGCCCGGCGGGGACGAATCGCCGACCCGCAGCGTGCCGACCTCGAAGGCCGAGCGGGCCGCCTTCGTGCTCGCGGACGCAGAGATCCTGACCCTGGCGCGCTGGGCCTGCGCGATCGAGGCGCACTACGGCCAGCCGATGGACATGGAGTGGGCCAAGGACGGCGAGAGCGGCCAGCTGTTCATCGTCCAGGCCCGCCCGGAGACGGTGCAGTCGCGGCGCGCGGCCGGCGCGCTGCAGAGCTACCGGATCGCCGACAAGGGCCGGCTGCTGGCGCAGGGCCTTGCGGTCGGCGACGCGGTGGCGACCGGCCCGGTCTGCCTGATCGAGAGCGCCCGCGACATCGAGCGCTTCGTCGACGGCGCGGTGCTGGTGACCGGCACCACCGATCCCGACTGGGTGCCGATCATGAAGCGCGCCGCGGCGATCGTCACCGACCACGGCGGGCGTACCTCGCACGCGGCGATCGTCAGCCGCGAGCTCGGCCTGCCGGCGGTGGTCGGCGCCGGCGACGCGACCCGGGTGCTGCACGACGAGCAGGCGGTGACGGTCTCCTGCGCCGAGGGCGACGAGGGCTTCGTCTACGAGGGCACCGCCCGCGTCGAGGTCGAGAGCCTGGAGATCGGCGACATTCCGGCGACCCGGACCCGGGTCATGCTCAACCTCGCCAACCCCTCGGCGGCCTTCCGCTGGTGGCGGCTGCCGAGCGACGGCGTCGGCCTGGCGCGCATGGAGTTCGTCATCAACAACCAGATCAAGGTCCACCCGATGGCGCTGGCCCGCTACGCCGAGCTGCAGGACGCCGAGGCGAAGCGCCGGATCGACGCGCTGACCGAGGGCTGGGCCGAGCGCACGGACTACTTCGTCGAGCGCCTCGCCCGCGCGCTCTCGCGCATCGCCGCGGCCCAGTACCCGGCGCCGGTGATCGTGCGCATGAGCGACTTCAAGACCAACGAGTACGCCAACCTGATCGGCGGCGCCGCCTTCGAGCCGAAGGAGGAGAACCCGATGCTCGGCTTCCGCGGCGCCTCGCGCTACTACTCACCGCGCTACCGCGAGGGCTTCGCCCTGGAGTGCCGGGCGATCCGCCGGCTGCGCGAGGAGATGGGCTTCGACAACGTCGTGGTCATGATCCCCTTCTGCCGTTCGGTCGCCGAGGCCGACCGCGTCCTGGAGGTGCTCGCCGAGAACGGCCTGAAGCGCGGGGAGAAGGGCCTGCAGGTCTACGTGATGTGCGAGATCCCCTCGAACGTGATCCTCGCCGGCGCCTTCGCCGAGCGCTTCGACGGCTTCTCGATCGGCAGCAACGACCTGACCCAGCTGACGCTCGGCGTCGACCGCGATTCCGAGGCCCTGGCTGAGCTGTTCGACGAGCAGGACGAGGCGGTCAAGTGGATGATCCGCAGCGTCGTCACGGAGGCCCACAGGGCCGGTGCCAAGGTCGGGCTGTGCGGCCAGGCGCCGAGCGACCATCCCGAGTTCGCCGAGTTCCTGGTCGACTGCGGCATCGATTCCATCTCGGTCAGCCCCGACAGCTTCGTCGCGGTCAAGCGGCGCGTCGCCGCCGCCGAGGCCCGGCGGGACGGCAAGGCGCGGGGCGAGGACAAGGCGTGAGCGAGTTCCGCCGCGACCCGACCAGCGGCGCGTGGGTCCTGGTCGCGCCGGAGCGGGCCCGGCGGCCTGGCGCCGCCGAGGCCGGCCGGGCAGGCGCCTGCCCCTTCTGCCCCGGCAACGAGTCGCTGCTGCCTGGCATCCTGGAGGAGTGGCCGTCGGCCGAGCCCCCGGGCTGGGCGCTGCGCGTCCTTCCCAACCGCTTCCCGGCGCTCACGGAAGAGCCGGGCGCGCCGGCGGAGGGCGCCCTGCCCGGCAATGCCCTGCCCGGCAATACCCTGCCCGGCAATACCCTGCCCGGCTTCGGCTACCACGAGGTGATCGTCGAGACGCCGGACCACGAGGGCGAGTTGGCGCATGCGCCGCACGGCAGGATCGAGAGCCTGCTGCGCTGCTACCGGGCGCGCATGCAGGGCCTGCTCGAGCGGCCCGGCGTCAGCCGCGTCGTCGTGTTCCGCAACCGCGGCCCGCGCGCCGGCGCCTCGCTCGCCCACCCGCATTCCCAGGTCGTCGCCGGCGCCCTGCCGGCGGCGGGGCCGGCCGACGACTGGGCCCGCGCCCGCCAGGCGGCGAGCGGGCGCTGCCCGACCTGCGAGATGATCGAGCGCGAGCTGGCGGACGGCCGCCGCGTCGTCGAGGCGACGCCGGCCTTCGTGGCGCTGGTGCCCTTCGCCGCGACCGTGCCCTGCGAGCTCTGGCTGCTGCCGCGCCGGCACCGCGCCTGCTTCGCGCGCAGCGAGGACGGCGCGCTGGGCGAGTTCGCCGGCCTGCTCGGGCGCAGCCTGGGCCGGCTCGCCGCGGCGCTCGAGGATCCGCCCTACAACTACGCGCTGGACAGCGCGCCCGCCGGAGAGGCCGAGGCGCCGCACCGGCACTGGCGCCTGCGCCTCGTCCCCGAGCTCGTCCGGCCCGGCGGCTTCGAGCTCGCCACCGGCATCGCGATCGATCCCGCGAGCCCGGAGGCCGACGCCGACCGGCTGCGGCGCGCGGGAAACGCCGGATGAGCGGCGGGGGTCGGCCGAGGCGCCGGCGGTTCGCTTGCCGGAGCGGCCGGCCGCCCCATCTCCTTCGCCGTAGACTCTCGCGGGAGGACGTGATGATCCGGTCCAGCCTCCGCCGCGCCGGCCTCGTGGTCGCCGGCCTGCTGCTCGCCGCCCTGCCCGCCGCGAAGCCCTCCGGCGCCGCGGTCGAGGCCGAGTCGGCCTTCGCCTTCGAGCTGGTCTCGATCGCCGGCGAGCCGCTGCCGCTGTCGCGCTTCGAGGGCCGGCCGATCCTGCTGGTCAACACCGCCTCGTTCTGCGGCTTCACCTACCAGTACGAGGCGCTTCAGGCGCTCTGGGAGGCGCGGCGCGACGAGGGCCTCGTCGTGCTCGGCGTGCCGAGCGACAACTTCGGCGGCCAGGAGTACGACGACAACGAGCAGGTCAAGCAGTTCTGCGAGGTCAACTTCAGCATCGACTTCCCGATGACCGAGAAGGCCGACGTGCGCGGCCCCACGGCGGCGCCGCTCTACCGCTGGCTGGCCGAGCGCCTGGGCCCCTCGGCGGTGCCGCGCTGGAACTTCCACAAGGTGCTGATCGGCCGCGACGGGCAGCCGCGCGCCGCCTTCGCGACCCGCGTCGAGCCCGACGACCCCAAGCTGCAGGCCGCGATCGACGCCGCCCTGGCCGACTAGCGCCCGCCGTCTCGGCCGCGTCGCTGCCCAGGGGCAGCCGGCCACAGGGCTTGCGACGAGAGCCAGGGCGTGCAGGATGCCGGCCTCGACAGGCTGCCAGGCGGGGGAAAAGCATGAAGAGACCATCAGGCGAGAGCCGGCGCTCGTGACCGTGAAACGGCAGCGCGGGCGTCTGTCCGCGCTCTTCGTCCTCGCGGTCGGCGCGACGCTGCTGCTGCTGCCCGCCTCGCCCCAAGCCCTCGATGCCTCGCGGCCGCCGCCGCAGACCGCCAGCGAGCCGCTCCGGCCGGCGCGCATCGAGGCAGCGATCCGGCAGCTCGGCGAGCTGTCGCGCGGTCTGCTCGCCGAGACCGGCATCCCGGGTCTCGCGGTCGCCGTCGTCTGGCGGGACGAGGTCCGCTTCGCCCGGGGCTTCGGCGTGCGGCGGGCGGGCGCGGCCGCGGCGGTCGACGCGGACACCGTGTTCCAGATCGCCTCGCTCTCGAAGCCCGTCGCGGCGACTGTCGTCGCGCGCCAGGTCGGCCGCGGCGTCCTAGGATGGGACACGCCGGTCGTGCGGCACCTGCCCTGGTTCGAGCTCGCGGATCCCTGGGTCACCCGGCAGGTCACCGTCGGCGACCTGTTCGCCCATCGCTCCGGCCTGCCGGATCACGCCGGCGACGATCTCGAGGATTTCGGCTTCGGCCGGCGCGAGATCCTGGAGCGCCTGCGCCACCTGCCGCTCGCCCCGTTCCGCGCCGGCTACGCCTACACCAACTTCGGCCTGACCGCGGCCGCCGAGGCGGTCGCCGCGGCCTCGGGCACCGACTGGGCGAGCCTGTCCGAGGAGGCCCTGTATGCGCCGCTCGGCATGCCCGCGACGAGCTCGCGTCACGCCGACTTCCTGAGCCGGGACAATCGCGCGGTCGGCCATACGCTGGTCGACGGCCGCTTCGAGCCGCGTGCGCAGCGGCAGCCCGACGCCCAGTCGCCCGCCGGCGGCGTCAGCACCAGCGTGCGGGACTTCGCCCGCTGGATGCGCATGGTGCTCGGCCAGGGCCGTCTGGGCGAGGCGCCGATCGTCGACGAGCAGGCGCTGCTGCAGGCGACCACGGCCAAGATGGTCTCGAGCCCCTCCTACGCAGCCGACGCGCGCCCCGGCTTCTACGGCTACGGCTTCAACGTCGGCGTCGAGCCCTCGGGCCGGATCGCGCTCAGCCATTCGGGCGCCTTCAATCTCGGCGCCGGCGCCAGCTTCGTCCTGCTGCCCTCCGCCGAGCTCGGCATCGTCGCCTTCAGCAACGCCGCGCCGATCGGCGCCGTCGAGGCGCTGACCGCCCGGTTCATGGACCTGGCGCAGTTCGGCGAGATCACCCGCGACTGGCTCGCCGGCTACGGCCAGCTGCTCGGCGGCCTGACCCGGCCGGTCGGTGCGACCGCCGGCCTCGAGCGGCCGCCCGAAGCGGCGCCGCCGGGCCCCGCGGACGACTACGCCGGCCGCTTCTCGAATGCCTACTTCGGCGGCGCGACGGTCGAAGCCGACGCCGACGGCCTCGTGCTGCGGCTCGGCCCGGAGCCCCAGGCCCATCGCCTGGAGCCCTGGGACGGCGACCGCTTCGTCTACACGGCCTTCGGCGAGAACGCCCCCGCCGGTTCGCGCTCGCTGGTCACCTTCGAGCGCGACGGCGAAGGCCGCGTCGGCGCCCTGAGGGTCGAGCTGCTCGACGAGGCCGGACAGGGCCGCTTCCGACGCGCCGACGACTGATCCGGTCCGGCGGTCCGCGGCGCTGCGGCTGCCGATCGCCTCAGGCCAGGCGCTCGACCACGACGACCGGCAGCGCGGTCTCGCGGCCGCGCACGGCGACCTCGCGGCGCTCGCCCTCGAAGCTCATGCCGCTGCGCGCGACCACCGCCTCGGCGACCACCAGCTGCGCCGCGAAGTCCTTGGTCAGCGCCTCCAGGCGGCTCGCCGTGTTGACCGTGTCGCCGATCGCCGTGACCGAGACCGCGCGGCCGTAGCCCATCTCGCCGACGATCGCCGGCCCGACGTGAATGCCGATGCCCATGCGAAGCCGGTCACCCAGGGAATCGGCAAGGTGGTCGTTGATCTCCTCCAGGCGCTCGGCCATGGCCCCGGCGGCCTCGAGCGCGGCGCGGCAGCCGGCGTCGACCGGCCCCTCGACCGCGAACAGCGCCATCACGCCGTCGCCGATGAACTTGTCGACGCGGCCGCCGGACTGCTCGATCGCGGTGCCCATCGCGGAGAAGTAGCGGTTGAGCAGGAACACCACGTCGTAGGGCAGCCGGCGCTCTGAGAAGCGGGTGAAGCCGCGCAGGTCGGCGAACAGCACCACGACCTCGCGCTCCTGGCCCTGCAGGTGGCCGGGGCGGCCGCGGGCGTCGCCCGGCGCGACCTGCGGCGGCAGCAGCGGCGTCACCTCCAGGTCGCCGCGCGGCCGGGTCTGGCAGGCCAGGCGCACGTTGGGCGCCGCCCCGACGCGGGCGAGGACCCGCTGCTCGGCCTCGTCGGCGGCCGGCAGGGCCTCGAGACCGCGGCCGATCCGCACGCGGCAGGTCGAGCAGCGGCCCCGGCCGCCGCACAGCGCCGCGTGCGGCACCCCGCCCTGACGGCTGGACTCGAGGATCGTCGTGCCGAGCGGCACGGTGACGCGCCGCCCGCCGGGGTAGGCGAGCACGACCCGGCCGCCGCGATGCTCCCACCAGCGGCGCAGCTGCCGCGCCGCCAGCACCGCCAGCAGCGCGCCGGCGAAGCCCCACAGCAGCGCGCCCTGCAGCTGGCCGAGCAGCGCCAGCTTCTCCGGGTCCTCGATGCTCGCCCGCAGCCGCTGCCAGGCCTCGGCGTTCGCCGGCTCGGCCATCCGGGCCAGCAGCTCGCGCCCGGCGGCCAGGGTCCCGGTCGTCGCCAGCGTCGGCAGCAGTACCGCGCCGGCCAGCAGCCAGGGCGCCCAGCGCTCGTAGCCGGGCTTGAGGCGCAGCCAGAGGTGCAGGCCGAGACAGCCGTGCAGCCAGGCCGCGGCCAGCCCGGCGAGCTGGCGCAGCCCCTGCTCCGGCGCCAGCTCGAGGTAGATCGCCAGGACGTAGGGGTAGCCGGTCTCGGTGCCGAGGATTTCGCCGACGGCGCGGGTGCCGAGGACGTGGGCGGCGAGCAGGGGCGGCACCAGGAAGCCGAGCAGCAGCTGCGTCCACTCGGCGGCGCGCAGCTCGCGGAAGCGGCGGCGCGCGTAGAGCGCCCGGAAGGCCAGCACGGCATGCACCAGCAGGGCGCCGTAGAGCAGCAGGCTGCCCGGCAGGCTCTGCCAGACGGCGCGGAGCGCCGCCAGCGCCGACTCGGCCGCCGCCAGCGAGACCAGCCCGACGGCGTGGTTGGCCAGGTGCAGCACCACGTAGGCGAAAAGCAGCAGGCCGCTGGCCAGCCGCAGGCGTCTGATCATGGCCGCCCCACCCCTCCGTGCTCCTCCGGTCCCGACGCCATCGCGCGCCGGTCGAGCAGCGGGCGGATGGATGCTGCCATGCAGCCTACAGGGGCGCGCCGCGGCTAGGCAGCCCGTATCGCCTTCCGCTATAGAGCGGCGAGCATGACGGCAAGCTTTCCCGAAGAGGGCGACGCCCCCGCCTCCGCGGCAGAGGGCCTGACCCGCGAGCAGCGGCGCGAACGTCGGCGCCGGCGGCGCGCGGCCCGGGCGTTCGACCACAGCGTGCCCTCGCCCTGCATCTCGGTCTGCCAGATCGACGAGGCCTCGGGGCTGTGCATCGGCTGCCGGCGCTCGCTCGACGAGATCCGCGACTGGCCGATCCTGACGGCCGAGGAGAAGCGGAGCCTGCTCGGCCAGCTCGACCAGCGTGCCCACGGGCGAGACGGCGGCTCGTGAGCCGAGCGGGCGGGTCCGGATCCCGCGAGACCGCCGGCAAGGCTGCGCAGGACAGCGGCTCGGGCAACCTGGGCTACCTGCTGCTCGCCTCGATCACGCTGTTCTGGGGCGTCAACTGGCCGGCCATCAAGCTGTCCCTCGAGGTGCTGCCGGTCTGGGACTTCCGGCTGCTCTCCGCCGCCGTCGGCGGCCTCGGCCTGCTGGTTGTGGCGCGGCTCGGCGGCCACGCGCTGCGCGTGCCGCGCGGCCAGCGCGGGCCGCTGCTGCTCTGCGCCCTGTTCAACGTCGTCGGCTGGCACCTGCTCTCGGCCTCCGGCGTCCTCCTGATGCCGTCCGGACGGGCGGCCATCCTGGCCTTCACCATGCCGCTCTGGGCCTCGCTGTTCGCGGTGCCGCTGCTCGGCGAGCGGCTGACCGCGACGCGCGTGGTCGGGCTGCTGCTCGGCCTCGCCGGGCTCGGCGTGCTGGTCGGGCCCGACCTGATCGTGTTCGGCACCGCGCCGCTCGGCGCCGGCCTGATGGTCCTGGCGGCGATCTCCTGGGCCTTCGGCACGGTGCTGCTCAAGCGCTTCCACTGGACGATCGCCACCGCGACGCTGGCCGGCTGGCAGCAGAGCGCCGGCGCGCTGGCGATCGGCGCGGCCGGCCTGGCCTTCGGCGATCTCGGCGACTGGGCGCCCGAGATCGGCACGACCCACCTGGTGGCGATCCTCTATGCGATCTCCGTGCCGATGATCTACTGCTTCTGGGCCTTCATGCACACGGTGCGCCTGCTGCCGGCGCCGGTCGCGGCGATCGGCACGCTGGCGATCCCGGTGGTCGGCGTGTTCTCCGGCGCGGTGATCCTCGGCGAAGCGGTCGGCCTGCGCGAGCTCGCCGCGCTCGGCCTGATCTGCTCGGCCCTGGCGGTGGTGCTGGTGCTGCCCGCCTGGCGCGGCCGCCGGGCCTGAGCGAGGCGTCGCGATCACCGCGGCCTTCCTTGCATCGCCCGGGGGCCCGACGCTATATCTCCGGCAGAGGTCGAGGCCGCCGGGAGCGGCCCGCCGCCCCTCCGCATCCTGCCGAAGGAACCGCCGCCATGCCGGCCATCGAATCCCTCAAGGTCAAGATCTTCGCCGACGGCGCCGACTTCGAGAGCATGAAGCAGCTGGCGCGCAACCCGCTGGTCAAGGGCTTCACCACCAACCCCTCGCTGATGAAGAAGGCCGGGGTCACCGACTACGTCGCCTATGCCAAGCAGGTGCTGGCGGCAATCCCCGACCGCCCGATCTCCTTCGAGGTCTTCGCCGACGAGATGGACGAGATGGAGGCCCAGGGCCGCGAGATCGCGACCTGGGGCGACAACGTCAACGTCAAGATCCCGGTCAGCAACAGCCGCGGCGAGAGCACCGCACCGC
Organism: Alphaproteobacteria bacterium; assembly: GCA_030433005.1. Taxonomy (GTDB): domain Bacteria; phylum Pseudomonadota; class Alphaproteobacteria; order Kiloniellales; family DSM-21159; genus Tistlia. The sequence goes on from JAUILQ010000004.1 coordinate 10,032, forward strand.
TGCTCCGGCGCCTCGCCGAGCAGGGCGTCGAGCTCAACGTGACCGCGCTGTTCACCCTGGAGCAGGTCGAGGAGGTCGCCGAGGCGCTGTCGGCCGATACCCCGGCGATCGTCTCGGTCTTCGCCGGCCGCATCGCCGACACCGGCATCGACCCGGTCCCGATGATGGCCGAGGCCGCGCGCATCCTGAAGCGCAAGCCCAAGGCCGAGCTGCTGTGGGCGAGCCCGCGCGAGATCCTCAACATCTACCATGCCGACGAGGCCGGCTGTCACATCATCACCGTCAGCCACGACGTGCTGACGAAGCTGAACCTGGTCGGCAAGGACCTGCGCGCCTATAGCCTGGAGACGGTGCAGACCTTCTACAAGGACGCCACCGCCGCCGGCTTCACGATCCCGACCGGCCAGGCGCGCGCCGCCGAGTAGCCTGCGCCGACGACTCCGGCCCGGCAGCGGGCCGGGCCGGGCACGCGAGGTCCGTCGAGGAACCGCAGGTCCGGGCCGCTTGCAGGAGAAGGGAAGCGGACCGGCCTCTTGGGCAGTATCAGGACCTTGCTGGCGATCTCCGTTCTGGTGGTTCACGCCGACCCGATCTTCGGGCTGCCGCTGATGAACGGCGACATGGCGATCACCTGCTTCTTCATGATCTCGGGCTTCCTGATGGCCCTGATCCTGGAGACGAAGTACAGCAGCAAGCGGCGCTTCTACCTGAACCGGGCGCTGCGCATCTATCCGCCCTACTTCGCCGCGCTGCTGCTGTCGCTCGGCATCTTCCTGGCGATCGACAGCCAGCGCCACGATCCCGCCGGCTACCTCGCGACGCTCTGGGAGCGCGGCAACTACGGCACGGTGGCCTTCGCCTGGCTCAGCAACCTGACGCTCGTCGGCGTCGACATGACCCGCTACCTGAGCATCGACGAGGGGCTGATCCAGTTCCCGTCCTTTCTCTATGACGAAGGCGCGGGCGGCCACAACCTGCTGTTCGTGCCGCAGTCCTGGACCCTGGCGCTGGAGCTGGAGTTCTACCTGCTCGCCCCCTTCGTCCTGCGCCTGAACACGCTGCGCATCCTGGCGCTGGCGGCCGGCTTCTACGCCTTCCGGCGGCTGACCGTCGAGGGCGTCCACGACGCCGGCTACTCCTTCGAGCCGATCTCGGCCTTCCCGCTGGTGCTCTGCTACTTCCTGTTCGGCGTCGTCGCCTACCGCCTCTACCGGCTGCTCGAGGCGCTGGACCTGCCGGCGGCGCTGCAGCGCTGGCTCGGCATCGCCGGTTTCGCCGCGGCGCTGCTGCTGGTCGGAACCGGCTATCAGGCGACCCGCGCCTACGACCTCTCCTTCGACCTCGTCTATCTCGCCTTCGCGCTCGTCCTGCCGTTCCTCTTCTTCTTCGCCAGGGGCCGGCGCTGGGACGCCTGGGCCGGCGAGTTCTCCTATCCCGTCTACCTCTTCCACTTCGCGCTCGCCCAGCTGCTGTTCTGGGCCGGCGTGCCGCAGGACTGGAGCGGGGAGGCCACGCTGCTGTCGACGCTGCTGGTCTCCGCCGCGTACATTTACGCCCTCGACCGCCCGCTGCAGCGGCTGCGCGCCCGGATCGCCGCCGGCCGCGGCGCCCGGCCGGAGCGGCGCGTCGTCGAGGTGCCGGCGCGCTAGCCGCGCCGGCAGCCCGCCCGTCCGTCCACCCGCCCATCCACCCGCCCGTCCGCTCACCCGTCTGGCTCCGAACGAGGATCGCCGCTTCCCGTGTGTGGTATCGCCGGACTCTACAGTGCCGCCCCGGAGCAGGAGGCGGAGCTGCGCGCCCGCGTCGGGGCGATGACCGCCGCCCTGGCGCACCGCGGGCCGGACGGGCAGGACGTCTGGCTGCAGCCCGAGGCCGGCCTCGCCTTCGGCCACCGCCGGCTCGCGATCATCGACCTCAGCGACGCCGGCCGCCAGCCCATGGTCTCCGAGGACGGCCGCTGGGTGCTGACCTACAACGGCGAGATCTACAACCACCGGGTCCTGCGCGGCGAGCTGGAGGCCGAGGGCGTGCGCTTCCGCGGCGACTGCGACGCCGAGGTGCTGCTCGAGGCCTGCGCCCACTGGGGCCTCGGCCGGACCCTGGAGAGCCTCAACGGCATCTTCGCCTTCGCCCTCTGGGACCGCCGCGAGCGCCGGCTGTTCCTGGCGCGCGACCAGCTCGGGGTCAAGCCGCTCTACTGGTCGCTGCAGAACGGGCTGCTGCTGTTCGGCTCCGAGCTCAAGGCACTGCGCGCCGAGCCCCGCTTCGATGCCGCCCTGGACCGCGCGGCGCTGGCAGCCTACCTGCGCTTCGCCTATCTGCCGGCGCCCTACACGCCCTACGCCGGCGCGCGCAAGCTGCCGCCGGGCCATCTGCTGACCATCGCCGCCGGCGAGGAGCCGCGGATCGAGTGCTACTGGGACGCGCTCTCGATCGCCGAGCGCGGCCAGCGCCAGCCGCTCACCCTGTCGCGCCGCGAGGCCGTCGACCGCCTGGAGGTGCTGCTCAGGGACGCAGTGGCGGGCCAGACCATGGCCGACGTGCCGCTCGGCGCCTTCCTGTCGGGCGGCATCGACTCCTCGACGGTCGTCGCGCTGATGCAGGCGGCGACCGGCCGTCCGGCGCGCACCTTCACCATCGGCTTTTCGGAGTCCGGCTTCGACGAGGCGCCGCAGGCGCGCGCCGTGGCCCGCCACCTGGGCAGCGAGCACAGCGAGCTCTACGTCGACGCCGCCCAGGCCCAGGCCGTCGTGCCCGACCTGCCGCAGCTCTACGACGAGCCCTTCGCCGACCCCTCGCAGATCCCGACCTTCCTGGTCTCGGCGCTGACCCGGGAATCGGTCACCGTGGCGCTGTCGGGCGACGGCGGCGACGAGCTGTTCGCCGGCTACAACCGCCACCTCTGGGGCCGCCGCATCGGCCGCTGGCCGCTCGCCGCCCGGCGCGCCGCCGCCGGGGCGCTGGAGGCGCTGCCCAACGGCCTGTGGCAGCGCGCCGGCGGCCAGGCGGGAGACCGCGTGCGCAAGCTGTCGCGGGCCCTGACCGCGCCCGACCTGCAGGAGCTCTATCGCCGCACCGTCAGCCAGTGGGACGAGCCGGCGGCGCTGCTCGGCGACGGCAGGACGGCGGAGGCGGCGAGCCTGCTCGACGCCAGCGACCTCGCCGAGCGCTTTCCCGACCCGCTGGCGCGCATGCAGCTGCTCGACCTGATGACCTACCTGCCCGACGACGTCCTGGCCAAGGTCGACCGCGCCTCGATGGCCGTCGGGCTGGAGGCGCGCGTGCCGCTGCTCGACGCCCGGGTCGTCGAGTTCGCCTGGGCGCTGGGGCCCGGCTTCAAGCTGCGCGGCGGCCAGGGCAAGTGGCTGCTTCGCGAGGTGCTGCGGCGCCATCTTCCGGCGCGGCTGATCGACCGGCCGAAACGGGGCTTCTCGGTGCCGATCGGCGAGTGGCTGCGGGGGCCCCTGCGCGACTGGGCGGAATCGCTGCTCGAGGAGCGGCGCCTTGCCGCCGACGGCCTGCTCGACCCCGCGCCGATCCGCGCGCTCTGGGCCGACCACCTGGCCGGGCGGGTCGAAGGCCAGTACCCGCTCTGGACCGTGCTGATGCTGCAGGCCTGGCGGGAACGCTGGGCATAGAGCGCGGCGAAGCGTCTCTGCGATTGCGATTGATTTTCAATTGCTGCTGACTAGAGTGCCTCGGATCGCGGGCGGCAGGGCTTCCGCCGCCGCTTCCTGGCCAGAGACGTCGACCGAGGCACCTTGTCTTTCCTGCTGCGCAGCGCCCTTGCGGCCGCCCTCCTGCTTCTCGCCCAGCCGCTCTGCGCCGCGACGGCGGCGGACACGGTGCGGGTCACCGACGTCGCCGGGCGCAGCGTCGCCGTGCCGCGCGGCGCGGAGCGAGTCGTGCTCGCCGAGGGCCGTCACCTGATCGCCGCGGGCATCCTCGACGGCCAGGCCGCGAGCCGGCGCCTCGTCGCTCTCGGCCAGTCGCTGGAGCAGTATCACCCGGCGCTGTTCGAGACCTACGCCGAGGCCGATCCCGGCCTGCGCGAGGTCGCCTCGATCGGCGACGCCCACGACAACGCCTTCAGCCCCGAGGCGATCGCCGACCTGCACCCGGACCTGATCGTCATGCCGATCGGCGCCCTGACCGGCATGCGCGACAGCGGCACGCTGGCGGCTTTCGACTCGCTCTCCCTGCCGGTGCTCTTCGTGGACTTCCGCCAGCATCCGCTGGACAACGTCGTGCCCTCGCTGCGCGCCCTCGGCGCCGCCTTCGACCGCAGCGAGCGCGCCGAGGCCTTCGTCGCAGCCTACGAGGCCGAGCTCGCCGAGCTGGCGGAGCGCGCCGCGGCCCAGCCGGAGCGGCCGTCGCTGCTGCTGCACATCGCGCGCAGCCTGTCCGAGGACTGCTGCATGGCCTTCGGCGACGCCAGCATGGGCGAGCTGCTGGGCCTGCTCGGCATCCGCAACCCGACCGCCGAGCTCTCGGACCGGCCCTTCGCCAGGCTCAATCCCGAGACCGTGCTGGCCAGCGACCCCGACGTCGTGGTCTCGACCGTGGCGCGCTGGCAGCGCCCCGACGGCAGCCTCGCCGTCGAGCTCGGCTACCGGGCGCCGCCGCCCGACCCGGCGGCGGCGCGCGCCGCGCTGCTGGAGCTTCGGCCCGGCTGGGAGCAGTTGACGGCAATCAAACAGGGTCGCGTGCACCTGATCCCGCACGTGCTCTACGACACGCCCTTCCAGGTCTTCCTCGCCGGGCTCTTCGCCAAGTGGGCCTGGCCCGAAGCCTTCGCCGACTACGACCCCGTGGCGCGTTTCGCCGCCCTCCACGAGCGCTTCATGCCGTTCCCGCTGAGCGGCGTGCACGCCATCGGCCTGCCGCCGCTCGAGCCCGTGCGGGCCGGGGACTGACGGTGCGCGCCGAGAGCCCGGCGGCGGCCGGCGGCGGCGACGCCGCGGGCCCCGAGACGCGTCTCGACACGCTGGGCTGGTACGGCAGGCGCCTGGCCCGCTACCGGCTGACGCTCGTCCTGCTGCTGGTCGCGCTGGCGCTCGGCTTCGCGCTCGATCTGCTGCTGGGTCCGAGCACGCTCGGCCTGCCCGAGATCCTGGCGGTGCTCGGCGACCCGGCCGCCGCGCCGCCGCTGCACCGGGTCGTGCTGTTCGACCTGCGCCTGCCCTCGGCGGTCGCCGCCCTGCTCGGCGGCATCTGCCTGGCGGTGGCCGGGGCCGGCATGCAGGCGATCCTGAACAATCCGCTCGCCGACCCCTACACCATGGGTCTGTCCTACGCGGCCGGCTTCGGCGCCGCCCTGGCCATCGTCTTCGGGGTCTCGGCGCTGCCCTTCGTCGGCGTCTACGTGGTGACCGCCAACGCCTTCCTCTTCGCCTTCGGAACGGCGCTCGCGATCTACCTCGTCGCCCGGCTCAAGGGCGCCGGCGTTCAGGTCATCGTGCTGCTCGGCATCGCCTTCTTCTTCGCCTTCATCGCCCTGCTCGGACTGCTGCAGTACCTGGCCGACGCCGAGGCCCTGCAGGAGATCGTGTTCTGGATGTTCGGCAGCCTGGGCCGCGCGCGCTGGGACAAGCTGGCCATGGTCGCCCTGGTCATGGCCGCCTGCCTGCCCTGGCTGTGGCTGCGCGCCGACCAGCTGACCGCGCTCCGGCTCGGCGACCTGCAGGCCAAGGCCCTGGGCGTGCCGGTCGAGCGGGTCCGCCTGGAGGTGCTGCTCTGCGTCTCGCTGCTCGCCGCGACCGTGGTCGCGGTCGCCGGGCCGATCGCCTTCGTCGGCCTGGTCGGCCCGCACATCGCCCGCCTGCTGGTCGGCGAGGAGCAGCGCCGCCTGCTGCCCGCGGCGGCGCTGGTCGGCGCGCTGGTCCTGGTGCTCGCCGACATCGCCTCGAAGGCGATCCAGCCGGGCACGGTGATCCCGATCGGCCTGGTGACGACGCTGATCGGCCTGCCGATCTTCCTGACGCTGATCCTGCGCAGCCGCTCGGAGCTCTGGCGGTGAGCGGCGCCGGAGGAGGCCTCTCCGCCGAGCGGCTCGCCCTGGCCTACGGCCGGGTGCCGGTCCTGCACGGTGTCGGGCCCTTGCGCGCGGCGCGCGGCCGCATGACGGCGCTGCTCGGCCCCAACGGCGCGGGCAAGTCGAGCCTTCTGGTCGCGCTCGCCGGCCTGGTCCCGGCCGAGGGCACGGTGCGGCTCGACGGCGAGGACCTGGGGCGCCTCGCCCTGCCGCAGCGCACGCGCCGCCTCTACTATCTCTCGCAGGCCTTCGGCGCCGGGACCGGCCTGACGGTCTTCGAGGCCGTGCTGCTGGCGCGTCGTCACGGCGCGGCCCGCGACCACGACCGCGGGGCCGAGCTGGAGGCGACCCGCGCCGTGCTCGCGCTGCTCGGCATCGAGGCGCTTGCGTCGCGCCCGCTCAACGCCCTGTCCGGCGGTCAGCGGCAGCTCGCCGGCATCGCCCAGGCGCTGGTCCGCGAGACCGAGGTGCTGCTGCTCGACGAGCCGACCAGCGCGCTCGACCTGTCCAACCAGCTGCGCGTGCTCGCGCTGCTGCGGCGCGTGACCGCCGCGCAGGGCCTCGCCACCGTGATCTCGCTGCACGACCTGCACCTGGCGGCGCGCTTCGCCGACGCGGCCTGGATGCTGGCCGAGGGCCGGCTGGTCCGCCAGGGCGCGATCCACGAGGTCATCGACCCCGGCCTCATCCGCGCGGTGTTCGGCGTCGAGGCGCTGATCGAATGGGGCCGCCCGGAGGGCCCGCTGGTCCAGGCGATCAGCCCGGTCGAGCGGCCCCAGGCGGTCGCCGCCCCGCATCCGAGCCACCCACCCACCGGCGACACGGCAGAAGGAGGCCGCGCATGATCCGTTCGACCACCCGTTTCGACAGTGAGCGCGCCGAGCGCTACCTGGTGCAGCTGTGCAAGCACTTCGCCCACAAGGTTCCGGCCAGCTACGAGTCGGCGGGCGACGGCCCGGCGCAGGACCGCATGGAAGGCAAGGTCGACTTCCCCTGGGGCGTCTGCCGGATGTCGGCGACCGGCGACGGCCTCGCGATCATCTGCGAGGCAGCCGACGCGGAGTCGCTGAAGCGGGTCGAATACGTCGTCGCCGACCACGTCGAGCGTTTCGCCTGGCGCGAGAAGCCGCGGATCGACTGGCAGCCGGCCTGAAGGCCAGGGCTAGGGGGCGAGGGGCGACGTGCAGCGCGACCAGGTCGAACGCTTCTTCACGCTCTACCAGGCGGAGATTCATCTCTTCCTGTCGCGCCGGCTCGCCAACCCCGATCTCGCCACCGACCTGACCCAGGAGACCTTCGCGCGGCTGCTCGGCGTCGATCCCGGCGAGACCATCGAGAACGTGCGCGCCTACCTCTACCGGACGGCGCACCGCCTGGCGATCGACCACCGCCGCAAGCAGCAGCGGCAGCGCACCGTCAGCCTGCCCGACGAGACGCTGGGCAGCCTGCCGGACCGCGGCCCGGACAGCGAGGCACGGGTCGCCGACCGCGAGACCCTGGCCTGCCTGGTGCACGCGCTCGAGGAACTGCCGCCGCTGACCCGGCGGATCTTCCAGCTGACCCGCGTCGAGGGCCTGAGCTACGCCGAGACGGCACGCCGCCTGGCGGTCTCGGAATCGAGCGTCCAGAAGCATCTGGCCCGTGCCCTGCGCCATGCCGCCGAGCGGCTGCGCGGGGCCGGCGCGCGCTGACCCCTGCGGAGCGGGCGGCGAAATTTCGCCGCGATTACCGGAACCCGGTGGCTGGCGCGTTATATTTCCTGAACAACGACAACGGCGCAGATTGGGAAGCGACGGCGTGACGGGCGGCAGCGGCGATGCAGGACGGGACGGGCCTCTCGACGAGCAGGTCGAGCAGCAGGCGGCGGACTGGATCGTGCGCCTGTCCGACCCGGCGCTCTCGCCGGCCGAGCGGGCGAGCCTGCGCGCAGAACGCGACGACTGGCTGGCGGCGGCCGCCGAGCGGCGCCGCGCCTACGAGGACCTGGACCGCAGCTGGCGTTTGCTGCGCGAAGCGGCTCTCGCCGCCGGTACGCTCGCCCGGCCTGGATCGCCGCAGGCGCCGGAGCGTCGGGCGGCAGATCCTCGGGTGGCAGATCCTCGGGTGGCAGATCCTCGGGTGGCCGGCAGGCGGGCGAGGCCGCGTCGCCTGGTCGCGGCCGTCGCCGCCGCGGCGCTGCTCTGCCTGCTGGCCGGGCTGCTGCGCTTCTACGGCGGCGACCCGCTGCTGGCCCTCGAGGCGGACTTCCGCGTACGCCCCGGCGAGACCCGCGAGGTGACGCTGGCCGACGGCAGCCATGTCACGCTGGGCAGCGGCGCCGCGATCGCCGTCGAGATCGACGAGCTGCGCCGGCGGGTGCGGCTGCTCGCCGGCGAGGCGGCCTTCGCCGTGGAGGACGACACCCGCGGCCGGCCCTTCGTGGTGGCGGCGGGGCCGCTCGAGGCCGAGGCGCTGGGCACGCGCTTCCAGGTCAGTCGCGAGGCGGAGGCGAGCCGGGTCACGGTCATCGAGCACCTGGTCCGCGTGGTACGCGACACGGGGGAGGTCGGCTCGACCGCTGAGGAGCCGGTTCTGCTGGGCCCGGGCGAGCGCCTCACGCTCGACACCCGGACCGGCGTCGAGCTGCTCGAGCCGGTCGTTCTGGCGCGCGAGACCGCCTGGCTCGAAGGGCGCCTGGTGTTCGACCGCGAGCCGCTGTCCGCCGTGGTCGCCGAGCTCAACCGCTACCGGGCCGGCGAGATCCTGATCGCCGATCCGGCGCTGGCCGGGCGCGAGGTCAGCGGCGTGTTCCGGCTGAGCGACCTCGACGGCGCGGCGAGCCGGATCGCCCGCGAGCTCGGCGCCCGGCAGATCGAGCTGCCGCCCTTCGTCAGCCTGCTCTACTGAGCGGCCGCCGAGCCGCCCTCCGGAAAAATTTCCGCCGCCTTACCGGGTCGCGTTCCTGGCGCGTCATAGAGATTGCGAATTGCTCGCATTCTCATTTGTCGCTGCCATTGGGGGGCACCATCATGACGTCATCCCGGCGCGGCGCGCTGAAGCGCCGCCTGACCGCCACGACCGCGGCCACCGCCGCCCTGCTCCTGCTCGGCCTCGCCCCGCAGGCCGGCCTGCCCGTCGGCGCCGGCGCCGCCGAGGCGGCCGAGGCCGCCCTCGCCCAGCGCGGCCAGCTCCATGACTTCGACATCGCCGCCCAGGATCTCAACGACGCGATTCTCGAGTTCGCCGAGGTCAGCGGCCTGCAGGTCTTCTACGACACCGGGCGGCTGGACGGCCTGACCGCCAACCCGGTGACCGGCCGCCACGCGTCCGAGGACGCGCTGCGCCTGCTGCTGCTCGGCACCGGCGTCACCTTCAGCTTCACCGGCGACGACAGCGTCACCCTGGAGCGGCCGGCCGCCGGGGACGCCATGATGCTGTCGCCGCTGACCGTCGAGGCGGCCTCGCCGCTCGATCCCGGGACCAGCGAGGGCACCGGCTCCTACACCGTGCCCTTCACCACGGTCGGCTCGAAGCTGCCGGTGCCGATGCGCGAGATCCCGCAGTCGATCTCCGTGGTCACCCGCGAGCGCATCGAGGACCAGAACGCGGTCCAGCTGGAGGACGCGCTCAAGCGGACCACCGGCATCACGGTGCTGCAGAACGACCAGGGCCGCTCGTCGATCTTCTCGCGCGGCTACGAGCTCAGCGACTACCGCATCAACGGCCTGCCGGCGCCGCTGTCGAGCGTCTACGGCACCCAGCCGAACCTCGCCATGTTCGACCGCGTCGAGCTGCTGCGCGGGCCGACCGGCCTGTTCGGCGGCGCCGGCGACCCCGCGGGCTCGGTCAACCTGATCCGCAAGCGCGCGCTGGAGGAGTTCCAGGTGTCGGGCACCGCGCGCTACGGCTCGTGGAACGCCTACTACGCGGACGCCGACGCCACCGGACCGCTCGTCGAATCCGGCAAGCTGCGCGGCCGCATCGTCGGCTCCTACCTCGACCGCGACACCTTCATCGACGAGAACCACGTCAACGACTGGCTCGGCTACGCGACGATCGAGGGCGAGCTGACCGAGGACACGACGCTCGCTCTGTCGCTGTCCCACGAGCAGAAGAACATCGTGCCGCAGAACGGCCTGCCGTCCTGGGCCGACGGCGAGCTGCTCGACGTCGAGCGCTCGACCTTCTCCGGCGCCGACTGGAACACCTTCGAGAACACCAGCCAGGACGTCCTGCTGGAGCTGCAGCACCGCTTCGACAACGGCGGCGAGCTCAATGCCGGCGTGCGCTACGCCCGCGCCGACGTCGACTTCAAGTACGCCTACACGGTCGGCGGCGTCAGCCGGGCCACCGGCACCGCCCCGATGCGCGCGCTGGCGCGCGAGTACCACGAGGATTCCATCTCCTCGGACGTCAACCTGTCGCAGCCCTTCACGCTGCTGGGCCAGGAGCAGTGGATCGTCGTCGGCGCCGACTACCATCGCTACGAGCAGGACACCAAGCAGGGCCTGGCCAACGGCTTCGCCACCTTCGATCCCTTCAACCCGACCTACGACCTGCCGGAGCCGGCGACGCCCTTCACCAGCCACACCGTGACCACCCCGACCGAGGTCGGGGCCTACGCGCAGCTGCGCCTCAAGCCGGTCGAGTGGTTCACGATCATCCCGGGCGGCCGGCTGAGCTGGTACGAGGCGACCACCGAGAACAAGGTCACCGGCGCCGAGAGCACGCTGAGCGTCGACAACCGCTTCACGCCCTACCTCGGCCTCGTCGCCGACGTCACCGACAACGTCTCGCTCTACGCCAGCTACTCAGACATCTACGAGCCGCAGAGCCAGCTGACAGCGAGCGGCGAGCCGGTCGATCCGCGCACCGGCACGCAGTACGAGGTCGGCGTCAAGGGCGAGTTCTACGACGGCCTGCTGAACGCCAGCGTCGGCGTCTTCCAGATCGACGACGAGAACCGCGCCCAGCCGATCGTCGGCACCGGCTTCTTCGGCGCCTCCGAGGAGGTCCGGATCCGCGGCCTGGACGCCGAGGTCTCCGGCATGATCCTGCCGAACTGGGAGGCCTTCGCCGGCTACTCCTTCATGGTCAGCGAGTACGTCGGCGACTCGAGCGCGGCCGGCGACACCTTCAACACCTGGACGCCGGAGCACAGCTTCAAGCTCTGGACCAAGTACGCCTTCGACCAGGGCTTCGCGGACGGCCTCTGGCTGGCCGGCGGCGCCACGGTGCAGAGCTCCTTCTTCGCCGAGTCGGGCGGCGTGCGCCTGGAGCAGGAGGGCGTGGCGATCTTCGACGCGCAGATCGGCTACGAGATCCTGGACGGCGTCGAGGCCTCGCTCAGCGTCAACAACATCACCGACGAGACCTACTACACGCGGCTCGGCGCCCCGAGCACCTTCAACTTCTACGGCGAGCCGCGCAGCTTCTGGTTCGAAGTCAGTGCCAAGTTCTAGGTCGCGGCGGCGGGGCCCCTCGGGGTCCCGGCGCCGGCTTGCCGCGGCGGCCCTGGCCGCCGCGGCGCTCGCCTGCACGCTCGGCAGCCCGCCGGCCGGGGCGGCCGAACCAAGCTGGTCGCCGGTCGCGCTGCAGGACAGCCTGCAGCGCGATCTCGTCTCGGCGATCAACGGGCGGACCTATCGCCTGTTCCTCTACGCGCCCGACGCGCCGCCGCCGGCCGCCGGCTTCCCGGTCGTCTACCTGCTCGACGGCGCCGCCCACTTCCCGCTGCTGGCGCAGCTCGCCCGGCTGTCGGCGAGCCGCAGCGGACGCAGCGGCGTCGCGCCCTGCGTGGTCGTCGGCATCGATCACGCGCCGGGCAGCCGGGAGGCGGTCGGCGATCCCCTCGCCGCGCGCTTCTCGGACCTCACTCCCGCCGCGCCGGCCGGCTCCCTGCCGCCGCGCCCGGGCGGCGGCGCCTGGCCGGCGAGCGGCGGGGCCGCCCGGTTCGCCGAAGTCCTGCAGCGCGAGATCAAGCCGCTGGTCGCCGCGCGCCTGCCCCTCGACTCGGCGCGCGAGACCCTGGTCGGCCATTCGCTCGGCGGCCTGTTCGCGCTGCACAGCCTGTTCACCCGGGGCGCCGGCTTCGAGCGCTACGTCGCCGGGAGCCCATCGATCTGGTTCGGCGGCGGTCTCGTGCTGGAGGAAGCGGAGAGCTTCCTGGCCGGCCGGGGCGACGGCCCGCGGCCTGAGCTGCTGATCACGGTGGGCGGCGCGGAGACGAGCGCCGGCCCGGGCCAGCCGCCGGCCGAGCGGCCGGAAGAGGCCATGGCCAACCGGGCCGAAGCCCTGGCCGCCCGCCTCGCCGAGCGGCCCGACCGCCTGGCGAGCCGCTTCGTGCGCTTCGCCGGCGAGAGCCATCTCTCGGTCGTCCCGGCGATGCTGAGCCGCGCCCTGCGCTTCGCCTGCCGCGCCGACTGAGGCCCGCGCCGACTGAAACCCGCGCCGCCTTCAGCTCCTCAGGCGGCCTCGGCCAGCACGCTCTCGGTCTCGCCCTCGAGCGAGACCCGGACCAGCCCGGACAGCAGGCGCGGCAGCTCGGCGCGGGTTTCGACGAGCTCGGCCAGCGCCTCGGGGCTGTCGCCGAGCCCCAGGGCGGACGCGCTCTCCAGCGCCTTGGCGTCGGCGAAGGGATAGAGCTCGTCCCAGGCCAGCTGCGCCTCGCGGAAGAAGATGTCGACGCCGACCGCGCCGACGCCCTTGAACTGCGTCAGGAGGCGCCGCTCCTGGGCGGGGTCGCGTTTCGCGGCTTCGCGGAGCCGGCGCAGGTCGCCCTCGTAGCGGGTCACCAGCAGCTCCGTCGCGTCGCCGATGTAGCGCGCCGTGCTCTCGTCGTAGCGCGCATAGCCGGCGCGGTTGAGCACCCGCACCTTGGCCTCCCATTCGGTCGCCGCCATGCGATGCGCCGTGCGCCAGCCCTTGCGGAACAGCGCGCGCGCCGCCTTTTCCGCCTGCCCGGCGCCGATGCGCGCGCTGAACAGCAGCGAGACGAGCAGCCACTGGTAGAGCGGCATCGGCTTGTTGCGCGCCACCGCGATGCCGAGGCCCTCGGCGTGGCTGCGCGGATGGCGCGCCAGGACGGTCCTGACGATCGCCCGCTTGTCGGCCGACACCATGTCGGCACCTCCTTGCCGGTCTCGGTTCTTTCCGGTCAACGATACGCCTTGAGGAACGTTGCCTCTTCGGGCTTCACTCGAGCACGGAAGGGAGGCAGAGGATGGACCGCTCCCGGGAACGCAGCGCGATGGTCGAGCGGCAGCTCGCCGACCGCGGGATCCGCGACCGGCGCCTGCTGGACGCCTTCCGCGCCGTGCCGCGCGAGCTCTTCGTCGGCCCGCAGCACCAGGACCTGGCCTACGAGGACGGGCCGCTGCCGATCGGCGAGGGTCAGACGATCTCCCAGCCTTACGTCGTCGCCCTGATGATCGAGGCGGCGGCGGTCGGACCGGACGACCGGGTGCTCGACGTCGGCGCCGGCTCGGGCTACTCGACCGCCCTGCTCAGCCGCCTGGCCCGCGAGGTCTACGCCATCGAGCGGCTGCCGGGGCTCGCCGCGACGGCGCGTGAGCGCCTGGAGCGTCTCGGCTGCGCGAACGTCGAGCTAGTCGCCGGCGACGGCACGCGCGGCTTGCCGCAGGCGGCCCCCTTCGACGCCATCCTGGTCGCCGCCGGCATCGACCGGGTGCCGCCCGCGCTGGAGCAGCAGCTCGCCGCCGGCGGCCGGCTGGTGATCCCGGTCGGCCCGACCGGCGGGCCCCAGGAGCTGGTGCGCCTGACGCGGCGCGGGCCCGACGACTTCGCGCGCGAGTCGCTCGGCGGCGTCGCCTTCGTGCCGCTGCTCGCCGACCCGCCCGGCGGGACGCCGCGCGGCTCCGCCTAGCGAAAGCTACTCCGCCGCTCGGTCGTAGCACTCCGGCAAGCCGGGCTCGGCCGCTTCGGCGGCGGGCTTCTCGACCAGCCCGAACACCAGGGAGGTCAGCGCCGGCAGGAAGGTCAGGGTGACCAATGCCGCGCCCAGGATGCCGAACAGCACGATGGCGCCGACCCCGCGGTAGAGCTCCGTGCCCTCGCCGGGCATGAAGACCAGCGGCGCCAGGCCGCAGATCGTCGTGATCGTCGACATCGCGATCGGCCGCAGCCGCGAGGCGACGGCCTCGCGCACCGCCTCGCGCACCCGCAGGCCCTGCTCGCGCACGTTCTCCATCGCCCGGTGGACGATCAGGATCGGGTTGTTGACCACCGTGCCCATCAGGATCAGGAAGCCGAGCATCGAGATCATGTCGAAGGGCTGGCGCACCGCCTGCCAGCCGACCAGCGGCAGCAGCCCGCCGACGAGGTTGAGCAGCTGCAGCCCGAGGATGCCGCCGGCGACGCCCAGCGGGATCGTCGTCATGATCAGCAGCGGGTAGCCCCAGTGCCGGAAGATGGCGACCAGCAGCAGGTAGACGATGGCGACAGCGACGCCGTAGTTCTGCGCGATCGCCGCCTGGGTCGCCTGCAGCTGGTCGCTCGCCCCCGAGATGTCGATGGTCACGGTCCCGGGGATCCGGCCGCTGTCGCGCAGATGGCCGATCAGCTCCTCGCGAACGCGCTCGACCCCGGTCTCGAGCGCGACATCCTCCGGCGGGATCACGCTCAGCGTCACCGTGCGCCGGCCGTCGATGCGGCGGATCGTATTGGTGTCGACGCGCTCGACGATCTCGGCGACGGAGCTCAACGGCACGATGCCGCCGGCCGGCGTGTAGAGCGGAATCTGGCCGAGCTCGTCGAGCTCGGCCTGCAGGCCCTGGCGGCTGTAGAAGTAGATGTCGATCTTGTCGTCCTCGCGGAAGAACTCGTCGACGTAGGCGCCGTCGGTCATCGCCGAGATGGTGAAGCCGAGCGCGCCGGGATCGAGGCCGAGCTCGGCCGCGCGCGCCCAGTCGGGCCGGACCTCGACCAGCGGCTGCGACAGCGACAGGGTCGCGGGCTGGGCGCGCACCCGCGGATCGTCGAAGACCGCGTCGGCGCGCGCGTAGGCCGCCGAAGCGACGGCGTAGACCTGCTCCAGCTCGGGCCCCGAGATGTCCAGGTTGACCGCCCGCGTGCCGCCCTGGTTCGAGGTGATGATCGAGCCGCGCGAGGCGAAGGCGCGCATGCCGGGATAGGATTCGAAGCGCTCGGTGACCGCGGCCATCAGCGCGCCCAGCTGGTCGGGATCGATCGCCTCGGTGATGATGCGCAGGCTGCCCGCCTCGATCGAGAGGTTGAGGTAGGCCATCGCCGGCACCTCGGTCTCGCCGGCGGCGAAGCGCGCCGGGTCGTCGCCGACGTAGGGCAGGAAGTAGGCCTCCAGCTCGCGGCCGATCTCGGTCATGGTCGCGAGGTTGTAGCCGGGCGGCGCGTTCATGCGGATGAAGGTCTTCGGCTCCTCGCCCTCCGGCAGGTACTCAGCCGGCGGCGTCAGCACCAGGTAGACGAAGCCGCTGGCCAGCAGCGTCGCGAGAACCACCGCGACCTGCCGGACGCGGCCGGCGACCAGCCAGCCGACCGCGCGCTCGAGGGCCGCCTGGGCCTTCGGCTGCGCCCCGGCGCCCCCGCCGCCGCCCGCCTGGTCGGCGCCACGCCGGAAGTCGATGCGCGCGGCGGCGGTCGGGATCACCGTCACGGCGACCAGCATCGAGGCCAGGATCGCCGCGGCGACGGCGACCGCGACGTCGGAGTAGAGCTGGCCCGCCTCCTCCTGGATGAACACGATCGGCACGAAGACCAGGACGGTGGTGAAGGTCGAGGCGACGACCGCCGGCCAGACCTTGCGCACCCCGGCGACCGCGGCGCGCAGGCGGTCGAGGCCGCGGCGCCGCTCGAAGTCGATCGACTCCAGCACGACGATCGAGTTGTCCAGGGTCATGCCGATGGCGAAGGCGACGCCGGCCAGCGAGATCACGTTGATCGTGCGCCCGGCGGCGAGCAGCCCGATGAAGGCGGCGATCGTGCAGATTGGAATGCCGACGACGCCGACCAGGGTCGCGCGGCCGGAACGCAGGAAAGCGAACATCACCGCGGTGGCGAGCAGCGCGCCGAGGCCGAGGTTGATCCAGACGTTGCGGATCGAGGCCTCGACGTAGCCGGCGTCCTCGGCGGTCAGCTCCAGGCGCATGCCCGCCGGCTCCAGCACCTCCTCGTTGATCGCCGCCATCTCGTCGAGCATGGCGTACTTGACGTCGATGACGTTGGCGCCGGCCTCGCGGCGCACCGACAGGCCGATCACCGGCCGGCCGTTGACGCTGTCGACCTCGCGGATCTCCGAGTGCTCGAAGCGCACCTCGGCGACCTCGTGCAGGCGCAGCACCGAGTCGCCCTCGCGCCGCACGATCAGGTTCTCGATGTCCTCGACCGTCTCGAAGCGGCCGACCGCGCGCAGCAGGTAGCGGCGCTTGCCGCTCTCCAGCTCGCCGCCCGAGAAGTCCTGGTTGCGCGCGCGCACGGCGTCGCGCACCTCGGCGACGGTGACGTCGCGCTCGGCCAGCGAGGCCGGGTCGAGCAGGACGCGGATCTGGCGCTCTGCGCCGCCGCCGATCTCGACGCGCGCGACGTCGGGCACGTTCTCCATGCGGTCGCGCACGTTGTCGTCGATGAAGTCGCGCATCATGTCCATGTCGAGGCCGCGCGGATTGCCCTCGAGCGGCGCGACCCGGAAGTACATGAAGGAGTTCTGCGAGAACGAGGTCGCATAGACCCGCGGCTGGTCGACGTTCTCCGGGTAGTCCGGCACCTGGTTGAGCGCGTTGTTGACGCGGATCAGCGTCTGCGTGATGTCGACGTCGAAGGGAAACTCCATCTCGATGCGCGCCTCGCCGCTCGAGGCGCGCGCGACCAGGCGCTCCATGCCGGGGATCGAGCGCAGGTACTCCTCCTGCTCGATCAGGATCTCCTTCTCGACGTCCTGCGGCGTCGCTCCCGGCCAGGAGGTACGCACCGAGATCGTCCGGACCTCGAGGTCCGGGATCATCTGCACCGGGATGCGCAGCGCCGCGACCACGCCGACGACGCAGACGATGAGCACGACGACGGCGGTCAGCGTGCCCTGGCGGACGATGGAATCGAACACCCCGCCGACCCTAGCCGGTGCCGCTGTCGACGCGACGCACGGGCTGGCCCTCGCTCAGCGCCTCGTTGCCGCGCACCACGACCTCGGTGCCGGCCTCGAGCCCCTCGAGCACCTGCACCCGGCCGTCGAAGGCGCGGCCGAGCTCGACCAGGCGCTCGCTGGCGGTCGGGCCCTCGTCGCCCTCGACCAGGGTCCAGACCGTCGTGCGCCGGTCGGGATAGCGGATCACCGCGTCGCGCGGCACCACGACGCCGCGCCGCTCGCTGCCGAGCTCCAGCGTCACCCGCGCCGACATGCCGGGCGTCAGTCCGGCGTCGCCGACCTCCGGGTCGAGGCGCAGCGTGAAGGTCCGCGCGGTCGGGTCGCTGACCGGCACGCGGGCCAGCACGGCTGCCGGGAACGCGCGTCCGGGGAAGGCGTCGAAGCGTACGGTCACGCCCGGCGCCTCGCCGAGTTCCGGAAAGTGACGCTGGGGCACCGGCACGTCGACGCGCAGCCGCTCGGTCTCGACCAGCTCGACCACGGCAGTGCCCGGCGACACCCACTCGCCTTCCGTCGCCGCACGCTCGGCGATGACGCCGGCGAAGGGCGCCAGGATCGTGTGGCGCTCGACCCGGGCGCGCAGGCGCGCCTCCTCGGCCTCCAGACGCTCGACCGCCGCGCCGGCGATGCGCGCCTGGGCCTGGCGCGCGTCCTGCTCGTTGCGCGGCAGGGTCGAGCGCTCGGCGAGCTGGCGCCCGACCTCGACCTCGCGCCGGGCGTCGCGCAGCGCCTCGCGCGCCTCCTCGGTCGCGGCCTCGGCGCTCTTCAGCTCCAGCGCGGCCAGCGTCGCGTCGAGCTGGACCAGCGGCTGCCGCGCCTGAACTCGCTGGCCGAGCGCGACCTCGACGGCCTGGACCAGCCCGCCGACCTCGGTCGAAACCCGCGCCGCGCGCGGCGAGACGACCGAGCCCGAGAGCTCGACGCGCTCGGGGATCGGACGCTCCTCGGCGCGCGTCACCTCGACGGGCGCGGCCCGGCCACGCGCCTCCTGGGCCCGGGCGTCGCCCGCTCCGCCCAGCTGCGCTGCCGGCAGGACCAGCAAGGCCGTGGCGAAGGCCCTGGCGAAAGCCCGCGCGGCGCCGAGCCGTCTCGGCCGCGCGCCTGCTCGCTCTGTCATGACCTGGGTCGTCACCCGCGTCTCCGCTCGTGATGTCGGCCGAAGGCGCGGCCGCCCCCGCAACTCGACCGCGCCGCTTCCTAAGACCTATTGCTTGCGGTTGATCTCTCAATGGCGGATTTGCCGGATCCGGGAGAGCGGCGGCGCCGCGGGCGAGCGGAACCGCGCTTCCGAGGCGCCGTTGTCCCGGCATGTCCTACCGGCTGAAACGCAAGGAGACGCCGCGCCAGGGCGTGCGCCGGGTCGCCGACGAACAGCTCGGCCGCGCCCTGGAGAGCCTGCGCGAGGCGCCCGACCGCGCCGAGGCGGTGCACGACGCCCGCAAGCGCCTGAAGAAGCTGCGCGCGGTCGTCCGGCTGGTCCGCGACGAGGTCGGCGAGAAGCACCACCGCCACGTCAACGCCCGCCTGCGCGACGCCGCCCGGCGCCTCTCGGAAGCCCGCGACGCCGAAGTGCTGGTCGAGACGCTGCAGAAGCTGCGCCGGCACTTCGACGCGGTGACCTACGCCCGCGCCTTCGACGGCGCCGAGCGGGAGCTGGCGCGGCGCCGCGACGCGGCGACCCGGGCCCTGCTCGAGGAGGGCGAGCGCGACGAGCAGGTCGCCGAAGAGCTCGAGGCGGCCCGCGCCGGGCTCGCCGACTGGCCGGTCGACGCCAAGGGCTGGTCGGCCTTCTCGGGCGGCCTGGAGCGGGTCTACCGCCGTGGCCGCAAGGCCTCGGCCGCCGCCTACGAGAGCGGCCGCGCCGAGGACTTCCACGAGTGGCGCAAGCGGGTGAAGTACCTCTGGTATCACCTGCGGCTGCTGCAGACGGCCTGGCCGAGCGTGCTCGAGGCGACCGGCGGCGAGGCCAAGCGTCTGTCGGACCTGCTCGGCGACGACCACGACCTGGCGGTGCTGCGCCGGACCCTGGCCGCCGAGCCCGACGCCTTCGGCCCGCCGCTCGAGCTGGAGGCGCTCGACGGGCTGATCGCCGGCCGCAGCGCCGAGCTGCGCGCCGAGGCCCAGCCGCTCGGCCGGCGGCTCTACGCCGAGAAGCCGAAGGCCTTCCGCAAGCGGATCGAGGGCTATTGGCGGGCCTGGCAGGACGGCGAAGGCGGCAGGACGGGCTAGACGAAGTAGGGCGCCAGGTTGGCGCGGATCCGCTCCAGGATCGGCACCTCGGCGTCGGGCCAGGCGAAGGCCTCGCCGGTGATCTGCTCGAAGGCGCGCACGTAGACCTCGGCGGTCGCCAGGATCAGCGCCTCGGGGATCTCCGGGACCGGGTCGCGGTAGGGGTCGCAGCGCTCGGCGACCCAGCTGCGCACGAAGTCCTTGTCGAACGACTCCGGCCGCTCGCCGGCGGCGAGGCGCGACTCGTAGCTCTCGGCCAGCCAGTAGCGGCTGCTGTCCGGCGTATGGATCTCGTCGGCCAGCAAGATGCCGCCCTCGGCGTCGGTGCCGAACTCGTACTTGGTGTCGGCCAGGATCAGTCCGCGCTCGGCGGCCCGCTGCTGGCCGCGCGCGAAGAGCGCCAGCGCGTAGGCCGAGAGCCGCTCCCACTGCGCGGCGGTCAGCAGGCCGCGCTCCAGGATCTCGGCGGGGCTGAGCGGCTCGTCGTGGCCGCCGGCCTCGGCCTTGCTGGTCGGCGTGATGACCGGCTGCGGCAGCGCCTGGTTCGGCTTCAGGCCGTCGGGCAGCGTCAGGCCGTACATCTGCCGCCGGCCGGCCTTGTAGAGCGTCAGGATCGAGGTCCCGGTGGTGCCGGCGAGGTAGCCGCGCACGACGATCTCGACCGGCAGGATGTCGAGGCGCCGGCCGACCACGACGTTGGGGTCGGGGTAGTCGAGCACGTGGTTCGGGCAGATGTCGGCGGTCGCCTCGAACCAGTGTCGCGCGGTCTGGGTCAGCACCTGGCCCTTGAAGGGAATCGCCGCGAGGATCCGGTCGAAGGCGCTCAGCCGGTCGGTGGCGATCAGGATGCGCCGGCCGCCGAGCGGGCCGTCGGGCAGGTCGTAGCTCTCGCGCACCTTGCCGCTGTGGCGGTTCGGCAGCTCGGGAATCGCGGCGTCGCGCAGGACTTGGTGCGCGCGGGCGGTCAGCAGGTCTCGGTCCATGAAGCCCTCGATGAATGACCGGCCCCCTCGGCCTTGCCGGGGGCCGGCGGTGGCACGGCCGCAGCCGGCATAGCATGACCGGCCGTCCGCGCGCGCCGACTAGACTGCCATGCCGGCCCGAATCGCCCGCGAGGGGATCGCGCGCGCCGGGGCAGGCTGCCGGCGAGCGTTCTAGCCCACGCGGTAGAGGGCGATCCGGACCGCCGCAGGCAGGCGCGCTCCGGTGCCGACGAAGACCTGCCGATTGACCCAGGCATGGCGGGCGTCGCCGGTCTCGAGACGCGCGGTGGTGCGCATGTAGTAGAGGGCGGGATCGACGGTTTCGCCGCGGCTCAAGCGCTCGATGACGGTAGCCGGCCCGTGACGGTAGCCCCGGTTTCTCACCTCGATCAGCGCGCCGTCGTCGGTCTGGAAGGCATAGCGCGCGTCGAGTTCGGCGGTGCCGTCGGCCAGGACGGTCTGCCAGTCGGCCCCGATCGCCAGGATGCGCCCGGAAAAGGCGGGGCCGCTGACCGTCCCCCCGACGATCGGGATGATCCGCCGCGCGCCGCCCCGGCCCTGTCCGAGCTCCCGGACCGGGTCGAGATGAATCTCGAGGTCGCAGAAGTGGTCAAGCGCGGGAGCGGCGAGCCGGCTTCCGCCGGGCCGGGCCTCGCCGGCCGCCTCCACCGCGTCGCTGCCGCTCATCCCGGCGCCCTCTGGCCCGATGCCCCCGGTCCCGGATCCCGGTCCTGCTCGATGTCGAGCAGCAGCCTCAGCATGTGCACCAGCTCGCTGCGCTGCTCGGCGCCGAGGGCCGCCGTCAGCCGATCCTCGCTGCGCGCGATCAGGGGACGGATGCGGGCGAACCAGGCCAGCCCCTCGGGCGTCGGCTCGTAGATCCGCTGGCGGCTGTCTCCGTCGGGCGTCGCCCGGCGGATCCGGCCCTCCGACAGCAGCGGCTTCATCGTCGTGGTGACGACCGAAGGCGCCGTGCCCATCGCCCTGGCGATGTCCGAGTGGCTGACCCCGGGATTCTGCTGCACCAGTTCGAAGATCATGAACTGCAGCGGGGTCAGGCCCTCGCCCTCGAAGACGGTCTCGAAGGCGGCGTAGGCCCGATTGTAGGCGTGGCGCAGCAGGTGCCCGACCAGGTCGTGCAGCAGGCCATAGCGCAGCGGCGGGAAGTCGTTGGAGTCGGTATCGGCCATGCGGTCTTTCTGCGGCAGGCGTGTCGCTTCGATCGACGGAACTCGGCCGACGCCCCGAGGAGGAAACGAGGTCGTTTACCGGGTAAACAATCTCGTTTACGATATGAAGTAAATACCAAAAAGACCAATTCCAGGGGAGGAAAACATGCCTTCGACCCGCGTCCTTGCCGCCGCCGCGGCGCTGTGGCTCGGCCTCGCCGGCGTCGCCGGCGCTCAGGAGGTCACGCTGCGGCTGCACCAGTTCCTGCCGCCGCCGGCGACCCTGCCGGCGAAGGTGCTCAAGCCCTGGGCGGAGTCGATCGAGGAAGCCTCGGGCGGACGCATCAAGTTCGAGCACTACGACGCCATGTCGCTCGGCGGCCGGCCCCCGGACCTCTACGATCAGGCCCGCGACGGTGCCGCCGACATCATCATGACGGTGACGGGCTACACGCCGAACCGCTTCCCGAAGTCCGAGGTCTTCGAGCTGCCCTTCATGATGCGCGGCTCGGTGGCGACCTCGAAGGCCTTCTGGGAGATGGTCGAGACCGAGCTCCAGGACAGCGAGTACCGGGAGGTCAAGATGCTCGGCGCCTGGGTCCACGGTCCCGGCGTCATTCACACGGCCGAACCGGTGACCCGGCTGGAGGACATGGCGGGCCTCAAGCTGCGCGGCCCGACCCGGGTGATCAACGCGCTGCTCGGCTCGCTCGGCGCGGTTCCCGTCGGCATGCCGCTGCCCGCCATCCCCGAGGCCCTTTCCAAGGGCGTTGTGAGCGGCACGGTCATTCCCTGGGAGGTGACACCGGCGATCAAGCTGAGCGAGCTGATCGAGAACGCCACGGAGTTCTCCGGCCCGCAGGCGCTCTACACGGCGACGATCGTGGCGGCGATGAACCGGGACCGCTACGAGAGCCTGCCCGAGGACCTGCGCGCCATCATCGACGAGCACTCGGGCCTCGCCCTCACGACCCTCGCGGCCGAGCAGATGCTTGCCGGCGATGCGCCGGGCCGCGCGCTCGCCGTCGCCAACGGAACGCAGGTGGTCACTCTGGACAAGGCCGAGGTGGCGCGCTGGAAGGCAGCCGCCGAGCCCGTCGTCGCCGACTGGATCGGCGAGATGGAGGCACGCGGCATCGACGGTCGGGCCGCCATCGAGCAGGCGAACGCCCTGATCGACAAGCATCAGCCGTGAGCCGGCCGATGCCTGCCAGGGGGGCGGCCCCCCGGCGCCGGCCGTGACCGTCCTGGTCGCCGGCGCCGGGGTGGCGGGGCTGTCCCTCGGCCTGACCCTGCACCAGCTCGGCGTTCCCTTCCGGGTGTTCGAAACCGCCGCGTCGCTCCGGCCGCTCGGCGTCGGCATAAACCTGCAGCCGAACGCCGTGCGCGAACTGTTCGACCTGGGCCTGGAGCACGCGCTCGAGCGGGTCGGCATCCGCACCCGCGACTACGGCTTCTACACCCGCACGGGCCTGGAGATCTGGACCGAGCCGCGGGGTCTCGAAGCCGGCTACCGCTGGCCCCAGTACTCGGTGCATCGCGGCCGCTTGCAGATGGCGCTCTACGAGGCGCTGGTGCGGCGCGCCGGGCCCGGCTGCGTGGTCTCGGGCGCGCGCGTCGCCGGCTTCGAGAACCGGCCGGGCGGCGCCGCGCTGACGCTCGAGACCGCGGACGGCACGCAGCGCGTCGAGGGGGCCCTGGCGATCGGTGCCGACGGCATTCATTCGGCGATACGGGCGCAGATGCGGCCGCAGGAAGGACCGCCGATCTGGAACGGCGCGATTCTCTGGCGCGCGACCAGCCAGGCCCCGCCCTTCAAGAGCGGCGCGTCGATGATCCTGGCCGGCCACGACAGCCAGCGCATCGTCGCCTATCCCATCAGCCGGCCGGATCCGCACAGCGGGCTGGCGACGATCAACTGGATCGCCGAGCGCAGCGTCGATCCCGCGGCCGGATGGCGCCGGGAGGACTGGAACCGCCGCGCGGCGCCGGAGGACTTCCTGCCCTTCTTCGAGGACTGGGTCTTCGACTGGCTGGACGTGCCTGGCCTGATGCGCGACGCCGAGCAGGTCTTCGAGTATCCCATGGTCGACCGGGACCCGATCGAGCGCTGGACCGACGGGCGCGTGACCCTGATGGGCGACGCCGCGCATCCGACCTATCCGGTCGGCTCCAACGGCGCCAGCCAGGCCGTCGTCGACGCCCGCATGCTGGGCCGCGCCCTGCTGGAGCACGGCGTCGGCCCCGAGGCCCTCGAGGCCTACGAGGCCGCCGTGCGGCCCCAGACGGACCGCATCGTCCGGACCAACCGGGGCAGCGGCCCCGACGCCATCATGCAGCTCGTCGAGGACCGCTGCGGCGGCGTCTTCGCCCGGATCGAGCAGGTCGTGTCGCGCGCCGAGCTCGCCGCCCATGCGGAACGCTACAAGCGGATCGCCGGCTTCTCGGTGCAGGAGCTCAACGCGCGCCAGCCGCTGATCCCTCCGGGAGCGCGGGTCGCGTGAGGACGGCGGTCGAACGGCTCGCCGCCTGGACCGCCCTGGCCGGCGGGCTGGTGCTGCTCGCGCTGGTCGCGATGGTCTGCATCAGCATCGCCGGGCGGGCCCTGACCGGGCTCGGCCTGAGGCCGATCCCCGGCGACTACGAGCTCGTCGAGGTCGGCATCGGCTTCGCCGTCTTCGCGGCCCTGCCCTGGTGCCATCTCAAGCGGGCTCACGCCGCGGTCGACCTGCTGGCACCGGCCCTGGGCGCCCGGACCAACCGGGTGATCGACGCGCTGATCGACCTCCTGGTCCTGGCCATCGCCCTGCTGATCGCCTGGCGGCTGGCGCTCGGCATGCTGGACAAGAAGAGCTACCTCGAGACCACCCTGATCCTCGGCTTCGAGACCTGGCTGGGCTACGCCTTCGCGCTGGCCGGCGCGACCGTCTTCTGCATCGTAGCGCTCTGGCGGGCCGCCGAGAGCCTGCTCGGGCGGACGGCGGACCGCGGTGCGGGGGGAGGCCCCGGTAGCGGAGGACGCGGCGCCGCAGACCGCGCCGGAGGCGGCGCGTGAGCCCTCTGGAGATCGGTCTCTGGTCGTTTCCGGTGCTGCTCGGACTGATCTTCCTCAGGGTCCCGATCGGCGTCGCCATGTTCGCCGTCGGCCTGGGCGGCAGCACGCTGCTGAACGGCAGCCCGCTGATGATGCTGGTCCAGCTCAAGCACCTGCCCTACGGCACCTTCTCGAGCTATTCCTTCTCGATCATTCCGCTGTTCCTGCTGATGGGGCAGTTCGCCTCGGTGGGCGGGCTGTCGCGGTCGCTGTTCGAGACCGCCGAGGCCTGGCTGGGCCACCGTCCCGGCGGCGTCGCGATGGCGGCCGTCGGCGCCTGCGCCGGCTTCGGCGCGATCTGCGGCTCCTCCCTGGCGACCGCCGCCACGATGGGCCAGGTGGCGCTGCCCGAGCTCAGGCGCTTCGGCTGCACGGGCGCCCTCGCGACCGGGGCGCTCGCCGCCGGCGGCACGCTCGGCATCCTGATCCCGCCCTCGGTGATCCTGGTGATCTACGCCATCCTCACCGAGCAGAACATCGCCAAGCTCTTCAGTGCCGCCCTGGTGCCGGGGCTCCTGGCCGCAGCGGCCTACATCCTGGCCATCGCGGTCCTGGCCCGGCTCGGCCGCGGGGCCGGGCGGCCGACGGCCCGGCTCGGCTACCGCGAGCGGCTGCGGCGGCTGGTCCGGACCTGGCCGGTGCTCGCGATCTTCGTTTCGGTCATCGGCGGCATCTACCTGGGAATCTTCACGCCGACCGAAGCCGCCGCCGTCGGCGCGGCCGGCACCGGCCTGGTGGCCCTGGCCAACGGCCGGCTGGATCGCGCCAGCCTGCGCGCCTGCCTGCTGTCGACCATGTCCTCGACCGGCATGATCTTCGTGATCATCCTCGGCGCCGCCGTCTTCAACAGCTTCCTCGCGACGACCCGGCTGCCCCAGGAACTCGCCACCTTCGTCGCCGTCCAGGCCCTGGACCCCTGGCTGGTGCTGGCCCTGGTGCTCGGGCTCTACCTGCTGTTCGGCTGCGTCATGGACAGCCTGTCCATGGTGCTGCTGACCGTGCCGATCCTCTTTCCGGCGATGAGCGCGCTCGACTACGGGCTGACGCCCGAGGAGTTCGCGCTCTGGTTCGGGGTGCTGGTGCTGGTCGTCGTGGAGGTCGGGCTGATCACCCCGCCGGTCGGGCTCAACCTCTTCGTCATCAACTCGATGGCGGGCGACGTGCCGATCCGCGACACCTTCCGCGGCGTCCTGCCGTTCGTCGCGACCGACCTGCTGCGCGTCGCGCTGCTGGTGCTCTTCCCGTCGCTGTCGCTGGGACTGGTCTGGCTGCTCTACTGAGCCGCGGACCCGGGCATCACGGGGCCCGGCGTCGGGAACAGAGCCTGAGGAACGGAGAGGAAAATGGCGCGCCCGGGAAGATTCGAACTCCCAACCTTCTGATCCGTAGTCAGATGCTCTATCCAGTTGAGCTACGGGCGCTTCGCCAGAAGTCACGGGCCCTGCCGGGCGCCGCGAGGGCGTGTGTCTAGCAAAAGCCCGAGGGCTAGGCAAGCGCTCTTGACGCGGCGCGTGCGAGCGGCCGCGGTGGCGCCGCGCGACGCTGACCGGGCGCTTGAAGAGCGCGCCCCGAAGCCCTTGAGTCGGCGGGAAACTGCTCGCCGGCCCCAGGGAAATGCGCCTTGTCGCGACTCCCGTCATTCGTTAGTCTCGGCCGAGCGATAGGCAGCCCGACTCCGGCGCCTTCGCGCGGCCTGCAGCAGAGGCGCCCGGCGGCGACGCCCGGACCGGGCGGCCGCGGGACGCGGGGGGCGGTCGTCGGGCGGTTCGGGGCGGAAGGAACATATGAACGGTCTTAGCCGCGTCCTTTCATTGGGCATGCTTCTGGCGCTCGGCGCCTGTTCCTTCGGGCAAGAGGCCGTGGGTCCTTCCCTGTTCGGCGACAGCGGGCGCAGCTACGGCAGCGACAATCCCCTGGCGCTCGGCACCGGCACCTTCGTGCCGCGCGGCGTGACGCCCGGGCGCTCGACCGGCACCGCCGTCGGCGACCGGGTCGACGAGCTGCGCGACCAGCTCGAGGACCTGCAGGACCAGATCATCGCCGAGAACAACGAGCTGCAGACCCTGCGCGCCCAGGCCCGCAACTCGGCCGCCGCCTACCACGAGCTCAAGGGCCGCATGAACACCAAGCTCACGGTCGGCACCACGCCGGGCAACCCGGAGCTGGTCGAGCAGTGGCGCGCCGCGCAGTCCGAGCTCTCGCAGGTCGACGCCTCGATCAACGAGATGAACCAGCTGGCCGGCGAGGTCGATTCCTCGGCCACCCTCGGCGCCTACCTGCTGCAGGCGATCCCGGCGACCTTCCGGATCTCCGGCGCGGTCGACGAGGACCACCGCCAGCTCGAGATCCTGGAGGACGAGACGAACCAGACGGTGGTGCTGGTCGACCGACTGGAGAGCGAGCTGACCGAGGACATCGCCCGCCAGAGCGCCTACCTCTCGACCGAGCGCGCCAACCTGACGGCGACCTCGGTGGCGATCCGCAACGGCGAGTACGTCGGCGTCAGCCTGGCCAACCGCGCCTACGGCACGCCGGCGCCGCCGCCGCCGCAGGGCGCCGCGCCCTTTGTCGGCCGGGCCCGGCCGCTGGTCGTGATCCGTTTCGACCAGCCCAACGTCAACTACGAGCCGGCGCTCTTCTCGGCGGTCAGCGCCGCGCTGGAGCGCAAGCCCAACGCCGGCTTCGACCTGGTCGCCGTGGCGCCGGGCAGCGGCTCGCAGGGCAGCGTCAACCTGGCGACCCAGACGGCCCGCCAGAACGCCGAGCGGGTGCTGCGCTCGCTGACCGACATGGGCCTGCCGGCCGACCGCGTGTCGCTGTCGTCGGTGACCAATCCCCCGGCGACGGTCGGCGAAGTCCACGTCTACGTGCGCTGAGCCGATGGCGGCCCCCGACGAGTCCCACTCCGACAAGCCCGCTTCAGACAGGCCCGGGGCGGTCCCGACCGTCCAGGTCGACAACGAGCGGACCCGCGTCACCGAGTGGCGCTTCGCGCCTGGCGCGGCGACCGGCTGGCACCGCCACGAGTACGACTACGTCGTGGTGCCGATGACCCCCGGCCGGCTGCGGCTGATCGACGGCAAGGGCGAGGCCAGCGAGGCCGAGCTGACGCCCGGCGTCTCCTACTTCAAGAAGGCCGGCGTCGAGCACGACGTGATCAACCCGAACGCCGGCGAGTTCGTCTTCGTCGAGGTCGAGTTCAAGTAGGGGCGCGGCCGGCGCCCTCGCACCCTTCTCAGAAGCCCGCGACCCCGCCGTCGCTGCGCGGGTCGGTGGCGCCCTCCAGGCGGCCGTCGGGCCACAGGCGGATCGCGCCGGCGTGGCCCATGACCTCGTCGTAGGCGCCGACCGCCTCGACCTGGTGGCCGGCGGCGGCCAGCGCCTCGAACAGCGCCGGCTCGAAGCGGCTCTCCAGCTTCAGCGTCACCGACTCCGCACCCCAGGTCCGGCCGAGCAGCCAGCGCGGCCGGCTGACCGCGCGCTGCAGGCCGACGCCGTGCAGCACGTGCCGCGCGAAGACCGCGGCCTGGGTCTGCGGCTGGCCCTCGCCGCCCATGCAGCCGTAGACCAGGGTCGAGCCGTCGGCGAGACGCGCCAGCGCCGGGTTCAGGGTGTGGAACGGCCGCCGGCCCGGCGCCAGGCTGCGCGGCGTGCCGGGCGCCAGCTGGAAGGCGGCGCCGCGGTTCTGCCAGACCAGCCCGAGCTCGGCCAGGGTGACGCCGGAGCCGAACTCCCAGTAGAGGCTCTGGATGAAGCTGACGGCGCGCCCTTCGCCGTCGATCGCGCCCATCCAGATGGTGTCGCCCTCGGCCGGGTCGCGCGGCGGCCAGGGCGCCGCGCGGCGCAGGTCGATGCGGTCCGCCGCGGCGTCGAGCAGCGCGCCGGCGAGCTGGTCGGCGGCCGGCTCGGTCATGGCGTCCGGGTCGCCGACGATGCGGTCGCGCACGCGGAAGGCCTGCTTGGTCGCCTCGACCAGGCGGTGCAGGAAGTCGAAGCCCTCCGGCTGCTCCGCGGCGATCCGCTCGTAGAGCGCCAGGATGGTCAGCGAGGCGAGGCCCTGGGTCGGCGGCGGCAGGTTGTGCAGCCGGCCGGCGGCCAGCTCGACGCTCAGCGGCTCGACGCGGCGCGCGCGGTAGCCGGCCAGGTCCGCGCGGGCGACCGGGCTGCCGGCGGCCTGCAGCCCGGCGCCGATCGCCTGGCCCAGGTCGCCGCGGTAGAAGTCCTCGAGCCCCGCCTCGGCCAGCCGCTCCAGCGTCGCGGCGAGGCCGGGCTGGGCGAGGCGCGCGCCCGGCGCCGGCGGCCGGCCCTCGACCAGGTAGGTCTCGGCGAAGCCCGGCTGGCCGTGCAGCTCGTCGAGCTTGCCCAGCGTCAGGCGGGCCTGGCTCTCGCTGACTGCGATGCCTTCGCGGGCGTGCCAGGTCGCCTCCTCGAGCAGCCGCGCCAGGGGCAGCCGGCCGCCCCAGCCGGCCGAGAGCTCCAGCGCCGTGCGCCAGCCGTCGACGGCGCCGGCGACCGTGTTGGCGGCGAGCGGGCCGCGCGTCGGAATCGCCTCCTGGCCGGCGTAGAGCTCGGGCGTTGCCGCCGCCGCAGCGGTGCCGCAGGCCTCGATGGCGACCGGCGCCTCGCCCGGCTCGGAGATCAGCCAGAAGCCGTCGCCGCCGAGGCCGTTCATATGCGGATAGACGACGGCGATGGTCGAGGCCATGGCGACCATCGCCTCGACCGCGTTGCCGCCGTCGCGCAGCACCGACAGGCCGGCCTGCGACGCCAGGTGGTGCGGCGCGGTGGTCATGCCGCGATAGGCGGTCAGGCTCTGGAGCATCCGAATCCTCTGCTGCTGCGTAGCCGTGCGGGAGGTCACCGGGGACTGGTCGCGGCCCCGGCCGGCCACAGTTTAGGGACAAAGCACGGAGTCCAGCCATGCCCAATCCTGCTTCCAACAGCCTGCCGTCGGCCGCCGCCGCACCGCGGGACGCCCGCCTGCTCCGCCCGCTCGCCGGCCTCTGCCGCGAGGCGGTGCTGGTCGCCCTGCTCGCCGTCGCGCTCTTCGTCGCGCCGCTGCCGGCCGCGGCCCAGGACGGCGGCGCCGCCGGGCAGGCGATCCGCGGCGTCATCAGCCAGCAGATGGCCGCCTTCCAGCGCGACGACGGCGGCGCGGCCTTCTCCTATGCCTCGCCGGGCATCCGGGCCCGCTTCGGCGACAGCCCGGCGAGCTTCATGGAGATGGTGCGCAGCGGCTATCCCTCGGTCTACCGGCCGCTCGAGGTCGAGTTCCGCGAGCTCAGCCTGGAGGGCGCGATCGCGATCCAGGAGGTCTACGTCATCGGGCCGGACGGCAGGGCCAGCCTGGCGCTCTACCGGATGGAGCGGCAGCCCGACGGCAGCTGGCGCATCGACGGCGTGCGCCTGGTCGAGCTGCCCGAGACGATTTCCTGAGGCGTCGCGGCGCCGGCGCCCCTTGCGCCGCTTGCGGCCGGCCGCCGGCTTGGCTAAGCCCTCGGGCGAAGCAAGCGCGAGGGCCCGATGACCGACCACCCCTTCACCAAGACCTTCCCCGTCTCCTGGTGGGAGCTGCACCGCGATTCCCGGGCGCTCGCCTGGCGGCTGATGGAGCAGGGCCCCTTCGAGGGCGTCGTCGCGATCACCCGCGGCGGCATGGTGCCGGCGGCGGTGGTCGCCCGCGAGCTGGAGATCCGGACGATCGACACGGTCTGCATCGCCAGCTACGACGACAAGAGCCAGGGCGCGCTCAGGGTCCTGAAGGGCGTGCCGGGCGACGGCACGGGCATGGTCGTGGTCGACGACCTGGTCGACACCGGCAAGACCTACCGCAAGGTCCGCGAGCTGCTGCCCAAGGCGCACTTCGCCACGGTCTACGCCAAGCCGGCCGGCCGCCCGCTGGTCGACTCCTTCGTCACCGAGGTCAGCCAGGACACCTGGATCCTGTTCCCCTGGGACGCCGAGATGCAGGAGGTCGCGCCGCTGGCCCGGCGGTAGGGGCGGCGCGAGGCGAGAGCGGCGGCTGCTCGCCCTTGATCCTCGCGCGGGCGCAAGGCTTCCCGTGGGACGGGGTCGACGTGGCGGAAGCGCCCTTGCACCAAGCGCTTGCATGGTTCGACAAGTGTCCAGCCTGGAGACATGGTGGACAGGTGTCCGGCGACATGGTGGACACTCAGGCATCGGTTTCTCGCGGCAGGTCTCAGCCCCCTGCGCCTACCCCACCGGCACGTTGTCGATCAGGCGCGTGCGCCCGAGCCAGGCCGCAGCGAGCAGGCGGCCGGGCCGGTCGAGCACCGCCAGCTCCGCGAGATCGTCGGCGGCGCGCAGCTCGACGTAGTCGAGCTTGTCGAAGCCGCCGCGGCCCAGGCGATGCCGGGCCTGGGCGAGAAAGGGCGCGGCCTCGGCCGTCGGGTCGACGGCGATCGCCTCGGCGGTCTCGTGCAGCACCCGGGCGAGCAGCGGCGCCAGCGCGCGCTGCTCGGGCGCCAGCAGGCGGTTGCGCGAGGACATCGCCAGGCCGTCGGGCTCGCGCACGGTCGGCACCGGAGCGATCTCGACCGGGATGTCGAGGTCGCGCGCCATGCGCGTCACCACGGTCAGCTGCTGGAAGTCCTTCTCGCCGAAGAAGGCGAGGTCCGGCAGCGCCTGCAGCAGCAGCTTGCTGACCACGGTGGTAACCCCGTCGAAATGGCCCGGCCGGTGCAGGCCGTCGAGACAGGCGGTCAACCCCTCGACCGAGACCTTGCTGGCGAAGCCCGGCGGGTAGATGACCGAGACGTCGAGCGGCGCGAAGAGGGCGTCGCAGCCGACGCTCTCCAGCAGCCGCAGGTCCTCGGCTTCGCTGCGCGGATAGCTGGCAAGGTCCTCCTTTCGGTCGAACTGCTTGGGATTGACGAAGATCGTGGCGATCGCGCGGTCGCAGCGGGCCTTGGCGGCGCGCACCAGGGTCAGGTGGCCCTCGTGCAGGGCGCCCATCGTCGGCACCAGGCCGACCGTCTCGCCGTCCTTGCGCCAGCCGGCGACGGTCCGGCGCAGGGCGGCGACGTCGCGCAGGATCTCGGGGCTGCCCACGGTCCCGGCCGTCAGCGCGGCTTGACGCGCACGACCTGGGCCTCGCCCGGGAAGCGGCGGCTGCGCACCTCCTCGGCGTAGGCCTCGGCGGCCTGTTCCAGGGCCTCGCCGAGCGAACCGTAGCGCTTGACGAAGCGCGGCACGTGCCCGGTGGTCAGGCCGGCGAGGTCGGGCGTCACCAGGATCTGGCCGTCGCAGTCGGCCGAGGCGCCGATGCCGATGACCGGCGCCGCGGTGCGGCGCGTCGCCTCGGCGGCGACCTCCTCGACCGTGCCCTCGACGACGATCGAGAAGGCGCCGGCCGCGTCGATCGCCTCGGCGTCGGCGAGCAGGGCCTCGGCCTCGGCGGCGCTGCGGCCCTGGGTGCGGAAGCCGCCGAGCGCGCGCACCATCTGCGGCTTCAGGCCGACATGGCCCATCACCGGGATGCCGCGCTCGACCAGGAAGGCGACGGTCTCGACCATCTCGCGTCCGCCCTCGAGCTTGACGGCGGCGCAGCCGCTCTCGGCGAGCAGGCGGGCGGCGCTGCGGAAGGCCTGCTGCTTCGATTCCTGGTAGCTGCCGAACGGCAGGTCGACGACGACGCAGGCGTGGCTGCAGGCGCGCGCGACGGCCCGGCCGTGGGCGATCATGGTCTCCAGGGTGACGCCGAGCGTGGTCTCCTCGCCGTAGACCACCATGCCCAGGGAATCGCCGACCAGCAGCAGGTCGACGTGGGCGTCGAGACGCTGGGCGGTCGGATAGTCGTAGGCGGTCAGGCAGACCAGCGGCTCGCCGCCCTTGCGGGCGCGGATGCGCTGCGGCGTCATCGCCCGGGCCGGCTTGCCGCTGCCGCCGTAGCCGCCCGCCTGCCCGTCCTGCCCCGCGCTGTCGTGCCCCGTGCTGTCGTGCCCCGTGCTGTCCGGCCTGGGCCCGTGCTGTGCCAAGGCGGCCTCCTCCTGCTGCGACTTCGGCGGCGGACAGCATTAGCGCGGCGCCGGGGCCTTCGCAACGCGGCGGCCGCCCGTCCGGCACCCGCCTCGCGCAGGGCTCTCCCGACCGCAGCGGGGATCAGTTGCCTTCGGCGATGTCCTGCAGGGCCTCGACGTCGAGCAGGTCGACGCGTCCGGCCGGCATCAGCGCGATCAGCTTGGCCTGGCGCAGCTGGGTGAAGGTGCGGCTCACCGTCTCGGTGGTCAGGCCCAGGAAGTCGCCGATGTCGTTGCGGCTCATCGGCACCGAGACCGGGTTGGCCGTCTGGCCGCGCTGCTCGGCGCGGCGCCCGAGCGACAGCAGGAAGCTGGCGATCTTCTCCTTCGCCGTCTTGCGGCCGAGCAGCAGCATCTGCTCCTGCGCCGCCGCCAGCTCGTGGCTCGCCATGCCCAGCAGCCGGCGCTCCATACGCGGATAGCGCTCGAGCAGTGCCTCCAGCTTGCGGCGCGGGAAACGGCAGAGCGCCGAGTGGGTGATCGCCTCGGCGCTGTAGGCGTAGGCCTCGTCGTCGGCCAGGCCCAGGAAATCGCCGGCGAACAGGAAGCCGATGATCTGCCGTCGCCCGTCGGGCAGCAGCTTGTAGACCTTCATCGCCCCGGCGGTCACCGAGTAGAGGTGGGTCGCGTCCTCGCCCTCGTCGAACAGCGGGTCGCCGGGATGCAGCTCGATGTTCTGGACGATCCGCGAGACGTGGTTGAGCTCCTCCTCGCCGAGCGGCGCGCAGAAGGTCAGATGGCGCACGGAGCAGGCACCGCAGGGCGAGACCTGCTCGCCGCCGGCTCGCTCCCGCGCGGGCTCAAGACCTCGGATCCTGCCGATGTCGAAGGGAGAGAGGCTCTGCTGCATGGACTCCGCCATTGGCCGCCGGCCGAAACTGCCGGGTCACTCATTCATTCTTGCTTAGTTTAGCACCACGCTTGCGGGATTTCGATATCGCACGCGCAGGGCGGCAGCGACGGATTGACGTAGGTCAAGGCCGCGCGCCGCCGGCCGGGACCATGCTCGTCGCCTCGGCTCCGGCCGCCCGCCCCTTCCAACGGATCGCCGCTGTTGCGCAGCTTCCACGTCCATCCCCTGACGCCCGAGCGCGTCTTCCTGGCCTACCCGCTGGTACGCAGCGCTCTGCCCGCTGTGACCCTGGAGGACTGGACCGCCTTCGCCGAGGACTTCCTGCCCGGCGACCGGCGGCCGTCCAGCACCGGCATCCTGACCGTCGAGAACGAGAGCGGCGTCATCATCGGCCTGGTCGCCTACGAATGCCGTCGCGACCTCGAGCAGGGCAAGGTGCTGATCGTCGACCGGCTGCTCGCCTTCGAGCTGCTCGACCGGCGCGGCGTTGCCGAGCTGATCGTCGAGGCGATCGAGGCCGAGGCCGACCGGCAGGGCTGCCGGGCCATCCACACCTGCCTGCCGGTGGTCGAGGGCCGCCAGCGGCCCGGCTGGCTGGTTGCGCTGCTCCAGGCCCGCGGGCACGATGTCGCCAGCATGTCCCTGTGCAAGAGGGTCGCCGCCGGGCTATGAGGCCTCGCGCGGCGCTGCTGCCCGCGAGAGGAGCCTTCATGATCCGCCATGCCGCCGTCCTCGTCCTCGCCGCCGCGGCGCTCGCCGGGGCGGCCGCCTGGACGCCGGCGCCGGCGCAGACCGTCTCGGGCGGGAGCGAGAGCAGGGGCGGCGCCGAGCTGGACGCCGGCCTGGTCGCCGCCGCCAATCCGCTGGCCGCCGAGGCCGGCATGGCGATGCTGCGCCGGGGCGGCAGCGCGATCGACGCCGCCGTCGCGATCCAGACGACACTCGGCCTCGTCGAGCCGCAGTCCTCGGGCCTCGGCGGCGGCGCCTTCCTGCTCTACTGGGATGCCGACGGCCAGAGCCTGCACGCCTACGACGGCCGCGAGACCGCGCCCGCCGCGGCGACGCCCGACCAGTTCCTCGGCGCGGACGGCGAGCCGATGGGCTTCTTCGACGCCGTCGTCGGCGGCCTGGCAGTCGGCGTGCCCGGCGTGCCGCGGCTGCTCGAGCTGGCCCACGAACGCCACGGCGTCCTGCCCTGGGCGGCGCTGTTCCAGCCGGCGATCGCCCTGGCGCGCGACGGCTTCGCGGTCTCGCCGCGCCTGGCCCTGCTGATCGAGCAGGACCCCTACCTGGACCGCTTCGCCGCACCCCGCACCTACTTCTACCGGCCCGACGGCGCACCGCGCGAGGTCGGCGACCGCCTGGCCAACCCGGCCTATGCCGCGACCTTGGAGGCTCTCGCCGAGGGCGGCGCCGACGCCTTCTACCAAGGCCCGATCGCCGAGGAGATCGTCGAGACGGTCCGCCAGGCGCCGGGCAATCCCGGTCGCCTGACCCTGGCCGACCTCGCCGGCTACGAAGCGCGCGAGCGCACGCCGCTCTGTCTCGGCTATCGGCGATTCGAGGTCTGCGGCATGCCGCCGCCGACCTCCGGCGGCATCGCCGTGCTGCAGATGCTCGGCATCCTGGAGAACTTCCAGCTGGAGGAGGAAGCGCCCGGCTCGCTCGCCGCCGCCCACCTGCTCGCCGAGGCCGGCCGCCTCGCCTTCGCCGACCGCAACGCCTATGTCGCCGACAGCGACTTCGTCGAGGTGCCGCTCGACCGCCTGCTCGACGCCACCTACCTGCGCAAGCGCGCCGCGCTGGTCCAGCGCGACCGCAGCCTGGGCATCGCCGAGCCGGGTGAGATCAGGCAGAAGGCGGTGGCGGCACCGCAGTACGAGCCGCCCTCGACCAGCCACTTCGTGGTCGCCGATGCCGAGGGCAACGTCGTCTCCATGACCAGCTCGGTCGAGAACGCCTTCGGCTCCCGGCTGATGGCCGGCGGCTTCATCCTCAACAACCAGCTGACCGACTTCTCCTTCCGGCCGCAGATCGAGGGCACGCCGGTCGCCAACCAGGTGCAGCCGGGCAAGCGGCCGCGCAGCTCGATGTCGCCGACCGTGGTCTTCGACGGGCAGGGCCGGCTGCTCGCCGCCACCGGCTCGCCCGGCGGCAGCCGCATCATCGGCTACACGGCGCAGAGCCTGATCGCGCTGCTCGACTGGCGGCTGTCCCCGCAGCAGGCCGTCTCGCTGCCCCACGTCGTCAACCGCAACGGCGTCACCGACCTGGAGGCCGGCACGGCCGCGGCCGAGCTCGCCGCCGAGCTGGAGGCGCTCGGCCACGAGGTCCGGGTGCGGCCGATGACCAGCGGCCTGCACGCCCTGCGCCGCAGCGGCGAAGGCTGGGTCGGCGGTGCCGACCCGCGCCGCGAGGGCGTGGTGCTCGCCGAGTAGGCGGTCAGCGGTCGCTGCCCGGGCTGGTCAGGGAGCGCGGCTCCGAGCCGCCGGACGACGCGGAGGGCGCCGAGCCGCCGCCGGTCAGGCGGTCGATCAGGCTCTCCAGCAGGCCCGAGCCCTCGCCGTCCCGCGCGGGCGCGGCGGGCGGCTCGGCGTCGGCCGGCGCGGCCCCGCTCGGCACCGCCGCGGCGTAGGTCAGCGGGCGCGCCGGCAAGCCCTCGGAGATGCGCCGGACGATGGCCCTCCAGAGCTCGGCCGGCAGGCCGCCGCCGGTCACCCGGTCCATCGGCGTGCCGTCGTCGTTGCCGAGCCAGACCGCCACGGTCCAGTCGGCCGTGAAGCCGACGAACCAGGCGTCGCGGAAGTCCTGGCTGGTGCCGGTCTTGCCGGCCGCCGGACGGCCGGGATCCGCAGCCTTGCCGGTGCCCCAGGCGATGACGCCGGCCATCATGTCGACCAGCGCCGCCTGGGCGGCGGGCTCGGCGACGCGACCGCCGCCGCCGCCGTGGCGGTCGTAGAGCAGCTCGCCGCCGGCGGTCTCGATGCGCGCGACGCCGTAGGGCCAGACCGCCGAGCCGCCGTTGGCCAGCGCGCTGTAGGCCGCGGCCATGTCGAGCACGCTGACCTCGGCGCTGCCGAGCGCGAGGCTGAGGTTCTCGACCAGGGGCGTGGTGATGCCCAGGCGCCGCGCCGTCGCGGCGACCCGCTCGATGCCGACCCGCTCGGCGAGGCGCACCGCGGGCGTGTTCAGCGAGCGGCCCAGGGCCTCGCGCAGCGTCACGGTGCCCCGATACTCGTCCGTGAAGTTCGAGGGCCGCCAGACGCCGCTCGGCGTCCTGAACTCGAGCGGCGCGTCGACGACGGGGCTGTCCGGCGTCATGCCGCTCTCGAGGGCGGCGAGGAACACGAAGGGCTTGAAGGCCGAGCCCGGCTGGCGCAGCGCCTGCACCGCCCGGTTGAACTGGCTGTCGCCGTAGCTGCGGCCGCCGACCAGGGCGCGCACGGCGCCGTCGTGGGTCATCACCACGACCGCCGCCTGGCCGGCGCCGGCGGCGGCGCCCGGGCCGGCGAGCAGCCCGGCGACCTCGGCCTCGACGATGCGCTGGACGCCCGAGTCGAGCGTCGTGCGGACCAGCACGTCACCCTCGAGCTGGCCGCTCTCCTCGGCGACGCGGCCGAGCGTCCAGTCGGCGAAGTAGCGGCCGCGGTCGGCGACCTGGGCCTCGCCGCGCACCCGCTGCTCGATCGCCCGCGTCGCCTCGGCCTCGCTGAGGAAGCCGGCATCGGCCATCGAGCGCAGCACGATCGAGGCGCGGCGGTGCGCCAGGTCCGGATCGTTGGCCGGGTTGTAGCGCGAGGGCGCCTTGAGCAGCCCGGCGATCATCGCCGCCTCGTAGAGCCCGACCTCGCGCGCCGACTTGCCGAAGTAGCGCCGCGCCGCCGCGTCGACGCCGTAGGTGCCGGCGCCGAGGTAGACCCGGTTCAGGTAGAGCGAGAGGATGCGGTCCTTGCTGAGCCTGGTCTCCAGCCAGAGCGCCAGCATCGCCTCCTGAACCTTGCGCTCGAGCGTGCGCTCCGGCGTCAGGAAGAGGTTCTTGGCGAGCTGCTGGGTGATCGTCGAGCCGCCCTCGCGCAGGCGGCCGGCCATGACGTTGCTGACCGCGGCGCGCAGGATGCCCCAGGGATCGATCCCGGGGTGGTCGTAGAAGCGCCGGTCCTCGACCGCCAGCACGGCCTGCGGCAGGTGGGCTGGCAGCTCGCCGACCGGCACGGAGTCGCCGTAGAGGTCGCCGAAGGCGGCGAGCGGGCGCCCCTCGGCATCGAGCAGGCGGACGCTGGGCTTGCGCGTGAACTCGCCGAGCGCCGAGACCGAGGGCAGGTCGTAGGCGTACCAGGCGAGCAGGCCGGCCAGCGCGACCAGTCCCCAGATCGCCGCGACGCCGGCCCAGATCGCGACGCGGCGCAGCCAGCGCCAGGAGCGCGCCGGACGGGCCTTGCCGGCCGCGCGCTGCCGCCCGCCGGAGCCGGCCCCCTTGGAGGCGCCGGCGCGGCGCGCCGCAGCGCCGGACGGGCGCCGGGCGGCCTGGGCCTCGATGTCGGCGCGCAGGGCGGGGGTTGCGGTGCGGCGTGCCATGGTGACTGTTCTGGGATAGCTTCCGGTCGCTTAGCACAGTTGCCGGAGTTGGCTCCATGCTCCCCGTCGCGGGACCCGATGCGACAGGTACCTGGGTGACATGTCTCTCCTGATCCGACCGGCGCGGCCGGACGACGCCGCCACGGTCGTCGCCTTCTGCCGCGCGCTCTCCGCCCACGAGGGCCTCGATCCGCCCGGCCTCGACGAGGGGCGCTTCCGGGCCGACGGCTTCGGCCCCGACGCCGCCTTCGCCACCCTGGTCGCCGAATGGGACGGCGATGCGGCGGGCTACCTGCTGCACTGCCCGATTTACGACACAGGCGAGGGCGTGCGCGGGCGCTACATCGCCGACCTCTTCGTCGCCGACTGGGCGCGCCGGCGCGGCGTCGGGCGGGCGCTCATGGCGAGGCTGGCCCGCGAGGCCGCGGCCGGGGGCGGCCGCTACCTGGTCTGGACGGCGATGCGGGACAACGCCGCGGCGCGCGCCTTCTACGACAGCCTGTCGGAAGGCCTCGACGACCTGGTGGTCTACTGGACCGACCCCTCGGCCTTCGCCCGCCTCGCCGGAGACCCTGCCGGAGGATCCTAGATCGCCGGCGGGTCAGCCCGGGTCGCGCGGGAACACCAGCGTCGCGCGCGTGCCCGCACCGGGCGCGCTGTCGATCTCCAGGCGCCCGCCGTGCAGCTCGATCAGGCCGCGCACCAGCGGCAGGCCGAGGCCGGTGCCCTTCTGGCTGATGCCGGCGCCGGCGATCTGGCCGAAGGCCTCGAGCGCGCGGTCGAGCTCTTCCTGGGTCATGCCGATGCCGGTGTCGCTGACCGTCACCCGCACCTCCTCCGGGCCGCCGGCGAAGTCCAGGCCGATGCGGCCGCCCGCCGGCGTGAACTTGCAGGCGTTCGACAGCAGGTTGACCAGCATCTGCTTGGCGGCGCGGCGGTCGGCGCGGATCTCCAGGTCCTCGGGAGAGATCGAGTGCTGGACCTGGACCCCGCTCTCGTCGGCCAGGCCGCGCACCAGGGTCCGGCAGGAGCGCGCCAGCTCGGCCGCCGACAGCGGCTCCAGGCTGACCTCCATCTTGCCCGCCTCGATCTTCGACAGGTCCAGGATGTCGTTGATGATTGCCAGCAGGTGGGCGCCGCTGTCGTAGATGTCGTGGGCGTACTCGACGTACTTGGGCTCGTCGATCGGCCCGAACAGCTGGTCGCGCAGGATCGACGAGAAGCCGAGCACGGCGTTGAGCGGCGTGCGCAGCTCGTGGCTCATCATCGCCAGGAAGGTCGACTTGGTGCGGCTCGCCTCCTCGGCGCGCAGGCGCGCGGCGTTGGCGTCCTCGCTGGTCGTCTTCAGCCGCCCGGCCAGCTCGGCGAGCTGCTGGTTGGCGTTGGCCAGCGCGCGCTCCTGGCGCTTGCGCTGGGAGATGTCGACTACCGAGATCAGCAGCACCGGCTCGCCGCCGTAGCTGGTCATGGTGCCCGAGAGCAGCGCCCAGAAGGGTCGGCCGCGCACGTCCTTGAGCTCGATCTCGGCGTCGCGCACGACCCGCTCGCGCTGCAGGCGCCCGACCAGCTGCGCGCGGTCCGCCGGATCGACGTAGAAGTCCGGGGCGTGCTGTCCGGGCGCCTCGGCAACCGGCACGCCGAACATCTCGGCGGCGCTCGGGTTGATGTAGACGACCCGCGCGTCGGTCAGGCGGGTCAGCACCATCGCGACCGGCGAGGTGTCGGCCAGCGTGCGGAACAGGTCCTCGCGCTCGACCAGCGTCGCCTCGAGCCGGCGCATGTCGGTGATGTCGCTGCGCAGGCAGACGAAACCGACGCCGGGGATGCGCATCTCCTGGACCAGATGCCACTCGTCGCGCACCTGCTGCTCGAAGGGCCCATTGCGCGGCCGGTGCAGGCGCTCCAGGCGCTTGGCCAGGTAGGCCTCCGGATCGTCGCGCGCCAGCGGATCCAGGATGACGCCCGGCTGCGCCATCGAGCGGCGCACGATCTCGAAGAAGTGCGCGCCCTCGAGCTCGGCGAAGCTCGGCATGTAGGGGAAGATCCGGCGGTAGGCCTGGTTGAAGTAGATCAGCCGGTCGTCGTCGTCGAACAGGATCAGCGCCTCGGGCAGCTCCTCGAGGGCCCGGCGCAGCAGCGCGTTGAGCCGCTCCGCCCGGGTCGCGGCCGCCGCCGCCGCCAGGCAGACGACGCGCAGGCCGGCGCCGGCGATCTCGAGCGGCGCGACCTGAAGGTCGAGCAGCAGCGGCTCGCCCTCGCCGCGCAGCAGGCGGCAGCGTCCGCCCCGCTGCAGGCAGACGAGGTCTTCGGGATCGGCGAGCAGCGCGACCAGCGGCAGGCCGGCCAAGCCGCCGGGGCCGTAGCCCAGCAAGACCTCGGCCGCCGGGCTCGCCGATTCGATGCGCTCGTCCGGACCGACCGCGATCAGCGCGGCGACGGCCGGTGACTCCGTGGGCGGCGCGTGCTTCCGCCCGGTCGCCTGCAACGCCAAGGACATCCCCTGTGCCCCCACAGACCTGGCTGGCGCAAGTCTCGCGGTCTACCCGTTAAGCGATGATTAACCATCGTCGAGCGGCGCGAGTCGGCGCAAGCGCCGCGGTCGCGGGACGCGCAGGCAGGTCCCGAGGCCGATCGCGAGGCCGGTCCTCAGGCGGGGCGGCCCCGGCGGGACGGCGTCCCCGGGCTAGACGTCGAGGTTGGCGACCTCGAGGGCATGGGTCTGGATGAACTCGCGGCGCGGCTCGACCAGATCGCCCATCAGCGTGTCGAAGATGCCGTCGGCCTCCTCGGCATGGGCGACGCGCACCTTGAGCAGCGAGCGTGCGTTGGCGTCCAGCGTGGTCTCCCAGAGCTGCTCCGGGTTCATCTCGCCGAGACCCTTGTAGCGCGACAGCGAGACGCCCTTGCGGCCCCAGGCGAGCACCGTGTCGGCCAGCGACACCGGCCCCCAGACGACGGCCTCGCGGTCCTTGCCGCGCAGCGTCGCGCGCTGGTCGTAGGTTTCCTTGAGCTCGGCCGCCATGGCGTCGAGCTGGCGCGCCTCGCTGGACTGCAGCAAGGCCGCGTCGACGCGCCGGCTCTCCGGCACGCCGCGCAGCGTGCGAGTGAACAGCAGGCCGCCGTCGGCCGAGGACAGCCCCTGCCAGCCGCGCTCGTGCTCCGGGGCCAGGTCGTCGAGGCGCCGGGCGATCGCCTCGGCCGCCCGGCGGGCCCGCTCGGGATCGTCGAGGATCTCGCGGCTCAGGGCGCCCGCGATCGCGCTCTGCTCGACGACGTCCCAGGAGCCGACCTTGTGGACCAGGGACTCCATCAGGTGCCGGGCGCGCAGCGCCTTGCGCACCAGGTCCGCGAGATCTTCGCCGGCGCGCTGGTTGCCCGACTGGAACTCCAGCACCGCCTCCTTGATCGCCGAGGAGATCAGGTACTCCTCCA
Organism: Alphaproteobacteria bacterium; assembly: GCA_030433005.1. Lineage (GTDB taxonomy): Bacteria > Pseudomonadota > Alphaproteobacteria > Kiloniellales > DSM-21159 > Tistlia. The sequence goes on from JAUILQ010000004.1 coordinate 51,556, forward strand.
TCTCGCGGTCGCCCTTCATGTAGGTCAGGCTGTCGCCGCGCTTGGCGCGGTAGAGCGGCGGCTGGGCGATGTAGAGATGGCCGGCCTCGACGAGCTCCGGCATCTGGCGGAAGAAGAAGGTCAGCAGCAGCGTGCGGATGTGACTGCCGTCGACGTCGGCGTCGGTCATGATGACGATCTTGTGGTAGCGCAGCTTGGCGAGGTCGAACTCCTCGGGGCCGATGCCGGTGCCGAGCGCGGTGATCAGCGTGCCGATCTCCTGGCTCGACAGCATCTTGTCGAAGCGCGCCCGCTCGACGTTGAGGATCTTGCCGCGCAGCGGCAGGATCGCCTGGAACTTGCGGTCGCGTCCCTGCTTGGCCGAGCCGCCGGCGGAATCGCCCTCGACGATGAACAGCTCGGACTTCGCCGGGTCGCGCTCCTGGCAGTCGGCCAGCTTGCCGGGCAGCGAGGCGACGTCGAGCACGCTCTTGCGCCGGGTCAGCTCGCGCGCCTTGCGCGCCGCCTCGCGGGCGGTCGCCGCCTCGACCACCTTGCCGACGATCTTGCGCGCCTCGTTGGGATTCTCCTCGAAGAACTGCTGCAGTTTGTCGTTGACCACCGACTCGACGACCGGCCGGACCTCGGAGGAGACCAGCTTGTCCTTGGTCTGGCTGGAGAACTTGGGATCGGGGACCTTGACCGAGAGCACGCAGGACAGGCCCTCGCGCGCGTCGTCGCCGGTCAGCGTCACCTTCTCCTTCTTCAGCAGCCCCGACTGCGTGGCGTAGCCGTTGACCTGCCGGGTCAGCGCGGCGCGGAAGCCGGCGAGGTGGGTGCCGCCGTCGCGCTGCGGGATGTTGTTGGTGAAGCAGAGCATCGTCTCGTGGTAGCTGTCGGTCCACTGCATCGCGACCTCGACGACGATGCCGTCGCGCTCGGCGACCATGTGGATCGGCGGCTCGACCAGGCTCTGCTTGCTGCGGTCCAGGTAGCGCACGAAGGCGATCAGGCCGCCCTCGTAGTGCAGGTCGGAGACGACGGGGTCGGGCTTGCGCGCGTCGGTCAGGCGGATGCGCACCCCGGAGTTCAGGAAGGCGAGCTCGCGCAGCCGGTGCTCCAGCGTCGCGAAGTCGAACTCGGTCTTCGAGAAGGTCCTGGTCGAGGGCAGGAACGAGATCTCGGTGCCCTTGCGCCCCTCGGCCGGGCCGCGCACGGTCAGCGGATCGACGGCCTCGCCGTCGGCGAAGCGCATCCAGTGCTCCTTGCCGTTGCGCCAGATGCGCAGCTCCAGCCACTCGGACAGCGCGTTGACCACCGAGACGCCGACGCCGTGCAGGCCGCCGGAGACCTTGTAGGAGTTCTGGTCGAACTTACCGCCGGCGTGCAGCTGGGTCATGATGACCTCGGCCGCCGAGACGCCCTCCTCCTGGTGGATGTCGACCGGGATGCCGCGGCCGTTGTCGGACACCGTGACCGAGCCGTCGCCGTTGAGCGTCACCTCGACGATGTCGCAGTGCCCGGCCAGGGCCTCGTCGATGGCGTTGTCGACGACCTCGTAGACCATGTGATGCAGGCCCGAGCCGTCGTCGGTGTCGCCGATGTACATGCCCGGGCGCTTGCGCACCGCCTCCAGGCCGCGCAGGACCTTGATCGATTCGGCGCCGTAGGCCTCGCCGGCGGCGTCGGCCGACGGCTCCAGGGAGGGGTCGTTCTCGGGCATGGGGGTCGGGTCTGTCATGGTATCTACTCAGTATAGCCTATATGGGGTTGGCGGCAGCCAAGTTCTTGTGGAATTCGGGTGGATTCAGGCCTGCGCGAGCAGCAGGCCATCGCGCAGCTGGACCCGCTGCGCGGCCTCGCCGAGCGGCTCGAACAGGGCCGCCTCGGTGCCGGTCAGCCAGGACTGCGCGCCGAGCGCCGTGAGCTCCTCGAACAGCGCCCGGCGGCGCTGCTCGTCCAGGTGCGCGGCGACCTCGTCGAGCAGCAGCAGCGGCGCCGCGCCGCGCTCCAGCGCGATCAGCCGGGCATGGGCCAGGACGATGGAGATCAGCAGCGCCTTCTGCTCGCCGGTCGAGCAGAGGCCGGCCGGCAGGCCGCGCTCCAGATGGCTGACGCTGAGGTCGGCGCGGTGCGCGCCGACGCCGGCACCGCCCAGCTCGGCGTCGCGGCCGCGCTGCCGCTCCAGGATCTCGCGCAGACGCCCTTCGACCTCGACCGCCGGCCGGTCGCCGAGCAGCGTCTCGGCGTCGCCGACCAGCCCGAGGCCGGCGCGCGGGAAGGCGCCGAGCGACTGCGCGCAGGCGCCGGCCAGGCGCTCGACGGCGGCGCGCCGCGCGGCGGCGATCGCGACCGCGCGCTCGGCCAGCGTGTCCTCCAGCGAGCCGACCCAGATGCGGTCCCAGTTGCCGGCGCGCAGCAGGCGCGAGCGCTCGCGCAGGGCCTTGTCGTAGGCGTTCAGTCGGCCGGCATGGCGCGGATCGAAGCCGTAGACCAGGCGGTCCAGGAAGCGCCGGCGCGCGCTTGGGCCCTCGAGGAACAGGCGGTCCATCTGCGGCGTCAGCCAGACCGCCGAGAGCAGCTCGCCCAGCGCCTGCTGGCTGGCCGCGCGCTCGCCGTCGACACGCAGCAGCCGCTTGTCGCCGCCCCCCGCCGCCGCGCCCGGCTCGCTGCCGGTGCCCAGGCTGTGGCCGCCCTGCGGCGTGACCAGCTCCGCGGCGACCGCCCAGCCCGCGGCCCGCGGGTCGTTCGAGGGCTCGCGCGTCTCCAGCTCTGCGAGCGGCGCGCGCCGCAGACCGCGCCCCGGGGTCAGCAGCGAGATCGCCTCCAGCAGGTTGGTCTTGCCGGCGCCGTTCGGGCCGGTCAGCACGACCGGGCGCGCGTCGGTCGCCAGTTCCGCCTGCCGCAGGTTGCGGAATCGGGACAGCGTCAGGCGCCGCAGCCACAGCGTGGCGGCCGGCGGCGCGGCGGCAAGGGGCGAATCGGCGACGGAACCGGGCAAGGCGCTCGCGGAGGCTCCCAGGGGCAGAGCTCGCATCACCCGAGCTCGATGGGCGACGGGGCCGACCGGGCAGCCCCGGCGGCGGGCCGAGACTCGGCCTAGACCCGCATCGGCATCAGCACGTAGAGCGCGCTGGAATCGGTGACGTCGCGCACCAGGGTCGGCGAGGAGGCGTCGGCCATGGCGAACTCGGCGCCGTCGCCCTCGATCTGACTGGCGATGTCGAGCAGGTAGCGGGAGTTGAAGCCGATCTCGATGACCGGCCCGCTGTAGTTGATCGCCACGTCCTCCTCGGCGCTGCCGTTCTCCGGGCTGGTCGCCGACAGCGTGACGGCGCCCTCGGCGACGCTCATCTTCACGGCGCGGCTCTTCTCGCTGGAGATCGTCGAGACGCGGTCGACCGCCTCGGCGAAGGACTTGCAGTCGACCTCCATGATCTTGTCGTTGCCCGAGGGGATGACGCGCTCGTAGTCCGGGAAGGTGCCGTCGATCAGCTTCGAGGTCAGGACCGTCTCGCCGAAGGCGAAGCGGATCCGGGTCTCCGACAGCGACACGGTCAGCGCGCCGTCGACCTCGTCGATCAGCTTGCGCAGCTCGTTGACCGTCTTGCGCGGCACGATGACGCCCGGCATGCCCTCGGCGCCGGCCGGCAGCGGCATCTCGAAGCGCGCCAGGCGGTGGCCGTCGGTGGCCACGGCGCGCAGCACCGGCACCTCGCCGCTCGTCGCCGCGTGCAGGTAGATGCCGTTGAGGTAGTAGCGCGTCTCCTCGGTCGAGATGGCGAAGCGCGTGCGGTCGATCAGGTGCTTGGCCTCGCGCGCCTGCAGCTCGAAGGCGTGCGGCAGCTCGGCGGCGCCGGCGGTCGGGAAGTCCTCGCGCGGCAGCGTCGCCAGATTGAAGCTGGAGCGCCCGGCCTTGAGGCTGAGCTGGCCGTCGCCGCCGGTCGAAAGCTCGACCTCGGAGCCGTCCGGCAGCTTGCGGATGATGTCGTAGAGCGTGTGTGCGGGCGCCGTCGTGGCGCCGGCGGTGGCCACCGTCGCGCCGGTCTGCTCGACGATCGTCAGGTCCATGTCCGTCGCCGTCAGGCCGAGCTGGCCGTCCTTGGTCTCGAGCAGCACGTTCGAGAGGATCGGGATCGTGTTGCGCCGTTCGACGACACTCTGGACGTGGGCCAGCGACCGCAGAAGGGCCGCGCGTTCGATCGTCAGCTTCATCGTTCGGGAAACTCTTCGGTCTGGCAGGAAGCGCCGGGGTGGACTGGCCGCCCGGGCCGCCGCGGAGCGCGTCTCGGGCGGCACAGGCAGGGTCCCGTCTTCGCAATCGCACACCGACGACTCGGCGGCGCCGCGATACGGGGTCGCACTATAGCATAGCGGCCTTGCGGCGTAAGGATTTTCGCGCCGCCCGCGCGGCCCGCGGGCAAGCGATTCCAGGCCCCTGCGGGCGGCGGTGCCGAGCCTTCCTGAAGTCCGCTGCGCAACCGCAGCATGCAGCGGCCGGAAGCGGTCCCGGCAGCGCCCGGACGCGTCAGGCCTCGAGCATGCGGCGCAGCAGCTCGACGTCCTCGGCGAAGCTGGGGTCGCTGACCTTCAGCTCGTCGACCTTGCGCACGGCGTGCATCACCGTGGTGTGGTCGCGGCCGCCGAACTTGCGGCCGATCTCCGGCAGCGAGCGGCTGGTCAGCTGCTTGGCCAGGTACATGGCGACCTGCCGCGGCCGGGCGACGGCGCGGGCCCGGCGCGCCGAGGTCATGTCGGCCAGGCGCATGTTGAAGTGCTCTGCCACGCGCTTCTGGATCTCCTCGATCGTGACCCGCCGGTCGGAAGCGCGCAGCAGGTCGTGCAGCACCTCCTGCGTCGTCTCCAGCGTGACCGGGCGGCCGACCAGCGTGGCGTGGGCGACGATGCGGTTCAGCGCGCCCTCCAGCTCGCGGACGTTGGAGGTGATCTTGTGCGCCAGGAACTCGATGACCTTGATCGGCACGCTGACGCCGACCTGCTCGGCCTTGGTCTGCAGGATGCCGAGCCTGAGCTCGTAGGTCGTCGGGTGGATGTCGGCGACCAGCCCCCAGCCGAAGCGCGAGCGCATGCGCTCGTCGACGCCCTCGAGGTCCGAGGGGCTCTTGTCCGCCGAGATCACGACCTGCCGATTGTGATCCACCAGGGCATTGAAGGTGTGGAAGAATTCCTCCTGCGTCGCCTCGCGCCCCGAGATGAACTGCACGTCGTCGATCATCAGCACGTCGACGGTCCGGAACTGCTCCTTGAAGGCCATGGTGTCCTTCGTGCGCACGGCACGCACGAACTGGTACATGAACTTCTCCGCCGAGAGGTAGATGACGCGCTTCTTCGGCTTGTGGGTGCGCAGGTGCCAGGCGATGGCGTGCATCAGGTGCGTCTTGCCAAGCCCGACGGAGCCGTAGAGGAACAGCGGGTTGAAGGGCGCGCTGTCGGCCTCCGCGACGCGCCGCGCGGCGGCGTAGGCCAGCTCGTTCGGCTTGCCGACGACGAAGTTGTCGAAGGTGAAGCGCGGATCGAGCGGCGCCGAGATCTCGGCCGCACGGGCGTCGAGCGCCGCCTCGTCCTCGGCGCGGCTCGAGGCGGCGCGCGCCGCGACGCCGCCGGCCGACCCCGGCTGGCCCGCCCGCTCCCCGCCCCGCTCGGCCGGCGCCTCGGCGCCCGGACCGGCGGCGCGGTCGGCGTCGGCGCCGCGCGCCTCCTTGGACTCGGGTACCTCCTTGCCGCTGGGCGCCTCCTTGCCGCTGGGGGCCTGCGGCGGCAGCACGACGATCTCGACGCCGCGCACCTCCGGCGCCTCTTCGTTCCAGAGGTGGCGCAGCCGCTCGGCGTAGTTGCCGATCACCCAGTCGCGCATGAACCGCGAGGGCACGCCGAGGCGCACCGCGGCGTCGCGCACGCCCATCAGGACGAGCGGCTTGAGCCAGCTCTTGAAGGCGGCCTCGCCGACCTCCGAGCGGAGCCGGGACCGGACCCGGACCCAGCGCTCCGCCAGCGCCCCGCCCTGCTGCTCGTCGCCAATGAACGTCCGCGCGCCCGCCTCAAGTCTCGCGTCCACAGTCGCCTCGTCCCTCGATGATTTGGCCCGATGACCCCGGATCTCGATCCGACGATCCCGGCCCGTTTGCCCCGGCCGGCAGCCGCCCCAGCCCGGGCGACGGCCAACCGCGCGTCTTCCGCTTCCGAACGACGTCGGGCCGGCGATCTGCGTCCTGCCGGTCGCCGCCCTCCGTCTGCAGTCTCGTGCCGCCCGGCCCGCCGATGGCAGGCCCGTGCAGCGACGACGAGGCCGCCGTCCGGGCGCCGAATCAGCTCCTAGCAGCGCGATGAGTCAAGTCTTCACCCCCGTCCTCGCCGCCTGTAACATTTTTTTTCTTAAGAAGGCCGTATTTAATCTTTACTTGGCAGATTCAATACTTGCCTCGGCCCATCCCGGAAGGCGTTTTTAAGGTACCCGACAGGGCTGGGATCGGCAACTGGACCAAAAACCGAACGAATTATTACGCCTGGAGGAGCGTCTGAAGGCTGGCGCCTAAGTGCCGGCCGGCGCGTCGAAATCCCGCCGCCCGGGGTCGTGGAAGAATTCGTCGGCAGGGGGTCTCTGCCCAAAATGACAGCAGCGCCGTTCAGGGAACGGCGCTGCGCAGAAATGGTCTGTCCGGCCGGCGCAAAATGGTCGTCTGCCGTCCGCGAGCGGACGGCATGGACCGCGAGCGCAGGCGGACGCAGATCCGGGCTGTCGGGAGGCAAGCGCAGCCGCCCTCGGCTCGGCCGGTAGGGCGCGCCGGCGAAAGGGGCCCCGGACGGAGCCCCCGGGGCTGGTGTCAGGCCATCGCCTTGATGCGCGAGGACAGGCGCGAGAGCTTGCGGGCCGCGGTGTTGCGGTGCACGACGCCCTTGGTGACGCCACGGTGCAGCTCGGGCTGCGCGACCTTGAGCGCCTCCTGGGCCGCCGGCTTGTCGCCGCCGGCGATCGCCAGCTCGACCTTCTTCAGGAAGGTCCGGATGCGCGAGCGGCGCATCCCGTTGATCTCCGCGCGCCGGGCATTGCGACGAATGCGCTTCTCGGCGGACTTATGGTTCGCCATTCTGTCCTGGTCCATCGATACAGTCGGAAAGAGGCGCGCCTTATAGCGACGCGCCCCCGTCCCGTCAAGCGAGCGTGCGGCGCCCCGATGGAGCGCTCTGGCCGTGCCCTCAGGCTGGGCGCCCGGACAGGGGGACCGGACAGGGGACCCGGACAGGGGGACCGGAACAGGGCGCTCGGGGGACCGACCGGCCTAGCGGTGCTTGAAGTCCGGCTTGCGCTTCGCGGCGAAGGCCTCCATGCCCTCGGTCCGATCCTCGAGCGCGAAGGTACCGTGGAAGACCCGGCGCTCGAAGCGCACGCCCTCGGCCAGGGTCGTCTCGTAGGCGACGTTGACCGCCTCCTTGCAGACCCGCAGCACCGGCAGCGAGTGCCCGGCGACGGCGTCGGCGACCTTCATGACCGCGTCGAGGAAGCCCTCGGCCGGCAGCACCTTGGCGACCAGGCCGGCGCGCAGCGCGGTCTCCGCGTCGATCATGTCGCCGGTCAGGCAGAGGTACATGGCGAGCGACTTGCCGACCGAGCGGGTCAGCCGCTGGGTGCCGCCGGAGCCGGGAATCGTGCCCAGCTTGATCTCGGGCTGGCCGAACTTGGCGGTCTCGGCGGCCAGGATCATGTCGCACATCATGGCGATCTCGCAGCCGCCGCCGAGCGCGAAGCCGGCGACCGCGGCGATCGTCGGCTTGCGGCAGCGGGTCACGACCTCCCAGTCGCCGGTGATGAAGTCCTCGTCGAGCACGTCGGCGTAGGACTTGTCCTTCATCTCCTTGATGTCGGCACCGGCGGCGAAGGCCTTCTCCGAGCCGGTGATGACGATGCAGCGGATGGCGTCGTCGCCCTCCAGGTCGGTCAGCGCCTCGCCGAGCTCCTCGATCAGCGCCGCGCAGAGCGCATTGAGCGCCTTCGGCCGGTTGAGCGTGACGATGCCGACGGCGCCTTTGCGGTCGACCAGGATGTTCTCGTAGGCCATGCGGCTTGCTCCCTCTCGAAGGGCCGGAGGCGCGGCGGCCGCAGGGGCCCGCACGCCGGTCCGGCTGTTGGTCCGGTTTTTGGTCCGGCTGTCTGTGCCCCGGCAGGCCCTACTCCAGCGGAGAGAGCGACAGGCGGAGCGTGGTGGTCCCCTGGGCTTCGCTGACCTGCAGGGAAAGCTGCTCGCCCTCGCGCACGAAGCGGCCTTCGCCGGCCGGCTGCCAGCCCAGCTGCGGCAGCGTCTCGCTGTAGAAGCGCCGGACCCGCTCGGCCGGCACCGAACCCTCGGCATAGACCTCGCCGATGCGCCCGCCCGGCTTGTCGAACGCCAGGCCGGCCTCCTCCATCTCCTGCAGGCCGCCCATCAGCGGCAGGTCGTCGAGGTCCTCGAAGAAGCGCGATCCGGTCTCCGACGAACCCGCCTCGGAGGCGGGCGTCGCGGCGCCCCCGGCATTGCTCCCCGCATCGCTCCCCGCATCGCTCTGGGCCCAGGCCGGCGCGGCCGCCAGCCCGACGGCGAACAGCAGAGCGGCGAGCGGCGGCGCAACGGTCCGTGACCGCGTCGAGCCCCGGAGCGTCGGCCCGCAGGGCCCGGATCGGCGTGGCGGCAGCCTCGTCATGGGTCGTATCAGATAACTTAGCGCTGGCGTCGGGGACAGTAGAAAGTCGAGCGGTTGGACTGGACCAGCCGGCGGATCCCCCCGGTGCGTGCGCGATCGCAATCGCAGCCCGGGCAGGCCTCGCCCTCGCGCCCGTAGACCGCCCAGGCGTGCTGGAAGTAGCCGAGCTCGCCGGAGGTCTGGACGTAGTCCCGGAGCGAGCTGCCGCCGGCGGCGATGGCCCGGGTCAGCACCTCGCGCACGGCCCGGGCCAGGCGCTCGGCACGCCGGCCCTGGACCGTCGCGGCCAGGCGCTTCGGCGACAGGCCGGCGAAGAACAGCGCCTCCGAGACGTAGATGTTGCCGAGCCCGGCGACGACCCGCTGGTCGAGCAGCGCCGCCTTGATCGGGCTGAGCCGCCCGGCCAGCGCCTCGGCCAGCGCCGGGCCGTTGAAGGCGTTCGACAGCGGCTCGGGGCCGAGCGGCGCCAGCATCGGGTGCTGGGCCAGGCCTTCGGTCGGCCAGAGGTCCATGAAGCCGAAGCGCCGCGCGTCGTTGAAGCGGACCTGGCGGCCGTCCTCGGTCTCCAGGACGACGTGATCGTGCTTCTCGGGCGGCAGCGCCGGGTCGTCGACCAGCAGCATGCGCCCCGACATGCCGAGATGGCAGATCAGCGTCTCGCCGCCTTCGAGCTGCGCCAGGATGAACTTCGCGCGCCGCTCGATGCGGGTCAGGCGCTGGCCGACCAGGCGCTCGACGAAGCGCTCCGGCAGGGGAAAGCGCAGGTCCGGCCGGCGCTGCTCGACGCGCCGCAGGCGGCGCCCCTCCAGCACCGGGCGCAGGCCGCGGCAGACGGTCTCGACTTCGGGAAGCTCGGGCATGGTCGCAAGACGGCGGGGCAGGTGACGGGACCGGAACGCGCCGGTGCGCGGCACGCTAGCCGAACCCGGGGTCAGGCGCTATCGTCCCGCGCCATGAGCAGCCGCGCAACAGGCCGGGATTCCGCCGGCCCGCAGAAGGATCCGACCGACGCTCCGGCCGCGCAGGCGGCGGCAGCGGATCGCGAGGAACGCGTCGCCTTCGGCGAGCGCGAGGTCGACGCCCGCGACAAGCCGGGCCTGGTGCGCGACGTCTTCCGCTCGGTTGCCGGGCGCTACGACCTGATGAACGACCTGATGTCGCTGGGCGTCCACCGGTTGTGGAAGGACGCCATGGTCGACCGCCTGCGGCCGCGCGCCGGCGAAGCGGTGCTCGACGTCGCCGGCGGCACCGGCGACATCGCCTTCCGGATTCTCGACCGGACCGAAGGCGGCGCCGGCGTGACGGTGCTCGACCTGACCGAGGACATGCTGCGCGTCGGCCGCGACCGGGCGGTCGATTCCGGCCGCTTCGGCACCCTCGACTGGGTCTGCGGCGACGCCGAGTCGCTGCCGCTTCGCGACGGCTCCTACGACGCCTATACCATCGCCTTCGGGCTGCGCAACGTGACCCACATCGACCGCGCCCTGGCCGAGGCGCGCCGGGTGCTCAAGCCGGGCGGACGCTTCCTCTGCCTGGAGTTCAGCCGGGTCGTGCTGCCGGTGCTCGACCGCGCCTACGCCGTCTGGTCGGACGCCATGCTGCCGACGCTCGGCGGCCTGGTCGCGCGCGACCGCGACTCCTACGTCTATCTGGTCGAGTCGATCCGCCGCTTCCCGCCGCAGGACGAGCTGGTCGAGCGGATCCGGGCGGCCGGCCTGGAGCAGGTCCGCTACGCCAACCTCTCGGGCGGCATCGCGGCGCTGCACTCCGCCTGGCGCATCTGAGAAGCCGAGCAGGGGGTACCCCGGTGATCTGGCCCGCGATCTGGCCCCGGCTGCGCCGCAGGGCCGCGCTGCCGTTCCGCATGCTGGCGATCGCCCGCGTCCTGGCGCGCCACGACGCCCTTGCCGCGGTCGAGGACCTCGAGGTCTTCCCCGCGCTGGTCGCCTTCCTGCGCCGCCTCGGGCCGAAGGCGAAGCCCGGCCGGCCCGGCGAGAAGCTGGCCCGGGCCCTGGTCGAGCTCGGTCCCTCGTTCATCAAGCTCGGACAGTTCCTGGCGACCCGCGCCGACCTGATCGGCGAGCGCATGGCCGGAGACCTGGCGCAGCTGCACGACCGGCTGCCGGCCTTTCCGGGCGCGCAGGCCCGCGAGGCCATCGAGGACGAGCTCGGCGCGCCGCTGGAGGAGCTGTTCCTGGCGTTCGACGAGACCCCGGTCTCGGCCGCCTCGATCGCCCAGGTGCACTTCGCGGTGACCCGGCCCGACGCGCCGGTCGAGAGCGACACGGCCGGGGCCGAGCCGCCCCTCGGCGGCGGCCCCGCCCCCGAGGCGCCGCCGCAGCGGCCCGGCCCCCCGGTCGAGGGCGTGCCGCCCGACCAGGGCGAGGCCCGCGCGGTCGCGGTCAAGGTGCTGCGCCCGGGCATCGAGCGCGCCTTCGAGCGCGACCTCGACCTCTTCTACTGGCTGGCCCGCCTCGCCGAGCGCACGCAGCCGCGCCTGCGCCGCCTGAAGCCGGTCGAGCTGGTCGACCTCTTCGCCTCGACGGTGCGCTGCGAGATGGACCTGCGCCTGGAGGCCGCCGCCGCCTCCGAGCTCGCCGACAACTTCCAGGGCGACGACAGCTACGTGGTTCCCGCGGTCGACTGGGAGCGCACCGGCCGCCGCGTGCTGACCATGACCCGGGTCAGCGGCATCCCGCTCGACGATCGCCAGGCGCTGATCGACCAGGGCCACGACATCCCCGGGATCCTGCAGGTCGCGGCGACGATCTTCTTCAACCAGGTGTTCCGCGACGGCTTCTTCCACGGCGACCAGCACCCGGGCAACATGATGGTCACCGCCGAGGGCGCGATCGCCGCGGTCGACTTCGGCATCATGGGCCGGCTCGACCGCGAGACCCGGTACTTCCTCGGCGACATGCTGCTTGCGACGCTGTCGCGCGACTACCGCAAGCTCGCCCAGGTCCACGTCGACGCCGGCTTCCTGCCGCCTGGCCAGTCCCAGGAGCTCTTCGCCCAGGCCCTGCGCTCGGTCTGCGAGCCGATCTTCGGCCGGCCCCTGCAGCGCATCTCCTTCGCCCGCCTGCTCGGCCAGCTGCTGAGCCTGACCGAATCCTTCTCCATGCCGGTGCAGCCGCAGCTGGTGCTGCTGCAGAAGAACATGCTGATGGCCGAGGGCGTGAGCCGACAGCTCGACCCCAGCCTCAACATCTGGCTGCTCGCCGAGCCGTTGATCGCCGACTGGGTGCGCGCCAACCGCGGGCCCGAGGCCAGGCTGCGCCACGGCGCCGAGAGCTTCGGGCGCGCGCTCGAGCGTCTGCCCGACCTGCTGCGCCACCTCGAGGTGGTCAGCCGCGGGCTCGCCGAGCAGGGCGTCCGCCTGCACCCGGAATCCCTGAAGGCGCTGGACCGCCGGCGCAGCACCGCGCGCCTCGCCATGGGCTCCTGCCTGCTCGCCGCCGCGGCGCTCGCGCTCGCCCTGATCGCTCTCTTCTGAGCCCGCGGCAACGCGCTTGCGGCCCCGTCGGGGAAGGATTATCTACCGTCTCATGGAGTGAAATGCCGGAGCGCCCCGGCCGCCGCCGCGCCCCGCCCGTCCGATGCGGAGACCCGAGATGCTCCACGGCAAGCGCATCCTGCTGATCGTCGCCGGCGGCATCGCCGCCTACAAGTGCCTGGAGCTGGTCCGGCGGCTGCGCGAGCGCGGCGCCGCGGTGCGCTGTATCCTGACCCGCGCCGGCGCCGAGTTCGTGACCCCGCTGTCGCTCTCCGCCCTGACCGGCGACAAGGTCTACGGCGAGCTCTTCTCGCTGACCGACGAGGCCGAGATGGGACACATACAGCTGAGCCGCGACGCCGACCTGCTGGTCGTCGCGCCGGCGACGGCGGACATCCTGGCGCGCATGGCCCACGGCCTGTGCGACGACCTGGCGACCACGGCCCTGCTGGCGACCGACAAGCCGGTGCTGGCCGCCCCGGCGATGAACGTGCGCATGTGGGAGCACCCGGCGACGCGCGACAACCTGGCCCTGCTGCACGCGCGCGGCCTGCGCACGGTCGGCCCCAACGAGGGCGAGATGGCCTGCAACGAGCGCGGCTACGGGCGCATGGCCGAGCCCGCCGAGATCCTGGCGGCGATCGAGGAGAGCCTGGCCGGGGAACTGCCCGAGGGCGCGGAGCGCCCGCTGGCCGGCCGGCGCGCCCTGGTCACCAGCGGGCCGACCCGCGAGGCCATCGACCCGGTGCGCTATCTTTCGAACCACTCCTCCGGCAAGCAGGGCCACGCCATCGCGGCGGCGCTGGCGGCGCTCGGCGCCGAGACCACGCTGGTCTCCGGCCCGGTCGCGCTGCCCGATCCGCCCGGCCTCAAGGTCGTGCGCGTCGAATCGGCCGAGGAGATGCTGGCCGCCTGCCAGGCGGCGCTGCCGGCCGACGTCGCGGTCTGCGCGGCGGCGGTTGCCGACTGGCGGGTCGCCGGAGTCGCCGGCCAGAAGATGAAGAAGGACGGCGGCGGCCCGCCGCAGCTGGCGCTCAGCGAGAACCCGGACATCCTGGCCAGCCTGGCCCGCCCGGGCAACCTGCGCCCGCGCCTGGTCGTCGGCTTCGCCGCCGAGACCGAACGGGTGGTCGAGCAGGCCGTCGCCAAGCGGGCGCGCAAGGGCTGCGACTGGATCCTGGCGAACGACGTCTCGGCGTCCACCGGCACCTTCGGCGGCGACCGCAACACGATCCACCTGATCGCCGGGCCGCCGGCCGACGAGGGGAGCGCCCCGGACCCGCAGGTCGAGTCGTGGCCGCCGCTGAGCAAGACCGAGGTCGCGCGCCGCCTGGCCGGGCGCGTCGCGGCGTTCTTCGCAGGAGAGGCCGCATGAGCGATGCGCAGTCGGGACCGGTCGGCTCGGTCGAGGTGCCCATCCAGCGCCTGGCGCACGGCGAGGGCCTCGAGCTGCCCGCCTACGCCACGGAGCTGTCGGCGGGGCTCGACCTGCCGGCCGCCGTCGAGGCGCCGCTGACCCTGGAGCCCGGCGCCTGGACCGCGGTGCCGACCGGCTTCGCCATCGCGCTGCCGCCGGGCACGGAGGCTCAGGTCCGGCCGCGTTCGGGCCTGGCGCTGCGCCACGCCGTGACCCTGGTCAACAGCCCCGGGACGATCGACGCCGACTACCGGGGCGAGATCAAGGTGATCCTGATCAATTTGGGACGCGACCCCTTCGTGATAAGGCGCGGGGAGCGTATCGCCCAGCTCGTCGTCGCCCCCTACCTGCAGGCCGCCTGGCGGCCGACGGCGAGCCTGGCGGAAACGGCGCGCGGCAGCGGCGGCTTCGGCTCGACCGGCGTCGCGGCCAAGAGCGGCTCCTAGGCCGGCAGGCCGGCCGGAACCGCGGGTGGAGGGGTAGAGGGAAGGTCGCCATGCTCCGTTTGTCCAAGAAGCTGCTGTTCGCCATCGAGGCCGTGGTCGACATCGCCTACTACAGCGACAAGAGCCCGGTACGCTCGTCCGACATCTGCACCCGCCAGGGCATCCCGCGGCGCTACCTGGAGCAGGTGCTGCAGCAACTGGTGCACCACGACGTGCTGTCGGGCCAGCGAGGCCCGCGCGGCGGCTATCGCCTGGCGCGCGACGGCGCCGCTATCCGCCTGGGCGACATCATCCGCATCGTGCGCGAGCTCGAGGGCACCCCCGACCCGGTCGGCGAGCCGATCGGCTCGGAGCTCGGCCAGCGCATCGTGCGGCCGATCTGGCGCGACATGCAGCGCGAGATGATGGCCCGCTTCGACGCCATCACCGTCGCCGACCTCTGCCGGCGCGCCGCCCAGGAAGGCCTCGACGAGCGGCCGGCAGCCGTGGCCCAGTAGCGGCGGCATTCCCTGCGATCGGCCCCCTGGCAATCGACCCGACTAAGGGGCACATTGGGTTCATGAGCGAGCGGCCGGCAGACGACGGGCGGGAGGTCGAGGAGCGGGACTTCTCGGACGAGGAGATCGAGCGCTACGCGCGCCATCTGGTCCTGCCCGAGATCGGCGAGGCCGGCCAGGCGCGCCTGCTCGACAGCCGCGTGCTGGTGATCGGCGCCGGCGGGCTCGGCTCGCCGCTGCTGCTCTATCTGGCGGCCGCCGGGGTCGGCACCCTGGGCATCGTCGACGACGACACGGTCGACCGCTCCAACCTGCAGCGCCAGGTGCTCCACGGCGAGGCGGAGATCGGCGTCGACAAGGTGGATTCCGCGGCGCGCCGCCTGGCGCAGCTCAATCCCGGCGTCGCGGTCGAGCCGCACCGCCTGCGCCTGGGCCCGGACAACGCCGTCGAGCTGGTGTCGCGCTACGACCTGGTGTGCGACGGTTCGGACAACTTCGCGACGCGCTACCTCGCCAACGACGCCTGCCACCTCGCCGGCCGGCCGCTGGTGACCGCGGCGATCATGCGCTTCGACGGCCAGCTGACGACGCTGCGCTCGCATCGCGGCCACGGCGACGACGGCGCCGAGAACCCCTGCTACCGCTGCCTGTTCGGCGGCCAGCCCGGCGACGGCAAGCAGTCCTGCGCCGACGTCGGCGTGCTCGGCGCGCTGGCCGGGACGATGGGCGCCCTGCAGGCGGTCGAGGCGGTCAAGGAGCTGCTCGGCATCGGCCGCTCGCTGGCCGGCCGGCTGCTGCTCTACGACGCCCTGGAGGCCTCGTTCCGAACGATCCGGGCGAAGGCCGATCCGGCCTGCCCGCTGTGCGGCACGGCGCCGAGCATCACGAATCTTTCAGAAATCGCGTATCGACCGGATTCCGAGGCCTGCGCGGCCGAATAGAGCGTGTTTTGCCGCCTTTTCGCGGCGAGTCGACGGGGGGCAGGCCTTGCCCCTTGCCGGAGCGGCTGCTATTTCCAGCCGCGCTCCGCAGCCGACAGCAACAGACCACAGGACGGACCCGACGTATGGCCGAGTTCACCGACTACAAGGTCAAGGACATCTCCCTCGCCAACTGGGGGCGGATGGAGATCGAGATCGCCGAAACCGAGATGCCGGGCCTGATGGCCCTGCGCGAGGAGTTCGGCAAGGAGCAGCCCCTGAAGGGCGCCCGCATCACCGGCTGCCTGCACATGACCATCCAGACCGCGGTGCTGATCGAGACGCTGAAGGCGCTCGGCGCCGACATCCGCTGGTCGTCGTGCAACATCTTCTCGACCCAGGACCACGCCGCGGCGGCGATCGCCGCCGCCGGCATCCCGGTCTTCGCCTGGAAGGGCATGACCGAGGAGGAATACGAGTGGTGCATCATCCAGACCATCGAGGGTCCGGACGGCTGGCGCCCGAACATGATCCTGGACGACGGCGGCGACCTGACCGCGATCATGCATCGCCCCGAGTACGTCGAGCTGATGAAGGACGTGAAGGGCATCTCCGAGGAGACCACCACCGGCGTCCTGCGCCTCTACGACATGGCGAAGAAGGGCACGCTCGAGTGCCCGGCGATCAACGTCAACGACTCCGTCACCAAGTCGAAGTTCGACAACAAGTACGGCTGCCGCGAGTCGCTGGTCGACGGCATCCGCCGCGCCACCGACGTGATGATGGCCGGCAAGATCGCCATGGTCGCGGGCTACGGCGACGTCGGCAAGGGCTCGGCGGATTCGCTGCGCCGCGCCGGCTGCCGCGTGATGGTCAGCGAGATCGACCCGATCTGCGCCCTGCAGGCCGCCATGGAAGGCTTCGAGGTCGTGACCATGGAGAATGCCGCGCCGCGCGCCGACATCTTCGTCACCGCGACCGGCAACAAGGACATCATCACGGTCGACCACATGCGCGCCATGAAGGACCGGGCGATCGTCTGCAACATCGGCCACTTCGACAACGAGATCCAGATCGAGGGCCTGCGCAATCTCAAGTGGACCAACATCAAGCCGCAGGTCGACCAGATCGAGTTCCCGGACGGCAAGAAGATCATCATGCTGTCCGAGGGCCGGCTGGTGAACCTGGGCAACGCGATGGGCCACCCGAGCTTCGTGATGAGCGCCTCCTTCACCAACCAGGTGCTGGCGCAGATGGAGCTTTGGAACAACGACCACAAGTACGAGAAGCAGGTCTACGTGCTGCCCAAGCACCTGGACGAGAAGGTCGCGCAGCTGCATCTGGCGAAGCTCGGCGCCGAGCTCAGCACGCTGAGCGACGACCAGGCCGAGTACATCGGCGTGACCTCCAGCGGGCCGTTCAAGAACGAGCAGTACCGCTACTGATCGCCCGCATGCCGCCCGGCGCCAGCCGCCGGGCGAGGGCCGAGCGCAACGGCCGCCCGCGATGCCGCGGGCGGCCGTTCGCTTGCCGAAACCCCGCGATCTCACTACCGTTCGAGGATCCGCCCAGGCACGCAGGAGCGGTGCAGGCGCACCGGGCACGCCGGGGGCAGAGGCGGAACGGGGACGGAGGAACGCTCCGGCGCAGGGCCCGGGCGGCATCACGCCGCCGCGGCGCCGGCCGCCGGCAAGTGACATGGAACAGCTGCTCGTGGCAGGTGGGCTCGCGCTGGCGCTCTGCATCGCCGTGGCCGTCCTGCTGATCCTGAAAAGCCGCCTGAACGCCGCCAGGCTGGAGGCCGAGCGCCTGCAGGACGGCCTCGCCGAGCGCGAGGCGGCGCTGCGCGATCGCGACGACCGCCTGGCCGACCTCGACGGACGGCTGGCCGCCAGCGAGGCCGAGCGCGCCGCCGCCGCCGCCGAGCGCGGCCGGCTGGCCGACCTGCTCGACAGCCTGCCGCAGCCGGTCTGGCTGCGCGACGGCGAGCTGCGCGTGGTCTACGCCAACCGCGCCTACCGCGCCGCCGTCGGCAACGAGCGCGACGCCCGCGAGCGCGAGGGCGCTCCTGCCGCCGGCCAGGAGCTCTTCGAGGGCGGCGACCTGGGCGAGGAGCAGCGGCTGGCACGCCGCGTGCTCGCCGAGCGCGGCAGCGACCGCGCGCGCCTGCACGCCGTGATCGCCGGCGAGCGCCGGCTGCTCGAGGTCACCAAGTCGCATGTCGAAGGCCAGGGCGTCGCCGGCACCGCCCGCGACCTCACCGACTGGGAGGAAATGAAGGGCGAGCTGGCGCGCCACGTCGAGGCCGAGCGCGAGGTGCTCGAGAAGCTCGGCGTGGCCATCGCGATCCTCAGCGGCGACCTGCACGTGCGCTTCTACAACACCGCCTACCTGCGCCTGTGGAAGCTCGACGAGGGCTTCCTCGCCGGCCAGCCCGAGATGGGCGAGGTCCTGGACCGGCTGCGCGAGCAGCGCCGGCTGCCCGAGCAGGTCGACTTCGCCGAGTTCAAGCGCCAGTACCTGCGCCGCTTCCAGACCCTGATCGAGCCCTTCGAGGAGCTCGAGCACCTGCCCGACGGCACCACGGTGCGCGTCTCCCTGCACCCCCACCCCTTCGGCGGCGTGCTGATCACCTACGAGGACGTCACCGACACCCTGAAGCTGGAGCGCACCTACAACACCCTGCTGGAGGTCCAGCGCGCGACCCTGGACAATCTCTACGAGGGCGTCGCGGTCTACGGCGCCGACGGCCGCCTCAAGCTGTCGAACCCCGCCTTCCAGCGCATCTGGAACCTGCCGGAAGCGCTGCTCTCGCGCGAGCCGCACGTGCGCGACCTGGTGGTCGCGGCGCGCGACTTCTACGACGTCGACGACGTCCAGTGGCCGGTCTACCTGGAGCGCCTGGTCGGCCGCGTCACCGAGCCCGAGCCGCGCACCGGCCGGCGCGAGCGCGCCGACGGCTCGGTCATCGACTTCGCCCAGGTGCCGCTGCCCGACGGCGCCTGCCTCTACACCTTCCTCGACGTCACCGACTCGACCATGGTCGAGCGCGCCCTGCGCGACCGCAACGACGCCCTGGAGACCACCGACCGCCTGAAGAGCGAGTTCCTGGCCAACATCTCCTACGAGCTCAGGACGCCGCTCAACGCCATCGTCGGCTTCGCCGAGATCCTGCAGAAGCAGTACTTCGGCGAGCTCAACGAGCGGCAGCTCGACTACAGCCAGGCCATCGTCGAGTCCTCGCAGCGCCTGATCGGCCTGATCAACGACATCCTGGACCTCGCGTCGATCGAGGCCGGCTACCTGCGCCTCGACCGCCAGCCTGTCGACCTGCACGCCCTGCTGGTCGGCGCCCAGAACCTCTGGCGCGAGCGCGCCCGCGCGCGCGGCCTGGAACTGGCCCTGGAGTGCGAGGAGGACATCGGCACGCTGGACTGCGACGAGCGGCGCATGACCCAGGCGCTGTTCAACCTGCTGTCCAACGCCTTCAAGTTCACCCCCGAGGGCGGCATCATCACGCTCGCCGCCGAGCGCAGCGGCGACTCCATCCGCATCACCGTCAGCGACACCGGCATCGGCATCCCGGCACAGGATCAGGCGCGGGTCTTCGGCAAGTTCGAGCGGGTCGACTACAGCGGCTCGCGCGGCCGCCAGCCGGGCGCCGGTCTCGGCCTCTCGCTGGTCAAGAGCCTGATCGAGCTGCACGGCGGCTGGATCGAGATGGAATCGGCCGTCGACCACGGCACCAAGGTGACCTGCCACCTGCCCCTCGCCCCCGGCATCGCGCGCGAGCCGGAGCGGGTCGCCGAGAAGTAGCGGCGGTCTGGCGCGCGGGCGGGTGCCGTCGAGGCCGGCCGCCTCAGGCGCCGGGAACCCCCTTGGTGGTCGAGTACTCCCAGTGCAGCTCCTCGTGCGGGTGCAGCCGGCGGCGGATGGCATGGGCGGCCAGCGCCGCCTCGGAGAAGCCGCAGAGGATCAGCTTCAGCTTGTTCGGGTAGGTCGCGATGTCGCCGACCGCGTAGATGCCCGGCCGGTCGGTGGCGCCGCTCACCGGGTCGACGACGATCAGGTGCTTGTCCAGGGCGAGGCCCCACTCGGCGATCGGCCCCAGGTTCATCGACAGCCCGAAAAAGGGCAGCAGCACGTCGGCCTCGAGCTGCCGCCGGCCGCCGTCGAGGTCGCGCACCACCACCGCCTCCAGCTTGCCGTCCTGGCCCTCCAGCGAATCCAGCTGGTAGGGCACGACCAGCTCCAGGCGCCCGGCCTCGGCGAGGGCGTGCAGCTTGGCCACGGAGTCGGGTGCGCCCCGGAACCTCTCGCGCCGGTGGATGACGTAGAGCTTGTCGGCCAGCTCGGCCAGCAGGATCGACCAGTCGAGCGCCGAGTCGCCGCCGCCGGCGATGACGATGCGCTCGCCGCGCAGCGACTCGGGCTTGGCGATGAAGTAGTGCACGCCCTGGCCCTCGCCGCGCCCCTCGTAGGCTTCGATGCCCTGCAGCGGCGGCCGGTTCGGGCCGAAGGCGCCGACGCCGGCGGCGATGATCACGGCGCCGGCCTCGATGACCGTGCCCTTGGAGGTGACGAGGCGCCAGCCGTCGACCGGCTCCTCGCCAGGCTTGGCGCCCGGTGGGCTCAGGCGGCAGGGCTCGAGGCGGTCGACCCGCTGGCCGAGGTGGTAGACCGGCCGAAAGGGCGCGGCCTGCTCGCTCAGGCGCTCGACCAGCTCGGCGGCCTGGATGCGCGGATAGCCGGGGATGTCGAAGATCGGCTTTTCCGGGTAGAGCGCGCTGCACTGGCCGCCCGGCGCGTCGAGCGCGTCGACGACATGGCAGCCGAGCTGCAGCATGCCGCATTCGAAGACGGCGAAGAGGCCGACGGGGCCGGCGCCGATGATCGCGACGTCGGTACGGTGGGTGGTCTCGGTCATCGGGCTTCTTGCAGCGAATCAGGGGGGCCGGGCCGGCCGCCGGGAAGGCGTGGCGGCGATGGGCCGGCGCGCCGCGGGCGGGCAAGGATGCGCGAGGCGGCCGGCGCTTGGCAAGCAGGCGGCGCTTGGCAGGCGGCGACTGGCAGGCGGCGACTGGCAGGCGGACGGCGCGCCGGAGGCCGGCGTTGCCCTGGCGCGCCCCGCGCGTGTAGAACCGGGCGAGACCCGTCGCCGCCGCGACCAGGAACGCCTGTTTCGGATGCCCGCCTCCGCCGCCGCCATGCCCGCGCCGCCCGCCGATCCTGCCGTGCCCGACCCCGAGCCGTCGCTGGCGCTGGCCGACGAGGCCGCGACCGCGGCGCTGGCGGCGCGCCTGGCGCCGGCGCTGCGGGCCGGCGACCTGATCTGCCTGGCCGGCGACCTCGGCGCCGGCAAGACGGCCTTCGCCCGGGCGCTGATCAACGCCCTGCCGGGCCCGCCGGAAGAGGTTCCCAGCCCGACCTTCACGCTGGTCCAGACCTATCCGCGCGACGGCCTGGAGATCTGGCATTTCGACCTCTACCGGCTGGAGCGCGCCGACGAGGTCTGGGAGCTCGGCCTCGAGGAGGCTCTGGTCGCCGGCGCCAGCCTGGTCGAGTGGCCGGAGCGGGCCGCCGGCCTGCTCCCGGAGGAGCGGCTGGTGCTGCGCTTCGAGCATGCCGGGACGGGCCGGCGCGTGACTCCGGAGCCGCACGGCAGCTGGCACAGCCGCCTGGCGCCGCTCGGGCTGCCCTTGCCCGGCACCGGTCCCGGGAAGACAGCGTGAGCGCGCGCGAGGCCGCCCTCGAGGCCTTCCTCCGGCGCGCCGGCTGGGGTGCCGCCCGGCGCAGCGTGCTCGCCGCCGACGCCTCCTTCCGGCGCTACGACCGGCTGGTCGGGCCGGCCGGGCCGGCGGTGCTGATGGACGCGCCGCCGGACAAGGAGAAGCCGGCCAGCTTCGTGCAGGTCGCCCGCCTGCTGCACGACCTCGGCCTCTCGGCGCCGCGCATCCTCGAGGCCGACCTGGAGCAGGGCTTCGTGCTGCTCGAGGACCTCGGCGACGAGACCTTCACGCGCGCCCTGGCGAACGGCCGCGACGAGGCCGGGCTCTACCGGCTCGCCGTCGACACCCTGGTGGCGCTGCAGCGGGCATGGACGCCGGAGCGCGGCGCCGGCATCGCGCCCTATGACGAGGCCGCCTATCTGGCCGAGGCCGAGCTGCTGACCGAGTGGTACCTGCCCGCCGTCACCGGCCGGCCGCTCGAGCCGGCGGTGGCCGAGAGCTACCGCGCCGCCTGGCGGGCCGTGCTGCCCCAGGTCGAGCGTCTGCCGCGCAGCCTGGTGCTGCGCGACTTCCACGTCGACAACCTGATCGTGCTCGACGACCGCCCGGGCGTCGCCGCCTGCGGCCTGCTCGACTTCCAGGACGCCCTGCTCGGCTCGCCGGCCTACGACCTGGTCTCGCTGCTGCGCGATGCCCGGCGCGACGTCGACCAGCACCTGGCCGCCGCGCTGCTCGAGCGCTACCGCGAAGCCCTGCCGCACTACGACGGCGCCGCGCTGGAGGCCGCCTACTGGGTGCTCGGCGCGCAGCGCAGCAGCAAGGTCATCGGCATCTTCACCCGGCTCTGCCGGCGCGACGGCAAGCCGCGCTACCTCGCCCACCTGCCGCGCCTCTGGCGCTGGCTGGAGGAGGAGCTGAGCCACCCCGAGCTGGCGCCGGTCGCCGAGTGGTACGCGCGGCACCTGCCGCCCGAGCTGCGCCGCGTGCCCGACGCCGAAGCGGCCTGATCCCGGAGTGGCTGCCCCCGCAGCGCCCTCTCTCGCCACCAGCGACCCGACCGGACCATGACCCCTCTCACCTGCACCGCCGCCCCGACCGAGACCGACCCCGCACCGGGAGCGCGGCCGGCCGCCCGGGCGGGCGCTACGATCCGCACCGCGATGGTCCTGGCCGCCGGCCGCGGCGAGCGCATGCGTCCGCTGACCGAGGAGCGGCCGAAGCCGATGATCCCGGTCAACGGCCAGCCGATGATCGACCAGCTGCTCGACCGCCTGGCCGACGCCGGCGTCGAGCAGGCCGTCGTCAACCTGCACTACAAGGGCGACCTGCTGCGCCGCCACCTGGAAGGGCGCGAGCGGCCGCGCATCGTCTTTTCCGACGAGGAGAGCCTGCTCGACACCGGGGGCGGCATCGCGCGGGCACTGCCGCTGCTCGGCGAGGAGCCTTTCTACGTCGCCAACGGCGACGTCGTCTGGCTCGACGGGCCGGCACCGGCGCTCGGCCGGCTGGCCGAAGCCTGGGATCCGGAGCGCATGGACGCGCTGCTGCTGCTGCAGCCGGGCAACGGCGCCTTCGGCTACGACGGCCTGGGCGACTTCCGGATGGATCCCGAGGGACGCCTGACGCGCCGCGACGAGCGCAAGCTGGCGCCCTTCATCTACGCCGGCCTGCAGGTCCTGCACCCGCGGCTGCTCGAGGGCGCCCCCGAGGGCGCCTTCTCGCTGAATCGCCTGTGGGACCGCGCGGCCGAGGCCGGGCGGCTCTACGGCCTGCGCCACGAGGGCGCCTGGTACCACGTCGGCACGCCGGCGGCCCTCAAGGCGGTCGAGCGCGAGCTCGCCTTCGAGCTGGGCGGCTGGCGCGACGAGACCAACGGCGGCTAGCGGGACGCCGGCCAGGATGAGCGACGCCCGGCCCCGCGTCTCGACCATCGCGCCGGGGCATTCCTTCGTCGATGCCCTGGCCGCCGGCCTGCTGGCGCGCTTTCCAGACCCCGAGGCGCTGGCCGACGTCACGGTCCTGCTGCCGACCCGGCGCGCCTGCCGGGCCCTGCAGGAGGCCTTCCTGCGCGTCGCCGGGGGCCGGGCGCTGCTGCTGCCGAGCCTGCTGCCGCTCGGCGACCTCGACGCCGAGGAGCTGCTGCTGACCGGCGACGAGGGCCTGGCCGAGGGCTTCGACGCGCTGCCGCCGGTGATGCCGGGCCTGACCCGCCAGCTGCTGCTGACCCGCCTGATCCTGCGCTGGGGCGAGGCCTCCGCGGAAGCCGCGCCGGGCGCCGGCGCGGGCTTCGCGGTGCCGAGCTTCGACCAGGCGCTGCGCCTCGCCGAGGGCCTGGCCGGCTTCATCGACCAGGTCGAGACCGAGGGCCTGGAGTTCGCCGAGCTCGGGCGCATCGTGCCCGAGGCCCACGCCGAGCACTGGCAGCGGACCCTGCGCTTCCTGGCCATCGTCGGCGAGACCCTGCCGGCGCTGCAGGCCGAGCTCGGCAGCGTCGGGCCGGCCGAGCGGCGCCGCCGCCTGCACGCCCTGCAGCTCGAGCGCTGGCGCGGCCGCGCGCCCGAAGGCCCGGTGATCGCCGCCGGCTCGACCGGCTCGATTCCCTCGACTGCGGCGCTGCTGCACTGCGTCGCCGGGCTGCCGGGCGGCGAGGTCGTGCTGCCCGGCCTCGATCGCAGCGCCGATCCCGAAGTCTGGGCCCGCATCCGCGAGGAGCCGGCCCACCCGCAGCACAATCTCGCACGGCTGCTCGAGCGCTTCGGCCTCGAGCGCGAACAGGTCGCCGACTGGTGCGACCCCGAGTCGGCGGAGGCCCGGGCGCCGGCGCTGCGTGCCGAGCTGGCCGAACTGGCGCTGATCCCCTCCGCCGCCGCCGAGCGCTGGCGCGAGCGCATCGTCGCCATCGACCCGCGGCGCGCCCGCGAGGCCCTGGCCGGAGTCAGCCGCCTCGACCTGCCCGATTCCGGCAGCGAGGCGACCGTCGTCGCCCTGATCCTGCGCCAGTCGCTGGAGACGCCGGGGCAGCGCGCCGCCCTGGTCACCCCGGATCGCGCCCTGGCCCGGCGCGTCGCCGCCCAGCTCGGCCGCTGGGGCATCGAGATCGACGACTCGGCCGGCAGACCGCTCGCGGCGACGCCGCCGGCGCAGTTCCTGAGGCTGACCGCGGACCTCGCCGCCGAGCACTGCGCACCCCTGGCGCTGCTGGCGGCGCTCAAGCACCCGCTGGCGGCCGGCGGCCGGCCGCTCGGCGCGTTCCGGGCCCTGGTCCGCGAGCTCGAGCGCACGCTGCTGCGGGGGCCGCGGCCGGCCGCCGGTTTCGCCGGCCTGCGCGGCGCTCTCGACGGCTGGCTGGAAGAGGCCCTGGCGCGGGCCGGAGAAGGGGCCGAGCACCGCGACGCGCTCAGGGCCCGCCACGCCCGCCTCCAGGCCTTCGTGGCCGAGCTGGAGACCGCCGCCGCGCCCTTCCTGGCCGCGCTGCGGGCCGGCGAGGCCGGCGCCCTGCTCGATGCGCACCTGGCCTTCGCCGAGCGTCTCGCCGCCGACGAGTCCGGGCCCGGCGCGCCGCGGCTCTGGGCCGGTGAGGCCGGCGAAGCCCTGGCCGGCTTCGTCGCCGAGCTGCGCGAGGCCTTGGCCGGCGGCATCGCCGCGCGCATCGAGCCGGGCCGCTATCCGGCGCTGCTCGACGCTCTGCTCGCCGGCCGCGCGGTGCGGCCGCGCTGGAACGACCATCCGCGCCTCGCCATCCTGGGGCCGCTCGAGGCGCGGCTCGCGCATCCCGACGTGCTGGTGCTCGGCGGCCTCAACGAGGGCACCTGGCCGGCCGAGAGCGACCCGGGCCCCTGGCTCAGCCGGCCGATGCGCCAGGAGTTCGGCCTGCCGCCGCTGGAGCGGCGCATCGGCCTCGCCGCGCACGACCTCGTGCAGTCGCTGGGCGCGCGTCGCGTCTACCTGACCCGCGCCGAACGCGTCGAAGGCGCGCCGAGCGTCGCCTCGCGCTGGCTGCTGCGCCTCGAGGCGCTGCTCGAGGCGCTCGGGCTGCCGGCCGACCTGCTCGACGACGGGGACCACGACTGGGCCGGCTGGGCCGAGGCCCTGGACCGCCCGGAGGGGCCGCCGCGGCCGCTGCCGCCGCCGGCGCCGAAACCGCCGCTGGAGGCCCGGCCGACGCGGCTGTCGGTGACCCAGGTCGAGACCTGGCTGCGCGACCCCTACGGCCTCTACGCCGACAAGATCCTGCGGCTGCGCCGGCTGGAGCCGATCGACGCCGATCCCGGCGCCGCCGACCGCGGCATCCTGATCCACGACAGCCTGGAGCGTTTCGCGCGGGACTTCCCGGGCGCGCTGCCGGCCGACCCGCTGGCCGCCCTGACGGCGATCGCCGAGCAGGTCTTCGCGCCGCTCGCCGCCCGCCCGGCGGTGCGCGCCTTCTGGTGGCCGCGCTTCGAGCGCATCGCGCGCTGGGTCGTCGAGACCGAGCGCTCGCGCCGCCCCGGGCTGGCCGAGCTGCTCGCCGAGCTGGAAGGCGGCCTGGAGGTCGCCGGGAGCGGCTTCCGCCTGACCGCGCGGGCCGACCGGGTCGAGCGCCGCCGCGACGGCGGCCTGGTGCTGATCGACTACAAGACCGGCCAGCCGCCGAGCGCCGGCGACATGAAGCGGGGGCGCAAGCCGCAGCTGCCGCTGGAGGCGGCGCTGCTAGCGCGCGGCGGCTTCGCCGGCCTGCCCGGCGCCCTGCCGGCCGGCCTCGAGGTCTGGCGCCTGACCGGAGGCGACCCGGCCGGCGAGATCAAGGCGATCGGCGGCGACCTCGAGAGCCTCGCCGAGGCGGCCTGGGCCGGCCTGGAACGGCTGGTGGCCAGCTTCGCCGACCCGGCGACCCCCTACCACGCCCTGCCGCGCAGCGGCTGGCTGCCGCTCTACAGCGACTACCGGCATCTGGCCCGGGTCAAGGAGTGGTCGGCCGGCGAGGAGGGCGAATGAGCGACCCAGCCGCCAGCGCCCCGGGCCCCGACGCCCGCCCCCTGATCGACGCCGCGGCCGCACGCCAGCGCCGCGCCGCCGATCCCGAGGCCTCGGCCTGGGTGGCGGCTTCGGCCGGCACCGGCAAGACGCGGGTGCTGACCGACCGCGTGCTGCGCCTGCTGCTCGCCGGCGCGCGCCCCGAGCGGCTGCTCTGCCTGACCTTCACCAAGGCGGCCGCCGCCGAGATGCGCCAGCGCATCGCCGACAGCCTGCGCCACTGGGCGACGCTCGACGACGAGGCCCTCGACGCCCGGCTGGCGCGGCTGCTCGGGCGGCCGGCCGAGGCCGGCGAGCGCATCCTGGCGCGCCGGCTGTTCGCGCGCGTGCTCGACACGCCAGGCGGCCTGAAGATCCAGACGATCCACGCCTTCTGCCAGTCG
This sequence comes from Alphaproteobacteria bacterium, assembly GCA_030433005.1. Classification (GTDB taxonomy): domain Bacteria; phylum Pseudomonadota; class Alphaproteobacteria; order Kiloniellales; family DSM-21159; genus Tistlia. Next base: position 78,130 of record JAUILQ010000004.1, read on the forward strand.
CTGCTCGCCCGCTTCCCGCTCGAGGCCGGGATCGCGCCGCACTTCCGGGCGCTCGACGAGCGCGGCCAGGCCGAGCTGCTCGGCGAGGCGGTCGAGGCGACGCTGGCCCGCGCCGGGCTGCCCGGCGAGGCCGAGCGGGCCCTGCTCGACGCCCTGACGGTGGTCACCGGCCTGGTCAACGAGGAGGATTTCCGGGGCGTCCTCGACGAGCTGATCAAGGAGCGCGGCCGCCTGCAGCAGCTGCTCGCCCGCCACGGCTCGGCCGAGGCCGTGGGCCGGGCCGTCGCCGGGCGCCTGGGCGTGGCGCCGGGCGAGAGCCACGAGGCGACCCTGGCGGCCGGCTGCCAGGACGCCGCGCTCGACCTGATCGGCCTGCGCCTGGCTGCCGAGGCGCTGCTCGAGGGCAAGGCCAGCGACCGGCCCAAGGGCCGGGCGATCGCCGACTGGCTGGCCGACCCGAAGGGCCGGGCGGCCCGCTTCGAGGCCTATCTCGACGCCTTCTTCACCAAGGACCGCAAGGTCGCCGCCCGCTTCGCCACCAAGCAGGTCGAGCAGGCCCTGCCCGGCATCGCCGAGATCATGGGCGCCGAGGCCGAGCGGCTGCGCCTGCTGCGCGAGCGGCTCAACGCCATCCGCCTGGCCGAGGCGACGACAGCGCTGGTCACCCTGGCGAGCGCGATCCTGGCGCGCTACCAGCGCCGCAAGGCCGACCACGCCGTGCTCGACTACGAGGACCTGATCCTGCTGACCCGCGACCTGCTGGCGCGCCCCGGCCTCGCCGCCTGGGTCCTGTTCAAGCTGGACGGCGGCCTCGACCACCTGCTCGTCGACGAGGCGCAGGACACCAACCCCGACCAGTGGGCGGTGGTCGAGGCGCTGACGAGCGAGTTCTTCGCCGGCCAGGGCGCCTACGAGGCGCGCGGCGAGCGCCTGCCGCGCACGGTTTTCGCGGTCGGCGACGGCAAGCAGTCGATCTTCGGCTTCCAGCGTGCCGACCCCCGGGAGTTCGCCCGCATGGAGGGCGTCTTCGGCAAGCGCGCCGTCGCCGCCGAGCGGCGCTGGGCACCGGTCGCGCTGGCGCACTCCTTCCGTTCGGCCGACGCCGTGCTGCAGGCGGTCGACGAGACCTTCCGCCCGGCCGCCGTGCACCGCGGCGTCGCGCTCGCCGGCCGCTGGCTGCCGCACGAGCCGGTGCGCGTCGGCCAGGCCGGCCTGGTCGAGCTCTGGCCGCCGGCGCCGGCCGAGCAGGCCGACGAGGAGGAGGACTGGTCGCCGCCGCTGGCGCGCTCGGCCCAGGTTCCGGCCCAGAGCCGGCTGGCCCGGCTGCTCGCCGCGCGCATCGCCGCGTGGCTGGCGCCGGGCGCCGAGCCCGGCCGGGAGGGCTGGCTCGACAGCAAGGGCCGGGCGGTCGGGCCGGGCGACATCCTGATCCTGGTGCGCCGGCGCAACGCCTTCGTCGAGGAGCTGGTGCGCGCGCTCAAGCAGCGCGACGTGCCGGTCGCCGGCATCGACCGCATGGTGCTCTCCGAGCAGCTCGCGGTCATGGACCTGATCGCGCTCGGCCGGGTGCTGCTGCTGCCCGAGGACGACCTGACCCTGGCCTGCCTGCTCAAGAGCCCGCTGGTCGGGCTCGACGAGGAACAGCTCTTCGGCCTCTGCTGGAAGCGGCCCGGCAGCCTCTGGGACAGCCTGCGCGCGGCAGCGGCGCGCGGCGACGACCCGGCCGTCGTGGAGGCGCTCGCGTTCATCGAGGCCGAGCGGGCGCGCGCCGACTTCGTGGCGCCCCACGAGCTCTACGCCGGGCTGCTCGACCGCGGCGGCCGCCGGCGCCTGCTCGCCCGCCTCGGCCAGGAGGCGGCCGACCCGATCGAGGAATTCCTGGGCCTGGCGCTGGCCTACGAGCGTGACCATACGCCCTCGCTGGAGGGCTTCCTGCACTGGGTCGAGCTCGGCGAGCAGGAGATCAAGCGCGACCTGGAGCAGGGCCAGGAGCGCGTGCGCGTCATGACCGCGCACGCCGCCAAGGGCCTGCAGGCGCCGATCGTGATCCTGCCCGACACGCTGCAGACCCCGACGCCGCGCGAGCGGCTGCTCTGGCTGGAGCCACGGGGTGGCGCGACCGCTGCCGCCCCGGGCGAACCGCCGCTGCCGCTCTGGCTGCCGCGCAAGGAGCTGGCTGAGCCGGAGGCGCTGGAGGCGCGCAACCGCCTGGCCGAGCGCCAGGACGAGGAGCATCGGCGCCTGCTCTACGTCGCCATGACCCGAGCCGAGGACCGGCTCTACCTCTGCGGCTGGTCGGCGCGTCGCGGCACGCCGTCGGACGACTGCTGGTACCGCCTCGCCGAGGCCGGTCTCGCGGGCTGCGCCGAGCCGGCGGACTTCGACTTCACCGGGCTCTGCCCCGAGGGCTGGAGCGGGCCCGGCTGGCGCCTGCGCACGGCACAGCGGGCCGAGGCGGAGCAGGCCGGCGCGCGCCGGCCCGCCTCGCCGGCGCCGGCTGCCGCCCCGCCCGACTGGCTGCGCCGTCCGGCGCCGGCCGAGCCCGTGCCGCCGCAGCCGCTGGCGCCCTCGCGCCCGAGCCTGCCGGAGCCGCCCTCGCGCTCGCCGCTCGGCGCCGCACCGGACCTGGAAGGCGGCGCGCCGGCGGCGGAAGGCGGGGCGGGCGGCGTCGACCGCTTCCGCCGCGGCCTGCTGATCCACCGCCTGCTGCAGTCGCTGCCCGAGCTGCCCGCAGGCGACCGCGCGACCGCGGCCCGGCGCTTCCTGGCGGCGCCGGTGCACGGACTGGAGGAGGCGGCGCGCGAGGAGATCCTGGCGGCGACCCTCGGCGCGCTGGAAGAGCCCGGCTTCGCCGCGCTGTTCGGGCCGGGCAGCCGGGCCGAGGCGCCGGTCATCGGCGTGGTGCCGACCGCGGCGGGCGGCGCCCAGGTGGTCAGCGGGCGGATCGACCGCCTCTGCATCGGCCCGGAACAGGTTCTGGTCCTCGACTTCAAGACCCAGCGCCCGGCGCCCGCCGAGGCCTCCGGCGTGCCGCCGGCCTACCTGGCGCAGCTGGCCGCCTACCGTGCGGTGCTGCGCCGCATCTATCCCGACCGGCCGGTCCGCTGCGCCCTTCTGTGGACCGACGGCCCGCGCCTGATGCCGCTCGACGACGCCTTGCTGGATCGCCACGCGCCTTGACCTCGGACGGGGGCGCGGACCATATAGCCTCGACCATGCACGAACGCGCACGCCGCCCCGACCCGGGGCGCCGCAGACGCGGAAAAGGTTATCTGGAGGAGAGCTGAGAATGGCGATCACGAAGGTCAGCGACGACAGCTTCAAGGCTGACGTGCTCGACGCCGGCAAGCCGGTCGTCGTCGATTTCTGGGCCGAGTGGTGCGGGCCCTGCAAGATGATCGCACCGGCCCTCGAGGAGATCTCCGAGTCGCTGGGCGACAAGGTCGTCGTCGCCAAGCTGAACATCGACGACAACCCCAAGACCCCGGCGACCTACGGCGTGCGCGGCATCCCGACGCTGATGCTGTTCAAGGACGGCCAGGTCGCGGCGACCAAGGTCGGCGCCCTGCCGAAGAACCAGCTGCAGTCCTGGATCGAGGCCAACGTCTGAGGCCTCGCCGCCTGCTGAAGACGGTTCGGAAGCCCCGCCCCTCCCGGCGGGGCTTCTGCTTTGATACCTCTCCCGGCAACGGGAGAGGTCGAAACGCGACAGCGTTTCGGGTGACGGAGCGGGTGAGGCGACTCGGCCTGCGCCCGGCGAGTCCGAGTCGAGGCCGAAACTTCGCGCCACCGCACGATCGAGACCGGCCCTCACCCGGAACCGCTTGCGCGGTTCCGACCTCTCCCGCACCGCGGGAGAGGTAGCTCTCCTACCCGTTCTCCCGCAGGACGTGGCCGGCGAGGTAGAGCGAGCCGCAGATCAGGATGCGGGCCGGCGGGCCGCCGGCGGCGCGGATCGCGGCGAGGGCCTCGGCGACCGAGTCGGCCGGCTCGGCAGCGATGCCGCAGGCGCGGGCGTGGACCGTCGCCTCCTCGGCGCTGAGCGTCGCCGGCTCGCCCGGGATGGCGACGCCCCTGAGGTCGGCGGCGTGGGGTGCCAGCGGCCGCAGGAAGCCTTCGGCGGCCTTGGTGTTGAGCATGCCGTAGACCAGGTGCAGCGGCCGGTCGCCCCACTCGGCGAGCGCGGCGGCCAGGGCCTCGCCGGCCGCGGCGTTGTGGCCGCCGTCGAGCCACAGCTCCCAGCCATCCGGAAGCGCCTCGGCGAGCGGGCCGCGGGTCAGGCGCTGCAGGCGCGCCGGCCAGACCGCCTCGACGAGCCCGCGGCGCTTCGCCGCGCCGGAGGGCGCCAGGCCGCCCAGGCGGTCGGCCAGCACCAGCGCCGTCGCGGCGTTGTCGATCTGGTGGGCGCCGCGCAGGGACTGGCGCGGCCAGTCCGAGCGGCCCTCCGGCCCCTCCAGCGTGAAGCCCTCGGCGCTGCGCTGCCAGCGCCAGCCGCGCTGCAGCAGGCTGAGCGGCGCCCCGACCTCGGCCGCGCGCCGCTCGATCGCCGCCAGCGCCGCCGGCGGCTGCGGCGCGACCACCGCCGGCACGCCGGGCTTGAGGATGCCGGCCTTCTCGCCGGCGATCGCCTCCAGCGTGTCGCCCAGGTACTGCATGTGGTCGAAGGAGACCGGGGTGATCGCGGTCGCCAGCGGCCGCTCGACGACGTTGGTCGCGTCGAGCCGGCCGCCGAGCCCGACCTCGAGCAGCACGACGTCGGCGGCCTCGCGGCTGAAGGCGAGGAAGGCGGCGGCCGTGGTGATCTCGAAGAAGGTGATCGGCGCGCCCCCGTTGACCCGCTCGCACTCCTCGAGCAGCGCGGTCAGCTCGGGCTCCGGGATCAGCCCGTCGGCCAGGCGGATGCGCTCGTGGAAGCGCGCCAGGTGCGGCGAGGTGTAGACCTGCACGCGCCGGCCGTCGGCCTCCAGCATGGCGCGCAGGTAGGCCAGAACCGAGCCCTTGCCGTTGGTGCCGGCGACGTGGACGACCGGAGCCAGGCGCCGCTCGGGATGGCCGAGCCGGGCGAGCAGCCGCTCGATCCGGCCGAGCGACAGGTCGATGACCTTGGGGTGCAGCGCGAGCAGGCGTGCCAGCACCGCGTCGCTGGCGGGGGTGGGATCGTTCACGGAAGGGCTCGGGGGGAGTGACTCGGGGGTGCGGGGTGGCGAGGGCGCTACTCGGCGGGGCCGCGCTCCGCCTCGCCCTTGGCCGGCGCCGCAGTCTTGGGCTTGGCCTTGGCGTCCTGCTCGGCCTCGGCCTTGCCGGTCCCCTCGCCCGAGCCTTCGGCCGCCGCCTCGGCGGGCTTCGGCGCCCTGGCCTCGCCCTTCGCGGAGGCAGCCGGCGCCGGGGCCTCGGCCTTCTTCTCCTCGCCGCCCGGGCGCAGCGGCACGACCTCGGCCTCGGGGTGGCGGCGGGCGAGCAGGCGCAGGATGCGGCCCAGGGTCTCGGCCAGCTCGGTGCGCGGCACCACCATGTCGACCATGCCGTGCTCGAGCAGGTACTCGGCGCGCTGGAAGCCCTCGGGCAGGGTCTCGCGGATCGTCTCCTCGATGACCCGGGCGCCGGCGAAGCCGATCACCGAGCCCGGCTCGGCGATGTGGATGTCGCCGAGCATCGCGAAGGAGGCCGTGACGCCGCCGGTCGTCGGGTCGGTCAGCAGCACGACGTAGGGCAGGCCCTTCTCCTTGACCATGTCGACGGCGATGGTCGTGCGCGGCATCTGCATGAGCGAGAGGATGCCCTCCTGCATGCGCGCGCCGCCGGAGGCCGGCACCGCGATCAGCGCCGCCTCCTGGGCGACCGCCAGCTTGGCCGCGGCGAGCAGGCCCTCGCCGACGGCGATGCCCATCGAGCCGCCCATGAAGGAGAAGTTGAAGGCCGCGACCACCGCCTTCTCGCCGCCGATCGTGCCGTGTGCGACCATCAGCGCGTCCTGGTGGCCGGTCGCCGAGCGGCTGCGGCGCAGGCGCTCGCTGTAGCGCTCGCGGTCGCGGAAGCGCAGCGGGTCGACGATCGTCTCCGGCAGCTCGATCAGGCTGTAGCTGCCGTCGTCGAACAGCAGTTCGAGGCGCCGCTTGGCGGCGATGCGCATGTGGTGCCCGCAGCTCGGGCAGACGCGCAGGCTCGCCTCGAGCTCGCGGTGGAAGATCATCTGGCCGCAGGCCGGGCACTTCTCCCAGAGATTGTCCGGAATGTCGCTGCGGTTGACGAGCGCCCGGATCTTGGGCCGGACGTAGTTGGTGATCCAGTTCATCGCTCGGCGGGGTCTCCGTGCTCGGCGGCACCGCGAACGCCGCGGGCCAGCTCGCCGACGAGCGCGTGGACCGCGGCGGCGAGACCTGGCTTGGCGCGCGCCTCCTCGTCCAGGTTGCGGCGCACGACGTCGACGATCGCCGAGCCGACCACCGCGGCGTCGGCCGAGCGCGCGACCTCGCCGGCCTGCTCGGCGGTCCTGATGCCGAAGCCGACGGCGATCGGCAGGTCGGTGTGGCGCTTGAGGCGGGCGACCGCGGCCGCGACCTCGTCGCCGCCGGCCGAGCGGGTGCCGGTGATGCCCAGGATCGAGACGTAGTAGACGAAGCCGCCGGCCTGGGCGAGCACCTTGGGCAGGCGCCGCTCGTCGGTCGTCGGCGTCGCCAGGCGGATCCAGTCGAGCCCGGCCTCGATCGCCGGCAGGCAGAGCTCGTCGTCCTCCTCGGGCGGCAGGTCGACGACGATCAGGCCGTCGACGCCGGCGGCCACGGCCTCGGCCAGGAAGCCGTCGACGCCCATCGCGTAGATCGGGTTGTAGTAGCCCATCAGCACGATCGGCGTCTCGGCATCGCCCTCGCGGAAGCGGCGCACCATGTCGAGCGTCCGGCGCAGCGTCATGCCGGCCTTGAGCGCGCGCTGGCCGGCCGCCTGGATCGCCGGGCCGTCGGCCATGGGGTCGGAGAAGGGCATGCCGATCTCGATCACGTCGGCGCCGGCAGCCGGCAGGCCCTGCAGGATCTCGAAGGCGGTGTCGGGATCGGGGTCGCCCGCGGTCACGAAGGTCACCAGGCCGGCGCGGCCCTCCTGCCTGAGCGCGGCGAAGCGGCGGCCGATGCGCGTCTCGACCCGCTGCGCCGGCAGGCCTTCGAGGGGCAGGGTGGCGCTCACAGCTCGACTCCCAGGTACTTGGCGACCGAGAAGACGTCCTTGTCGCCGCGGCCGCAGAGGTTGACGACCAGCACGTGGTCCTTCGGCAGCTCGGGCGCCAGCTTGATGACCTGGGCCAGGGCGTGGCTCGGCTCGAGCGCCGGGATGATGCCCTCCAGGCGCGTGCACAGCTGGAAGGCGTCGAGCGCCTCCCTGTCGGTGATCGCGACGTAGTCGACGCGCCCGCTCTCGTGCAGCCAGGAATGCTCCGGGCCGATGCCCGGATAGTCGAGGCCGGCGGAGATCGAATAGGCGTCGACGATCTGGCCGTCGTCGGTCTGCAGCAGGTAGGTGCGGTTGCCGTGCAGCACGCCCGGCCGGCCGCCGTTCAGCGAGGCGGCGTGCTCGCCGCTGGCGATGCCGTGGCCGGCCGCCTCGACGCCGACCATCTTGACGGTCGGCTCGTCGAGGAAGGGGTGGAACAGGCCGATCGCGTTGGAGCCGCCGCCGATCGAGGCGACCAGCGTGTCGGGCAGCCGACCCTCGCCCTCGTACTCGGCGAGCTGCCAGCGCACCTCCTCGCCGATGATCGACTGGAAGTCGCGGACCATCGCCGGATAGGGGTGCGGCCCGGCCGCCGTGCCGATGATGTAGAAGGTACTCTCGACGTTGGCGACCCAGTCGCGCAGCGCGTCGTTCATCGCGTCCTTCAGGGTGCCGGTGCCGCTGGTCACCGGCACGACCTCGGCGCCCAGCATCTTCATGCGGAACACGTTGGGCGCCTGCCGCTCGATGTCGGTGGCGCCCATGTAGACCACGCAGGGCAGGTTGAAGCGCGCGCAGACCGTGGCCGTGGCGACGCCGTGCTGGCCGGCGCCGGTCTCGGCGATGATCCGGGTCTTGCCCATGCGCCGCGCCAGCAGGATCTGGCCGAGCGTGTTGTTGATCTTGTGCGCGCCCGTGTGGTTCAGCTCGTCGCGCTTGAAGTAGATCTTGGCGCCGCCGAGGTGCTCGGTCATGCGCTCGGCGAAGTAGAGCGGGCTCGGCCGGCCGATGTAGTGCTTGGCGTACCAGTCGAACTCCTCCTGGAAGCTCGGATCCTCGCGCGTCGCGGCATAGGCCTGCTCGACCTCGAGGATCAGCGGCATCAGGGTCTCGGCGACGAAGCGGCCGCCGAAGATGCCGAAATGACCGGTCTCGTCGGGGCCGGAGCGGTAGGTGTTGAGGGGCTGGGTCATGGTCTTCGGGTTCTTTCGCTCAAGCCGCGGCACTCTGCAACAAAGCGCCATCCGGGGCAATGAATGGCGGGGCGGGCTGAAGATCGGGCGCGGCGCCTTAGAGCCGCCGCGCGAGCTCCAGGAACTCGGCGATCAGCGCCGGGTCCTTGGCGCCGGGTCGCCTCTCGACGCCCGAGGAGACGTCGACCGCGGCGGCGCCGCTGATCGACACCGCCTCCTCCAGGTTCTCCGGCTTCAGGCCGCCCGACAGCATCCAGGGCCGCGGCCAGCGGCGCCCGGCGAGCAGCGTCCAGTCGAAGGACAGCGCGTTGCCGCCCGGCAGGGCGTGCTTCATGGTCTTCGGCGCCTTGGCGTCGAACAGCAGCCGGTCGACGACCGGCGCGTAGGCCTCGACCGCGGCGAAGTCGGCGGCCTCGGCGACCTTGACCGCCTTCATCACCGGCCGGCCGAAGCGCTCGCGGATCTCGGCGACCCGGCGCGGCGGCTCGCTGCCGTGCAGCTGCAGCAGCTCGAGCGGCACCTGCGCCAGGGTGCGCTCGAGCAGGGCGTCGTCGGGATCGACGAAGAGGCCAACCCGGCCGAGCCCGGCGGGCGTCTCGGCGGCCAGCGCCGCGGCCTGCTCCAGGCTCACCGAGCGCGGGCTCGGCGGATAGAAGACGAGGCCGATCCAGCGCGCGCCGCCGCGCGCCGCGGCGGTCACCGCCGCCCGGTCGGACACGCCGCAGATCTTGCTCTCGAGTGCCATGCCGCTCACCTAGCGGCCGCGGCCCCGCTTGTCCAGCCGATGCGGCGCGCGAAGACCACGGCGAAGCCGGCCTGCAGCACCCCGGTCGCCAGCAGCGCGACCGCCGGCAGGCTGAGCGCGAGCAGCAGGCGGGTCAGGCCGACATGCTCGAGTCCGCGCGTCACGCCGTTGATCGCGACCAGCGCCAGCAGCACCAGCCCGAGCGCCAGCAGCGCGACGGCCAGGCTCGCCGGCCAGCTGCCGCCGACGACCCGGCGCCACTGCCGGGAGTGGAAGCCGGGGCCGAGGGCCGCCGCCGGCAGCAGCGGCGCCAGCAGGGCGAGCAGCAGGCAGCAGGGCAGCGCGACCGCCAGCGTCCAGCCGAGGACGGCGCCCGGGCCGATCACGCCGATGACGAAGAGCAGCGGGCTCCAGTCCGCGAAGGAGACCGGCAGCAGCAGGGTCAGCAGCAGCGCCAGCGCCAGGATCAGCAGGCCGACGGCGGCCGAGCGCAGCTCGGCCCGGTCGACCCGCGGCAGCAGGCGAGCCGGTTCCGCGGTCAGCAGCGTACGCGCGACGCCGGTCGCGAAGGTGACCAGCAGCCAAAGCACCAGCAGGTCGACGACATAGAGCAGCAGCGGCGGCAGGAAGTCGCCGCCGGGGCTGCCGGCGAAGCGTACCAGGCGGTCGCGGAACAGCAGCCAGATGGCGCCGGCGAGATAGGCCGGCAGCGCGGCGAGCGCGAGCCGCGGCGCGCGGCGCAGCAGCACGCCGAGCGTGGCGAGGAGCGCGCCGAGGGGGGAGACCCGGGCCAGGACGCGGCGCTCCAGGTACCGCTGCCAGTCGAGCTCAGGCACGCCGCATGCTTCCGACCCGTTTTCCGCCCTCTGCGGCACGCGCTTTGCTGCGGTGCCGGCTTGATCGACTCTTCTAGACCTCTCGAAAGAGTCGGGTCCAGGGGCCGGCCGCCCGGATGGCGGGGTCAGGTGGGCGGGGTCAGGTGGGCGGGGCGGGTGGGCCGGGTCAGGCCGTCGCCGCGGGCGGCAACCCGAGCCGGCGGCGCAGCGCCGCCGCCGCGACCAGGGCGGCGAAGACGCCGAGCGCCAGGTTGATCGCCTGGGCGGCGGCGAGGCCGGGGATCGGCGAGCCGATGAGCCGCGAGATCGGCAGCACGACCGCCAGGTTGACGAGGCCGCTGGCCAGCGCCAGGCCGACCAGCGTCAGGATCAGGCCGACCAGGACGCCGCCGCTGCCGGCGCTGAGCGACCAGGCACGGCGCGGCGTGAAGCCCGGCCCGAGGGCGGCCGCCGGCAGCGTCATCCAGACCCGTGCGAAGGGCACGACGCAGATCAGCGCCGCGACGACCAGCGCCTGAAGGGCGGCGGCGAGCAGCGTATGCACGTCCTCGGCGCCCGGCGGCGGGCGGCCGATGCCGAGAAACAGGCTGACGAAGACCGCGACCAGCACGAAGCCGGTCCAGAACAGCACGAGGTAGCCGAAGTAGCGCCAGTGCGGGCGCCGCGGCAGCGGCAGGTAGCCGTCGACCTGGCCGAAGAAGATCAGCCGGGTCACCGAGACCGCCAGCCAGACGCCGAGGTAGACGGTGACCAGGAAGGCGATCGGGCCGAGGCCGCCGAACACGCTGCCGGCGCCCTCGGCGGGCGCCGTCATCAGGTTCAGCGTCTGCACGGCGAAGGCGACCAGCAGCGGCGCCAGCAGCAGTCGGCCGATCTCGCCCCGGTGCTCGCCGAGCAGGGTCACGGCGTCGCGCAGGACCTCGCCGTAGGTCAGCCTGCCGCCGGCGCCGCCCGGCTGCCGGGCGATGGCGCTCCAGTCGAACTCCCTGCCGTTGCCGGCCATCGCAGACTCTCCAGAACTCCGACAGTACCTCACCCCGCGGCGGCTGCCGCCGCCGACCGCGCCCCTATGATCTGGCGACGGCGGTGCCACCGTTCCAGTCCACCGGAGCCACGGCCGCCGCCTCCCGGGCCGTCGCCTCCCGGGCCGTCGCTCAGGCCAGCTCCCCGGCGATCCGCCGGGCCGCCGCGGCGGGATCCTCGGCGCCGGTGATCGGCCGGCCGACGACCAGCAGGTCGGCCCCGGCATCGAGTGCCTCGCGCGGCGTCGTCACCCGCTTCTGGTCGCCGCTGGCGGACCAGGCCGGGCGGATGCCCGGCACGACCAGCCGGAAGTCCGGCCCGCAGGCCTCGCGCAGCGCCGCGATCTCGCGCGGCGAGCAGACCACGCCGTCGAGGCCGCAGTCCTGGGCGAGGCGCGCGAGGCGCAGCACCTGGCTTTCGGCGGGCCCCTGCTGGCCGACCGCCGCGAGGTCGTCGTCGTCGAGGCTGGTCAGCACCGTCACCGCGATCAGCCAGGGCCGCTCGCACTCCAGGTCCTCGGCCGCCTCGCGCACCGCCTCGACGGCCGCCCTCAGCATCGCCGGGCCGCCCGAGGCATGGACGTTGACGACGCGCGGGCGCAGGTGCAGCGCGGCGCGCAGCGCGGACGCGACGGTGTTGGGGATGTCGTGGAACTTGAGGTCGAGGAACAGCGGCTCGCCGCCGACCGCGGCGCGCACGCCGTCCGGCCCCTGTGCGGTGAACAGCTCCTTGCCGACCTTGAAGCCGCCGACGCTGCCGCGCAGCGCGCCGACCAGCGCACCGGCGCGGGCCATGTCCTGGGTGTCGAGCGCGACGAAGACGCGCTCCTGCGGGGCGGGACCCTCACTGGAAGCGGAGATGGAGGCGGGGGCGGCGGCGCTGGCGAGGCTCATCACGGGTCTCCCGTCGGTTGATTTGCCTGGAACTACACCAGGGCCGCGCGTCGGGCAACGTGCCGGGACCCGCCGTCGGCCGGAAGGCCCCGGGAACGGCCGGTTCAGCCCGCGGTCTCGCCGCGCGCCCAGGCCTCGAAGGCGCGCCCGGACAGCGCGCCGGCGGCGGCCGCGGCCAGCCGCTCGCCCATCAGCGCCGCGAACTTGAAGAGATGGCCGCCGCAGCCGGCGATGGCGACGACCCCCTCGCCGGCGTAGGGCAGGAAGCGCTCGCCGTCGGGGCCGAGGGCGTAGCGGCAGGTCCTGCCGCCGAGCAGCCGGTAGTCGCCGCTGTCGACCAGCAGCTCGCCGAAGCGCGCGAACAGCGCCGCGGCCTCGCCGTCGGCGAGCGGCGCCACGGCGTCCGGGTCGCTCGGCCGGCGCCAGTCGCCGCGGCCGAACTTCAGGCGCGTGCCCTCGAGCGGCGGCGCGCAGTAGGCCGAGGGCCCGGCTTCCAGGTGGGTCAGCGCCGGCGCCCGGCGCCAAGCCTCGGCGAGGCGCGCCGGCGGCTCGACGTAGGCGACGACCTGGCGCATCGGCCGCTGGCCGGCCAGCGCCGGCAGCAGCTTGCCGGCCCAGGCACCGGCCGCGACCACGACGGCGTCGACGCTCTCGCGGCGGCCGTCGGCGAGCGTCACGCCACCGCCCTCGACCGCGGCCACGCCGGTCTCGGGGAACAGCGCCACGCCCTGGCCGGTGAGCCAGCCGGCGAGGCCGGCGACGATGCGCTCGGCGAAGAGCACCCCGCCGAGCGGCGAGTACAGCGCCCAGACGCCGGGCGGCCAGCGGAAGAAGGGATAGCGCTCGGCCAGCTCGGCGCCCTCCAGGCACTCGACGGGGATGCCCAGGCGCTCGAGGCTGCCCCGGCTGGCCTCGGCGAAGTCGTCGTCCGGCAGGCCCAGGGCCAGCGCGCCGCTCGGCGCGAAATGGCGCCGGCCGAGCGACTGCCAGAGCCGCTCCCAGGCCTCCAGGGCGGGCGGCACCAGGGCGGCGTAGCCGTCGAGCGCGCCGTAGTGCGGGCGCAGCAGGCGGTGCTCGTCGACCGAGGCGCCGGCCGGGTTGGGGATCGGTCCCTGGTCGAAGACCAGGGCCTCGTGGCCCAGCCGCGTCAGGGCCCAGGCCGCCGACAGCCCGACCGCGCCGGCTCCGACCACGGCGACCTTCATGGACGGGCTCCCCTCGAGGACCTGCCCGTGCGGGCCTGCGCCCGCTCGTCGCAGGCCGCCGGGCCCACGGGTGGACGCCGAGGCGCAGCCGAATACCTAAGGGGGGTATCGAAGTCGGAGAAGGAGGGCACAGGTGGCATCCGAGGAGCGACGCGAAGCGGTCGGCATCTTTAGCACGGAGGACGACCTGAACAACGCCGTCGCGGCGCTCGAGGCCAGCGGGTTCGACCATGCCGACATCTCGCTGCTGGCCAGCGAGAAGGCAGTCGAGGAGACGCTCGGCCGGGGCTATCGACGCGTCGAGGAGATGGTCGCGGAGCCGGACGCCCCGCGCCAGGCCTTCGTCGCCCGCGAGGCGGTAAACGAGGGCAAGGCGGGCGTCATCGGCGGCCTCAGCTACGTCGGCGCCGTGGCCGCCGCCGGCTCGGTGGTCGCCAGCGGCGGCGCCGCGGCTGCCGCGCTGATCCCGGCGCTGGCGGCGGCCGGCGGCGGCGCCGCGCTCGGCGCCGTGCTGGCGCGCCAGTTCGGGGCGCGGCAGGGCAAGCACCTGGAGGAGCAGTTGGCGCGCGGCGGCCTGCTGCTGTGGGTGCGCACGACGAGCCGCGAGGCCGAGGAGAAGGCGCTGGGCATCCTGCGCGAGCACGATGCCCGCGAGGTCCACGGCCAGGAGGTGCCGGAGTAGCCCTGCACCGGCCTGCGACGGCGGGTCCCTGGCGTCGGCCGCGGCGCTGGTCTAAACCTCACGGCCTGACGGCGGCCGCGAGGGCGGCGCCGCGCGCGTCCGCCGAGAGGTTCCGATCATGCCCCGCCTCGCCACCTTCCTCTTCGCCCTGCTGGTCGCCGTCGGCGGCCTGGCCTATGCCGGCTGGCGGATCTTCGACCTCGGCGGCGGCTTCGGCGACGGCAGCGGCGGCCAGGCCGAGATCGGCGGCCCCTTCACGCTGGTCGACCAGCACGGCGACGAGCGGCAGCGCAGCGACTTCGAGGGCCAGTACCGGCTCGTCTACTTCGGCTACACCTACTGCCCGGACGTCTGCCCGACGGCGCTCTGGTCGATGAGCCAGGCGCTCGACCAGCTGGCCGAGAGCGACCCGGCGGTCGCCGAGCAGGTCACGCCGATCTTCATCACGGTCGATCCCGAGCGCGACACGGTCGAGCACATGGCCGGCTACGCGCAGAGCTTCCATCCGCGGCTGGTCGCGCTGACCGGCACGCCGGAGCAGATCGCCGAGACCGCCAAGGCCTACCGGGTGTTCTACCGCAAGGTCGAGGACGAGGCCTCGAGCGACTACCTGATGGACCACAGCTCCTTCATCTTCCTGATGGGCCCCGAGGGCCGCTACCTGACCCACGCCACCGACCGCGACACGCCGGACGAGCTGGCCGCGCTGATCCGCGAGACGGTGGCCGGGCAGTAGCGCGGCTCAGGCGGCCGGACCGCGGCGCCGGCGGTTGACCAGCCGGAGCCCGCCGAGCACCAGCAGGGCCGAGAGCAGCAGCCAGGGCGTCGGCCGCTCGCCGAAGATCGCCATGCCCCAGAGCACGCCGGTCACCGTGACGACGTAGCCGACCTGGCTGAAGAACACCGGCCCGGCCCGGCGCAGCACCTCGAACAGGATGACGTAGGCGATCGAGGAGACCGCGACCTGCAGCAGCATCGCGGTCTCGGCGACGCCGAGGCCGCGCGGCACGTAGACCGAGTCGGTGGCGACCATCGCGGCCGCCGAGGTCACCGCGGCGCCGAACAGCATCAGGCGGGCGAGCCGCAGCGAGCCGAGGCCCGGCGGCATGAAGCGCGCCGAGAACAGGCCCTGGGCGGCGTAGCAGAGCGGCGTCAGGATCGCCAGCAGCACCCATCCGCTCTGGTCGACGCCCGGCACGGTGGCACCGGGCACCAGCAGGATCAGCGCGCCGGCCAGGCCGCACAGCAGGCCCAGCACGCAGCGCCAGGACAGCCGCTCCATGCCGAGCGCCAGGGCGCCGACGTAGGTGGCCAGCGGCGACAGCGTGATGATCACCGCCATGGTGCCGGCCTCCAGGTGCTGGATGACCACGGTGAAGTTGACGTTGGGCACGGTCAGGCCGAGCGTGCCGGCGGCCAGGCCGAACAGCAGGAAGCGGGCGCGCGGCCGCTCGACCTCGCCGCGCAGCAGCGCCAGCGCCAGCAGCGCCAGGCCGGCGCCGGCCGACTGGAAGAAGGCGTAGGCGGTCGGCGGAATGCCGTTGATCACCGCGATCTTGCCGATCGAGAAGGTGGCGCCCCACAGCGTGCCGATGGTCAGCAGCAGGGCGACCGGCAGCCAGCCGGGCCCCGCCGCCGGATCGCGTGAGTCGGACTGGCCGGTCATGCCCCTCTATAGCCCCGCGGGCGGTGCGCCGGCGAGCGTCGCGGCACCGCGGGCCCGGCGGAGCGGCGCTTGCCGACGCCGAGCCCCGGCTGCTAGAGCCGGCGCATGGTCTCCAACCTGCTGGTCCTCCTGCTGCTCTCGCTCTGCTGGTCGAGCGGCTACCTGTTCATCGACCGCGCCAACGACGGCCTGCCGCCGCTCACCGGCACCGCGCTGATGTGCAGCCTGGCGGCGGTCTTCCTGCTGCCCGCCGTGGCGCTGCTCGGCCGGCCGCTGCGCGCGACCCTGCGCAGCCGACCGCTGCTGCTGGTGCTGATGGGCCTCTCGGCGATCGCCCTGCCGCAGCTCTCGGACGTCGCCGGCCAGACGCGGATCGCCGCCGACGTCGCCGCGCTGGTCGGCACGGCGGTGCCGATCTTCACCTTCCTGCTGACCGCCTTCGTGCTGCGCAGCCGGCCCTACAGCCACCGCCGCGGCCTCGGCGTCCTGACGGCGCTCGCCGGGCTCGCCGTGTTCCTGCTCTGGGACGGCCACGACGGCACGCTGGGCACGCTGCTCGGCTCCCTGGTCATGGCCTCGGGCGGCCTGGTCTTCGCGATCAACGGCGTCGTCGCCGAGCGCCTGACGCGCAGCCTCGACGCCCTCGCCGTCGGCGCCTGGGCGGTCGGCTTCGGCGCGCTCTGGATGATCGTCCTGGCGCTCGCCGTCGAGGGCCTGCCGGCCGAGCTGCCGCCGCGGGACGCGCTGCTCGCCGCGCTGGCCGACGGCCTGGTCTCGATCGGCCTCGCCTTCCTGCTCTACTACCTGCTGCTCGGCCGCGCCGGCGCCGACTTCGCCGCGCTCTACGCCTATCTGGTGCCGCTGTTCGGCGTCGGCCTCGCCATGGCCTTCGAGGCCGCCCCACCGACCCTCGGCCACGGCCTCGGCCTGCTGCTGGTCATGCTCGGGGTCTGGCTGCTCAGCGGCCGCGGGAACAGGCGGGCGCCCGGGGCGACCCCCGGCGCGTGACTCAGAGGTCGGCGAGGCGCCGGCCGCTCTCGCGATCGAAGAGGTGCAGCTCGCCCTCGGCGAGGCGCAGCGGCAGGCGGTCGCCCTCGCGCACCGTCGCCAGGCCCGGCAGCCGCACGGTGATCAGCCCCGGCGCCTCGCCGCCCAGCGCGCCCGCGTCGTCCGCCCCCTCGGCGCCGACCGGCCGGCCGTGGGCCAGGGTGTCGGCGCCCAGCGTCTCGACCAGCTCGACGGCGAGCCGCAGCTCGGCCTCGGCCTCGGCGACGGCGATCAGGTGCTCGGGCCGGACCCCCAGGGTCACCGGCCGCTCGGCGAGGCCGCTCAGGTCGGCGCCCTTGTCGGTGATCGTGGCGCCGCCGGGCAGCGACAGGCCGTGGCCGCCGGCGCCGACGCGGCCGGCCAGGAAGTTCATCGCCGGCGAGCCGATGAAGCCGGCGACGAAGGTCGTCTCGGGCCGCTCGTAGACCGCCATCGGCGTGTCGATCTGCTCGGCCACGCCCTGGTTCATGACGATCAGGCGGTCGGCCAGCGTCATCGCCTCGATCTGGTCGTGGGTCACGTAGAGCGAGGTCGTGCCCAGCTTGCGCTGCAGCTGCTTGATCTCCAGGCGCATCTGCACGCGCAGCTTGGCGTCAAGATTGCTGAGCGGCTCGTCGAACAGGAAGACCGCCGGCTGGCGCACGATCGCGCGGCCCATGGCGACGCGCTGGCGCTGGCCGCCCGAGAGCTGGCGCGGCTTGCGCTCGAGCAGGCCGTCGAGCTCGAGCAGCCGGGCCGCCTCCTCGACCCGGGCGCGGATCTCCTGCTTCGGGGTGCGCGCGATCTTCAGGCCGTAGGCCATGTTGTCGAAGACGCTCATGTGCGGGTAGAGCGCGTAGTTCTGGAACACCATGGCGATGTCGCGCTCCTTGGGCTCCAGTCGGTTGACGACGCGCCCGCCGATCGAGATCTCGCCCTCGGTCACGGTCTCCAGGCCGGCGACCATGCGCAGCAGCGTGGACTTGCCGCAGCCCGACGGCCCGACGATGACGATGAACTCGCCGTCGGCGATCGCCACGTCGATGCCGTGGATCACCTCGGTGTCGCCGTAGCGCTTCTTGACGGCGCTCATTCCGATCTCGGCCATGGCTTCGGCTCTTCCTATTTCTCGGTCTCGACCAGGCCCTTGACGAACAGGGACTGCATGGCGACGACGACCGCCACCGGCGGCAGCATGGCCAGCACCGCGGTCGCCATCACCAGGTGCCACTGCGGCTGGGCGTCGGCGACCGTGACCATGCGCTGGATGCCCATGACGATCGTGTAGAAGGACTCGTCGGTGGTGACGAGCAGCGGCCAGAGGTACTGGATCCAGCCGTAGATGAAGAGGATGACGAAGAGCGCCGCGATGTTGGTGCGGCTGAGCGGCAGCAGGATGTCGACGAAGAAGCGGAAGGGGCCCGCGCCGTCGACGCGCGCCGCCTCGGTCAGCTCGTCGGGCACGGTCAGGAAGAACTGCCGGAACAGGAAGGTCGCCGTCGCGCTGGCGATCAGCGGGATCGACAGGCCGGCGTAGGAGTTCAGCATGCCGAGGTCGGCGACGACCTCGAAGGTCGGCAGGATGCGCACCTCGACCGGCAGCATCAGGGTCACGAAGATGGTCCAGAAGCAGAGCATCCGGAACGGAAAGCGGAAGTAGACGATGGCGTAGGCCGAGACGATCGAGATGACGATCTTGCCGACCGCGATCGACAGCGCCATCACCGTCGAGTTCATCATCATCAGGCCGACCGGCACGCCGCCCGAGGCCTTGAGGCCGACGCCGAGGACGGTGGCGTAGTTCTCGAACAGGCGGTCGCCGGGCAGCAGCGGCATGACGCCGCTCAGCAGGTTCTGGCCCGGGTGCGTCGAGGCGACGAAGGCGACCCACAGCGGGAAGGCGACCAGCAGCACGCCGCCGAGCAGCACCAGGTGCGTGATCCAGGTCATCCAGGGGCGGTTCTCGACCATCGCTCGGCTTCCCCGTCAGTACTGGACGCGCCGCTCGATGAAGCGGAACTGGATCATCGTGAGGGTGATGACGATGGCCATCAGGATCACCGACTGCGCCGCCGAGCTGCCCAGGTCGAGGCCGATGAAGCCGTCGTTGAAGACCTTGTAGACCAGGATCGTCGTGGCCTGGCCGGGGCCGCCGCTGGTCGTCGCGTGGATCACGCCGAAGGTCTCGAAGAAGGCGTAGACCATGTTGACCACCAGCAGGAAGAAGGTGGTCGGGCTGAGCAGCGGGAAGACGATGGTCCAGAAGCGCCGCGCCGGCCCGGCGCCGTCGATCGCCGCCGCCTCGATCAGCGACTTCGGGATCGCCTGCAGCCCGGCCAGGAAGAACAGGAAGTTGTAGGAGACCTGCTTCCAGGTCGCCGCGACGATCACCAGGATCAGGGCGTCGGTGCCGTCGACCGCATGGTTCCAGTCGTAGCCGATCGAGCGCAGCAGGTAGGCCAGGATGCCGATCGTCGGGTTGAACAGGAACCACCAGAGCACGCCGGCGATCGCCGGCGCCACCGCATAGGGCCAGATCAGCAGCGTCTTGTAGGTCGCGGCCCCCTTGATGACCCGGTCGGCCATGACCGCGAAGAGCAGGCCGAAGGCGAGTCCCGAGAAGGTCACGGCCAGCGAGAACACCAGCGTGACCTGGAAGGAGTTCAGATAGAGCGGGTCGCCGAGCAGCCGGGCGAAGTTCTCCAGTCCGACGAACTGGGTCCTGAGCCCGAAGGCGTCCTGGCGCAGCAGCGACTGGTAGAGCGCCTGGCTGGCCGGCCAGATGAAGAAGATCAGCGTGATCGCCATCTGCGGCAGCACCAGCAGGTACGGCAGCAGGGGATCCCTGAAGGTCACGCGCTTGTACATCGAGGGCGCCGGCGGTCCGGATGCGGGAAAGGCGGCCGGCCGGGAGCAGGCCCGACGGCGGCACCGCCCGCCGCGACGGGCGGGCGGTGCGCGCCGGGTCGTCCCGGCCTCAGCCGGTCAGGAGTTGTCGGCCTCGAACTGGCGCAGCAGCTCGTTGCCGCGCTCGACCGCCGCGTCGAGCCCTTCCTGGGCCGTCTTGCTGCCCGACCAGACGTTCTCCAGCTCCTCGTTGATGATGTCGCGGATCTGGACGAAGTTGCCGAAGCGCAGGCCCTTGGAGTTGGCCGTCGGCTCGTTCAGCGTCATCTGCTTGATCGAGGTGTCGGTGCCGGGGTTCGCCTCGTAGAAGCCCTGCTCGGCGCTCAGCTCGTAGGCCGCCGTGGTGATCGGCAGGTAGCCGGTGAACTGGTGCCAGTCGGCCTGGACCTCGGCCGAGGAGAGGTACTTGAAGAACTCGCCGACGCCCTTGTAGTCGGCGTTGTCGTGGCCGGCCAGGACCCACAGGGTGGCGCCGCCGATGATCGAGTTCTGCGGCGCGCCCTCGACGCCCTCCCAGTAGGGCAGCATCGACACGCCGAAGGGGAACTCGGTGTTGCCCTTGACGCCGGCGTAGGCGGCCGAGGAGTTCATGTACATGGCGCACTCGCCGGAATAGAACAGCGGCGCCGAGTCGGAGCGGCGGCCGCCGTACTTGAAGACGCCCTCGTCCTGCCAGTCGGCGAGCTGCTGGATGTGCTTGACGTGCAGCGGGCTGTTGAACTCGAACTCGGTGCCCAGGCCGCCGAAGCCGTTCGACTCCGTGCCGATCGGCACGTTGTGCCAGGCGCTGAAGTTCTCGATCTGCACCCAGGACTGCCAGCCGGTGGTGAAGCCGCAGCTGGCCGCGCCGCTGTCGATGATCTTCTTGGCGGCCTCGCCCATCTCCTGCCAGGTCTTGGGCGCCGCCTCGGGGTCGAGCCCGGCCTCCTCGAAGACCTTCTTGTTGTAGTAGAGCACCGGGGTCGAGGAGTTGAACGGCATCGACAGCATGTTGCCGTCGGTGTCGGTGTAGTAGCCGACCACGGCCGGCAGGTAGGCGTCGGGGTTCCACTCGACGCCGCTGTCCTCCATCAGCTTGTAGACCGGGTAGATGGCGCCCTCGGCGGCCATCATGGTCGCCGTGCCGACCTCGAAGACCTGGACGATCTCGGGCTGCTGGCCGGCCCGGAAGGCGGCGATCGCCGCGGTCATCGTCTCGGTGTAGTTGCCCTTGTAGACCGCCTTCAGCACGTAGTCGGACTGGCTGGCGTTGAAGTTGGCCGCGATCTCGTTGACCTTCTCGCCGAGCTCGCCGCCCATGGCGTGCCACCACTCGATTTCGGTCTGGGCCTGCGCCGAAGCGGCGAAGCCGGCCAGCGTGGCCGCGGAAGCCGCGGCCAGCAGCGTGTGTCGGAGCGACATTCTCAAGTCTCCCTGTCGTTTCCCCGCGGAATCGGGTCGTGCGGGTGCCCCCGGTCGCCGTACGCGACCGGCCTGCCGCCTCTCTAAGGCCCGTCCGCAAAGGTCATCTTGCACTTATGTGATGCTTTCGTGACACCCCCTTTTGCATCCCCGGGAGCGTGCCGTCTGGCCGGTCGCGCAGGCTTTCCGGTTGCGCCCGCGCGCTCGCGCAAGGAACGGCCCGCGCGCTTGCGCAAGGAACGGATAGTCGCAAGGCTGTCGGGCGGGCAGGATCCGCCCCGCAACGGACAAGGCAGCGGAGACGGACCATGGATGCTGGCGTGCTGACCCCGGAGGCGAGCGGGGACGCGATCGACAAGAGGCCCAGCCGGACCCGGGACGGCGCGCGTCGCAACGGCGCCGGGCGCACGGACGAGGCCGGAGGCAAGCCCGCCCGGGCGCCGGCGCGCGCCTCGGCGCGCCAGATCGCGGCGGTCGAGGAGGCCAGCCGGCTGCTCGACGACGCCGAGGGCGAGCGCTTCACCCTGGCCGAGCTGGCCGAGCAGGTGGGCCTGAGCCCCTGGCACCTGCAGCGGCTGTTCAAGAAGCTGCTCGGCGTCAGCCCGCGCGACTACGCCGAGGCCCGGCGGACGGCGCGCTTCCGCGCCGAGCTGCGCGAGCACGGCCGGGTCGCCGAGGCGACCTACGGCGCCGGCTACGGCTCCTCCTCGCGGGTCTACGAGGACTGCGCGCGGCGCCTGGGCATGACCCCGGCGACCTACGCCAAGGGCGGCACAGGGGCGCGCATCGTCTACGCGACGACGCCCTCGCCGCTCGGCCTGCTGCTGGTCGCGGCGACCGACAAGGGGCTCTGCTTCCTGGCGCTGGGCGAGGACGAGGCGGCCCTGGTCGCCGAGCTCGAGGCCGAGTTCCCCTCGGCCGCCTCGGTCGAGCAGGACGCCCTGGCGATCCAGCCCTCGGTCGAGGCCGTGCTGGCCTTCATCTCGGGCGAGACGCCGCACCTCGACCTGCCGCTCGACGTGCGCGCCACGGCCTTCCAGCGCCGCGTCTGGAACGAGCTGATCGCGATCCCCTACGGCGAGACCATGACCTACGCCGAGCTCGCCGAGCGCCTGGGCCTGCCCAAGGGCCAGCGGGCCATCGCCCGGGCCTGCGCCACCAACCCGGTCAGCCTGGTCATCCCCTGCCACCGCGTGCTGCGCGAGGACGGCGAGCTCGGGGGCTTCCGATGGGGCCTCGACCGCAAGGCCGGCATGCTGACCACCGAGGCCAAGGGCACCAAGGCCTGAGCCGCGGCGCCGCCGCTACCGCTCGAAGGAAGGGCCCCGCCGACCGCCGGCGGGGCCCAGTTCGTTCGGCGCGGCGGGCGGAAAGGCCGGGCGCGATCGGTCGGATCTGCCCGCCGCTCGCCCTCCCACGGCTTTCGGCCGCGCGGCTATCCCCCCGCCGCAGCCCGGGCAATCGCCGCGGCGTCGGGCAGATCGCCCAGGTCGACGGCCAGCCGTGACCGCTCGGGCGGCGGCCTGCGCAGGGCACGCCGGGCCGGCAGCGTCAGATGTCCGGCGTCCTGCAGCGCGCCGATCCGCGCGCGCGGGACCCCCAGTCCGTCGGCGAGCAGGCGATCCAGCCGCAGGCCGACCGGCCGCACGGTCCGCAGCTCGATATCGAGCCGCGTGGCGGCCTCCGGCACGCCGGCCCGACAGAGACGCCGGATCTCGACCCGATCCAGGATCTCGACCCGCTCGGCGCGCCGGCGCAGGTCGGCCAGGTCGAAGGCCACGGCCCGGGCCGTGGCCGCGTCGTTGGCGAGCAGCGCCGGCAGGAGGCCGGGGTCGAGGGACGCGACCGGCTGGCGTTCCAGCAGCGGCCGGTTCCAGCTCTTCTCGCAGCGGCCGCAGCGGTAGACCAGCCAGGCGTCGACGCGGCGACCGTTGGCGTTGACGCGAAACCGGCCACTGCTTCGGAAGGCCGTGACGAGGCCGCAGCGGCCGCAAGGCAGCCAGGGTCGAGGGGCGAACAGCGGCTCGACGGTCCAGAGGACCGAGAGTGTGTTTGGCACGCCGGACGTCTCCTCCACGGGGGAGGTCCGTCAGGACGGCGAGACTCCGGGCGGAGGCGCGGCGTGGCGGGAGGCGTGTCGGCGATGGAAGAGACGGCACCGTGAGGCGCGGTCGAGCGGCAGTCCAGCCAGGCCGGTCCCGACTCGCCACCCCGCGGACGCAGATGCGCTGAGCCCGGCGGCGCAGGCTGCGCGGCCGGGCGGCACGGGTGGACTGACGAGACCGGCTAGTGCTGAGGCAAGATGCTGCTGCCCGCTATCGACGACGTCGACAGCCTTCTAGGGCAAGCGGCGACCTTTGGGAACCGCCTGTCCCTGGTCATCCCCTGCCACCGCGTCCTGAGCGAGGACGGCGAGTTAGGAGACTTCCCATTTCGTTCGACCGCGGGCCTCGCCCCGGCCGAAAGCGGCGACGGCGCGGTCGCTCGCCAAGCCCTGCCGTTCGACTCCCTCTCCGCCCTCCGGGGGGAGAGGGCCGGGGTGAGGTGGGGCCGTCGGAGCCTTCTTGCGATGGCCTGCGCGGGACGCATCGCCCCTCACCTCACCCTCCCACGGCGTGACGGCCGCGGGTCCCTCCCTCTCCCCTCCCCTGAGGGGAGCGGAGAGCGCCTGTTGGAGACGGCAGCCGCCCACCCCGCTACTCCGCGGCGTCGCGATAGGCCTCGGGCGAGGGGCAGGTGCAGACCAGGTGGCGGTCGCCGTAGACGTTGTCGACGCGGCCGACCGGCGGCCAGTACTTGGCCTCCTTGTGGGCGCCGGCCGGATAGGCCGCCTCGGCGCGGCTGTAGGGGTGCGACCAGTCCTCGGCCATCACCGTCTCGGCGGTGTGCGGGGCGTTGACCAGCGGGTTGTCGTCGGCCGGCCAGGCGCCCGACTCCAGCTTGCGCGCCTCCTCGCGGATCGAGACCAGGGCGGCGACGAAGCGGTCGAGCTCGACCTGCGACTCCGACTCCGTCGGCTCGACCATCAGCGTGCCGGCCACCGGCCAGGACATGGTCGGCGCATGGAAGCCGTGGTCCATCAGGCGCTTGGCGATGTCGTCGACGGTGACGCCGGCGCTCTCCTTGAGCGGGCGGGTGTCGAGGATGCACTCGTGCGCGACCAGGCCGCCGCGGCCCTTGTAGAGCACCGGATAGTGGCCCTCGAGCCGCTTGGCCAGGTAGTTGGCGTTGAGGATCGCGACCTCGGTCGCCCGCTTCAACCCCTCGGCGCCCATCATCGCGATGTAGGCCCAGGAGATCGGCAGGATGCCGGCCGAGCCGTAGGGCGCGGCCGAGACCGGCCCGAGGCTCTGCTTGGTGCCCAGCTCCTCGTCCAGAGGGTGGCCGGGCAGGAAGGGCGCCAGGTGCTCGGCGACGCCGATCGGCCCGACGCCGGGCCCGCCGCCGCCGTGCGGGATGCAGAAGGTCTTGTGCAGGTTCATGTGCGCGACGTCGGCGCCGAACTCGCCGGGCAGGCTGAGGCCGAGCAGCGCGTTGAGGTTGGCGCCGTCCATGTAGACCTGGCCACCGGCCTCGTGGACGACCGCGCAGATCTCGCGGATGCCCTCCTCGAAGACGCCGTGGGTCGAGGGATAGGTGACCATCAGCGCGGCCAGGCGCTCGCCGTGCTCGGCCGCCTTGGCCTTGAGGTCGTCGAGGTCGATGTTGCCCTGGTCGTCGCAGTTCACGACCACGACCTTGAGCCCGGCCATGACCGCGCTCGCCGGATTGGTGCCGTGCGCCGAGGAGGGGATCAGGCAGACGTTGCGCTCCGCCTCGCCGCGGCTGCGGTGCCAGGCGCGGATCGTCAGCAGGCCGGCGTACTCGCCCTGGCTGCCGGCGTTGGGCTGCAGCGAGACCGCCGCGAAGCCGGTCAGCCTGGCCAGCCTGTCCTCGAGGTCGGCGATCAGGCGGCGGTAGCCGGCGGCCTGCTCGGCCGGCGCGAAGGGATGGATCTTCGCGAAGCCCGGCCAGGTGATCGCCATCATCTCGGCGGCGGCGTTCAGCTTCATGGTGCAGGAGCCGAGCGGGATCATCGCCCGGTCGAGCGCGATGTCGCGGTCCTGCAGGCGCTTCAGGTAGCGCAGCATCTCGGTTTCCGAGCGGTAGTCGTGGAACACCGGATGGGTCAGGAAGGCGTCGCGCCGCAGCAGCCCTTCGGGCAGGGCGTCGCCGACCTCGGCGTCCAGCGACTCGGCGGTCATGTCGAGCGCGCGCTGGGCGAAGGCCTGCCACAGCTTCTCGACGGTCTCCCGGGTCGTGGTCTCGTCGAGCGAGATGCCGATGCGGTTCGGGTCGATGGCGCGCAGGTTGATGCCGGCGGCGCGGGCGCGCTGGTGCACCGCGGCGTCGGCCTGCACGACGACGGTGTCGAAGAAGCCCTCGGTCTCGACCGTGTAGCCGAGCCGCTTCAGGCCCTCGGCGAGGATCGCGGTCAGGCGGTGCGTGCGTCGGGCGATGCGCACCAGCCCCTCGGGGCCGTGCCAGGCCGCGTAGAAGCCGGCGATCACCGCCAGCAGGACCTGCGCGGTGCAGATGTTGCTGGTCGCCTTGTCGCGGCGGATGTGCTGCTCACGGGTCTGCAGCGCCAGGCGGTAGGCCGGCCTGCCGTGGCTGTCGACCGAGACGCCGACGATGCGCCCCGGCAGGTGCCGCTTGTGCGCCTCGCGCGTCGCCATGAAGGCGGCGTGGGGGCCGCCGTAGCCGAGCGGCACACCGAAGCGCTGGGCCGAGCCGACGGCGATGTCGGCGCCCCAGGCGCCCGGCGGGCTCAGCAGTGTCAGCGCCAGCAGGTCCGTGGCGACGGTGACGAGCGCGCCGCGCTCGTGCAGCGCCTTAACCAGCGCGGCGTCGTCGCGCACCGTACCGTAGGTGTTGGGGTACTGCAGGATGGCGCCGAAAAGCTCGCCCTCGGGCAGCCCTTCGGTCGGGTCGCCGATCACCAGCTCGATGCCGAGGGGCTCGGCCCGGGTGCGCAGCACCGCCAGGGTCTGCGGGTGGCAGTCCTCGGCGACGAAGCAGCGCGTCGACTTCGACTTGGAGAGTCGCTGCATCAGCGTCATCGCCTCGGCCGCCGCCGTCGCCTCGTCGAGCAGCGAGGAGTTGGCGAGCTCCAGGCCGGTCAGGTCGACGACCATCTGCTGGAAGGTGACCAGCGCCTCCAGGCGGCCTTGCGCGATCTCGGCCTGGTAGGGCGTGTAGGCGGTGTACCAGCCGGGGTTCTCCAGCAGGTTGCGCTGGATCACCGGCGGCGTGTAGGTGTCGTGGTAGCCGAGGCCGATCAGCGAGACTGCCGGCTTGTTCTCGGCCGCCATCTCCGACAGCGCCGCCAGCGCCTCCGCCTCCGTCAGCGCGGGCGGCAGGTCCGGCAGGCGCTCCGAGCGGATCGCCTTGGGCACGGCCTTGCCGACCAGCTCGTCGAGCGAGCCGAAGCCGACCGTCTCGAGCATCGCCGCGATCTCCTCCTCGCCCGGGCCGATGTGGCGCCGGCTGAAGTCGTTCCGGGCTTCCAGGTCGCTCAGGCTCGGCCGGGCCGTCCCGGTCTGGCTGTGGCGCGCTGCCGTCATCTCGTCTCTCCGTTCTGTCGCCATGCGGTCCGCCGATCGCCCCGCAGGAGGGGGGCGCCGGCGGCCCCGCGGAATCGCCCTCGCCGGCCGCTCAGCCGAGGCCTTCGACGAAGGACTTGTAGGCCGCCTCGTCCATCAGGCCGGACAGCTCGCCGCTGTCCGAGAGCGTCAGCTTGAAGAACCAGCCGTCGCCCTGCGGGTCGGCGTTGACCTTGGCCGGGTCGTCGACCAGCGCCTCGTTGACCGCCGTCACCTCGCCGGAGACGCCGGCGTAGACCTCGCTCGCCGCCTTGACCGATTCGACGACCGCCGCCTGCGCGCCCTTCTCGAGGCTGCTGCCGACCTCGGGCAGCTCGACGAAGACGACGTCGCCCAGCTGCTCCTGGGCGTAGGCGGTGATGCCGACCGTCGCCTTGTCGCCCTCGACGCTGATCCACTCGTGCTCGTCGGTGAAATAGAGATCCGCCACGCTGTCTGCCTCCGCTGTTCGCTCGTGTTTGGTGGGTCCGGGATGGTTCCGGGATGGGGATGGTCTCAGGATCGGTGGTAGCGGCGTTCCACGAAGGGCAGCGCCGCCGTCGTCACGGCCACCGAGCGGCCGCGCAGCTCGGCGTTGAGCCCGACGTCGGGGCCGGCCAGGGCGGCCAGCACGTAGCCCATGGCGATCGGCCGCTCGAGGCTCGGCGAGAAGCCGCCGCTGGTGATGCGCCCGACCTTGTGGCCGGTGCCGTCGGACAGCTCGACGCCCTCGCGCAGCGGCGCGCGCCCCTCGGGCAGCAGCCCGACGCGCCGGTGCTCGGGGCCCTCGGCGAGCTGGCGCAGGATCGTCTCGGCCCCGGGAAAGCCGCCCTCGGCGCGGCGCCGCTTGCCGATCGCCCAGGCGAGCCCCGCCTCGATCGGGCTGGTCGTCTCGTCGATGTCGTGGCCGTAGAGGCAGAGGCCGGCCTCGAGGCGCAGCGAATCGCGCGCGCCCAGGCCGGCTGCCTCGACCTCGGCCTCGCCGAGCAGCCGCTCGGCCAGCGCCTGGGCCCGGTCGGCCGGCACCGAGATCTCGAAGCCGTCCTCGCCGGTATAGCCGGAGCGCGAGAGCTGCGCCGGCACGCCGCCGAGGTCGGCCTGCCCGGCCTTCATGAAGCCGAGCTCGGCGACCGAGGGGTCGAGCCGGGCCAGCACCGCCGCCGCCTTCGGGCCCTGCAGCGCCAGCAGCGCCCGGTCCTCCAGTAGCTCGCACTCGGCGCCGCCCGGCATCGCCTGCTTCAGGCGCGCGAAGTCGGCCTGCTTGCAGGCGGCGTTGACGACCAGGAACAGGTGGTCGCCGGCGTTGGTCGTCATGAAGTCGTCGAGGATGCCGCCGGACTCGTTGGTGAAGAAGGAATAGCGGATGCGCCCCTCGGGGAGCCCCTGCGCGTCGAGCGGCGCCAGGCGCTCCAGGGCCTCCGCGGCGCCGGCGCCCGAAATCCGGACCTGGCCCATGTGCGAGACGTCGAACAGCGCTGCCGAGCGGCGGCACTGCAGGTGCTCCTTGAGGATGCCCGCCTTGTACTGCACCGGCATCTCGTAGCCGGCGAAGGGCACGAGCTTGGCGCCGAGCGCGCGGTGCAGCTCGTTGAGAGGCGTGCGGAGCAGGTCGGAAGAGCTGTCGGGTGTGCCGGCCACAGGGCTCGCTTTCGAACAGAAGGAAGACGGCGCAGCAGCCCGCTCGCTCGCGGAATGCGACGCGCCCCCTCTGTCCACGGCCCTGAGAGATTTCCCGTCGCCGGCCCGAATCGGCTGACTGGCAGCCGCCTGGTACTGGGCCGGGGCGGCTTGGCGCCACCCCTGGAAACGAACGGATTACCCCCTTCGGTGAGACGGCCCGGCAAGATGCCGGACAGCCCGCTCTCCAGAGGCGTCCAACCTACGGTCGCGGTCCCTTTTGCCTGAGAGTTTCCGGGGCGGTTGCTCCTTCGGCCCCGGGCGGCGACCCGTCCTTCGGACAGGCCGGCCCGGTGTCTCCCGCGCACGACTCTGGACGCGGCTCAGAGGGTAGCGGTCTCCGCGCTTTTGTCAATTGACGACGCTTCCTGCTACAGCAGCGTGCTCCGGATCGACGTCCAGGGGGCGCCATCCGGGCGGCGCAAGCAGAGAAGGGGCAGCGATGGCCGAGGGGCCGACACCGCACGGCATTCTGAAGGACCTGTTCGGCCACGACGACTTCCGCGGCCAACAGGAGGCGATCATCGGCCATGTCTGGCAGGGCGGCGACGCCGTGGTCTTCGCCCCGACCGGCGGCGGCAAGTCGCTGTGCTATCAGATCCCGGCCCTGCTGCGGCCGGGCATGGCGATCGTCGTCAGCCCGCTGATCGCGCTGATGCGCGACCAGGTGGAGGCGCTGCGCCAGAGTGGCGTGCGCGCCGCGGCCTACAACTCCGACCTGGCCGAGGGCGAGGCCCAGCACCTGCGCCGGGCCATCCTGGAGGGCGAGATCGACCTGCTCTACGCGGCACCCGAGCGCCTCTCGCTGCCCGGCTTCCAGGCCTTCCTCAAGCAGGTGCCGATCGCGCTGATCGCGATCGACGAGGCGCACTGCGTCAGCCAGTGGGGCCACGACTTCCGGCCCGAGTACATGAAGCTGGGCGAACTCGCCGAGCTGTTTCCCGGCGTGCCGCGCCTGGCCCTGACCGCGACCGCCGACCCGCAGACCCAGCGCGACCTGGTGCACCGCCTGCGCCTCGACGCGGCGCGCATCTTCTCGTCGAGCTTCGACCGGCCGAACATCCGCTTCTCGATCGAGGTCAAGGACAACCCCAAGCGCCAGCTGCTCGGCTTCCTGGAGCGCGAGCACCGCGGCGACAGCGGCATCGTCTACTGCCTGAGCCGGCGCAAGGTCGAGGAGACCGCCGAGTGGCTCAAGGGCCAGGGACTGAAGGCCCTGCCCTACCACGCCGGCATGGCGGCGGGGCTGCGCCAGGCCAACCAGGACGCCTTCCTGAAGGAGGAAGGGGTGGTGCTGGTCGCGACCATCGCCTTCGGCATGGGCATCGACAAGCCGGACGTGCGCTTCGTCGCCCACCTCGACCTGCCGTCCAGCGTCGAGGCCTACATGCAGGAGGCCGGGCGCGCGGGGCGCGACGGCCTGCCGGCCAACGCCCTGCTGCTCTACGGCCTGGGCGACATGGCGCAGCGCCGACGCATGATCGACGAATCGGCCAGCCCCGAGGCGATCAAGCGCATCGAGCAGGCCAAGCTCTCGGCCCTGCTCGGCATCTGCGAGACCGCCGAGTGCCGGCGCCGGGCGCTGCTGCGCCACTTCGGCGAGACGCTGGAGAGCGACTGCGGCAACTGCGACACCTGCCTCGCCCCGGTCGAGAGCTTCGACGGCACGGTCGCCGCGCAGATGGCCCTTTCGGCGGTCTACCGCACCGGCCAGCGCTTCGGCATCGGCCATCTGGTCGACGTCCTGACCGGCAACGAGACCGACAAGATACGCTCCTGGCGCCACGACCAGCTGCCGACCTTCGGCGTCGGGCGGGAGACCGGCAAGGCCGAGTGGCAGTCGATCTTCCGCCAGCTCGTCGCGCGCGGCGCGCTCGCCGTCGACCACGACAACTACGGCGCGCTGCGCCTGGCCGGGGACGCCCGCGCGATCCTCAAGGGCGAGCTGGCGCTGAAGCTGCGCCGCGACCGGCGGCCGACCCGGCGCGCCGAGCGCGCGGCGCGCGGCGGCGGCGAGAGCGCGGCCCTGCGCCAGTCGCTCGATGCCGAGGAGACGGCGGTCTTCGAGCGCCTGCGCGCCCTGCGCACGACGCTGGCGCGCGAGCAGGGCGTGCCGCCCTACATCGTGTTCCAGGACACCACGCTGATCGCCATGGCCAAGGCCCGGCCGCGCGACCTCGACGGGCTCGGCACAATCCCGGGCATCGGCGCCAGCAAGCTGGAGCGCTACGGCGCGCGCTTCCTGGAGGCCCTGGCGCAGAGCTGAGCGGCGACCTGCGGCCGCGCGTCGGCCCGGCTCAGCGGTTCTGGCGGTTGTACTCCAGCTCGGCGCGGTTCAGCTCGATGCCGACGTAGAGCCGGTAGTCGGTCCCGTCCTCGCCGGGACCGAGCGGAATCCGCGGGGCGATCTCGTCGGCCAGGGCGATGCGGCTGCGGTTGCCCTCGAAGCTCGCCTCGACGTCGAAGGCCTCGCGGGTCAGGATCCGCGGCTCGGCCTCGTTGGTGGCGACCGCCACGAAGTAGCTGAAGGCGACGCGGTTCTCGCCGGTGTCGGCGGCCAGGCGCCGCAGCGCCGGGCCGCGCTCGATCTCGAAGGTGATCAGCAGCTCGCTCTCGATCACCGTGTCCTCGTCCTCGTACTCGCAGACCTGGGTGGCCTCGCGCACGCGGGCCTGGAAGACCACGTCGGTCAGGTCGCGGCCGCTGCCGTCGAAGCGCGTCAGGGTCGCGGTGTCGCCGGGCAGCAGCGTCGGCGGGCAGGGCGGCGGCGGGGCGTCCTCGCCGAACATCGAGCAGCCGCCGAGAGTCAGGACCGCCAGCAGCAACGCTGCGGCACGGGTCGCACTCGTCGCCGCCTGCCCAGGTTCGGCTGCCGCCATCTCTCAATTTCCCTTTACGCGTGACTATATTAGGGTGCGGCGCAGCAGTCGGCGCCGGCGCGGCACTCTAGGAGAGGGCCACCGGGGCCACAAGACCGCAAGGGCCGCGGACGGCGGCGGCTCCCGACGGGAGCGGCCGCCGCGGCGCGGCCGGAAAGGCAAGGAATCCTGATGACTCGCGAGCAGATGACGATCGTCGTGGCCAATCCCCGGGGCTTCTGCGCCGGCGTGGTCCGCGCGATCGACATCGTCGAACGGGCGCTGAAGAAGTTCGGCCCGCCGGTCTACGTCCGCCACGAGATCGTGCACAACCGCTTCGTCGTCGAGTCGCTCGAGGCCAAGGGGGCGATCTTCGTCGACGAGCTGGACGAGGTGCCGGACGACGTCCCGGTGATCTTCTCGGCGCACGGCGTGCCGAAGTCGGTGCCGCAGGAAGCCGAGTCGCGCAAGATGCTCTACGTCGACGCGACCTGCCCGCTGGTCAGCAAGGTGCACCGCGAGGCCGAGCGCCACCACAAGGACGGCCTGCAGATCGTCATGATCGGGCACCGCGGCCATCCCGAGGTGATCGGCACGCTGGGCCAGCTGCCGGAGGGCTCGATCCTGCTGGTCGAGGGACCCGAGGAGGTCGAGACCCTGCAGGTCCGCGATCCCGAGCGCCTGGCCTACGTCACCCAGACGACGCTGTCGGTCGACGAGACCGCCGACGTCGTCGAGGCGCTGCAGCGGCGCTTCCCGAAGATCCGCACGCCGCGCAAGGAAGACATCTGCTACGCCACGACCAACCGCCAGCAGGCGGTCAAGGACATCGCCGAGACCTGCGAGGCGCTGCTGGTCGTCGGCGCGCCGAACTCCTCGAACTCGCGGCGCCTGGTCGAGGTCGCGCAGAAGCTCGGCTGCCCCTTCGCGGCCCTGGTGCAGCGCGCCACCGAGATCCCCTGGGACGCGCTTGAGGGCAAGACCCGGATCGGCCTGACCGCCGGCGCCTCGGCGCCCGAGGTCCTGGTCCAGGAGGTCATCGACGCCTTCCGCACGCGCTACGACGTGACCATCGAGTACTCGACCACGCCCGACGAGGACGTGACCTTCAAGCTGCCGCGCATCGTCGCCGACGTCACCGCGGCGGCCTGAGGCCGCCCGCTCCCCTCGCCCCGGCTCCTCGCCCCGGCCGGCCGTCGCGGCCTGCCGGGCGCAGCGGCACTTTCTCGGCCGCGGCATTTCCGCTAAGAGCGGCGCCATGGCCGTCTACACCGACGTTTCCGACAGCGACCTGCGCGCCTTCCTTGCCGGCTACGGGCTGGGCGAGGTGCTGACCTTCAAGGGCATCGCCGAGGGCGTCGAGAACTCCAACTTCCTGCTCGGCACCAGCTCCGGCAACTACGTGCTGACGCTCTACGAGAAGCGCGTCCACCGCGAGGACCTGCCGTTCTTCCTGGGGCTGATGGAGCACCTGGCCAGCCGCGGCATCGCCTGCCCGCTGCCGGTCAAGGCCGCGGACGGCACGGTGCTGCACGAGCTCGGCGGCCGGCCGGCCGCGGTCTTCACCTTCCTCGAGGGACTCTGGCCGCGCCGCGTGCATCCCTTCCACTGCCAGGAGCTCGGCGCCCAGCTGGCGCGCCTGCACCGTGCCGGCAGCGACTTCGCGCTGCGCCGCCCCAACGCCCTGTCGGTCGGCGCCTGGCGGCCGCTCTACGAGGCCTGCGAGGGTCGCGCCGACGACGTCTGCGCGGGCCTGGCCGCCGGCCTGGAGCGCGAGCTCGACAGCCTGGAGGCGACCTGGCCGCGCGACCTGCCGGAGGGCGTGATCCACGCCGACCTGTTCCCGGACAACGTCTTCTTCCGCGACGAGCGGCTGACCGGGTTGATCGACTTCTACTTCGCCTGCAACGACTTCCTGGCCTACGACCTGGCGATCTGCCTGAACGCCTGGTGCTTCGAGCCGGACGGCGCCTTCAACGCGACCAAGGCGCGCCACCTGCTGCAGAGCTACGGCCGCGAGCGCGCGGTCCGGCCGGAGGAGCTGGAAGCCCTGCCGATCCTGGCCCGCGGCGCCGCGCTGCGCTTCCTGCTGACCCGGCTCTACGACTGGCTGAACTGCCCCGCGGACGCCTTCGTCACCCCGAAGGATCCGCTGGAGTACTGGCATAAGCTGCGCTTCCACCAGGAGGTGCGGGGCCCCGGCGCCTATGGGCTGACCTGAGCCGCCCGCTTCCCGAAACGGAGACCCCGACAGGCGTGACCGAGAGTTCCCCGACCCAGACCCGCGCCGGCGACGGCGCGGCGGCCGACCGCATCGAGATCTTCACCGACGGCGCCTGCAGCGGCAATCCCGGCCCTGGCGGCTGGGGCGCGATCCTGCGCTTCCGGGGCAGCGAGAAGGAGCTGTCCGGAGGCGAGCGCCAGACCACCAACAACCGCATGGAGATGATGGCGGCGATCTCGGCGCTCGAGGCGCTGAAGCGGCCGAGCCGGGTCGAGCTGTGGACCGACAGCACCTACCTGCGCGACGGCATCACCAAGTGGATCCACGCCTGGCGCCGGCGCGGCTGGAAGACCGCCGACAAGAAGCCGGTGAAGAACCAGGACCTCTGGGAGCGCCTCGACGCCGCGCTCAAGCCGCACGACGTGGCGATCCACTGGGTGCGCGGCCACGACGGTCATCCGGAGAACGAGCGCGCCGACCGTCTCGCCGTCGACGCCATCCCGCGCTGACCCGGCCCGCCCGCAGCGCTCCGGCCGCGGCTCAGTCGGCCGGCTGGTTGCGGGCGCTCAGCCCCAGCGACTCGGCCGTGCGCTCGGGGGTCAGGACGAGCATGCCGAGCGCGATCAGCGGCACCGGCTGGCCCGGCTGCGCGCGCACCACCAGGCGTCCGGGGTCGGTCAGGAACTCCTGCACCGCGACGCCGAAGTCCCGCGGCAGCTGGCCCTGGCGCAGCGCCTCGGCGACCCGGAAGGCGGCGACCTGGCGCAGCTGGCGGGCGGTCATGCCCTGGGCGGCGGCCGGCCCTTCGAGCAGCGTGTCGAGCCCACCCTCGTCGACCAGCGTCAGGCTCGCCGCGCCGAGACGACTGCGCAGCAGGGCCGGCACGACCAGGTCGGGCGCGCCGACGAGGTCGAGCGGCTTCAGGCCGTCGAGCAGGGCCGTCGCCTCGAGCCAGGCGGCCTCCGGCAGCTCGGCGCGCAGCGTCTCCACCTCGAATTGGCCGGTGCCGGCGGTCCGGGTCCGCAGCTCGACGCGGAAGCCCGCGGGATAGCCGGCCTCGCGGATCGGCTCCCAGAAGCCGGCGAAGACCGGCTCCGGCAGCTCGAAATGCAGGCCCTCCACGGTCAGCTCCTGGCGCAGCTCGCCGGAGTCGGGCCGCACCTCCATGTCCAGGCTGGCGACGCGGACGCGGCGCTCCGGATCGCGCAGGGAGGCCTCCTCGAGACGCAGCGCCTCCAGCACCACGCGCGCCGGCATCAGGCGGCCGGCCAACCCCGAGGCCAGCAGTGTCAGGTCGAGCCGGCGCAGCCCGCCGCGCGCGACGTCGCCGGCCAAGCCCTCCGGCCCGGCGAGAGTCAGCCTCTCGAAGCGCAGGCTGTCCAGCAGGCCGCTGTCGAGCGCGTCCAGCGACAGCTCGGCGACCTCGAGCTTCGGCGCGGCGGCCGCGGCCGCGGCGCCGCCGGCTTCAGCCGGGGCATCGCCGCCGGTGTCGGCGCCGGCGGTTGGCTCGCCGGCCGGCGGATAGACAGCCGTCGGTTCGTAGGACAGCAGGCCGAACTCGGCCGAGCGCAGCGCGATCCGGCGCGACCAGGCGATCGGCCCGCGCATGACGCTGTCGTCGACGACCAGGTCCTCGGCCTCCGCCCGCTCGGCGCGCAGCGTGCCGTAGGGCGTCGCCACGACCAGGCCGCGCGCCGAGGCGTCGTCGATGCGGAAGCCGTCGCCGCCTTCCGAGGCGAGCCCGTCCGCGACCAGCTCCTCCACGGTCACGCTGAAGGGCGTCGTGTGGTTCGGGGCCGAGATCGACAGCCCCTCGACGGTGCCGCTCGAGGTGAAGGCGCCGATCGCGAGCGACCCGTAGGTCACGCTCGCCCCCGGGCCGAGCGCGGCCTGCAGCTGGGCCAGCGAATTCGACCAGTTGCTCTCGATCCTGTCGCGCAGCACGAGATAGCCGGCGAGCGCCACGGCGCCGGCGACGAGCGCCGCCACGCCGATGGCCGTCAGCCTTCTGCGCATTCCGGCGCGCCTCCCCGCTACTGCCGATCCCCGCTTGCGGTCACCTTAGAGCAATAGTTGCAGGCCCGAAAGCGAGCGCTCCGCATCGCAGGATCCCAAATCCACGCAAATCAAGGGCTTGCAGGCGGTCGGCGGGCAGGCCGGGGCCGCAACGAGAGACGGCGGCCGCGAGGGCCGCCGTCGAAACCCGGCCGGATCGCCGGCTCACAGGACGTTGAGGACCGCCTCGGCGCTCGAGACCTCGAAGGCGCCCGGCTGCTCGACGTGCAGGGCCTTCACCTCGCCGTCGTCGACGACCATGGCGTAGCGCTGCGAGCGCTTGCCCATGCCGAAGCCCGAGGCGTCGAACGACAGGCCGATGGCATCGCTGAACTCGGCATTGCCGTCGGCGAGCATCAGCACCTTCTCGCCGGCGCCCTGGTCGCGGCCCCAGGCGTCCATCACGAAGGCGTCGTTGACCGAGACGCAGGCGATGGTGTCGACGCCCTTGGCGCGGATCTCGTCGGCCTTGTGGATGAAGCCGGGCAGGTGCTTGGCCGAGCAGGTCGGCGTGAAGGCGCCGGGCAGGGCGAAGACCACGACCTTCTTGCCGCCGAACAGCTCTTCGGTGGTGATCTCCTGGATGCCGTCGCTGGTCTTCATCTTGAGCTTGGCGTTCGGAATCTTGTCGCCGACCTTGATCGTCATGGTGCTTCCCCTTCTTCGTTCCGCGCAGTTTCGTCCTGCGCTGCGGTGATCGCTCGCGGCGCGCCGCGATGCGCGCACGCCCGCCAGACACATAAGCCGTCGGCCGGCCGCAGCCAAGCCGCGCGTGGGGCGAGCGCCCGGGGCGGCAGCTAGCTGCCGGCCAGCCGGTGCGGCGGCGGCGCGGCAGCGTCGAGGGCCGAGAGCACGCCGTCGACGCTGAGCAGCTCGGGCAGCGCCCTGCCCTCCGGCAGCGCCGGGCCGTAGACCGCGTTGAACGGGATGCCGTAGCGGCCGAAGCTGGCGAGGTAAGCGGCGATCGCCGGATCCGGCCGCGTCCAGTCGCCGCGCAGGCGCACGACCTCGCTGCCGCCCAGCGCCGCGCGCACCGCCGCGTCGTCGAGCACCAGGCTCTTGTTGACCTGGCAGGTGATGCACCACTCGGCCGTGACGTCGACGAAGACCACCTTGCCGGCCGCGACCAGGCGCGGGATCGCCGCGGCGTCGAGCGGCCGCCAGTCGGCGGCATCGGCGCCCGGCGCCGGGCGCAGCGGCGGTGCCAGGGCCGGTGCCAGAGCTTGCGGGGGCGCCGCGACGACCGCCAGCAGCACCAGGGCGACGGCCGGCGCGCCGAGCCGCGCGAACGGGCGCGGCAGCCGGCGGCGCAGCGCGACCAGCAGGCCGAGCGCGACCAGCAGGCCGCCGGCCAGCAGGGCCAGCGGCCAGCCGACCTGCGCGGCCAGGACCGACAGCAGCCAGATCGCCGTGCCGGCGAGCGCCAGCCCGAGCAGGCGGCGCAGCGTCACCATCCAGGGTCCGGGGCGCGGCAGGCGGGTCGCCAGCGCGGGAGCCGCGGCGACCAGCAGGTAGGGCAGCGCCAGGCCCAGGCCGAGCGCGGCGAAGACCGCCAGGATCTCGGGCGCGCCGCGTGACAGGGCGAAGCCGACCGCGGTGCCCAGGAAGGGCGCCGAGCAGGGCGTCGCAAGCAGGGTTGCGAAGGCGCCGGTGGCGAAGTTGCCGAGCAGGCTGTGGCCGCCGTGGGCGTCCGGACGGCCGCCGACGCTGCCCAGGCCGCCGAGCCAGCCGGGCAGCGGGATCTCGAAGAGGCCGAAGAGATTGAGGGCGAACAGCGTGACGACCAGGGCCATGGCGGCCAGGAACAGCGGCTGCTGGAACTGGATGCCCCAGCCGACCGCGAGGCCCGCGGCCTTGACCGCGATGGCGAGGCCGGCGAGCACCAGGAACGAGGCCAGGATGCCGGCCGCCGAGGCCAGGAAGGACAGGCGCACCGCGCCGGATTCGCGACCGCCGTGGCCGACCGCCGAGAGCAGCTTGATCGACAGCACCGGCAGCACGCAGGGCATCAGGTTGAGCACGAGGCCGCCGAGCACGGCGAGCGCCAGGATCGCCGGCAGCCCGCGCCCGGCGTCGCTCGCGCCGCCTCGGCTCGCGGATCCGGAGCCGGTCTGCGGGCCGCCCGCGGCGGCCGGCGCGGCAAGGCTCGCGGCGTCGAGCGGCCGCAGGGAGACCCGGGTCTCCAGACCCCGGTTGCCGTCGACCAGCGTCAGGGTGACCGGCGTGCCAGCGAGCGGCCGCTCGCCCTGCGGCCCGAAGCCGACCGGCAGACGCAGGATCGCCTCGCGGCCCTCGGGGCCGAGCCGGACGTCGGGGGCGCCGAAGCGCAGCCCCGCCGGCCCCTCGACCAGCAGGTCCGGCCCGGCCAGCGGGATCGCCGAGCGGACCCGGGCGACCAGCGCCGGCCCCTCGCCCGCGCCGCCATCGCCCTCGACCAGGCCGACCGCCTGCAGCCCCAGGCCGCTGCGCCCGGCATCGTTGCCGGAGTCGCTTCCCGAGTCGCCCGCAACCTCGGGAACGCGCGCCCGGAAGCGGTCGATCAGGAAGGCTTCGCGGGCCGGTTGCGCGGCGCCGGGCGGCAGCTCCAGGCGCACCGTCTCGCTGTGCGGAACGCAGATCTCCTCGCAGACCAGGTAGTCGACCCGCGCGGCGAGGCGCAGCGGCTCGCCGGGCTGGCCGGCACGGGCCGCGACCGGGAAGACGACCTCGTCCTCGTAGCCGAAGGTCTCGAGACCGAACAGCGTGAAGCGGTGCGGTACCGGCCAGAGCATCTCGCTCTCGGCGAGGTTGTCCGAGCCGCTCCAGTCGGTCGTGACCGGGAAGCCGGCGTCGCCGGGCGAGCGCCAGTAGGTCTTCCAGCCTTCCTCCAGTTCGATCTGCAACCCGAGCCGCAGTTCGCCCGTTTCACCGACCGTGTCGCTCGCCGACACGAGGCGAACCCGGCCCTGCTCGTTGGCCGCCCAGGGTCCGGCGGCGGCCAGCGCGGCGCTCGGCGCCAGGTTGACGGCGGCGAGGAGGATCAGCGAGGCGAGCAGACGGTACACGCGGCCGGAAGCCCTTGAAGCTGGAGGATCGGTAACCTTTTTCTGAAGGCCGAGTGGCATATAGTATCGTTGGACGCGGCCGGATCGTCACGAAGTCGTGGGGACGATGCGTCCGCAGGCCGCAGCCGGCGCCGGGGCCTCTCCGGGCGCCGTCGCCGCGGCGGGAGAGGTCATGAGCAGGCAGCCCATGAGGAGCCAGTGAGCAGCAAGCAGGACTCCATGTTCGATCGTCTGACCACGTCCGACGGCAACTTCCTGACCGGCAAGCTGCTGATCGCCATGCCGAGCATGCAGGATCCCTGGTTCGAGCGCTCGGTCGTCTATCTCTGCGCGCACAGCGAGGAGTGGGCGATGGGCCTGGTGCTCAACCGGCTGGTCGACAGCCTCAGCTTTCCCGACCTGCTCGACCAGCTCGGCATCGAGCACGAGACGCTGCGGCCGATCCAGGTGCATTTCGGCGGGCCGGTCGAGACCGGCCGCGGCTTCGTCCTGCACTCGACCGAGTACCTGCAGGACTCGAGCCTGCAGATCGACGAGACCGTGGCCCTGACCGCGACGGTCGACATCCTGCGCGACATCGCGCAGGACCGCGGCCCGCGCAACCACCTGCTTGCGCTCGGCTACGCCGGCTGGGGGCCCGGCCAGCTCGACCAGGAGATCCAGGCCAACGGCTGGCTGATCGTCGACCCCGACGAGACGCTGCTGTTCAACACAGACCTCGACGCCAAGTGGCAGCGCGCGGTCGACAAGATCGGCCTCGACATCGGCAAGCTGAGCGGCTTCGCCGGTCACGCCTGAGCGACGCTTCGGTCGTTCTCTACAGGCGTTCGGGGCCGGC
The DNA here is from genome assembly GCA_030433005.1 of Alphaproteobacteria bacterium. Taxonomy (GTDB): domain Bacteria; phylum Pseudomonadota; class Alphaproteobacteria; order Kiloniellales; family DSM-21159; genus Tistlia. The sequence goes on from JAUILQ010000004.1 coordinate 117,230, forward strand.
GGGCCGGCGGTCGCCCGCCAGCAGCGCGTGCAGCACGTGGTCCTGCCAGCGGCCGTCAATCATGAGGTACTCGCGGGCCAGGCCCTCCTCCTGGAAGCCGAGCTGCGCCAGCAGCCCGCGGCTCGGCTGGTTCGCCGGCAGGCAGGCCGCCTCGACCCGGTGCAGGCCCAGACTGTCGAAGCTCCAGTCGAGCAGCAGCCCGAGCGCATCGCGCATGTAGCCGCAGCGGGCGTGCCGGCGGCCGATCCAGTAGCCCAGGCTGGCGGTCTGCGAGACGCCGCGGCGCAGGTTGGTCAGCGAGGCGCCGCCGACCAGGTAGTCGGCGCCCGGCCGCTCGCCGGGATGCAGCTCGCCGCGCCGGAAGATCAGGAAGGCGTAGCCGCTGCCGGCCTCGCGCTCGCGCGCGTACTGCCGGATGCGCCGCCGGAAGGCCGTCACGGTGAGCGCGTCGGCCGGCCAGCTCGGCTCCCAGGGCGTCAGGAACGAGCGGCTCTCGCGCCTGAGGTCGGCCCAGGCCCGCCAGTCGTCGATCTTCGGGGGCCGCAGGTAGAGGCGCTCGCCGTCCAGGCGCGGACCGAGCGGGGTGGACCACAGGCCCGGCAGCCCGCGGACCGGCGGCGACCACCTCATGCGCCGGCGGCGGCGATCCGCGGCGCCGGGCCGCCCAGCCTTTCGAGCAGCCGGTCGTAGCTCTCGACGCCGGCGCCCGGGCCGAGCAGCGTCAGGCTCGGCGGGCTGGCGAGCAGGCGCGAGACGACGCGCGAGATGTCCTCGGGGCCGACGGCCTCGACCCTGGCCACCGTCTCCTCCGGCGGAATCGGCCGGCCGTGCGCCAGGATGCCGCCGCCCAGGGCCTCGGCGCGGGCCGAGGTGCGCTCGCGGCTCATCAGGATCGAGGCCTTGAGCTGCGCCTTGGCGCGCGCCAGCTCGGCCTCGCCGACCGGCTGGCCGGCGACCTTGCCGAGCTCGTCGCAGAAGATCGGCAGCAGCTCGCCGGCCTCGGCCTCGCCGGTGCCGGCGTAGAGACCGAACAGGCCGCTGTCGGTCTGGCCGTTGAGGAACGAGAAGACCGAGTAGACCAGGCCGCGCTTCTCGCGCACCTCCTGAAACAGCCGCGAGGACATGCCGCCGCCGAACAGCGTCGAGAAGACCTGGCCGGCGTAGTAGTCGGGATCCTCGATACCGAAGCCCTCGAAGCCGAGCAGCAGGTGGAGCTGCTCCAGGTCGCGCTCGAAGCGCGCCTCGCCGCCGGCGTAGGTCGGCGGCGCCTGCCCGGCGTCGCTCTCCGCGCGCAGTCCGCCGAAGGCTTCGGCGGCGCGCTCGACGAGGGCGCCGTGCTCGAGCCGGCCGGCCGCCGAGAGCACCATGCGCCGCGCGCCGTAGCGCGAGCCGAGGTAGTCGAACAGCGCCTGGCGCGGCAAGCCGGCGATGATCTCGGCGCGCCCGAGCACCGGCCAGCCGATCGGCTGGTCCGGGTAGGCGACCTCCTGGAAGTAGTCGAAGATGATGTCGTCCGGCGTGTCCTCGGCCTGGCCGAGTTCCTGCAGCACGACGGCGCGCTCGCGCTTGAGCTCCTCCTCCTCGAAGGTCGAGTTCTGCAGGATGTCGGCCAGCAGGTCGAGCGCCAGCGGCAGGTCGTCGGCCAGCACCTTGGCGTAGTAGGCCGTGGTCTCGCGGCCGGTGTAGGCGTTGAGGTGGCCGCCGACCGCCTCGATCTCCTCGGCGATCGCCTGGGCCGAGCGGCGCGCCGTGCCCTTGAAGGCCATGTGCTCGAGCAGGTGCGCGACGCCGTTCGCCTCGGCCGGCTCGTGGCGCGTGCCGACGCCGACCCAGACGCCGAGCGACACCGATTCGACCGTGTCCATGCGGTCGCTGGCGATCGTCAGGCCGTTGGCCAGATGGCTGATCTCGACGCTCATGCCGCGGCTCCCGTCAGCGCCGAGCGCCGGCGGATGTGCGCCTTCAGGGCCTCGGCCTCGGCCGGCAGGGTCTCATAGCGCTCGGGCCGTTCGTAGAGGTCGGCCAGGCGCTCGGGCAGCGGCGGCCGCTCGCCGGTCGCCCGCTCGACCGCGTCGGGGAACTTGGCCGGGTGCGCGGTGCCCAGCGCGACCAGCGGCACCGCGCGGTCGAGCCCGCCCTCCAGGTGGCGCGCCGCGGCGGTACCGACCGCCGAGTGCGGGTCGAGCAGCTCGCCCGATTCGCGCCGGCGCAGGGCCATCTCCTCGAGCGTGCCGGCATCGTCCAGGCGGAAGCCCTGGAAGTCGGCGCGGATCGCCTGCCAGAGCTGCCGGCCGGTGTCGATCCGCCGGTCCGCGCGGAAGCGGCCCAGCAGGTCGCGTACCAGCCCGGGATCGCGGTCGGCGGCCTCGAACAGCAGGCGCTCGAAGTTGCTGGAGACCTGGATGTCCATCGAGGGCGAGAGGGTCGGCACCACCCCCTCCATGGCCAGCTCGCCGCTCTCGAAGAAGCGCGCCAGGATGTCGTTGGCGTTCGAGGCGACGATCAGGCGCTCGACCGGCAGGCCCATGCGCTTGGCGGCGTAGCCGGCGAAGACGTTACCGAAGTTGCCGGTCGGCACGACGAAGGACAGCGGCCGCGTGCCGCCGCCGAGCGCCAGCCCTGCCGCGAAGTAGTAGACGATCTGGGCCATGACCCGCGCCCAGTTGATCGAGTTGACCGCCGACAGCCGGTACTCGGCGCGGAAGGCGCGGTCGCCGAACAGCGCCTTCACCAGGTCCTGGCAGTCGTCGAAGCTGCCCTCGATCGCGACGTTGTGGACGTTGTCGGCGGCGACCGTGGTCATCTGCCGACGCTGCACCTCGCTGGTCCGGCCCTTCGGGTGCAGCATGAAGATCTCGACGTTGGCGCGGTCGCGGCAGGCCTCGATCGCCGCCGAGCCGGTGTCGCCGGAGGTCGCGCCGACGATGGTCAGGCGCTGGCCGCGGGCCGACAGCACGGCGTCGAACAGCAGCCCGAGCAGCTGCAGCGCGACGTCCTTGAAGGCCAGGGTCGGCCCGTGGAACAGCTCGAGCAGCCAGAGCCGCTGGTCGAGCTGGCGCAGCGGCGTCACCGCGGCGTGCTCGAAGCCGGCGTAGGCCTCGGCGACGAGCAGCTCGAAGCGCTCCTCGACCGCCGAGCCGACGACGAAGGGGCGCATGATGCGCGCCGCGAGCTCCGGATAGGGCAGGCCGGCGAGGCCGCGCAGCGTGTCGGGGTCGAAACGCGGCCAAGCCTCGGGCAGGTAGAGCCCGCCGTCCTCTGCGAGGCCGGTCAGCAGCGTGTCGTCGAAATCGAGGACCGGGGCGTCGCCGCGGGTCGAGCAGTAGCGCATGAAGGAGTCCAAAAATTCCGGAGAGGCACTCTAGGGGGCGGGCCTCGGCTATCGCAAGCCGCAGGCCCGCGGAGACGGCGATGTCGGCGCGCCTCAGGAAGCGAGATAGCGCGCTTTCAGGTGGGCCTTGAAGACCTCGGGATCCAGCGGCCGGCCGGTCGCCCGCTCGACCAGCCCGGCGGTGTCGGTGAGCGAGGCGCGGCCGTGGACCTCCTGGCGCAGCCAGCCGAGCAGCGGCGCGAAGTCGCCGCGGCCGATGGCCTCGGGGATCTCCGGCCGCGCGCGCCGCGCGGCGTCGAAGAACTGCGCGGCCAGCAGGGCGCCCAGGGTGTAGGTCGGGAAGTAGCCGAAGCCGCCGGCGAACCAGTGGATGTCCTGCAGGCATCCCAGGCGGTCGTCGGGCGGGCGCATGCCGAACAGCCGATGGAAGCCCTCGTTCCAGGCCCCGGGCAGGTCGTCGAGCGACAGCTCGCCGGCGACCAGGGCGCGCTCCAGGCGGTAGCGCAGGATGACGTGCAGCGGGTAGGTCACCTCGTCGGCGTCGACGCGAATGAAACCGGGCTCGACGCGGTGGTAGAGGCGCAGCAGGTTGTCCGGCTCCCACAACGGCCCGCTGGCGCCGAAGGCCTCGCGGGCGAGCGGCGCCAGGAAGGCGACGAACTCGGGGCTGCGGCAGGCCTGCATCTCGATCAGCAGCGACTGGCTCTCGTGCAGCGCCATGCCGCGCGCGCGGCCGACCGGCTGCAGCCGCCAGGCCGCCGGCAGGCCGCGCTCGTAGAGCGCGTGGCCGGTCTCGTGCAGCACGCCCATCATCGCGCTGGCATAGTCCTGCTCGTCGTAGCGCGTCGTGATGCGCACGTCGTCGGGCACGCCGCCGCAGAAGGGGTGGGCCGAGGTGTCGAGGCGGCCGTGATCGAAGTCGAAGCCGACGGCGGCCATCAGGCGCTCGGCCAGGGCCTTCTGGCGCGCGACCGGAAAGGGACCGGGCGGGAGCTCCCCGGACGGGCGGCTCGCCTGGCGCTCCAGCACCTCGCCCAGGAACCCCGGGAGGAAATCGACGAGGTCGCCGAACAGCGTGTCGAGCTGCGAGACCCGCAGGCCGGACTCGTACTCGTCCATCAGCGCCTCGTAGGGCGACAGGCCGAGCGCTCCCGCCTTGGCCTCGGCCTTGCGGCGGACCAGGACGAGCAGCTCGGCGAGCAGCGGCTTGACGGCGGCGTAGTCGTCCGCCGGGCGGGCGGCGCGCCAGGCCAGCTCGCAGCGCTGGGTCGCGCGCGACAGCTCCTCGACCAGGGCGCCGTCCAGGGCCGTGGCATGGCGCCAGTCGCGGCGCATCTCGTGCAGGTTGGCGCGCTGCCAGGCGTCGAGGCCGCCGGCCTCGGCCTCGGCGGCGTCGAGCAGCGCCTCGGTCTCGGGCGCGGCGACCAGCTCGTGGCCGAGCCGCTCGAGCACCGCCAGCTGCTCCATGCGCGCCTCGGCGCCGCCGCTCGGCATCATCGCCGCCATGTCCCACTGCAGCATGCCGCCGGCCTCCTCGAGAGCCAGGGTGCGGCGGAACCGCGCCTCCAGGCTGCGATAGGGGTCGGCGGCGGGCGGGCTGGCAGTGTCGCCGGCGGGCTGATTGGCAAGGTCGGCGGTCATGGGGCTCCCATCGGTTGGCGGTGGCCCTTATAACCTGGGGCGGCGGACGTCAGAACGGGAGGGACGACATGGCAGGCAAGCTGCCGCAGAGCGACGCACGGCGGGCCGGCGGCGGCTATGCCGCGGGCGATCCGGAGACGGAGCAGCCGTCCGGGGAGGCGCTGCACAGCTTCTCGATCGACCGGCCGAAGGCCTGGATGCTGCTGGCCACCCACTGCCTGCTGCCCGCCTTCATCCTGTGGCGCGTGCTCGACAGCGGCATGCCGGCCCGCGAGGACTTCTTCGCGCTGGTCATCGTCCTGGCGGTCTTCGGCTTCGCCGGCTGGAGCGTGCTGCGCGAGCTGCGCACCCGCGGCGTCGCCGTGGTGCTGGAGCGCGAGGGCTTCCGCGACTACCGCCGCAGCCCGGAGCTCGTGCCCTGGTCGGCGGTCGCCGAGGCCGGCATGAAGCGCGGCATCCTGTCGCGCGGGGTCAAGATCGTGCTGGCCGACGGCAATCGGGCCGACATCGACACCTCCCTGCTGGCGATCCGGCCGCGCAAGCTGACCGGACTGATCGTCGAGCTGCTGCACGCCCGCCAGAAGCGCGAGGCCGAGGATGAGGAAGAGGACGAGAGGTAGTCTGGGGAACCGGCCTCAGCCGCGCCGGCGGCGCCACAGCAGGAAGACCGCCAGCAGCGCCCCTGCGAGGCCGAACCAAGTGATCGCGTAGGACAGGTGGTCGTTCTTGAGGGCGACGCGCGTGCGCCCGCCGACCGGCCACTCGCCGGCGTGCTGGCCGGGCAGCGCCGAGAGGTAGAAGCCGGTGACCGGCCGCTCCAGGCCGGCCGCCTCGGCCATGCGCGGCAGGTCGAGCCAGAGCCACTGGTTGGCCTCGGGCTTGTTGACCGGCCGGAACCAGCTGCTGCCCTGCCAGCCGCCGCGGCGCAGCAGGCCGGTCTGGACGACGCGGCCCCGCGGCAGGCCCTCGGCCCGGCTGTCCGGGTCGAGATGCGTCTCCGGCAGCCAGCCGCGGTCGATCAGCAGCGTGCGGCCGTCGTCGAGCCGGAACGGCGTGACGACGTGCTGCCCGACTTCGCCATCGAGGGTGCGCGACAGGACGTGCAGCTCGCGGTCGTGGAGGTAGCGGCCCTCGACCGTCACCGGCCGGTACTCGGCGGCCTCGACGCCGGCGGCCAGGGCCTCGTCGAGGCCGAGCGGCGGCGCCGAGGTGCGCTCCTCGAGGCGGGCGATCAGCCCCTGCTTCCACTCCAGCCGCTGCAGCTGCCAGACGCCGAGGCCGACAAGCAGCGCCAGGGCGGCGAGCACGGCGAGCCAGGTCCAGGGGCCTGCGCCGCGGCGGCGGTCTGTGGTCGGACGGTCTGGGGAAGCGGTCACGGAATCGGCACCGGTCCTCTCACGGGTCCTGGGGCGCGGCTCAGGCGTCCTCGTCGTAGCCGCGGCTGCCGCTGTCGGAGGCGCGGTGGCGGTACTGCTGGGCGACGAAGTAGGCCTTGAGCGGCCGGATCGCGAGCAGCGTCGTGCCCAGCACCAGCGGCACCCAGATCGCCATGTGGACCCACTTGGAGGGCGACCAGACGGCGTCGACCCACAGCGCCAGCGGCACGAAGAGCGCTCCCAGGCCGAGGATCAGGAAGACCGCCGGCCCGTCGCCGCTGTCGGCCTGCCGGAGGTCGAGGCCGCAGTGCTCGCAGCGCTCGGCGACAGTCAGGTAGCCCTCGTAGAGCCGGCCCTCGCCGCAGCGGGGGCAGCGGCAGCGCAGCCCGGCCGAGACCGGCGAGACCGACCAGGAGCGGCTCACCCTGCCGGGTTCCCTGCCCCTGCGGGCCGGTCGCCCGCGCGTCCGTCGCCCCCGAGTCGGTCGCCCCCGCGTCGGTCGGCGGCTCCGGTCAATGGGCCGCGGGGGTACCGGCGCCCAGCCAGTAGACGCAGGTGAAGAGGAACAGCCAGACGACGTCGACGAAGTGCCAGTACCAGGCAGCGGCCTCGAAGCCGATGTGCTTCTGCGGCGTGAAGTCGCCGCGCACCGCGCGGAACCAGCAGACGATCAGGAACAGCGTGCCGACGATCACGTGGAAGCCGTGGAAGCCGGTCGCCATGAAGAAGGTCGAGGTATAGATGTTGTCGCGGAAGCCGAAGGCGGCGTGGCCGTACTCGTAGGCCTGGAAGGCGGTGAACATGACGCCGAGGGCGACGGTCAGGCCGAGGCCCTGGACCAGACCCTTGCGGTCGCCCTCGCGCAGCGCGTGGTGCGCCCAGGTCACCGTGCAGCCCGAGAGCAGCAGGATCAGGGTGTTGAGGAACGGCAGCGAGAAGGGGTCGAAGGTGCGGATCGATTCCGGCGGCCAGACGCCGCCGGTCGCGGCGACGCGCAGGAACTGCTTGGCCTCGTCCGGGAAGAGCGCGGCGTCGAAGTAGGCCCAGAAGAAGGCCGCGAAGAACATCACCTCCGAGGCGATGAACAGCAGCATGCCGTAGCGCAGGCCGATCTGGACGATCGGCGAGTGATGGCCGACCTTCGACTCGTTGATGACCTGCGCCCACCAGGCGTACATCGTGGTGATGACCATGGCGGCGCCGATCGGCAGCAGCACGAAGGTGATGTCGTGCATGAACAGCACCATGCCGGTCGCCAGCACGCCGCCCGAGATCGCGCCGATCAGCGGCCACACGCTGGGATCCACGAGGTGGTAGGGATGCTGCTGGCTGTGCGCCTCGCTCATGATTCTCTTTCCCCTTCGCGACTGCCCTGTCCGGGCAGGCTATAGCTCAATCCTGGTCACTTCGGAAGGGCGGCGGTCTGGCCTTCGCCGCCGCGCGCCTCGCCCTCATCCCCGGGTCCCGGCAGCGCGTCGGGGTCGGAGAAGAAGGTGTAGGACAGCGTGATGGTCCGCACCTCGGCGGCGTTGAGATCTTCGTCGATCGCCGGATCGACGAAGAAGGACACGCCCATGTCGACCGTCTCGCCGGGCTGCAGGGTCTGCTCGTTGAAGCAGAAGCATTGCACCTTGTTGAAGTACTGGCCGATCTTCAGCGGCGTCACGTTGAAGGTGGCGACGCCCGCGGTCGGCCGGTCGGCCAGGTTCTCGGCCTTGAAGAAGACCAGGCCGGGCTCGCCGACCTTGAGGGTGACCTCGCGCTGCTCGGGCGCGAAGCGCCAGGGCAGCTTGCCGTTGACGAAGCCCTCGAAGCGCACGGTGACCGTGCGATCGAGCACCCGGTCCGGCGCCGCCTCGGCGACCTGGGTGGTGCCGCCGTAGCCGGTGACCTGGCAGAACACGCGGTAGAGCGGCACCGCCGCGAACGACAGCCCGACCATGCCGCAGACCACGAGGCCGAGGGTCAGCGCCAGACGGCCGTTGCCGCGGGCCCTCCGCTCGTCGCCTTTCCGCTCGTCGCGTCGCGCCATCGCCTCAGCCGCCCATGCGCACGAGGGAGACGAGGTAGACCAGCACGATGAAGCCGACGAGCGCGGCCAGCAGCGCCAGGTTCTTGCCGCGCTTGGCGCGGTAGTAGGCCTTCAGCTCCTCCTCGGAGAGCGGCCGCTGCTGCCGGGGCTCCTGGGCCATCGCGCTCACGCCGCCCAGCCGCCGAGCAGCGCCAGACCCGGCGCCAGCTCCGGCAGCAGGCCGGGGGCGCGGTCGACGATCAGCGCCGCGAACAGCAGGAAGAGGTAGAGGATCGAGAAGCCGAACATCCGCTTCGGCGCCTTCGGGTCGCGGTTGCGCAGCACGGCGAGCGCGCAGGCGACGAACAGCAGGCCGAGCAGCAGCGCGACGCCGGCGTAGACCGCCCCGGCGACGCCGAGCAGCGCCGGCAGCGGGGCCAGCGGCAGCAGCACCAGGGTGTAGAGCAGCATCTGGCGGCGCGTCGCCTCGGCGCCGGCGACGACCGGCAGCATCGGCACGCCGGCCCGCGCGTAGTCGCCGGTGCGATAGAGCGCCAGGGCCCAGAAGTGCGGCGGCGTCCAGAGGAAGACGATCAGGAACAGCACCAGCGGCGCGACCGCCAGGCTGCCGGTCACCGCGGCCCAGCCGATCAGCGGCGGAAAGGCGCCGGCGGCACCGCCGATGACGATGTTGTGCGGCGTCCGGCGCTTCAGCCAGACGGTGTAGACGAAGACGTAGAACAGGTTGGCGAGCGCCAGCAGGGCGGCGGCGGTCCAGTTGACCGCCAGGCCCATCAGCATCACCGAGAACAGCGAGAGCACGACGCCGAAGCCGAGCGCCTCGGCCGGCTCGACGCGGCCCTGGGGGATCGGCCGGCTGCGCGTCCGGCTCATCACCGCGTCGATGTCGCGGTCGTACCACATGTTGATGGCCCCGGCCGCGCCGGCGCCGATCGCGATGCACAGCACCGCGACCGCGGCGAGCAGCGGGTGCAGCGCGCCCGGCGCCACCATCAGGCCGGCGAGGCCGGAGAAGACGACCAGCGTCATGACCCGCGGCTTCAGCAGCGCGACGTAGTCGCGCACGCTCGCCTCGCCGCCGGCCCCGGCCTGTTCCCGTGCCGGTCCGAGTCCGAGCGCGATGTCGCTGCCGATGTCCGCCGTGCCGTCGCTCACTGTCTCGCTCTTCCGTTTGCTTGCCTTGGGGACCGGCCCGCCCGGGAAGGCCGGCGCCCGCGACGCTCCCCTTGCGGGAGCGCCGCCGGGCGTCCGAGCCGCCGGATCAGGCGATCGCGGTCAGCCGACCGGGATCACTTGATCTGGGGCAGCTCGTTGAAGGTGTGGAACGGCGGCGGCGAGGCGACCGTCCACTCCAGGGTCGTCGCGCCCTCGCCCCAGTAGTTCTCGCCGACCCGGCGCCCGGCGACCAGCACCCAGATCATCAGGCCGACGAAGAACAGCGTCGAGGCGAAGGAGATGTAGGAGCCCATCGAGGACACGTGGTTCCAGCCGGCGAAGGCGTCCGGGTAGTCCAGGTAGCGCCGGGGCATGCCCTGCAGGCCGAGGAAGTGCTGCGGGAAGAAGATCAGGTTGACGCCGATGAAGGTCGTCCAGAAGTGCAGCTTGCCCGCCCACTCCGGGTAGGTCCGGCCGCTCATCTTGCCGATCCAGTAGTAGATGCCGGCGAAGATGCCGAACACCGCGCCCAGGCTCAGCACGTAGTGGAAGTGCGCGACGACGTAGTAGGTGTCGTGCAGCGCCGTGTCCATGCCGGCGTTGGCCAGCACCACGCCGGTGACGCCGCCCAGGGTGAACAGGAAGATGAAGCCGACGGCCCAGAGCATCGGCGTGGTGAAGCGGATCGAGCCGCCCCACATCGTGGCGATCCAGCTGAAGATCTTCACGCCGGTCGGCACCGCGATGATCATCGTCGCCGCGGTGAAGTAGGCCTTGGTGTCGACGTCCAGGCCCACGGTGTACATGTGGTGCGCCCAGACGATGAAGCCGATCGCGCCGATCGCCACCATCGCGTAGGCCATGCCCAGGTAGCCGAACACCGGCTTGTTGGAGAAGGTCGAGACGATGTGGCTGATGATCCCGAAGGCCGGCAGGATCATGATGTAGACCTCGGGGTGCCCGAAGAACCAAAACAGGTGCTGGAACAGGATCGGGTCGCCGCCGAGCTGCGGGTCGAAGAACGAGGTGCCGAAGTTGCGGTCGGTCAGCAGCATGGTGATCGCGCCGCCGAGCACCGGCACCGCCAGCAGCAGCAGGAAGGCGGTCACCAGCATCGCCCAGATGAACAGCGGCATCTTGTGCAGCGTCATGCCGGGCGCGCGCATGTTGAAGATCGTCGTGATGAAGTTGATGGCGCCCAGGATCGAGCTGGCGCCGGCCAGGTGCAGGGCGAAGATCGCCATGTCGACCGAGGGGCCGGGGTGGCCGAGCGAGGACGACAGCGGCGGATAGATCGTCCAGCCGGTGCCGGCGCCGGTGCCGACGAAGGCCGAGCCGAGCAGCAGCAGGAAGGCCGGCACGAGCAGCCAGAAGGAGATGTTGTTCATCCGCGGGAAGGCCATGTCGGGCGCGCCGATCATCAGCGGGATGAACCAGTTGCCGAAGCCGCCGATCAGCGCCGGCATGACCACGAAGAACACCATGATCAGGCCGTGGGCCGAGATGATGACGTTCCACATCTGGCCGGGGTCGGCCGACAGCAGGTTGAAGATCTGGATGCCCGGCTCTGCCAGCTCCATGCGCATCAGGATGGAGAAGGCGCCGCCGATCAGGCCCGCGATAACCGCGAAGATCAGGTAGAGGGTGCCGATGTCCTTGTGGTTGGTCGAACAGAACCAGCGCACGAAGAAACCGGGCTTGTGGTCGTGGTGATCCGCGTGACCGTGGGCGTGCTCGCTCGCCATGTCTCGTCGTCCTCTCGTTCTGTCGCCTTAGCGCGCCGGGGCGGCCTGCGGGGCCGGGCCCGTGTCCGCCAGCCCTCCCGCGTCGGCCAGCTGGGTCCGCCCGGCCGGGGTCGGCAGCGCGGCGTACTCTTCGTAGGCCTGGTCGAGCCAGGTCGCGAACTCCTCCTTGGAGACGACCCGCACCATGACCGGCATGTAGTAGTGGTTGGTGCCGCACAGCTCCGAGCACTGGCCGTAGTACACGCCCTCCTCGCGGACGCGCGTCCAGGTCTCGTTGGCGCGGCCCGGCACGGCGTCGATCTTGAAGCCGAACGAGGGCACCGTGAAGTTGTGCAGCACGTCGCTGGCGGTGACGATGAAGCGCACGGTGGTGTCGACCGGCAGCACCAGCTGGGTGTCGGTGGCGAGCAGGCGCGGCAGGCCCTGCTCGGCCGCTTCCTCGTCGCTCAGCGGCAGCGAGGTGTACTCGAAGCTGCCGTTCTCAGGATGGTCGTAGCCGTAGGTCCAGTTCCACTGGTTGCCGGTGACCCGGATCGTGACCTCCGATTCCGGGATGACGTCCTCGGCGTAGAGCAGCTTGAAGGAGTCGATCGCGATGAACATCAGGATCAGCACGGGCACGACCGTCCAGACGATCTCGATCAGCGTGTTGTGCGTGGTCTTCGAGGGCTTCGGGTTGGCCGAGGCGCGGAAGCGGATCATGACGTAGACCAGCAGGCCCAGCACGAAGACCGTGATCGCGGTGATGATGACCAGCAGCTCGTTGTGGAACGCCTCGATCATCGACTTGATCTCGGTCGCCGACTCCTGGAGGCCCAGCCCCCAGGGCTCCGGCTGCGCGGCGTAGGCGCTGTCGCCAACGGCGGAAAGGCCGCACAGCAGGGCGGCGAGGAACAACCAGCGCATCGACTTCCTTCCCCTTGTTCTCTTCGGCGAGGAGACGCCGCCTGCGGTCGCCCCTTGCGTCGATGGCCGGCAAACTAGCCAACTTGCCCGCGCCTCACAAGCTGCGGCGCGTGCGGCAAATTGCATCCCGATCCGCGGCTTGCGGTGGCCCCGGCAGAGGGCTCAGTCGCCGCGCTCGCCGGCCCGCCGGGCAACGATGCGGCGGACCCGGCGCACGCCGAACCAGCAGAGGCCCGCGACGATCGGCACCGCGATGCCGGCGGTCAGGTCGGTCGGCACCGGCAGGCCGGCCGCCTTGAGGCCCTTGGCGAGGTAGGCGATCAGGCCGACGGCGTAGTAGGCGATGGCCGCGACCGACAGGCCCTCGACCGTCTCCTGCAGCATCAGCTGCATCTTGGCGCGGCGGTCCATCGAGCGCAGCAGGTCGCGGTTCTGCGCCTCCAGCTGGATGTCGACGCGGGTGCGCAGCAGCTGGCCGGTGCGCGCGACCCGGTTGGCCAGGCTGTCGAGCCGCTCGGCGACCGCCTCGCAGGTCCGCATCGCCGGCGTCAGGCGGCGATCCATGAACTCGCTGATCGTCTGCAGGCCCTCGATGCGGCTCTCGCGCAGCTCGTCGATGCGCTTGAGCACCAGGGCATGGTAGGCGCGCGCCGCGCCGAAGCGGTAGGAGGTCTCGGCCGAGAGGTTCTCGATCTCCGCCGAGACCGCGGTCAGGCGGTCGAGCAGGGCCTGCTCGTCGACCACGCCGGCGGCCTCGGACAGCGACTGCGTGACCGCGAGCAGATCGTCGCCGAGCCGCGACAGGTCGCCGACGTGCTGGCGCGCCATCGGGAAGGCGAGCAGCGCCATCGTGCGGTAGGTCTCGATCTCGAACAGCCGCTGCACCAGGCGGCCGGCCTGGCGCGGCCTCAGGTGGCGGTCGCGCACCAGGATGCGCCCGAAGCCGTCGTCGTTGATCGAGAAGTTCATGTAGGCCCAGGCCGCGCCGCCCGAGGCCTCGGTGCCGGCGAAGTTCTCGATGCCGAGCAGCGTCGGCAGGTCCTCGACGGCGACCTCCGGGACGGCGGCGCTCTCCAGCTCCAGGTGGACGCCGACCAGCAGGCGGCCGGGCAGCCCCTTCAGCCAGTCCTGCGGCACGCGCTCGACCACCGGATGCTCGAAGCGGCCGACCTTGCCGTCGTCGCGCCGCGGCGCGTCCTCGCGCGCCAGGAAGGTGTAGGTCGAGAACTCGGTGTGCCGTTCCCAGCGCAGCCGGAAGGGGCCGAGGTCGACCAGGTGGTAGGGCGCGCCGTCGGCCGGCGGCGGCGCGCCGTAGCGCTGGCAGAGCTCGGCGACGTGGGCCCGGTCGGCGGTGCGCCCCTCTTCGCCCGAGAGCATCGCGAGGTGGGTCGCCCGCTCGCTCGGCTCGAGGTGCATGAAAGGGCGCGAATGGACCTCGGCCGCGACCGTGCGGCGCAGCGGGTGTTCCTTCAGGCCGAGAGTCATGGCGCCCCGTGTCGCGAGCGCCCCGGCGGCGCGGGGCTGAAGGCTCCTTTGTCGCAAAGCGGCGGCCTGCTGCAAAGCAAAAGGGGCGCGGCCGGGCCCGCTGGCCCCGCCCCGCCCCCTTGCGGGAAGACCGCGACCGCCCCTTCGGAGCGGGCGCCTGCGGCCGGGTTACTCGCCGGCGAGCAGCTGGCGCACGCCGGCGAGCTTCTGCTCGGCGGCCGCCTCGTCGCCGCGCTCGCAGACCTGGCGGGCCTCGTCGATGCCCTGCTGGGCCTGCTGCTGCTGCAGGCCGCGCACCGCGGCGGCCTTGATCTCGCGCTCCATGTCCTGGATGCCCTGGGCGCAGGTGATGCCGTGGGTCGGCGTCAGGCCGCGCGCGCTGTTGCCGGTCGCGAAGGCCGGGGCGGCGACGGCAGCGGCGAAGGCGACGGCCAGGGCGGCGGTCGGGAGAAGGCGGGTGACCATGGCGGGGAGAGGTCCTTTCGACCGGGTGTCGCGGTCATGATCGACCGCCGACGCGCGAGAGGTCGGCGGGCCAGCCATGCGTTTCAAGGCCGGCCGGCCGCTCGACCCATGCGGGAATCACATGGGTCGCCGCGCCGGCCCCTTTCCGGCCGGTGCCGGACGCGAGGGGTGCAAGAGCGCGGCGGCGCCGCCATATGATGCTGCGAGCGACCGACCGCCGAACCGCACCCGAGCGAGCCCCATCCGACAAAGAGACCGAGAGCCCATGTCCCATCTCGCCACCACCGACGCCCTGTTCTACGACCGTGCCGGCCTCGACCGCGACCGCCTGCAGGGGCTGGTCGACGACTCGCTGAGCGGCGCCGACGACGGCGAGCTGTTCCTCGAGTACCGCCAGTCGGAGGCGCTGGGCTGGGACGACGGCCGGCTCAAGACGGCGTCCTACGACACCTCCCAGGGCTTCGGCCTGCGCTCGGTCGCCGGCGAGGCCGCCGGCTATGCCCAGGCCAGCGAGCTCAGCGAGGAGGCGGTGAAGCGCGCCGGCGAGACGGTCAAGGCCGTGCAGCGCGGCTACGGCGGCACCATGGCGGCCGGCCCGGCCGGCACCAACCAGCGGCTCTACAGCGACGACAACCCGCTCAACGCCCTGCCCTTCGAGGTCAAGGTCAAGCTGCTCGGCGAGATCGACGCCTACGCCCGCGCCAGGGACCCGCGGGTCCGCCAGGTCTCGGCCAGCCTGGCCGGCAGCTGGCAGGCGGTGCAGATCCTGCGCGCCGGCGGCGAGCGCCTGGCCGACGTGCGTCCGCTGGTCCGGCTCAACGTCTCGGTGATCCTGGAGCAGGACGGCCGCATGGAGAGCGGCAGCCACGGCTTCGGCGGGCGCATTGCCTACGAGAAGCTGGTCGACCCGGCCGAGTGGAAGGCCGGCGTCGACGAGGCGATCCGCCAGGCCGAGGTCAACCTCGGCTCGGTCGACGCGCCGGCCGGCGAGATGCCGGTGGTGCTGGCCTCGGGCTGGCCCGGCATCCTGCTGCACGAGGCGGTCGGCCACGGCCTGGAGGGCGACTTCAACCGCAAGAAGACCTCGGCCTTCGCCGGCCTGCTCGGCGAGCGGGTCGCCGCGCCCGGCGTCACCGTGGTCGACGACGGCACCCTGCCCGACCGCCGCGGCTCGCTGACCGTCGACGACGAGGGCACGCCGAGCGAGCGCACCGTGCTGATCGAGGACGGCCGCCTGGTCGGCTACATGCAGGACCGCCAGAACGCGCGGCTGATGGGCATGAAGCCGACCGGCAACGGCCGGCGCCAGTCCTACGCCCACATCCCGATGCCGCGCATGACCAACACCGTGATGCTGGGCGGCGACCGCGAGCCGGCCGAGCTGCTGACCGGCGTCAAGAAGGGCCTCTACGCGGTCAACTTCGGCGGCGGCCAGGTCGACATCACCAGCGGCAAGTTCACCTTCTCCTGCACCGAGGCCTACCTGATCGAGGACGGCAAGGTCGGACCGGCGGTCAAGGGCGCGACGCTGATCGGCAACGGCCCCGACGTCATGACCAAGGTCGCCGGCATCGGCAACGACATGGCGCTCGACCCCGGCATCGGCACCTGCGGCAAGGACGGCCAGGGCGTGCCGGTCGGCGTCGGCCAGCCCTCGCTGCTGATCTCCTCGATCACGGTCGGCGGCACGGCGGCGTAGACGCGCTTCCGCTTCGTCAGCCCCGCGCTCTTCGTCATCGCGGTCCCTCTTTTCGTCATCCCCGCGGAGGCGGGGATCCAGGGCGGCACGCTCGGAGCCGGGGGCTCTGGATCCCCGCCTCCGCGGAGATGACGGGAGAAGGCGGCGCGGGCGCGCCAGCCCGAACCGCCGTCAGCTCGCGGCGACGGCCTCGATCTCGACGACCCAGTCGGGATGCGCCAGGCCGGCGACGACCAGCAGGGTCGAGGCCGGCTGGGCGCCGTCGAGCGCGGCGTCGCGGGTCTCGCGGAACAGGCCGGTGAGGTCCTGGCGGGTGATGAAGGCGTTGATCCGCACCAGGTGCTCGGGCCCCAGGCCCTCGGCGGCGAGCAGCGCCAGCAGGTTGGCCCAGGTCTGCTTCATCTGGCCCTCGGCGCTGTCCGGCAGCACGCCCTCGGGCGTCACGCCGATCTGGCCGGAGAGGTAGACCCAGCGGCGGTGCGGCTCGACGCTGACCAGCTGGCTGTAGCGCGAGGCCGGCTGCGGCGCCCCGGCGGGGCTGGCGTGGCGGTGGATCGTGTCGGTCATGGGTCCCCCGGGTGTGCGGATCGGCCGGCGCCGGCTTTCTTGCCTGAGGCGAACAGGCGCGGCCGGTGCAACTTTCCGACCCGCCGTTAACCATCTCTTAAGACCTGCCGACGTACTCTCCTTCGTACGGTAGACGTCCCCCAAACGCTACTGCTTCCCTCCAAAACCCCAGGAAGAGCCGCGGCCCCCAACCGCGGCTCTCTCCTTTTGCGGCGAAATTGGTCTGGATCGGCGCTGGCCCGCGCCCCCACCCGGCCACCCACGTCAGTATCCTGGAATGGGTGGCCGGGTGGGGGCGCGGGCTGGCGCCGGCGCGAGCGGAGCGAGCGCTCTCACCTCCCTCCACCTCCTTTTCTCCCTTGCGTCCGACTCCCGGGCGCGGCGATAAGCGGGGCGGCCATGGACAGCATCCGAGGACGGCGATGGGCGCCCTGACGGCGCGGCGCGACTGGCGGCAGGCCCTGGCCGTCTACACCACCCGGCGCATGCTGGCGGTGCTGCTGATGGGCTATGCCAGCGGCCTGCCGCTGCTGCTCGGCTTCTCGACGCTCAGCTACTGGATGGCCAAGGTCGGCGTCGACCTGACGACGATCGGCCTGACGCTGTCGATCGGCACGCCCTACGCCTTCAAGTTCCTCTGGGCGCCGGCGCTCGACCACCTGCCGCTCAAGCCCTTCACGCGCTGGCTCGGCCATCGCCGCGGCTGGCTGCTGGCGATCCAGATCGCGCTCGCCGGGGCGATCCTGCTGGTCGGCCAGACCGACCCGGTGGCGCTACCGATCGCGACCTTCCTGGCGGCGCTGCTGATGACCACGCTGTCGGCGACCCAGGACATCGTCGTCGACGCCTACCGCATCGAGGTGCTGGAGGACGACGAGCAGGGCGCCGGCGCGGCCGCCACCCAGGGGGGCTACCGCATCGGCATGATCGTCGCCGGCGCCGGCGCCATCGGCCTCTCGGACTTCCTGTCCTGGGACCTAGTCTACGCGGTCATGGCCGGCATGATGCTGCTCGGCATGCTCGGCGTCGCCATCGGGCCGGAGCCGAAGCGCCCGGCGCCGCCGGAGGAATTCAGCCGCAAGAAGGGCGAGGCCCTGGTGCTGGCGCGGCTGCGCTACGCGGTCGTCGACCCCTTCGTCGACTTCATGACGCGGCGCGGCTGGCTGGTCATCCTGCTGTTCGTGCTGCTCTACAAGTACGGCGACGCGGTCGCCGGCTCGATGCACAACCCCTTCTTCGCGGCGATGGGCTATTCCGGCGTCGAGATCGCCGGCGTCACCAAGGTCTTCGGCGTGCTGGCGACGCTCGCCGGCGTCTTCGTCGGCGGCGCCCTGGTGGCGCGCGTCGGCATCCTGCC
Source organism: Alphaproteobacteria bacterium (assembly GCA_030433005.1). Classification (GTDB taxonomy): domain Bacteria; phylum Pseudomonadota; class Alphaproteobacteria; order Kiloniellales; family DSM-21159; genus Tistlia. The sequence goes on from JAUILQ010000004.1 coordinate 134,989, forward strand.
GGCGCTGCTGGTCGGCGGCGTGCTGCAGGCCGTGACCAACCTGCTGTTCGCCGGACAGGCCTGGCTCGGCCTCGACGAGGTCTGGGCCCTGGCGGTCGTGGTCGGCGCCGACAACTTCACCGGCGGCCTCGGCTCGGCGGCCTTCGTCGCCTACCTCTCGAGCCTCTGCAACGTCGCCTTCACCGGCACGCAGTACGCGCTGCTGTCCTCGCTGATGGCCTTCGGGCGGACGATCTTCGCGACCTCGAGCGGCTGGCTGGCCGAGAGCCTGGGCTGGGCCGAGTTCTTCGTCTCGACCCTGGCCCTGGCGATCCCCGGGCTGCTGCTGCTGTTCCTGCTGATCCGGCTCTACCCGCCGAAGGAGGTCGCGGCCGCTGCCGGCGAGGCAGAGGGCCGGCCGGCGACCAGCTCCTCGACCGCCTGACGCACCGCGGCCAGCGGAATCGCCGCCATCGCGCCGTCGGCGGCGCCGAAGTCCTGGGCGCGCAGGATCCGGCCGCCGTCGCCCCAGGGCGCGAACTTCGAGGGCGCGGTCGGCCCGAACAGCGAGACCAGCGGCACCCCGGCGGCGGCGCAGATGTGGCCCGGCCCGGCGTCGTTGGCGACCGCCGCCTCGCAGCGCGCAGCGAGTGCGATCGAGGCCAGCGGCGAGGCCTCGGGCATGCGCTCCAGCGGGAAGTCGGCCTCGCCGAGCTCCCGGTCGATCGCGTCGCGCCATTCCGGCTCCTGCGGGCCGAGCAGGAAGACCGGCCGCCAGCCGCTCGCGCGGGCCTCAGCGGCGAGCGCGACGAAGCGCTCCAGCGGCCAGCACTTGTGCCGCCCGCCGGCGCCCGGGCAGAGCAGCAGGTGGCGGCCGGCCGGCAGCGCCGCCGGAACCGCGACGCCGCCCGAGGGGTCGACCGGTCCATCCGCCCGGCCCCAGCGCGCCAGCGAGACCAGCTCCAGCAGCCGGTCGACCATGCGCGGCGGCCGCGCCCGCGGCCCGCGCACGTCGGAGAAGGCCCAGCCGGCGGTGCCCGAAACGAAGCGGCCGTGGCGGACCCGGCGCAGGATCAGCGTGGTCAAGCCGCGCCGCTGGGTGTCGAGCACCAGGTCGAAGCGGCGGCCGCCGAGCGGACGGCCGAGCAGCTCGAGCGGCCGCCGGCCGATGTCCTGCTCCTCGAGGACCTCGTCGAGCAGGCCGACGACCGCCGGCGCCAGCTCGTGCGCGTAGACCGTCCGGCCGGTGCCCGCCAGCCAGGTGATCCGCGCGTCCGGCCAGGCGCGCCTGAGGGCCCGCAGGAACGGCAGCTTCATCAGGCCGTCGCCGAGCAGGTCGAGGCCGACATAGACCAGGATGGAGCCCGGGGCGGAAGCCGACGCGGCGTCGGAACCGCTGCGGGAAGCCGGGAAGGAGGCTGACATGGTCCTCCGCTTATGGCAGCACCCCACCTGAAGGTCTAGGCTCGCCGGGAGCCTGCGAACGGCCCAGGGGGCCTCGTAAGGAGGCAGCGATGACGGAGAGGACGAGCCACGGTCCGGCGCTCGAGCTGCACGAGGGCGACATCACGCGGCTCGCGCTCGACGCCATCGTCAACGCCGCCAACAGCCGGCTCGTGCCGGGCGGCGGCGTCGACGGCGCGATCAACCGCGCCGCCGGGCGCGAGCTGGCCGAGGCGATGGCCGCCCACGGCCGCTGCCCGACCGGCGAGGCGCGCATCACGCCCGGCTTCCGACTGCCGGCCCGCCACGTCATCCACACCGTCGGGCCGGTCTGGAAGGGCGGCGAGGCCGGCGAGGACGATCTGCTCGCCGCCTGCTACCGCAACAGCCTGGCGCTGGCCTGCGAGCACGGCCTGCAGTCGATCGCCTTCCCGGGGATCTCGACCGGCGTCTACGGCTTCCCGCCGGAGCGCGCCGCCGGCATCGCCGTCGCCGCGGTGCGCGAGGCCGCGGCCCGCCTGGGCGGCCCGGCCCGCGTCGTCTTCTGCGTGTTCGACGCGCAGGCCGCGGCGATCTACCGAGCCCGGCTGGCGTCGTGAGGCCGTCGAAAGAGCGCTGACCCGGCGCCGCCGCCGCGCTATGCTGCAGTGCAACAAGACTCGACCGCTCCTCCCCTCCGAACCGGACCGCGACCATGAGCGTGCGCAACCTCGACCGGCTGTTCAAGCCGACGTCCCTCGCCCTGATCGGCGCCAGCAAGCGCGCCGACTCGGTCGGCCGCGTGGTCGCCCGCAACCTCTTCAAGGGCGGCTTCGACGGGCCGATCATGCCGGTCCATCCCAAGCATGCGGCGATCGAGGGCACGCTGGCCTACCGCTCGGTCGGCGAGCTGCCGATCGCGCCCGACCTGGCGGTCATCTGCACGCCGCCGGACAGCGTCGCCGGCCTGATCGACGAGCTGGGCGCGCGCGGCACCCGCGCCGCCGTCGTGATCACCGCCGGCTTCGGCGAGGGCGGCAGCGAGGCCGGGGCCGAGCGGCGCCAGCGCCTGCTCGACGCGGCCCGGCCCTACACCCTGCGCCTTGTCGGCCCGAACTGCGTCGGCGTCCAGCTGCCGCGCCTCGGCATCGACGCCAGCTTCAGCCACGCCGCGGCGGCGCCCGGCGACCTCGCCTTCCTGACCCAGTCGGGGGCGATGGTCACGGCGATGCTCGACTGGGCCGGCTCGCGCAGCATCGGCTTCTCGCACGTCGTCTCGCTCGGCGACATGGCCGACGTCGACTTCGGCGACCTGCTCGACTACCTGGCGCTCGACCCCGGCACGCGGGCGATCCTGCTCTACGTCGAGGGCGTGACCCAGGCGCGCAAGTTCATGTCGGCCTGCCGGGCCGCGGCGCGCGCCAAGCCGGTGATCGTGATCAAGGGCGGCCGCCATGCCGAGGGCGCCAAGGCGGCCTCCAGCCACACCGGCGCGCTGGCCGGCTCCGACGCGGTCTACGACGCCGCCTTCCGGCGCGCCGGCGCGCTGCGCGTCTACACCCTGGAGGAGCTGTTCGACGCCGCCGAGACCCTGGCGACGGCCGCGCCGATCCGGCGCAGCCAGGCCGACCGCCTGGCGATCCTGACCAACGGCGGCGGCCTCGGCGTGCTGGCGACCGACGCGCTGATCGACCAGGGCGGGCGGCTCGCCGAGCTGGCGCCGGAGACCCTGCAGGCGCTCGACGCCGCGCTGCCGGCGACCTGGAGCCACGGCAACCCGGTCGACGTCATCGGCGACGCGCCCGGCAGCCGCTACGCCGAGGCGCTGGAGGCCCTGCTCGGCGACCCCGGCACCGACGCGGTGCTGGTGATGAACTGCCCGACCGCCGTCGCCGATTCGGCCGAGGCCGCCGGCGCGGTCATCGACACGGTGCGCGCCGCGCGCGGCCGGCAGGTGCGCCGGCCGGTGTTCACCGCCTGGCTGGGCGACCGCGCGGCGCGCGAGTCGCGCCAGCTGTTCGCGGCGAACCGCCTGCCGACCTACGACACGCCCGAACGCGCGGTGCGCGCCTTCATGCACCTGGTGCGCTACCGCCGCGGCCAGGAGGAGCTGCTCGAGACCGTGCCTTCGATCCCCGAGGGCGAGCGGCCCGACAGCGAGGCCGCGCGCGCCCTGCTGCGCGCCGCCCAGGCCGAGGGCCGGGCCTGGCTCACCGAGCCCGAGGCCAAGCGGCTGCTCGAGTGCTACGGCATCCCGACGGTGCGCACCCTGACCGCCGCCGGCGTGGACGAGGCGGCGGCGGTCGCCGGCGAGCTCGGCTACCCGGTCGCGCTCAAGATCCTGTCGCCGGACATCACCCACAAGTCGGACATCGGCGGCGTCGTGCTCGACCTGGAGAGCGAGGCCGAGCTGCGCAGCCACGGCGAGGCGATGCTGCGGCGCGCGCGCGAGGCCAAGCCCGACGCCCGCCTCGACGGCTTCTCGGTGCAGGAGATGTGCCGGCGTCCCGGCGCCCTGGAGCTGATCCTCGGCCTCATCGAGGACCGCCAGTTCGGCCCGGCGATCCTGTTCGGCCAGGGCGGCACGGCGGTCGAGGTGCTGCGCGACAAGGCGATCGGCCTGCCGCCGCTCAACCTCGGCCTGGCCCGCTCGCTGATGGCCGAGACCCGGGTGCACCGCCTGCTCAGCGGCTACCGCGACACCGCGCCCGCCGACCTCGACGCCATCGCGCTGGCCCTGGTGCGGCTCTCCGAGCTGGCCGCCGAGCTGGCCGAGGTCGCCGAGGTCGACATCAACCCGCTGCTCGCCGACAGCCGGGGCGTCGTCGCGCTCGACGCGCGGGTCAAGGTCAAGCCGAGCGTCGAGGTCGACCCCGGCGTCTCGCCCGCGGCACGCCTGGCGATCCGGCCCTACCCGCGCAGCCTGGAGCAGAGCGGCGAGCTGCTCGACGGCACGACGGTGCGCATCCGCCCGGTGCGCCCCGAGGACGAGCCGGCGATCCAGGAGCTCTACCGGCACCTGACGCCCGAGGACATGCGCCTGCGCTTCTTCGCGCCGCGCGCCGAGATCGGCCACGAATCGGCGGCGCGCATGACCCAGATCGACTACGACCGCGAGATGGCGCTGGTCGGCCTGGACCCCGACGACCCGGCGCAGATCCTCGGCATCGCCCGCATCGCCGCCGACCCCGACGGGCGCACCGCCGAGTACGCCGTGGCCGTGCGCTCGGCGATCAAGGGCCGCGGCCTCGGCTACCTGCTGATGCGCCGCATCCTGGCCTACGCCGAGCGGCGCGGCCTCAAGGAGGTGCACGGCGACGTGCTGACCGAGAACCGCCGGATGCTGCAGATCTGCAACGACCTCGGCTTCGAGCGCAGCCTCGACCCCCAGGACCACCAGGTCGTCAAGGTGGTGAAGCGGTTCGGGTAGGGCACCTCCACCCGTCGTCCCCGCGAAGGCGGGGACCCAGGGGCCACGAGCCGCAGCCCATGGCTCTGGATCCCCGCCTCCGCGAGAGCGCTGCGAAAGCTGGTGCGGCTCGGGGTGTTGTGATTCGCTTGTACAGGCTGTCGAGGAGGCTTGTTATGGGCGGTCAGTCGAGCTTCGTG
>JAUILQ010000074.1 GCA_030433005.1 Alphaproteobacteria bacterium
CACGCGGCATGGCTGGATCAGGCTTGCGCCCATTGTCCAATATTCCCCACTGCTGCCTCCCGTAGGAGTCTGGGCCGTGTCTCAGTCCCAGTGTGGCTGATCATCCTCTCAGACCAGCTACCGATCGAAGGCTTGGTGCGCCGTTACCACACCAACTACCTAATCGGACGCGGGCCCCTCCCAAGGCGATGAATCTTTCTCCCTCAGGACACATCCGGTATTAGCCGCCGTTTCCAGCGGTTGTCCCGGACCTCGGGGTAGGTTCCCACGCGTTACTCACCCGTGCGCCACTCTCTCCGAAGAGAGCGTTCGACTTGCATGTGTTAGGCCTGCCGCCAGCGTTCGTTCTGAGCCAGGATCAAACTCTCAGGTTGACCTCGCTCCACGACACCCCAGCCCCCGAAAGGACCAGACCGCCGCAGAGCTCGTCGACCAGGGATCCGTCTACTCAAGCTTTGCGCATAGATGCCAGGACAACCCGAACCAACCGAAGACAGAGATCGCTCCCCGCCCCCAAGCCGGCCACAAGCCGTCCCGGACAAGATGCCTGCTCTTTGCAAACGGTCCCAATAATCCAGCAACCCTAAGGCCACCGCATCAAGGACCGCCGCCCAGGCATCCCTTCCTACAAAATCACAATGTCAAACAGCGATGGAGCGCGTCGGCTCCGGAAGCAAACAGCGCGGCCGGGGCGAACCCGGCGTCGCGCTGTGGGCCGGGTGTATATGGCCGGGGCCCGGGGGGTGTCAAGCGCTTTTGTTTCAGCTTTCTTGCGGTCGCCCCGGCGCGCTCTAGGAGGCCGACCGCGCGAGGCCGACCGCGCGCGTCGCGCCGGCCCGCGGCCGCCCCCCCCGGTCGCCCCCGGTCGAGGCCGCCGCCCCGGCGGGCGGTCGGCGCGCGGCGTCGGCGATCGCCGCACCGAGGGCGCGACCGGCACGCCGAGAGGGAGCCCGGGATGGAGCGGACACGCACGCGCGAGCACGCGCGCGACGCGCGCGGCGGCAGCCTTCCGGAGGGCTCCCGACGGTCCGGCGGCGGGGCCCGGCATCCGGCGCGCTCGTTAACCATGAAGAAAGATCCTTCGCGTAGACCGGTTAACGAACACAGCATCGGCCGTTGACAAGAATGCCGAACCTCAGCATGGTGAACGCAGATCGGTTCAACAGACTGTTGGAACCATCTGGTAAACAACGAAGAATCGAGACTCGGCCGTGACCGGCGAGATGGATTCTTCTTCTGTCGGGGCAGGGCCGGCGCGGCCGCGGGTTCCAGAACGGCCGTTCCGCTCGATAAGAATACCTTGGGGGTTAACCATTCGACCGCCTCTCCACTCGAAGCCGCCGCATCGGGCTAGGCTGCGTACCGGCCTTGCGGCGACCGCCATCGGCCTCGCCGGCGGCGTCCTGCTGCTCGGCCTCGCCCCGCTTTCCGGAGCGCCCGAGGCCGCGCGCCTGCTGCCCAGCCACCCGCACCAGGCGATCGACGGCGAGCGCGCCGACGCGACGCCGGCCCGCGACCTGGAAGCCGACCTGCCGGCGCTGCCGCAGGTCATGCTGGTCAGCGCCTTCAATACCGAGCAGGCGCCGGCCCGGCGCGAGCCCGAGACCTTGCAGCTGACCCTCGAGGTGGCGCGCGGCGACACCCTGATGGGCCTGCTGACCGAGGCCGGCGTGACCGCCGGCGAGGCGCACCAGGCCATCGAGTCGCTGCGCCAGGTGTTCAGCCCGCGCGACCTGCGCCCCGGCTTCGAGATCCGCCTCTCGCTGGAGAGCTCGCCCGAGCCGGAGGAGCCCGAAACCGCCGGCGGCGGCAACCCGATCGCCGACGGCATGCAGGAAGCCTTCCGTCTGGTCGGCCTCAGCTTCGCGCCCGACGTCGATCGCGACGTCGAGGTCGCACGCGCCGAGGATGCCAGCTTCTTCGCCCGCACCACCGAGAAGGCGCTGCAGCCGGTCGACGCCGGCGCGGTCGGCGTGATCGACAGCTCGCTCTACGAGGCGGCGGTCGAGGCGCAGGTGCCGAACGCGACGCTGCTCGAGGCGATCAAGGCGCTGTCCTTCGACGTCGACTTCCAGCGCGACATCCAGGCCGGCGATTCCTTCGAGATGCTCTACGAGAACCTGGTCGACGAGAACGGCCGCCCGCTCAAGGCGGGCGCGCTGATGTACGTCGAGCTGGTCACCAAGGGTAAGCCGATCCGGCTCTACCGCTTCACCCCCTCGAGCGGCTTCCCCGACTACTTCGACGAGAAGGGCCGCTCGGTGCGCAAGACGCTGATGCGCACGCCGATCGACGGCGCGCGGCTGAGCTCCGGCTTCGGCCTGCGCCGCCACCCGATCCTCGGCTACAACAAGATGCACAAGGGCCTCGACTTCGCGGCGGCCCGCGGCACGCCGATCTACGCCGCCGGCAACGGCACGGTCGAGGTCGCCGGGCGCAACGGCGGCTACGGCAACTACATCCGGATCCGGCACAATTCCGAGTACAAGACGGCCTACGCCCACCTGCACAAGTTCGCCAAGGGCGTGCATTCGGGCAGCCGGGTCCGCCAGGGCGAGGTCATCGGCTACGTCGGCACGACCGGCCGCTCGACCGGGCCGCACCTGCACTACGAGGTCCTGCAGAACAACAAGCAGGTCAATCCGGCCAGCATCAAGCTGCCGGCCGGCGAGACGCTGAAGGGCAAGGACCTCGAGGCCTTCGCCGCGCTGCGCGAGCGGATCGATCGGCGCCGCGCCATGATCGCGCCGAACCTGCAGGTCGCCGCGACCCCGGACAAGCAGGCCGACGAGGCCCGGCAGTAGCCGGCCCCCGACGACGCTTTCCGAACAGCGAAGAGCCCGCCCGACCGGCGGGCTCTTCTGCGTCGGGCCCTTCTGCGTCGGCCTCGTGGGCGCCGCGGGCCGCCGGGCTCAGGCCCCGTAGTCGGGCGCGCGGCCGCGCGCGTCGTGGATCCAGCCGTTGAGGGTGATGCGTCCGTCGGCCGGGTCGTCGCTGTCGAGCGTGATCGGGCGGACCTCGTGCAGCACGACGCTGGGGAAGAAGACCACGGAGTTGTCCTCCGGCTCGACCAGTGTGCCGTCGCGCAGCGCCTGGCCGCTCGCGGGGTCGGTATCGAACAGCAGCAGTTCGCCGCCCGAAAAGCGCCTCGGCCGGCGCGCGAAGTAGGCGACGAAGGAAACGCGTCGCGGGTCGGTGTCCTCGGCCGGCGCCTCCGGCCAGCCGGTGTCGCGGTGCTGGTCGTAGAAGCCGCCGTCGCCGTGGTGGGTCAGCTGCAGCTCGATCCGCCCGGGCTCGAAGGCCGGCATGCCCAGGCCGCGGCAAACCGTCGGCAGGCTCTCGCGCAGCAGCGGCTCGAACCACTCCAGGATCGCGGGCGGCTCGTAGATCACCGAGGCCCGGCGGATCCCTTCCACCGCCTTGTAGCCGTCCGGCTGCCAGACCGTGGCGTCGTCCATCTCGTGGTGGTGCGCCAGGGCGTAGTCGAAGACCTCGTCGCGGCGCGCCGCCGGCAGCCAGTCCCGCCAGCGCAGGAAGCGGCTCGGCAGGATCATGCCGGGCAGCGGCGCGGGCGGCGGCTCGCCGGAGAAGAGCGCGGCGCCGGCCCGGGCCAGCGGGTTCATCGGCCGGAGCTCTAGCAGCCGCCGGTAGGCCGCCAGCGCGGCGGCATAGTCGCCGAGGGCCCGTGCCGCGTCGGCCGCGAGCCTGAGGCCACGCTCGCTGTCGGGGTCGAGGGCCAGAGCGCGCCCGACCAGCGCGCGCGCCTCGCCGGCCGCCGCCTTGCCGAGCAGGCCCTGGGCGGCGTCGAGCAGCGGCTCGGCCTCCCGGCGGTCGGCCTCGCGGGCGGCCGCGGCCGCCTCGCCGCCGCGGCCCGCGTCCTGCAGGACCGCGGCGAGGCCGCGCCAGCCGGCGACGTGCTGCGGCCGCCGCTCGAGCAGACGTCGGTAGAGCGATTCGGCCTCGGGGCCGTCGCCCCGGCGCCGGGCCGCGTCGGCCGCGGCGAAGAGATCTTCGGGCTCGTCCGTCACGCGCCCACCCTAAAGCCTTTTGCGGCGCCGATGAATCGCCGGGGGACGAATCGCCGCCTGAAGGAATCGCCGGCCGAAGGGATCGCCGGGCGGCCGGCGCGTCGGCCGCCCGCCCGGATCTCGCTCCCGTCGCTCAGGCGGCCTTGACCAGCTCGCCGTCGATCAGCAGGCCGCCGTCGCCGGCGGTGACCTGGACGCGGTCGCCCTCGCCGATGCGCCCGGCCAGGATGCGCTCGGCCAGCGGGTTCTGCAGCTCGCGCTGGATCGTCCGCTTGAGCGGCCGCGCGCCGTAGGCCGGGTCGTAGCCGGCCTCGGCCAGCCAGGCCTTGGCCGCCTGGTCGAGCGACAGGGTGACCCCGCGGTCGGCGAGCAGCCGCTGCAGGTGCTCGAGCTGGATGTCGACGATGCCGGTCATCTGCTCCCGGGTCAGGCGGTGGAAGACCAGCTGCTCGTCGATGCGGTTGAGGAACTCCGGCCGGAAGTGGTTGCGCACGACCTGCAGCACCTGGGCGCGGACCAGCTCGCTCTCGGCGCCCTGGCTCTCGCCGGCCAGCAGCTCCGAGCCGAGGTTGGAGGTCATCACCAGCAGGGTGTTGCGGAAGTCGACGGTGCGGCCCTGGCCGTCGGTCAGGCGGCCGTCGTCGAGCACCTGCAGCAGCACGTTGAAGACGTCCGGGTGGGCCTTCTCGACCTCGTCGAACAGGATCACCTGGTAGGGCCGGCGGCGCACCGCCTCGGTCAGCGCCCCGCCCTCGTCGTAGCCGACGTAGCCCGGCGGCGCGCCGATCATGCGGGCGACCGAGTGCTTCTCCATGTACTCCGACATGTCGAGCCGCAGGAGCGCCGTCTCGTCGTCGAACAGGAAGGCGGCCAGCGCCTTGGTCAGCTCGGTCTTGCCGACGCCGGTCGGGCCGAGGAACAGGAACGAGCCGATCGGCCGGTTCGGGTCCTGCAGGCCGGCGCGCGCCCGGCGCACCGCCTGGCTGACCGCCTTGATCGCCTCCTCCTGGCCGACGACCCGGCCGTGCAGCGCCTCTTCCATGTTGAGCAGCTTCTCGCGCTCGCCCTCGAGCATCTTGTCGACCGGGATGCCGGTCCAGCGCGAGACCACGCCGGCGATCTGCTCGGGCGTCACGTCCTCGTTGAACAGCCCGCTCTGCTCGGCCTCGTCGGCCTCGGCGAGCCGGCGCTCCAGGTCGGGCACGATGCCGTAGCGCAGCTCGGCGGCGCGCTCCAGGTTGCCGGCGCGCTGGGCCATCTCGATCTCGCTGCGCGCGCGGTCGAGCTCCTCCTTGAGCTTCTGGGAGCCGGCCATCTTCTCCTTCTCGGCCTCCCAGCGCAGCGTCAGCTCACGCGACTTGGCCTCGAGGTCGCGCAGCTCCTCGCCGAGCTTGTCGAGTCGCTCCTTGGACGCGCGGTCGGCCTCCTTCTTGAGCGCCGTCTCCTCGATCTTCAGCTGGATGATGCGGCGGTCGAGCTCGTCGAGCTCCTCGGGCTTGGAGTCGACCTCCATGCGCAGGCGGCTCGCCGCCTCGTCGACCAGGTCGATCGCCTTGTCCGGCAGGAAGCGGTCGGTGATGTAGCGGTTCGACAGCGTCGCCGCCGAGATCAGCGCGGAGTCGAGGATGCGCACGCCGTGGTGCAGCTCGTACTTCTCCTTGAGGCCGCGCAGGATCGAGATGGTGTCCTCGACCGTCGGCTCGGCGACGAACACCGTCTGGAAGCGCCGCGCCAGCGCCGCGTCCTTCTCGATGTGCTTGCGGTACTCGTCCAGCGTGGTCGCGCCGACGCAGTGCAGCTCGCCGCGCGCCAGGGCGGGCTTCAGCATGTTCGAGGCGTCCATCGCGCCCTCGGCCTTGCCGGCGCCGACCAGGGTGTGCAGCTCGTCGATGAACACGATGATCTCGCCGGCCGCCGCCGCGATCTCCTGCAGCACCGCCTTCAGGCGCTCCTCGAACTCGCCGCGGAACTTGGCGCCGGCGACCATCGCCCCGAGGTCGAGCGCCAGCAGGCGCTTGTTCTTCAGCGCCTCCGGCACGTCGCCGTTGACGATGCGCAGGGCGAGGCCCTCGACGATGGCGGTCTTGCCGACGCCCGGCTCGCCGATCAGCACGGGGTTGTTCTTGGTGCGCCGCGAGAGCACCTGGATGGTCCGCCGGATCTCCTCGTCGCGGCCGATGACGGGGTCGAGCTTGCCCTCGCGGGCCCGCTCGGTCAGGTCCTGCGCGTACTTCTTGAGCGCGTCGTAGCCCTGCTCGGCCGAGGCGGTGTCGGCCGTGCGGCCCTTGCGCAGCTCCTCGATCGCCTTGTTGAGGTTCTGCGGCGTCAGCTTCGCGTCGGCCAGCGCCTTGGCGGCGGGCGTGCCGCTGGCCATCGCCAGCGCGAGCAGCAGCCGCTCGGCGGTGACGTAGGAATCGCCGGCCTTCTCGGCCAGCGTCTCGGCCTGCTCGAAGACCCGCGCCAGCTCGGGCGCCAGGTAGATCTGGCCGGCGCCGGCGCCCTCGACCTTGGGCAGCCGCTCGAGTTCCGCGTCGATCGCGGCCAGCGCCAGCTTCGGGTCGCCGCCGGCCGCGCGGATCAGGCCGGCGGCCAGGCCCTCGCGGTCGTCGAGCAGCACCTTGCCGAGGTGCTCGGGGGTCAGGCGCTGGTGGCCGCGCCGCTGCGCCAGGGTCTGCGCCGCCTGCAGGAAGCCGCGCGAGCGCTCGGAGTACTTTTCCAGGTCCATGGTCGTCTTGCCCTCCTACGCCGCGTCTTCCGGAACAAGCCCGCGGCGATGATGCCTTGGTTCGGCCGCTGCGCCCTAGAATGCGGCACGCGGCGGCGGCCGCCTTGATCCAGCGCAGCGGCCAAGAGGCATATGGGCCTGTTGCATAAATGCCACAAGCCGGGCCGCGGACTTTTTCAGCGCTCCTCCAGGGCGAGGCGCAGGCCCAGAGCGACCAGCAAGCCGCCGCCGGCGAGCCGCAGCAGGCGCTGGGCGCCGCCGCTGCGCCGGAGCGCCGCCAGCACCCGGTCGGTCAGCGCCACGGTCACCAGGTCGGCCGAGGAGAAGCAGAGATTGACGACCGTGCCGAGCAGCAGGAACTGGGCCCAGACCGGCAGCGCCGCCGCCGGATCGACGAACTGCGGCAGGAACGCCAGGAAGAACAGCGCCGCCTTGGGGTTCAGGATCTCGACCAGCATCGATTCCAGGAAGGCCCGGCGCGCGGTCTTGGCCGGCGGCGGCACGAAGCCGGCGCCCTCCCCGCGCCGCCGGATCATGGCCAGGCCGAGCCACACCAGGTAGGCGGCGCCCGCCAGCTTGACCGCGGCGTAGGCCTCGGGCACGTGCAGCAGGATCGCCGAGAGCCCCAGCGTCGCGGCGGCGACGTGCAGGTAGCAGCCGCAGTGGATGCCGAGCGCCGCGAGCAGCCCGCCGCGCCGGCCCCGGCTCAGGGTCTGGGCCGCGGTGTAGAGGATCGCCGGGCCGGGCATGTAGGCGAACAGCAGGGTCGCGGCGGCGAAGGCCAGCAGGGTCTCGGTCGGCGGCATGGCGGTTTTCCTCGAACCGGTCGGGCCGGCCGATAATCGCCGAAACGGGGCGCGCGGCAAAGGCAGCCGAGTTGACGCGGCATCCGCCGTCGGATTGACTTGCCTTCCAAGCTTTCGAGGCCGCTTCGATGACCGCCGCTTCCGAGCCCCGCCTGGCTGCGATCCAGCGCTTCCCGGTCAAGGCCCTGTCGGCCGAGCCGCTGGACCGGGTCGAGCTGACGGCCGGCGCCATGCTGCCCGGCGACCGCCGCTTCGCGCTGGTCTACGGCGACCCCGGCCGCCCGGGCGCCGCGGCGCGTTTCGCGACGCTGCGCGAGGAGCCGCGCCTCGCCGAGCTGGGCGTCGCCTTCGATGACGCGAAAGGCGAGCTTGTGCTGTCGCGACGCGGCCGGGCAGTGGCCCGGGGCCTGGTCACCGAGCCGATCGGCAAGACGCTGATCGACCAGTTCCTGCTGTCGTTCCTGGGCGGCCGCGGACGCGGCCCGGCGCGGCTGGTCGAGACCGAGGATCCCGGCCGCGGCATCGGCTTCGGCGACACCGGCGGCGGCCACGTCAGCCTGCTCAACCTCGCCAGCGTGCGCGACCTGGAGCGCGTGACCCGCGCTCCGGTCGACCCTCGGCGCTTCCGCGCGAACTTCTGGATCGAGGGCTTGCCGGCCTGGTGCGAGCGGGACTGGGTCGGGCGCGACTTCACCCTGGGCGCCGTCGGGCTCCGCGGCGTCGAGGAGATCGAGCGCTGCAGCGTCACCAACGTCGATCCCGAGACCGCGGCTGTCGACATGAACCTGCCGCTGACCCTGCGGCGCGCCTACGGCCACCTCTTCTGCGGTCTCTACTGCCGGGTCACCCAGGGCGGCACGCTGGAGCCCGGCATGCTTCTGGCCCCGCCGGAGCCCGTGGCCGGCGACGCCGAGGCCTGACGCCACGCCGCACCGGCCTCAGGCCTTCTCGGCGGGAGCCTTCCGGCGATTGCGCTTGCGCAACAGATTGACGGCCTCCACGGCCGCCGAGAAGGCGACGGCGAAGTAGAGGTAGCCGCGCGGGATGTGGAACTGCAGCCCGTCGGCGACCAGCGTGACGCCGATCAGCAGCAGGAAGGCCAGGGCCAGCATCTTGACCGTCGGGTGACGGTTGACGAAGTCGCTGACCGGCTCGGCGGCCCAGAGCATGACGCCCATCGCGATGACCACGGCAGCGATCATGATCGCTAGCTCGCCGCTCATGCCGACCGCCGTCAGCACCGAATCGATCGAGAAGACGACGTCGAGCGCGACGATCTGGGCGACCACGGCGGCAAAGGAGGCGGTCCCGCCGCCGCCGGCGCTGCCGTGCTCCTCGTTCTCCATGTAGGCGTGGATCTCGGTCGTCGCCTTGACCAGCAGGAAGACGCCGCCGCCCAGCAGCACCAGGTCGCGCCAGGAGAAGCTCCGGCCGACCAGCTCGAAGACCGGCGCGGTCAGGCCGATGATCCAGGTGATCGAGAACAGCAGGACGACCCGCAAAGCCAGGGCCACGACCAGGCCGAGACGGCGCGCCGCCGGCTGCCGCTGCTCCGGCAGCTTGGCCGAGATGATCGACAGGAAGATCACGTTGTCGATGCCGAGCACGACCTCCAGCAGGGTCAGCGTCAGCAGGCTCAGCCAGGCGTTCGGATCCGCGAGCAGCTCGAGCACGGGGGTGCCTCCGTCGTCCAGGTCGCGATGGGCGGGTTGCGGCGCGGGCCAGCCCGGCACCCCCCTCGACGCGGGACCGGCCGGACGCGGGACCGGCCGCCGCGTCGGCAGCACAACGCACGAAAAAGGCCCGGGTTGCCTGTCGTCGTTGCGACAGGCGACCCGGGCCCTGGCGGCTCCGTTCGGGCGGCCGGCGGCTACTCCGCCGACTGCTCCTTGTTGTTGTCGGCCTCAATCTCCGCCTTGGTGCGGCGGCGGCGGCGCGGCTTCGGGGCCGGGGCGGCCGCCTCCTCGCTGCCGGAGGCCTTGTTCTCCTCGACAGCCTCGCCGGCCTCGTTCGGCCGCGGCGACTCGCCGAGCATCTTGCGCAGGCCGGCGTCGGCCTCCTCTTCGACCGAGCCGTTCGACCGCTCGCCGGCCGGCTCCTCGTCGCCGCCGCGGCGCCGGGTCAGGATGCCCTCGCCGTTGCGCCGGTTGAGACGCTCGCGCATGCGGCCCTCGCGGGCGTCGCCGCCACGGCCCGAGCGCGTGTCGTCCTGCGCCGCACCGCCGTCGCCCTCGTCGGCCTCGGCGTGGCGACTGCCGTTGGCATGGCCCTGGCCGTTGGCCCGACGCTCGTCGGCGCGGTTCTCGTTGGGCCGGCTCTCGTTGGGCCGGTTCTCATTGGATTGACGCTCCTCGGAGCCGCGCTCGTCGCGCCCCTCTGCGCGGCGCTCGTTGCCCCGCTCGCCACGGTCGTCGCGCCGTCCGTCGCGCCGCTCCTGGCTGCGGCGGTCGCCGCGCTGGCCGTCGCCCCGGCCGTCACCGCGGCCGTCACCCTGCTCGTCGTCCCGCTCGTCGTCCGAGCCCGATGCCTGATTCTGCTGATGCTGCTGCTCGCGCGGCCGCGAATCGGGATCGGTCGAGTCGTTCATGACCCGGTAGTAGTGTTCGGCGTGCTGCTGGAAGGCCTCGGCCAGCACACGGTCGCCGGCTGCCTGCGCGTCGCGGGCATGGGCGAGGTACTTCTCGTAGACCTGCTGCGCGTTGCCCCGGACGCGGCCCTCGGGCCCGTTGGAATCGAAGTTCTGCGAACGCGTCGGGATGTTCGGACGCCGCCCGGAGCGGCCACGGCCTCGCCGCGGATTGTTCATGGGTCTCATCGATCCGTTACGGTTGAACCGGCAGTCTGTTCCTGCCCACGACGCCCCTCGTCACCGGACCTGCCTGCCAAGGGCGGGCATCTGCCGGCACAACTGTCTTCGCCGCGGATCACCGGCCTGACGAAGATCTTGGGGGACGGATTGGCGTCCAGGCCTCCCCGGACGCTTCAGAGCCAATCGGCTCTGCGCTCTCTTTAACGATCCTAAGCTGTCATTCCAACATGTTTTTTACAAGGGCTTATCTGCGATCGGCGCATGGGCCGGCGCAGGGGCCGGCGCAGGGGCCGGCGCCTGGAACAGCAGGCCCCGGGGGTGCTCCGCCAGGTCGCGCAGCAGGACAGGCGACGGCAGCCCGCCCGCAACCAGCGCGGCAGAGGCCGAGTCCGCCTGGCCGGCGCCGATCTCGACCGCGGCCCAGCCGCCGGGCCGCAGCAGGACCGGCAGCGCGGCGGCCAGGGCGCGATAGGCGTCGAGCCCGTCGACGCCGCCGTCGAGCGCCGCCGGCGGGTCGTAGCGACCGACCTCGGGCGCCAACCCGGCGAGCTCGTGCCGGGTGATGTAGGGCGGATTGCTGACGATCAGGTCGAAGCCCGCTCCGCCCCCGTCGCCCGCGGACACGAGGGCCCCGGCCCAGTCGCCGACCACGAAAGCGCTGCGCGCCGCCAGGCCCAGCGCCTCGGCGTTGCGGCGGGCGGTGGCGGCCGCGGCCTCCGAGCGATCCAGCCCGACGCCCCAGGCACGCGGCAGTTCGGCGAGCAGTGCCAACAGCAGGCAGCCGCTGCCGGTGCCGAGGTCGAGCAGGCGCAGCGCCCGGTCGCGCCGGCCGATCCGCTCGAGCAGCGCCTCGACCAGGGTCTCGCTGTCGGCGCGCGGATCGAGGGTCGCCTCGGACAGTTCGAACGACAGCGACCAGAACTCGCGGCGGCCGAGGATCCGAGCGACCGGCTCGCGCGCCTCGCGGCGGCGCAGGTAGCCGTCGTAGCGGGTCTGCGCCTCGGCCGTCAGCGGCCGCTCCGGCCAGGCCCGCTCCGTGCCCGGCTCGACCTCGGCGGCGGCGGCGAGCAGCAGGCCGGCGTCGCGCCGCGCGTCCTCGACGCCTGCGGCGGCCAGGCGCGCCGTGCCCGCCGCCCGCGCGGCCCCGAGGGTCGCCATGTCCGCGACACCGACGTCGGCGACGTCGGCGACGTCTTCGTGGGTTCCGCGACGGGGCGCCGGCGATGTCACTGCAGCTGCGCCAGGCGCGCCGACTGGTCCTCGGCGATCAGCGCGTCGATGATCTCGCCGAGCTCCTCGCCCGCCAGGATCCGGTCGAGTTTGTAAAGCGTCAGGTTTATACGGTGGTCGGTGACCCGCCCTTGCGGGAAGTTGTAGGTGCGGATGCGCTCCGAGCGGTCGCCCGAGCCGACCTGCTGACGCCGCGACTCGGCCAGCTCGCTCTCCTGCTCCTGGCGGGCATGGTCGTAGAGGCGGGCGAGCAGCACCTTCATGGCCTTGGCCTTGTTCTTGTGCTGCGACTTCTCGTCCTGGCACTGCACGACGATGCCGCTCGGCAGGTGGGTGATGCGCACCGCCGAGTCGGTGGTGTTGACGTGCTGGCCGCCGGCGCCCTGCGAGCGGTAGGTGTCGATGCGCAGGTCCTTGTCCTCGATCGCCACGTCGACCTCCTCGGCCTCGGGCAGCACCGCGACGGTCGCCGCCGAGGTGTGGATGCGACCGCCCGACTCGGTGACCGGCACGCGCTGCACCCGGTGCACGCCGGATTCGTACTTCAGCTTCCGGAACACGTCCTGGCCGGAGATCATGGCGCTGGCCTCGCGGATGCCGCCCAGTTCGGTCTCCTCGTAGTCCAGGGTCTCGAAGCGCCAGCCGCTGGTCTCGGCGTAGCGCTGGTACATGCGGAACAGCTCGGCGGCGAACAGCCCCGCCTCGTCGCCGCCGGTGCCGGCACGCACCTCGAGGATGGCGTTGCGCGAATCGTCGTGGTCGCGCGGCAGCAGCGAGACCAGCACCTGGCGCTCGAGCTCGGGCAGGCGGTCGCGCAGCGCGTAGTACTCCTCCTCCGCCAGGGCGCGCATCTCGCTGTCGCTGCTGCCGTCGTGGCGCAGGGCGTCGAGCTCGGCGAGCTCCTTCTTGGCCTCGTTGAAGTGGCGGATGCCCTCGACGATCGGCGTCAGGTCCGCGTACTCCTTCATCTTGCTCGTGTAGTCCTTGGACCCGGGGTCGGCATGCCCGGAGACCAGAGCCTCCAGCTCGGCATGGCGCGACAGCACGCGGTCCAGGTTCTGCTCCAGGCTCACTGATCGTCTCCTCTGGCCGGGGCGAGGCGGAACAGCCGCGCCAGGGCCTTCTCCAGATGGGCCCGCTCCTCGGGGTTCCCGGCGGCGGCGGCGCGCAGCACCTCCGAGGGATCGTGGAGCAGGCGGTTGAGCAGCAGGCGCGTCGCCGCCGCGGCGTCGTCGCCGCGCTCGGTCAGGGCCTCGCGGCGCAGCGCCTCGCCGTGGCGGCGCAGCGCCAGCAGCGCGTCCAGCCCCTCGCGGGCGGCCTGCTCGCGCCGGAACTGCCGCAGCTCCTGGTCGAGCAGCCGCCAGGCCGCCCCGGCGGTGCTCTCGCGGTGGCTGCGCCCGGCCTGAGCCAGCCGCTCCAGGTCGTCGAGGTCGTAGACGAAGGCGCCCTCGACGCTCTCGACGCCCGGCTCGACGTCGCGCGGCAGCGCGGCGTCGATCAGGAACAGCGGCTTGCGGCGCCGGCGCTTGAGCACCCGCTCGGCCAGCGGCCGGTCGACGGCGTGGCGGCCGCTGCCGCTGGCCGCGACGACGATGTCGGCGGCGGCGAGGCCGGCCTCGCGCTCCTCCCAGCTGCGCCGGTGGCAGCGCAGGCGGTGCGCGGCGGTGCGCGCCCGCGCCTCCTGGGGATGGCAGACCGCGAGCTCGCCGAGCCCGGCGTTGCGCAGCTCGGCGGCCAGGATCTCGCCCATCTCCCCGAGCCCGAGAATCAGCGCGCTGCAGCGCCCGAGGTCGCCGTGCAGGTCGCGCGCGACGCGCAGCGCGGCCGCCGCCAGCGTCACCGGCCGCTCGGCCAGCGGCGTCTGGCTCCGCACCTTGCGGGCGGTCTGCAGCGCCGCCTGGACGGCGCGGTCGAGCAGCGGGCCGCCGAGCCCGGCCTCCCCGGCCAAACGATGGCTGTCGCGCAGCTGGCCGAGGATCTGCGGCTCGCCGAGCACCTGGCTGTCGAGCGCCGAGGCGACGGCGAAGAGATGGCGCAGCGCCGCCTCGCCGCTCAGCGCGTAGCTCTGCGGCTCCAGCTCGGCGACCGGGCAGCCGGACCAGGCCGCCAGGCGGTCGCGCGCGACCGCGGCCTCGGCGTCGAGATCGGCGGCGGCGACCAGCAGCTCGGTACGGTCGCAGGTCGCCAGCAGCAGCGCCTCGCCGAAGCCGTCGGCGCGCAGCTCGGCGAGCCGTGCCGGCAGGTCCTGCTCCGGCAGGAACAGGCTCTCGCGAAGATCGAAGGACGCGCTCTTGTAGCTGATGCCGACGATCAGCAGCTCGGCCGGGTCGCGCAGCCCCGCCGACGGGGACACCGCCGACATGACGCTAGCGGCGTCCGGACCAGCCGTCGCCCGCCTGCCGAGCCCGCCGTGGCCGGCGCGCGCCCACGCGCCCGGACCCTACTGCGCCGCGGCCGGCGCGGATCCGGACTCGGCCTCGGCTTCCGCGCGGGCCTTCTCGGCCTCGATCTCGGCGGCCTTGCGCTCGACCATGCCGACCAGGTGGTCGACGATGTCCTGGTCCTTGAGCCGGTGGTCCGGCAGGCCGTTGACGTAGACCTGGTGGGTGTCGCGCCCGCCGCCGGTGAAGCCGATGTCGGTCATCGTCGCCTCGCCCGGCCCGTTGACCACGCAGCCGATCACCGAGACGGTCATCGGCGTGGTGATGTGCGCGAGCCGCCGTTCCAGCACCTCGACGGTCTTGATGACGTCGAACTGCTGGCGGGCGCAGGAGGGACAGGAGATCACGTTGACGCCGCGGTGGCGCAGGTTGAGCGACTTCAGGATGTCGAAGCCGACCTTGACCTCCTCCTCCGGCTCGGCCGAGAGCGAGACGCGCAGCGTGTCGCCGATGCCCGACCAGAGCAGCATGCCGAGGCCGATCGAGGACTTGATGGTGCCGCTGCGCAGGCCGCCGGCCTCGGTGATGCCGATGTGCAGCGGGTAGTCGCAGGCCTCGGCCAGGCCCTGGTAGGCCGCGACAGCCAGGAACACGTCGGAGGCCTTGCAGGAGATCTTGAACTCGCGGAAGTCCTCGTCCTCGAGGTACTTGGCGTGCTCCAGGCCGCTCTCGACCATGGCCTCGGGGCAGGGCTCGCCGTACTTCTCCAGCAGGTGCTTTTCCAGCGAGCCGGCGTTGACGCCGATGCGCATCGAGCAGTTGTTGTCGCGCGCCGCCTTGACGACCTCGCGGATCCGCTCGCGCGAGCCGATGTTGCCGGGGTTGATGCGCAGGCAGGCCGCGCCCGCCTCCGCCGCCTCGATGCCGCGCTTGTAGTGGAAGTGGATGTCCGCGACGATCGGCACGGTCACCTCCGGCACGATCTCGCGCAGGGCCCTGGTCGAGGCCTCGTCCGGGCAGGACACGCGCACGATGTCGGCGCCGGCGACCTCCATGCGGCGGATCTGCTCGATCGTGCCGGCGACGTCGGTGGTCCGCGTGTTGGTCATCGACTGCACGGTGATCGGCGCGTCGCCGCCGACCGGCACCTTGCCCACCATGATCTGGCGCGACTTGCGTCGGATGATTTCGCGATAGGGCCGGACGCTCATGACGTCGTTCGCTCCGCTGGTGGATGACCGGCCGCTCGGGGGACGACCGGCTCTCTGCCCCGCAACATGCCTCTTGGTCCGGGGGACTTCAAGGCCGCCCCCGGCCCCGAGGCCGCCCCGCCCCCGGCCAGTTCGCGTCTACTGCGCGCCCTGGCTCAGCCGCTGCGGATCGAGCGGGATGTCGCGCCGCACCGCGCCGTTCGGGCCGAGCGACGGCGCCGCCTGGCCGTCGACCAGGACCTGCAGGCCGCCGGCGTTGCCGGTCAGCAGGGTCAGGCCCGCCTCGTTGGGCACGCGGTAGCTGTCGCCGGCGCGCAGCACCTGGGTGAACAGCAGGTCGGAGCGCGCGTTGCGGACCTGGACCCAGCTGTCCGCGGTGGCGCGCAGGACGATGCGCGCGTCGGTGTTGGCGGTGCCGAAGCTGCGCGCCGCCCGGGCCGACTGGCCGCCCTCGCCGGCCTGCGGGATCGGCGGCACCGGGATCGACTCCTCGCGGGCCACGGTGGTCTGCGGCGCCGGCTCGCTTGCCGCCTGCGGGCTCGGCTCGGCGGCCGGCTGGGGACCGACGTCGCTCACGGTCTCGTCGGCCGGCGCCTCGGCGAGCGAGCCGCGGGCCGGAGCCGGCGGCGGGCTCGCGCCCGGAGCGACCGAGGGCAGCGCCTCGCTGGGCGCCGCGACCTCGCGCGCGTCCTGGTCGGCGGCCTGCGGCCCGGAGGCCGTCTCCGCGGCGGCCTCGGGGACCGTCTCGGGCGCCGCTTCGGCGGCGGGGGCCGGCTGCTGGCGGCTGGTCGCGAGCTCGGCCGGCTGGGCAGGGACGACGCCCTCGCCCGTCTCGGCCGGCGGCGGCGAGTCGGCGGCGGCGAGGCTGTCCGCCGTGGCGTCGGCGGCGCCGCTGCCCGGCGCTTCAGCCGGCGCCTGCGCGGCGGGTGCCTGGGTGGCGGGAGCCGGGGTGGCGGGAGCCGGGGCGGCGACCTGCGGCTCTGCCGGCTGCCCGACGGCGGAGCCGCCGTCGACGGTCTCCGCCGAGGTTGCGGGCGCCGGTTCCGAGGCGGCCGGTTCGGAGGCCGCCGGTTCCGGCGAGGCGGGTGCCTCGGCGGCGCCGGAGGGCGCGGCGGCGGGCGGAGCGGAGGCCGGCTCCTGAGCCGGCGCGTCCGCGGCGCTGCCGCTCGTGCCGCCGTCGGCCTCGGCGACGGAATCCGGCGGGGCCTCGCGCATGATCAGGCTGTTGAGCTCGTCGCCGTACTCGTTGAAGGCATACCAGCCGCCGTAGGCCAGGCCGACCAGCAGCAGCGAGATCACGACCAGGGCGCCGCCCGGGATCTTGCCTTCCGGCTTGGGCGTCGGGAAGACCAGCTGGGTCGAGCGGGGAATCCCGCTCATCTCCTCCTTGTAGCGCTCGACCATCTCGACCGAGTCGAGCCCCAGATAGTCGGCGTAGGTGCGCACGAAGCCGACCGCGTAGGTCTGGCCCGGCAGCTCCGAGAGGTTGCCGTTCTCCAGCGCGTGCAGATGGGCGTAGCGGATGCGCAGCGTGTCGCTGACCTGGCGCAGCTCGAGCCCCAGGTCCTCGCGCGCGTTGCGCAGGCGGTCGCCGACGGACCGCACAGGACCGGCGAAGGGCTCCACGTTGTCGGACGTGTGCCGAAGATCCGCTTCCGCAGTTGCCTTGTGTCTCATCTCAGGCCTTCTGGTTCCCCGGGCCCGATGGACGTGCCGTGCTGGGATCGGGAAACTGCTGTGGTTCTAGCAAACTCCGGCGCGCCGCGGCAAATGCCATCGCGGGCGGCCTCCGGCCCGGCTCAGACGGCGATTCCACGGTCGCGGGCATAGGCGCGAAGCTGCTCACGCACGCTGCGAGACGGCTGCTCGATCAGCCGCTGCAGCAGCCGCTCCAGCGGCGCCAGCTCGAGCGAGCGGATCGTCGTGCGCACGGGCCCGACCTCGCCGGCCGGCATCGACAGCGCGCGAAAGCCGCAACCGACCAGGGCCATGGCCTCGAGCGGATGGCCGGCCATCTCGCCGCACAGCGACAGCGGCACCCCGCCCGCCGCGGCCTGTCCGGCGAGCGAGCGCAGGAAGGCGAGGGCCGGCGGCGAGAGCGCGTCATAGCGCCGCGCCAGCCGCGGGTTGCCGCGATCGGTGGCGAACAGGAACTGGAAGAGGTCGTTGCTGCCGACCGAGATGAAGTCGGCGCGCTTGAACAGCGCCGGCAGCTGCCAGACCAGCGCCGGCACCTCCAGCATGACGCCGGCCTCGACGCGCGCCGGCGCGGCGCCGCCGCCGGCGACGTGGCGGTCTATCTCGCGGTCGAGCAGCGCCCGGGCGCGCACGAACTCGGAGACCTCGCTGACCATCGGGAACATGACGCGCAGCTGCGCGCCGGCGGCGGCGCGCACCAGCGCGCGCAGCTGCTGGCTGAGCAGCGCCGGCCGGTCGAGGCCGATGCGGATCGCGCGCCAGCCCATGATCGGGTTCTCGTCGACCTCGTGGTGCCAGTAGGGCAGCGCCTTGTCGCCGCCGATGTCGAGCGTGCGGAAGGTCACCGGGCGCTCGCCGGCCAGCTCCAGGATGCGCCGGTAGAGCTCGGTCTGGGTTTCGACGTCCGGGAAGGCCTCGCGCACCATGAAGGGCACTTCGGTGCGGTACAGCCCGATGCCCTCGGCACCGACCTCGTGGAGCTGCGGCACGTCGATCAGCAGGCCGGCGTTGATCTGCAGCGAGACCCGCACGCCGTCGAGCGTCTCGGCGGGCAGGTGGCGGCTGAGCGCGAAGGTCGCACGGCGCGCCGCGCGCGCCTCGATGGCGTCGGCGAAGGACTGGCGCACCGACAGGCGCGGGCGCAGCAGCACCTGGCCGGTGTCGCCGTCGCAGATCGCGAAGTCGCCGGGCTTGACCCGGGTCAGCAGGTCGCTGCAGCGCCCGACCATGGGGATGCCGAGCGCGCGCGCCACGATCGCCACGTGGGCGGTCGGCGAGCCCTCCTCCAGGATCACCCCGCGCAGCCGCTTGGCGTCGTAGTCGAGCAGCTCGGCCGGGCCGAGCGCGCGCGCCACCAGGATCGCGTCTTCCGGCAGGCTCGGCGCCTCGGCCGCGCCGTCGGCGCGCAGCAGGTGCTGAAGCAGGCGGTTGCCGAGGTCCTCCAGGTCGGCGTAGCGCTCGCGGATGTAGGGGTCGCGGACCTTGGCCATGCGCTGGCGGGTGTCGCGCTGCACCCGCTGCACCGCGGCCTCGGCGGTCAGGCCGCCGCGGATCGCCTCGCGGATGCGCTCCAGCCAGCCGCGGTCCTGGGCGAACATGCGGTAGGTCTCGAAGACCTCGAGCGGCTCGCCGGCCTCGGCCAGCTCGCGCCGGGTCATCAGGTCGTCGAGCGCCTCCAGCATGCCCTTGAGCGCGGCGTCCAGGCGCTCCAGCTCGCGACCGCTGTCCTCGGCGACGACTTGGCGGATGACGATGCCGCGCTCGTGCGGCACCGCCTCACCCATGCCGATGCCCTCGTTGAGCACGACGCCCGACAGGCGCGCCGGCAGCGTCGAGGCGGTGTCGAGGTGGCGCCCCTCGACGCCGCCGATCAGCTCGCCCGCCGCGATCGTCTCGGCCAGCACCATGGCGACGGTTTCGAGCGCCTCGACCTCGTCGTCGGTGTAGCTGCGCTGGGTCTTGTTCTGGACCGCCAGCACGCCGACCACGCGGCCGTCGCGCAGCACCGGCACGCCGAGCATCGAGTGGAAGATCTCCTCGCCGGTTTCCGGCCGGTAGGCGAAGTTGGGATGGCTCTGGGCGTCGGACAGCGCCAGGGCGCGGCCGTTGGAGGCGACCTCGCCGACGATGCCCTCGCCGACCGCGAGACGCGTGCGGTGCACGGCCTCGGGGCGCAGGCCCCAGGTCGCGAAGAGCTCGAGCACCTCGCCGGGGCGCCGGACGTAGAGCGAGCAGACCTCCGCGACCATGTCGTCGGCGATCATCCGCACGATCCGGTCGAGCCGTTCCTGCCCGCCGGCGCCGCCCTTCATCAGGTCGCGCAGCTGGCGGAGCAGACGACGCGACCCGACCCAGCTCGCGGGAGGCGTCGTCACCGGACGAGTCTCCTTTCCTAGCCGCCGGTTGCCCGCGTCACGCCGCGTCGAGCCCGTAGGCCGAGTGCAGGCTGCGCAGGGCGAGCTCGGTGTACTCCTCGGCGATCAGCACCGAGACCTTGATCTCCGAGGTCGTGATGACCTGGATGTTGATGCCCTTCTCGGCCAGCGCCTGGAACATCATCTGGGCGACGCCGGCGTGGCTGCGCATGCCGACGCCGATCACCGAGACCTTGACGACGTTGTGGTCGGTGGAGATCTCGGTGTAGCCGAACTTCTCGCGGTTCGCCTCGATGACCTGGACGGCGCGCGCCAGGTCGGCGCGGGTCACGGTGAAGGTCATGTCGGTGGTCTGCTGGTCGGCCGAGATGTTCTGCACGATCATGTCGACGTTGACCGAGTTCTCGGCCAGCGGGCCGAAGATCGAGGCCGCCACGCCCGGCCGGTCGTTGACGTTGCGCAGGGTGATCTTCGCCTCGTCCCGGCTGTAGGTGACGCCGCTTACGACTGCCTTTTCCACGATCTCGTCCTCGTCAACGACCAGGGTGCCGGACCCTTCGGTGAAGCTCGACAGCACGCGGACCGGCACCCGGTGCTTCATGGCCATCTCGACCGAGCGGGTCTGCAGGACCTTGGCGCCCTGCGAGGCCATCTCGAGCATCTCCTCGTAGGTGATTCTATCGATCTTGCGCGCGCGCTGCACGATGCGCGGGTCGCAGGTGTAGACGCCGTCGACGTCGGTGTAGATGTCGCAGCGGTCGGCCTGCAGCGCCGCGGCCAGCGCCACGGCCGAGGTGTCGGAGCCGCCGCGCCCCAGGGTCGTGATGCGCCGGCGCGCCGGCTCCAGGCCCTGGAAGCCGGCGACCACCGCGACCTGGCCCTCGGAGAGGCGGCGCAGCAGCTCATCGGCCTCGATCTTCTCGATGCGCGCCGAGCCGTGCGCGCCGTCGGTCAGGATCGGGATCTGCCAGCCCTGCCAGGAACGCGCCTGGACGCCCATGTCCTGCAGGACGATCGACAGCAGGCCGGCGGTGACGTTCTCGCCCGAGGAGACGACCGCGTCGTATTCGCGCAGGTCGTAGAGCCGCGCCGCCGAGCCGGCATAGCCGACCAGCTGGTTGGTGACGCCGGCCATGGCCGAGACGACGACCGCGACCTCGTTGCCCGCGGCGACCTCCGCGGCCACCTTGGTGGCGACGTTGCGAATGCGATCGAGGTCGGCGACCGAGGTGCCGCCGAACTTCATGACGATACGGGCCATGGCGCGCGAAAGGCCTGAGCAGAGGTGGACCAGCGGGCGGCGGCGCGGGGGCGCCGGAGGCAGACGAGGACGGCCGGGCCGCCTTGCCGTGCGATTCGGCGCTATCCATACTGAACAGACACGCGAAAAGGCAAGCGAGGCAGTGGTGACGGCAACCCCGGGGCGGCAGCGAGACGGCGAGGCGACCAAGGCGGAGGCGGCGAGGGCCACGGCGCGCGGCACGGTCGATCCGGCCGAGGTCGAGAAGTTCTCGGCCTTGGCCGAGGACTGGTGGGACCCGCAGGGCCGCTCGCGCGCGCTGCACCGGCTGAACCCGACGCGCATCGCCTGGCTGCGCGACCACGCCTGCGCCCGTTTCGGCCGCGACCCCCTGGCCGTGCGGCCGCTCGAGGGCCTCCGGATTCTCGACGTCGGCTGCGGCGGCGGCCTGGCGACCGAGCCGCTGGCCCGGCTCGGCGCCACGGTGACCGGCCTCGACGCGACGCCGGCGGCGATCGCGGTGGCGCGCGAGCACGCCGCCGGGCAGGGCCTGGCCATCGACTACCGCGAGGCGACCGCCGCCGATCTGGCCGCCGAGGGGCGCGCCTTCGACCTCGTGATGGCGCTGGAGATCGTCGAGCACGTCACCGAGCCTGCCGACTTCCTGGCCGACTGCGCGGCGCTGGTCGCGCCCGGCGGCGGCTTCGCCCTCTCGACCTTCAACCGCACCGGCAAGGCCTTCCTGCTCGGCGTCGTGGCGGCGGAGTACCTGCTGCGCTGGGTGCCGCGCGGCACCCACGACTGGAAGCGCTTCCTCAAGCCCTCGGAGATCGCCGGCGGCCTGCGCCCCCACGGCCTGGCGGTGCGCGACGTCCAGGGCCTAGTCTACAACCCGCTGACCGACGGCTGGCGGCTGTCGCGCCGCGACTTCGACGTCAGCTACCTGCTCTGGGCCGAGCGGGGCTGAGAGCGCGAGCCGAAAGGCCGGCTCAGGCGTCGCCGCTGTCGACCCAGGGGATGCGCGCGAAGCCGACGCCTTCCTCGGCCAGGGCCTCGGCGTCCTCGCGGCTGGTCTCGCCGTAGATGCCGCGCGGGTCGCTCTCGCCGTAGTGGATGCGCCGCGCCTCCTCGGCGAAGCGCGGGCCGACGTAGTCGCAGTTGCTCTCGACCTGACGGCGCAGCTCGAGCAGCTGTCGGCGCAGCTCCCGGGCGCGCGGGTCGGCGGCGACGCTCTTGCCGGGGGCGGCGTCCGGCGCAGGGGACGGCGTCTCGGCGGATCCGGCGTCGGGGGCCTGCGGGCGGCCTCGCGCCACGCGCGGCGCCATGATCGCCTTCTCGACGGCGCTGGAGCCGCAGTGCGGGCAGGTCACGAGCTTGCGCTTGGCTTGGCGGTCGAAGGCCGCGCTGTCCTTGAACCAGGACTCGAACTCGTGCTCGTTGTCGCACCGCAGGGCGTAGAGGATCATGGCCGTGAGTCGCTGGTTGTCCCGAGAAGCGAAGGATAGATGGCAATCCCATGACAGAAGGTAAAGCGGCGCCGGACACAATCCAGCCGCGCGCCCTCCACTCGCGCGTGCCGATGGCCTCGGCCTGGATCTGCCGTTTCGCCCCGCTGGTCCCGGCCGGCGGGCCCGTGCTCGACCTCGCCGCCGGCAGCGGCCGGCACAGCCGGCTGTACCTCGGCCTCGGCCACCCGGTGCTCGCCGTCGACCGCGACCTCTCGGGCCTGGACGAGGTGGCGGCGCCCGGCCTGGAACGGCTCGAGACCGACCTCGAGGCCGGCCTCGATGACCGGGCCGACTTCCCGCTCGCCGGGCGGCGCTTCGCGGCCGTTGTCGTCGCCAACTACCTGCACCGGCCGCTGCTGCCGGCGCTGGTCGAGGCGGTGGCCCCCGGCGGCCTGCTGCTCTACGAGACCTTCGCGCAGGGCAACGAGGCCTTCGGCCGGCCACGCAACCCGGATTTCCTGCTGGCGCCGGGCGAACTGCTGGACGCGGTCGCCGGGCACCTGCGCGTGCTGGCCTACGAGGACCTTACGGTCACCAGCCCGCGCCCGGCCGCGGTGCAGCGCATCGCCGCGCGCCGCGAGCCGGTCGCGGCCGGCGCGTCGTAGCACGAGGCGGCCAAGCGGGCTGCTGAAGCGCGCGCCGGCCTCGTCTATGCTGCCGCCCGAGCCGCCCTTCGCCCCCTCCCGACCGCCCGGAGCCCGCGCCCATGCCCGCCTTCGTTCCGATGCCCGGCGAAAGCCTCTGGTACGAGCACCACGCCCCCGAGGGCGAGGGCCTGACCTTCGTCTTCGTCAACGCCCTGACCGGCAGCGGCGACCAGTGGGAGGAGCGCATCGCGCCGGCCTTGCGCGCCGCCGGCCACGGCACGCTGGCCTGGGACTACCGCG